>JARVGK010000039.1 GCA_029762535.1 Thermoplasmatota archaeon
GCAAAGTTGGTGAAAGCTTTAAAACTTGAGAACGTGCTTACTGTCTGAAAGGGTGACATATCTCCCTAGGTTCTACATCGGTCTCCCGGAGAGGACTTCCATTAAAATTAAATAACCAATAAGCCATGTTTATATGGGGAATTTTAAATGAGATTTAAGAGATTATTTTCGTTTTTGGCCGTTTTCTTGATGCTATTTTTATCCATCAACCAAATGGTGAACAAGTCGGTCGAAGGGTCCGAGGATGTCCCCTCAGAGGGTCGAAATGAGGTGCTGGCGCCGTTTCGCGAACTGAAAGATGTGGTCATCGGACTTCTGGAAGCCTGTGATGACCCCACCGATACCGACAACGATACCCTCCCTGACAAGGTAGAGTGGGTCATTGGGACCGATCCGGAGAACCCGGACTCGGATTTCGACGGCCTTGACGATGCCTTTGAAGCGATGAATGGCATGGACCCTCTGAGACCGGATTCGAACATGGACGGGATCGCGGATCTTTTTGAAGTCAAGGGGGTACCTCTCGATATCGATGGGGACGGGATACCTAATGCATGGGACAGGGACAACGACAACGATGGGGTAAGCGACAGGATGGACCTTTCTCCCTTCCATGTCACCAAGCCCAACGCTACCTTCAATTTCTCAATATCCACATCGGGAAAACCCCTTTACCTCGAACTGCAGATAAGGCCAGAGAATCCGGACCATCTCCGACTCATAGGCCAGACCTATGACTGGCCCTACGATGATAAGGGTACCATGAGGGATCTCGACGGGTCCAAGGATGATGTGATAAGCACACCTTTCCTTCAGATAAGGACCGATGCTGTCATCGAACAGGAGGATGTGAACGAATACGGGATGGTGAGGACGAACGATGGCATCATCCTGACCATCTCCCCGGTCAAGGAGGACGGCATGGTCGTGGCCTTCCAGGGCAAGATCTTCATACCCCCATCTGACGGCCCCAGGGACATACACATGGAGGTTGGGATGAAATGGTTGATAACCGGACACACTGACCATCCGGGGAGATCGCTCATCTGGAACGACGGAAGGAAGCTTGTGATCGAGGAGGATGGAGAGGTTTCTATCGAGAACACGACGGATGGCGATATCCTTCTTCTGGTGGACCTTGGAAATGACAGGGTCGCATTCAAGGACATCTACGGCAGGTTCCTCAGCCTCCCAGAAGGGTCTCAACTCTTCTGCAACGATTCCATGATGGGAGATGACAGTATTTTCCGGAAAAATGTCCAAACCGATGGGACCATCACGCTTCAGAACGGGGATGGGGAATACCTGATATCAGGTGAGGATGGAAACATCATGACCATAAGGACTGACGACCCTTCGGGCCTTGGTTGGGAGTTCCAGGATAGAGGTTTCTACAACGAGCCCATGACGCTTGCGGTCTATGACGAGGACATCATCCTGACGGGCTTCACCGCTGAAGAGAATTACGGTTGCAGTGTGGGAATGGTTTACGGGAATGACCTTGAGATGATGAACGCTGCGAACCTCATGCTCTCCTACGATTTCCTCAGGAACTCGACGAACAGCCTCCCGGGAATGACCGCCGTCCTTGCCGGGCACAATATATCCTGCTCTATGGACATCGCTTCGTTCGAACACAGGGATGAGGCCTTCAGATACGCTCTATCGGATATGAAGGATAAGGCATTGGGTTCGCTGAAGAAAGGAGAGATGCTCCCCATCACCCTCCTTGTGGATGACCGTTTCTCATCGGTTTACATGACAGATATCCTGAACGCATCATGCAGCGTCGGATCCAATTTCCAGATCAATATCAGAGATGAGCCAACTATCTGGTCCAGGACCATGAAGACAAGCTACTACGAGATGCCTGCGGAAGAGGCGGTGAAGGCCGAGGATGTCCTATTGAGATTCCATGATATGGACCTCTCCAATGAAGCGATGCAGACAATAATGATGTATACCGTTGCATGGTTGGCCGGGGACCACGTCATCATATCCATCGGGACCGATGTGAGGGAGTTCGCATTCCCTGAATTGGATGCTCTGGCCCAATCAGTTATAAATATCATCGAGTACGGGATAGCCGCTTTCTCAACACTCCATGAGAGTGTTATACTTGTCAATGCGGCCATCCATCTGCACAGATTGGCCGCCCTGGGCAAGGTATCGATGTTCTCGAAGGGGTCCGCATCCCTCTTCAGCACCATACATGAATCCATGTCCTCCGTGACCCATACCAAGTTTGGTACCTGGAACCGTCTGGGCAAATGCCTGGTGGTCCTCGAGGTCGTCATCGCAGTGGCTTTCTCCGTGTACGCCCTTATAGCCATAGGCAACGCCATGGACTGGACCGCCGTCGGGACCTTTATCGCGATAGTTTACTCTGTCATGACCCTGTCCTATGCCATTGCCCTCATAGTTCTCTCGACGGTGGCCCCACCATGGGGTTTCATCGCGGCGCTCATAATCGCCCTTTCCGACCTGATAGTCGGTTGGATCACCGGAGCCGGATGGTTCCAGAGGTTCCTGGAATGGTTCATCGGATTGTTCACCGATTTTTCCGAGCGATCCATGGTGGATTTAGACATGGGAGGATCATCCATCCATATCGATGATAAGGAAGGGAACGGGCTCACAGCAGGGGACCGTATCACCTACAGCGCGAACTCGACCGGTATCGTCACAAAGACCAGCGACGGGTCCTACTCCGATCTGGTTGACAGCTACATCAAGCCTCGATTCAGGGTGGCGGTGCCAGCCGAGTCCCGATCGACGAAGGAGGAATTCCTGATGGTGGTCAAAGAGACCATTACCTCCTCGAGCAAAGAGACATCCTACACTTCGGGTTTCTGGGTCGAACCCGGCGTGGGAATGGTCAATTACCCCACCATTTTCTGGTTGGAAACGGAATACAAGGTCTATTACGAGGAATGCTGGTGGCTGTTGTGGTGGCACTGCTCCAGGAAATCCAACTCCGGTTCTCAATCGGGGGATCGGACCACGTTATATTTCGATGTAATGCCAAAAGACATCGATGAGTTCGGGAACTGGAGGGGTATCACCCCCCTTGATGCTGATGGTGACGGGATCAACAACACGGATGAGATCCAAACCGATCCCTGGAAATGGGATACCGACGGGGACGGTTTATCCGACAAGCTCGAAATGGAATGGGGTTCGGACCCTCTCTTACCGGATACGGATAAGGATGGGGTATCTGACGGCACCGAGTACTACTGGTACATGGATCCAAACAGCGATGATACGGACTCTGACGGCATGAGCGATTACCAGGAACATGAGGGCTGGGTGGTCACATTCGATTTCTGCGGTGTGACCTTCAACTGGACGATCAATTCGGATCCCTTGTTGTATGACACCGACGGGGATGGTCTGAGCGATAGGTTGGAATACCTTTGTAAGCTAAATCCCAGGTCCGCGGACACCGACGGAGACGGAGTGAAGGACAGGCTGAGGGATTATTACGAGACCACGATGGATCTCAAGGATGAACACGATGCGCAATACCACCCATACGATGTGATCGCATACGCGAATGGTACGTATATGGTATTGATGGCGGAATCCGAGTATGGTCTCGAGATACGGAATGCGGGCGGTGATTATATCGGGACCCTGGAGATCGATGGTCAACCCCTCAGTGGAATCACTGCCATCTCGTTCGGACCCAACGATACTGTACTTGTGTCAGATTATAACTATGAAATACATTACCCTACCATTCATGTATTCAACGACGATTGGTCCCACAACAGGTCATACGAGTACCGGTCCATTATGTTGATCGATAAGATATCCTACGGTGTCGGACCGATCTTTCATGTAATGGGTGCCACCGGATCTGAAGAGTCGTTCTATGCAAAGATCGACATCACGAACGGTACGATCATGGAATTCAGGATCATGCGGGAGTGGAATATCGGTGAGTTGAATATGGGACACTTCAGATGTTTTGATGTGGATGGAGAGGGCAACCGATATTTCTCATCCTCTTCAACAGTTTTGGTCCTTGACACAAACGATAACATTTCCTTTCACTTCGGGACCCATGGCACGGGTGACGGACAGTTTCAGTCCATCACCGACATAGCGCTGGACGGGAACGGGGACCTTCTGATCACGGATTATTCCCTGAAAAGGCTCCAGAAGCTCGAGCCCGACGGAAGGTTCATTGCCAGGTTCGGGACCTCAGGAGGAGGCATTGGCGAGTTTAGCTATCCCATCTCCGTGACGGAGTCCGGAAACGGTTCCATCCTTGTCTGCGATTACTACAACCACAAGGTCGTGATCCTCTACCACAATGTCACTTTCCATGAGGTGGAAGAGACCACTGGTTTCGAGGACACGGACGGCGACGGTCTGAACGATGAGGACGAGATCTCGGGATACCTCATCCATTTGGAAACGGGTTCAAGATCGAATCCATTCCATGTGACATCCGATCCCAGATTGAAGGATACGGACGGTGACGGTCTGGACGATCGGCAGGAATGGGAGTTGGGATCGGATCCACGCTCGGTGGATACTGACATGGATGGACTTCCTGACACGATCGAATTCGGGTTGGGGGCCAATCTTTCGAACTGGGATACCGACGGGGACGGACTGGGAGATGCCATCGAGATGGCGTTTGGCAGTTCCCCGCTGCTTCGTGATACGGACGGGGACGGACTTGATGATCTATCCGAGTTCCTTCACGGGACAGATCCGAACGATATCGATTCTGATGACGATGGCCTGACAGATGGGGAAGAGGTGAACATCTACATGTCCGATCCGCTCAATGCCGATGCCGACGGGGATTTCATGTTCGATCACGCGGAGATCAAGGCTGGTACCCCACCTGATGATCCTGATGTGGATAAGGACGGCCTTGAGGACGGATTTGAGAAGCTCTACGGCACCGATCCCCTGGATGGCGACTCTGATGGAGACCTCGTTCCGGACGGGGCCGAAGTGCAAATGGGATTGGACCCGACCATGTGGGACACCGATGGGGACGGGCTTTCGGATGGAGAGGAGCTGGAATTGGGCTACAATCCTCTCAACCCGGATTCGGACGGCGACGGGATCATCGACTCCCTGGACAACGATTTCACCCTTGAGCTAAAGGAGCCCGTCGTGATCGTATACGATCAGGGGGAAGGGGTGGATGATTATCTGGAGAACTTAACATCCAGCATCGATACCAAACTCATCGGACCTGATGAGTTCGAATATCACAGGGATTCAAGGTACATCGTTATAGTCGGAAGACCAAATGAGGATGAAGGGACCGCAGGCAACATCACAAGGACCATACTGGAACCCTCCAAGGATATCCTCGACAACATGATGGTCTCGAACCTTGATAGGTTCGTGTTGAGGTACGGAGAATGGGCCCCGAACCAGACGATCATCATGCTCTCCTCACCCTATCCGAATGACCATTACAGAACGCTCGGGATGTTGAAATCGATGAATATTATGGTCATGAAGGGTATGATATTCGCCGAATACATGAATCCCCGTTGCTGCTTTTCTCTGGACCAGTTCGAGATCATAAGGAATACAGGTGCCACTCTTAGAGGAAGATTGGACAAAAACTCGACCTTCAACGTGGAGATAAGAGAGATCAATAACAACTCCTGGGACAGGGAGGATTGGTCAGGTCTGGAGGAGATGGAGGTCCCTGTGGGTCGTTATGTGGAGTTCGAGGTCAAGGGAGGTAATGCCTCTCTGGAAGCCGCCATGATCGAGATATTCTACACCGATGAGAACATCGACAGGAACGGGGATGGCAAAATAGGCGGTCCCGGCGACTTCGATGAAGGCCGGCTCTCCCTGTTCTTCCTGAACACCCTGACCGGCAAGTGGGAAAGGGTCCGAAATGGATCGGAATGGGTGGAGAATGTTGGAGTGAACACCACCGACTTTGAGATGTACGGCGTAGATTATTCCGGAAAGGTGTATGCCACGCTCCATCACCTGTCACGTTTTGCCATCACAGGGGCGCTCATTGAGGATGAGGAAATTCTCCCCGTTGTGGCGGATCCCGGTCCTGACAGGACCGTATATGTCGATGAGGTCTTCCTCGTGGATGGAAGTAATTCAACGGGTAATGGCAGGATATTCAACTTCACATGGACCGTTTCGGGAATGTCGTATATCGGCTATGGTCCGTTGACCTATATGTCCTTCTCCGAGGCAGGTGAGTACGAGCTGACACTTTCGGTCCTGGACCAGCTGGGATTGGGGGGATCCTCTTCGATCACTATAAATGTCATTGAAAGACCTCCTACCCATTTCGTGCTTGTCGTGGGACCCGTACGTGATGAGGCGGGGGATCCGATCTCCGGGGCTTCGGTCAGGATCATATCAGGTTCCATGAATTTCGAAAATATCACTGGGATCGATGGTATCGCAAGGATAACGCTTCCCCGGGACCTCCTGAACACGACTGTATTGATCAGGGTAGAAAAAGTTGGCTACCACACGCTTGAGCTTGGCCTGAAGATCTCCCTGGATGGAATGCTCTCGGAGGATCTACCCCCGTTGGTCCGGATCGAAACCGGAAAAGAGGAACCTCCGATCCATCTCCTTGTCTGTTGTTCTTCCCTGATATTGTCGATCCTTATTATCCTCGCCTTCATGTTCCTGGTCGTGGTGATCATCATCAGGAAGAAGGATAGATACGACCTCTCTGAGGAATGAATCGCTAAGGCCGGGGGATCACATAAATGGAATTCCTCTCGAATTGGGGGATCCACCCTTCCTGTGGTTAGGGTAGAGACTTAGAACAATGATCAGCCTCCATTTTGTTGGTTTATGAGGTGGTGATCCCCCATATAACGACTCCCTTTCAGGCTTCTCGATGGGGTGAACGGGCGGTCGATGGGCCTTATGAATATCAGATAGAGAAGGACAGCATTGGTCGTTCCAGCTGCGATTGTCGAAAGGAACATCAATACCAGATACTGTGTGAAGGTTATGTCCTAAGCGGTGGCCATCACGATGTTGGTGGGATCGCCTATGTAGAGCATCATGCTCCAGGTGTTCGCGGCGAATATTACACAGCGAATCATCATGAAGGGATACCATGTTCTTGTTCCCTTCGAAGAACAGGTTCTTACTTCGGGTCTGGATATTATCAGAATAACCGAATTTCTTTGGTTTGTAAGAAACCAAACCAACATGGATTGGAATACCATGCCAATAGCCTTTAGCGCAAAAAAAGCTCGTGATCGTACAACGCCGAATGGTATATACTGACCTCATCCATGGTCCCTTTAAAGGGCATATAGCCCCCCCATCCCTCGGACCTGATCCCTATCGTCAAAGGAACCGGACTGGATGTCAGGTCATGCGGCCACTCCGAATATGATATGAGCTCACCGTCCGCATATACCTTGATGGTCATCTGGTCCCAGACACCTGCGACATGATGCCATTTCCCATCCCTAAGGTCCTCCTCTCCCATAGCGCTTCTCTGACCATTCTCGAGCGAATAGATGGTGAAGCGTAACTTTCCATCTGTGAGATAGAAAGAGAATCCGGATTCGATCGCTCCCTCGGGCATGTCCCTAACTAGATGGTGCTTATCGACTATGGCGATGTAGGTAGAGTGGGACGAGGTCTTGATCCATGCCGATATGGTAAGTTTACCGGTGATATCCATATCCCCCTCGCTGCCGATCAGGATATGGCCCCCACTGTTGAAATATGCGGCCTTGCCCGATACCCCTTCCACGTCCTGTCGGACCGGACCTACGGCAGTTCCATGGTTCGAACGGCCCGAGGAATCCCTAACCTCGCCGGATGATGAGGACCATGAAACCTCCTCGAACCGCCAGAAACCGACCGGGTCTCCATATGGAGAGCCTTCATAGCTTGAGGAGTAACCCTCATCATCGTCCGTTTCCTGAACGTATATGAAAAGAACCAGGGCGGACCCTATCACTGCGAAAACGATGAGTGCTAATGAGCAAAATGCACCAACGATGATGACGACGGCCTTCACGTCATCGTTGAGGATCGCTGGATCACTTGTGCTTTCTTTCATTCATTTGCAACCCCTGAGAAGCGTGAGATGTCCATTGAATCCATCCATAAGAGAGGGATCCCTCCTATATCGGCCTACATTAAAACCTCGAAAGAGATATATCCCGATCCAGATTCGAATGTGACCATCATGGGAGTTGTCAGACCTCATCAAGAACAATATAAAGGGTCTATGTGATATATTTTTTTTTAACTGGCAATAGGGCTCATTTATGGGACCTGCATTTCGATCCTCCGAATGACAGGGATACAACCGAGCGATGATCTAGTTGATAAGGGAATTTATGAATAAATATCATCACCTGCATAAGAAAAGAATTACTAAGGACCAGGTGATGACAGTATCGATGGATCGATCCGAAGGGAAGCATCTGATCGGGGATCCGGTGGAGATGGCGATCCCTGAAGGGGGCAAGGGGTTCCGTTTCCCCAACGCACCCTATGGACCTAAGATGACGAGGTTCTTCGTCAACCGCTTCAGGATGATAGCTATCATGATGGGGATCTCCTTTGCAGTGGCCATGGTTATAGCTGCCCCCATAATGCTACTTACCATCTTCCTTCTGCCCGTGTTCATCGTCGGCTATCTCTTCATGATCCTATTGATCATGGGCATCTCCTTCCCTCTGGCCATAGCCCTCACCAGGGCCAAGATCAAGGACCTGGAGAGGAACGTGGTCGTTCTGGGTGGGAAGGGCATACATGTCATGTCCAAGTATGCGATCGGATCCCCTACCGTGGTCCTTGACATACCCTATGCCAACATAGAGAGTGCGGTTATCGGAGGGAAGGACTTGTGGAGTTACCTGAAGGAGAGAAGTGCCAGGTCCTTCATGTTCCTCAACGGTGTCCCCCAGCCCCGACCCGCGGACCTGTTCACCATCTTCTCCGGCGGGGAGGATCTCATCGTCATACGGCTCATGAACCCGATCCGGATCGATCGCCTCATACCACCATCGGGATTCCAGGTACCCAGGCAGAGGAGCTATCATGTCCGGGAACTGGTGGTCGATATCGACCCCAGGAGACAGGGTCAGTTCATGGAACTGATCATAGAGAGAATAGAGTCAGGGAGGGATCGATGACGGAAGAGGGTCGCAGGTTCCCCATGGGCCTGTCGCTCTGGGACATGCTGAAGTTCCATTTTACCAGGGGCATGCTCCCGGCACTTGTGATAGTCTTTTTCTTGATAATGGTCCCTCTCTTTGTCATTACGGCGGGCGGGATACTTGCAGGCTCGATAGGCGCCTCGCTGCTGGTGCTCGCGGTGTTCTCATCGATCGTTCTCTTCGCGGTCCTGATGTCGATCATGTTGTTCATTCCCCTTGTTATGGTCAAGTACGCCATGATCTTCAAGGGATCGGACAATTACACGCTGATCACGAGGAACGAGGTCATCGCCTACCGACAGGGATCCCCCTTCTATCCGGTGGTGATGAACAGGATCCAAAGGAAACTTATCGATAGGATCGAGCCAGCCGGGGAGGGGTATATCAGGGAGAGATGGATGAACACCCCCTGGTATCTGAGGATGGGTTTTATCCACAAGTACCCTCATGGAGGTCTTTACTATCCCTTGACGAACAAGGATAACCTGCTGATATTGTATCTGCGTGAGCCGGTCATGGTAACGAACGAGGAGATGGACCTTTTAAGGGCGATGAGGAGGGGGCCGGGATTTTTAAAGACGCTGCCGGTGAAGGAAGTGGTCCTTGATGTGAAAGAAAACGATCATGGAAAGTTCATGAGATGTTTGAACTAAAATTGATGGTAGGAAGGATCGATCCCGGGATCGGGACCTACGGACCGCCTCCAGGCGCTATCGCGGTCAGAAAGGCATTTAAGTACTCTTTCACCTACGGATATGATCTCATGAGGCATGTCCAATTGTTCCCGGTCTTGATCCTGCTCCTGACATTCCTTCTCTATTCCGAGGGAGGTGATGCGGCGATTTCCGATGATGGACTTGTGCTACATTACGACTTCGAGGAGTTCACCTCCGGATCGGATACGGTTCAGGATATGAGCGGGAACGGTAACCACGGCGATATCGTGGGATCGCCCGATATCGTGGAGGATTCTGTGATCGGCAGGGGTATCGGGTTCGACCTCTCCGAGGGGATCTCCGTAAGGAACGCGACCGATCTGAGGGGGTCCTTCACCATATCGATGTGGATCTCCCCGGAGAAGGAGCCTGTGAGGACCTACATGGGGATCATCGACGACGGTTATGCAGCTAATGGCGTCTTCCACCGCATCCTGCTGGGGGACGATGGCGGATGGGTCGAGGGAGCTCTGCTGACCCAGTTCCACGGGAACTTCTTCTCCTCCTCCGGAGTGGTATGGGATGCCTGGAACCACATCGTCTACGTCTATGACGAGGATGCGAACCTGCAGACATACTACATCAACGGGATCATGTCGGGTTCGATTGCAGGGTCCAGGCGAGATTGCATGATGGACGGGGACTTGATCCTCATCGGTGCCGTATACGACGAGAGGTACTCCTTCTTCGGGATGATGGACGAGATCCGGATCTACGACAGGGCGCTTCCCAAGGAAGCGGTCCTCGACCTGACAAGGATGGGTATGGAGATCGCGGAGTATCATTTCGAGGTGGAGGTGCTCATATCCGAGCTGAGGATGGTTCCCGGGGAGAAGGGGCCTTTCGATCTCTTCTTGGTGACGAACCTCTCGGGTGAGAGCATTGTCGAGGTCTCATTGACCAATCGGCTATGGCTCCAAGGCCAAGGGATCGATGTCGAGCTGGACCAGGATTATATGTATATGTATCCTGGGGAGAGCTGGAGGGTGTCCGCTATCATCGAGGTGGACCTTGATAATGCACTGGACACCTATCCCCTCTCGTTCGAGATCGTATCACGGGACATCGATACGGGGAACACCACTTCACGGTCCGTGCTTATCGATGTTTCGGTCGAGGACCATATGGTCCCGTGGGATCTGTTGTTATGCCTGATCGTGCCCGTGGTCGCCCTCATTTCTATCCTGATCATTCTCTTCGTGATCTTGATCCTTGTTCTGGTAAGGGTGGGAACCAGGAAGGAAACCCCATCTACAGTTGAGCCGATGTGGAACCCGCCTTTAAAAAGGGAGGGATGGGATCGTTCCAGGGTGGAGCCGACCTGGAACCCGCCTCCGGAAAGGGTGGAGGGTTTGAACGATCGACCCAGAGTGCTGGAGCCTCCTCCATCGGAGTAAGTACCGATAGGTTCTTTCTACTGTATGTATGGATCCTACAGTATCATGATCCCTTATGCGGGCGATTACACTCTGACCGCGTATGCCGATGGGTACCGTTCTTCCGCGGGGATCGTTAGAATTTCCGAGGATGTCGTATTGAAGGACATGGAAATGGGGAGGGCAAGGGTCCCTCTACTCTATCGTATCCTTTATACCATCCTGGAATTTCTGGGATCGATGTTCTATGGATGAATTACATCTGCCATGACCATCTCACCTGCGATGCTTATGCCTGTGGTGAATATCCGGCATATGCGAATGGGAGTGTATCGTTCTGCCGTGATGATGCGGATGGTAATGGGATCCCATCTCCGTCCCATGTTCATGTCCATGATGTCCGTCGGAATGATCGTGATGGTGGTCGTGGTCCAATTCCTCATGCTCGTGAATATGTCGATGGGACTCCCTGAACAGCAGGGCCAAACCCACGACCATCAACGGAAGGGATATCACGAACTGCAATGAGGGAGTATCCATGAATATGGCTATAGATAGAACGACACCGACGAACGGGGATACCGCGAACAGCGTCCCGGTCCTGGCGGAGCCGACCTTTCTCAACGACAGCATGTAGAGGACGAGGCTGAGGCCGTAGGCGGCCCCCTTGAGGACCGATCCAAGGCCCAGGAAAAGGACCGAAGGGGGATCCCATGCCCGAGGACCAATGAGAGGGCAAGGGAGAAGGTCCCCGCAACGAGGCCTTTAACCATGACCACGTAGGTGGGGTCCGACCCGGAAATGTTCCGGGAGAGGTTGTTGTCAAGCCCCCAGAAAACGCAGGAGAGGATTATGAGAAGGGCGCCGGGCGATAGCATCAGCCTCTCCGACGGATCTATCGTCAGGACGATGGACCCTGCGGTGAACAGGACAACGACCAGGGAGGTCCGCTTCCCTATGTGCTCCCTGAACACCGTTGCGGCCAGGAGTACGGTCGCGACCGCCTCGAAGTTCAAGAGGAGAGAGGTCTCCGCTGCGGAACTCGTTGAAAGCCCCACAAGGAGCGAGATCGGCGCCAGTATGCCACCGAATATTATGGATCCAACGAGCGAGAGATTGCCTTTCCTGCCGAGGAGGGGCCTGGGGTATCCCGATCCGGATAGGCTCCGGACGCCTCTGTACACGAGGAGGCAAAGACCTGCCCCCAGATAGAGAGTCCCTGCGAGCTGCAGAGGCGATATCCTGTCCAGGAATAATTTCGATATCGGCGTGCTCGAACCGAAGAGGACCGCCGCCGCGATCCCGAACAGGAGGGGGTGTACTTTCATTATGGGAGGCCACATCCTTCTTTTCGGTATTAATCCTATTTCCTGTCTGGATCATACACCCAAGACTCACCATGGGGATCCGGATCGAGGGGATCCGGGACTCGATTTGTGGATTTGATCTTCCCACGCTCTTCAAGATCCCTCTGGTAAGGGAAATTATCATCCTGGTGATAAGGATCGTCCCCTCCGGAGTAGGGGAGAAAACGTCTCTCATGAATTGGGCCTCCGCTTCATGAACGGTCACATCGGCTCCTGTTTCCTTCTTCAATGTTTTCAGTGATCCGGTATGATCGATATGGGTATGGGTCAGAAAAATTACCTTGATATCCGAAGGATCCGATCCATTCCTTTCCATCATTTTCAGTATCTTTTCCGAACCACCTTTTCTTCCGGCATCAACAAGCAGGGATGAAATTCCATTGACCACAATATCGACATTAGATGCTCCTTTGTCGATCCTGTGCAGACCTTTCCTTGATCCATATTCATCACCGAAGTTTACCGATCGGGGAAAAACTCTTCCCTTCCCTGAAATGCTTTGAAAGAGGACGTGCGCCTTCTTCCACCCCATATCGGGGAGATCGGTATGAGAGTGAGGTTCATTGTGAATTCTTCAAGGTCCTTTGACATTATTGTATTACTGAGCGGTGTCCCATCGGACGAACCACCCTGTGAACATATGATACCTGTCGCAAAAAGACAAATATAAAGAAAGCAATCCTTGATCGGGTCAATGGGTGTACATGGGGGAACAAATATGAAATATATGGCAATATTTGGCGGGTTATTGTGTGTCATGATCGGAATATTCTTTTTCGGTTCGGTGAGTGCTGCGATGGATTACAGTGATTCGATCACCGATCCGACAGGGGACCTGACGGGTTCACATAACGACGACATCGATATAACACTGGTCGAATCATCAAGGATCGGAGATGAGATCGTTTTCGAGATCACTGTCGTTGGAGAGTTCAATAGCATGGTCACAAACATCAATTTCTTTGCTGACGGAGAGAAGTATCTGATATCTGACTCCAACATGACCGGCACGTCAAGCCCTCTTTTTATGGGGCCTGACAATGAGATCCTGACGGAGCCGACAGTCAATGTGTCCGGTTCTGTGGGCAGGTACTCCATCCCCGAGTCCGATGTTCAAGCATTGACTTCCTTCCGGATAGGGGAGGTCACACTTACGGATGAAAATTCATCGGTAGATTTCGTCGGGTCCAACGATATAACCGATGACGATGATACAACCGACGATGACAAGGAAGATGACGAGAGCGAAGAATCTCCCGGTTTCGGAATCATGGTCATGGTTGCAGCCGTTATCATTGTAGGTGCTGTCCTTTTCAGAAAGAGAGAATGAGAGGGTCCGGAGGTTCCTGAAGGGATCGTGATTTTCTCCCCTCGGGGGAGCCATCTGGTTTAAGCTGGATTTTCTTTTTATATAATTCAGGATTATCCTGGTTAAAAGTGAATTTGAGTTAAGGAATAGTAAGGTTTTTATCCGAGTCCCCCTTTATATAAATGATGTATGTTCAGAGGGATCTCAGTGATCGGTTCCGGATGCTTTCCGATGCTATCAACATCATAGCATTGGTCGGTCCGAGACAGTGTGGAAAGACGACCTTTCTGAAACATATCTCAAAGGATATGGATGCCGGATACGTCACTTTCGACGATCCGGATGTCCGGTCTATATTCGAAGACGTGAAATCATTCGAGGGGGAATATGTGGTGGGGAATGGAATAACCATTCTCGACGAGGTCCAGTACGGCTCCGATCCCGGGATCAAGCTTAAATATCTGGCAGACCGCGGTCATAGATTGTGGATCACATCCTCATCCGAGATCCTGTTGTCGAAGGATGTCCTCTCATATCTCGTCGGTCGCGTCTCCATATTGAGGCTCTATCCTTTCAATCTCAATGAGATGGGCAGGGCCAGAGGCCACGGGATCCTAACTGAGGATATCGAGAGAAGGCTCGTAACCGAGCATCTACGTTTCGGGGGATATCCCGGGATCGTCACCCAGGATAACAACATTGTGAAGGTGGAACTTCTAAAGAGCCTCAACGAGACCCTTCTCCTCAAGGACATATCCAGGGCTTTCGCGATAGAGGACCTCGATGCCATGCAAAGGCTCTTGAGATATCTGGCATGGAACTCGGGTTCGGCAATGGCCATAGACGGCATCTCCTCCGATCTGGGCATCTCCTTCCAGACCGTCAAGAAGTATATCGATGCTCTGTTCAAGAGCTATCTGATCATAGCCGTTCCCCCTTACTTCACGAACAAGGGCCTGGAGATAGTGAAGCAATCCCGATATTTCTTCCTCGATCAGGGTTTGAAGAATGGCATCATCAACGATCTCCCGCTCTTCCCGGAAGGCAGGGCGTTTGAGAACTACATCGTATCCGAGCTCTACAAGGCGGGTTTCCGACCGAAGTACTGGAGGTCCAAGGGCGGGGCCGAGGTCGACATCGTCCTCGAGATCGGCAGGGATGTAATCCCCATCGAGGTGAAGCTAACACTTGAGAGGATGAAAGTGGAAAGAAGTATGAGATCTTTCATTGACAAATATTCGCCGGATCGGGCTTTCATCGTACGGTACAAGGGCATCAAGGAAAGCATGGTGATCGGAAGCTGCAGGGTGGACTGCCTCGGTCCATCCTCTCTCATACGGGAACTGAAAAAAATCGGATGCCTCGATCCGTGAGTATGATGAACGATCGACTTTTTGCATCGTCCGCTTTCTTTGAAGAGAGGATGTTGAGTCCTACGGGGATCCCCTCACGGACCTTGTTCTCCACCTCGATCAACACCGGCGGTAATGAACGATATTTGTCAGAGGCCATTTACCGATGTCCCTGCCATGCTTCCGACATGAAGTATCAATGATCATATACGTCCCGGGATGCGCTTTGAGGTCGTAGCGGACCTCTGCTGTGTCGGGGAAATGGAACCTCTCGAGTAGCTTTCTATTATCGCCGTTCCTCCCGACGATATCCTTCAGATGAAGTGATGCAATACCTTCCGGAAAGATGGCTACTATCCCCGGGTCACTACCAGAATGTACGGCTATCCGATGTCTTCCATGTTCGTAAAGGGACCAGTCCCCGTCCCTTTCAAGCAGCTTGTAGGATCGAGGTACATGCACGGGACCTGCGGAAACGGCGAAACGGTGATGGACGCCGGTGTTGTTGGGCCTCCTGAGCATCCTGTCGGGTAGGCCCAGATGGATGACATCGTCCAGATGTCTTTTGCCGTCATCAAAGAGGACCGTTATTGGTCGTATGACCTCTTCCGAGAAAAAATTGCACCTGCACCCTCCGGCGCTTATGAGATGGCCCCGACCCCGGGAATAGATCTCGGGCGATCTGTTCGTGCCGTGCCCTATCATGACCAACGCCTCTTTGCCCGGACCCATCAGTACATCCAGGACCTCTCCCGGAAGGTCGTAAGGAAGGACCGATGCCATCAGTGCATGTTCGGCCCCGGACGTTATCATCCGGTCACTGACGTCGATGCCCCCCCTGGAGGCCCAGACCTTCATCATCACGGTATGATAGTCCTTGTCCAGGTAGCCGTCGCCCGCATGGTCCCTCCTCCTGTTGAAGGGAGGATACCTCCTGAAGAGTAGGCTGCCGTAGGAATAGTGGAGGTTCGTTCTGTCAAGGAGATCCCTGGAGGCCTTGGACACCCCGGTCCCCCCGAAGGACGAGAGCATTAGAAGAGCTGTCAACGTGTATCCCGTGTAAGGTTGTGAATTGAACTCCTTCAACCCTTTTTTCGCCTTCTCCACCAGGTGTCCAGCCAACCACCGCTCGAGTGCGATTGAACCCGGGGAACTCTCATCTCCCTTATGGAGAATTGACCACCTTCCCTTCAGATACCTGCACCCCTCCATCATGAGGATGTGGTTCTCCGTTTCACCCTTGAGCCCGAGCGATCCGGGGGTTTTCAGGCTTCCCCTCGTTCCGGAGAGGACCAGGAGCTTCCCGAGGATGTGCTCCCTGGTCTTCGGGAACAGGATGTCATCTTTTTCCCCGAAGAGGTAGAGGATGACCGTTAACGGGACCATCGAGAAGTCGTGATCCCCCCTGTGCAGGATCCAATCCGTACCTGCCCCGGCCATCGGGAGAGCGTGTAGAAGGTAATTGTTGACCTCTTCGATATCCTTACCCAGCACCAGTTTGGCAAGGCATACCCTGGGAGCATTGACCTTCCATTCCCTCTTCCAGTCGGGGAGGTCCATGAATGCCCAACGTGACTGGACCTCGTTCAGGTCCAATGGAAGGTCGGGGCCGCCCCGGGTCATGAGGGGGGATTCGAGTCTTACCTCAATATTGTTTGCAGTGGCATGACTTCTCTGAACCTGGTCGAGATAGAATCGTTTAATGGTCCGTGTCGTTCTTTGTAGTGCCCTCTATTCTTATGCCTCCAACCTACCTGTCAAGAATTCGGATACCAACCTTGAATTGAGGAATATCGAAACATGAAGGGGATCCCGCACCTCGTTGGGGGATCCTCGGTCGTAAAGACCCCACACAGTGAGGATCCCTTCGCCCTTCTCATCAAAGACCAGGATATGGGGAAGACGTTCCGGACAAATACCCTGGGATGAGGCGGTTTTGTATGTGTTTCTCTGGAATTGTGTTTAAAAAAACCCAACACTATTCGGGTTCGGAACCAACGTTGAAATAGATGACAAACCTTTTCGTATCCGGATGGTGGTGTAAGGATGACATACCAGGCCGCTGATGGTTTCCGGGGAGGGGAGCCGTCGATAGGAGAGGCGTTCAGTTCGATGTTCAGGATCTACTTTTCGAACTTCTGGGAGTTTTTTGTATTGCTTCTGATCTTTCAATCCGTCATAGCACTCCTCAATATCATCAACGCGGGAATTACATTGTTCAACATACCTTTTATCGGGTTCATCTTCAACATCGGGACCGCTTTACTGGGGATCCTCCTGACAGCCGGTTTGATAGCAATGGCCGCAGAGGCGAGAATGAAGGGGTCCACAACGAGATCCAGAGCCTTCTCATTGATCGGAAAAAAGGCCCTTGCGATAATCGTGGTCAACATCATCGTCGGGTTGATCATAATGATCGGCGTATGCCTTTGCATAATACCGGGTTTCTTTGCACTGGTCTATCTAATATGGGCGACTATAATCGTTGTGGTGGAAACCGCCGATATTGGCGCATCAATTAAAATGAGCACCGATTTTGCCAAGAAGCACAGCCCCTACACGTTTATCCTGGCATATATCGGTGTGGCCATCCTTGTGTCTCTCTTTCAGGTCATGGTCCTGGGAGTGCCGCAGATGATAATGACATTTGGAGGTTTGGCCCTTTTCGGGTCCGGGGTCAGTATGGAAATGACGATATTTCTGATAACTGTCATATCATCCGTGATCGCCATTCCGATCGTTTCCTTTTTCGGACCCTTTCTGCCGATATTCATCACGGATTATTATCTGCAGGCGATCGGCCCTCCGAGTGAGCCCATGCTCTCAGTCGAGAGGCGAGATTACGAGAGTGCTTAGGATATCCGAACAGGGTCACAGTTCTTTGGGATCCCGACTTCGGGCATTTGGGAAAATGCCATCGGTCGATCCGGGTCTCTTGAGGGCAACAGGATCGAGACCCGGGACCTGCTGATAGTCTAAGCTATAATTTTAACAAAAGGTCTTTAACATCTTCTCATATTTCCGGTAGATATGCCCGGACCTGATTCCATCGTGGGGGACATGATCGCTCCCTGCGGGATGGACTGCGCCCTGTGCATGGCAGTCTCGAGGAAGAAGGATCCCTGTCCGGGATGCAGAGGTCCGGACGGGAGCAAGCCGAAATACTGCGTCTCCTGCAAGATGGTGGTATGCGAGAAGAGGGATAGCGATTTCTGTTTCACCTGCGACTCCTATCCCTGCAGGAGGATGAAGGACCTGGACAAGAGGTATAGGACCAAGTACTCCATGAGCATGATCGATAACCTCAAGACCATAAAAGAAGAGGGACTGGACAGGTTCATTGAAAAGGAGAGGGGGAGATGGATATGCGAAGGCTGCGGCGATCTGGTCTCGGTCCACAGGGACAACTGCCTCAGCTGCGGATACAAATGGAGGAACAATGAATGAATCCCGTCTTGAAGAAGTTGGGTTTCAAGGGCCAGGATCCCGTCCTTATCGTCGATGCTCCCCCGGAGTATGCCCCGATCCTCTCGGAGGTCCCGTCGGTGGTCCATAACGATCCCCGGGGGAGATACGGGTTCGTACAGTACTTCATCAGGAACCTCGACTCAGTGAAGAGGGAAGCCCGGAGGATCGCAGGATCGCTTGAAGGGGACGGACACCTCTGGCTCTGCTATCCAAAGACCAGTTCCAGGAATTACAGGACCGATCTGACCCGGGATAACCTATGGTCGGTCCTTGGACCTTATGGATACGAACCAGTCACCCAGGTCTCCATCGACGATGACTGGTCGGCGATCCGATATCGTCACGTGGATCGGATCAGGAAGATGACCCGCAAGTTCGCAGCGACGGAGAAGGGTAAAGAAAGGATCGGACTTTGAAAATATAAAAGTCCATCGTGTACTTTATATCGATATCTTCCGATGGATATTTATTAAAAATAGCAGAAAGTAATGTTATCCAGTATCATGTTTTTCTCTTTGGATCCCGATGGACGATCCATGGCCTGGATCCTCATCCTCGGGAACTATTGTCAACGATGTGCAAATGATTTGAACAAGGACCGATCCTATCGAGGATATCATCGGATCCTCCACCGTCGAGACCGTGTTCATCGATTACGAATATCTCAATGAGGTCCCCAAAGGGAATGCTATCGTCCGGATCGGATCCAGGATGAACATCTCTTATGACCCCCTATTCTGGGGGAGGACGAAGAGAGCACTATTTCAAGGAGGACCCTCCACTTCTCTGTGGAGGGTGGGATCCCCCTCCGGCCGCAGTATCCTTCAAGAGCCGAGATGGCTTCTATGATGTTCGATCCTGTCTCATCGCATCTTGGACAGGTCGATCCGTCCTTCATCTGCCTCTTCCAGTCGATCTCAAGGATCCGATCCATGGAAGAACATCGTTTCGTGACGAAAGAGAGTTTTTCTGGAAGATACGGTCTCATCGTTTACGGACCATCCCCCAGTGATCGTTGTCCAGGACCTTGTATCTCTTCTTCACCTCGAACCCGAACCTCTCGTAATAGGGGACGTTCTTCTCCTTGCTCGTATCCAGCAGTATCGGGATATTATCCCGATCGATCCTCTCCAGCATGGGTTCCAGCATCATCTTCCCGTAACCGCTTTTCTGATGCTCGGGATCCACCCCGAGGATGAACAGGAACCAATGTCTTTCCTTTACGATCCCTTCCAGATTCTCTCCGATCTCCTTTCCGTAGCGTGAGAATCTCTTCATCACCGAGGACTCCATCCTGAACATCAGAGAGATGAAACCGGATCGAGCGCTTCTGATGAGGTTCATGTCGTTCTCCTCCGATCGGATCCAGAAGGAAACGCCCTCGAGCTTCCTTGAGGGGGAATACACCTCCCCGTAGAGGATCCCGAATCTGAGGAAGGGCACGAACATGACCGGGAGCTTCTTCCTTCTCATGAGAGGGTCCGGGATCAGTGTCATCATGTCCGGATCGTCGAAGAATGCCCTGGCGAGGACCTCGGATCCCTTCTTGATATCGGATTTATCAAGTCGGTAGAGGTCCTGCAGTCCTGCCATAGGCCGGATCATGGAACGGGGGGATATAATCCTTTCATCCGGGACACATAATAGAAGGTTCTCATTTAATAAATTTTAATTAGTTAATTTAAAATAACTAATTTGCTTTAACTATATTATGGACCTGATCATAGGCAGGACTGAAGCCTCGTTCATCAAGGAGAAATGGACCCTTCTGTACGGGAGACGAAAGACCGGCAAGACCTATATCCTCAACCGGTTCTTCGGATCGGACCTCTACGTGCTCGTGGCACGTGAAGGGACGATATGGGTGCAAGGGGACATCCAGAGGAAGATGGCATCCCCTGACGAGATGGCGGATGTGGTCAGGGAATACCTGCTCAAAGGGAAGAAGGTCATAATAGATGAATTCCAGAGGCTTCCTTCGGATACGATGGAATGGATCTCCTCTGTCCATCCTTCGGGACAGCTTGTGATCTCCGGGTCCTCCATGGGTGTCGTCAAGAGGATATTGGGTCCGAGATCGCCCCTCCTGGGAAAGTTCAGCTTTATCAAATTGTCAACGATCGAACCGTCAGACCTGATAAGGGAGATGCCTCAAGATGTCCCTCTCGATCTCGCACCATACTTATCCGACCCGTGGACGATACCTTTCCTTGAAAAGGGTAAGATACTTGAAGAGATGCGAAAGATGCTCTCCGGGACATCATATACGGTGCCTGCCCTCATCGGGGAGATCTTTCATGAGGAGGACCGGATCCTCTCGGAGATATATCAGGGGATATTGGCATCCATAGGCGCCGGAAGGGCCAGGGCCATAGACATAGCGAGCCTTCTGTATTCCAAAGGGTTGATCAAGCAGGAATCCGCATCGCAGGTATCTCCCTATCTCAACGCGCTGAAGGATATGGGGATCGTAGAGTCGGTAGGGATATACGGGAAAAAGAGGGAGGTTGTACGTTTCGTATCCCAGATGATGACCTTCTATTATTACATGGAATCCAAGTACGGTCTCGAGAGGGGGCTGCCATCCTATTCAGAATCGAGGGAGAACCTCTCCCGGGTCCATTCGATCTGTATGGAACACTATCTGGTCAAGGCCTATGCCAGAAAACTGGAAGGATACCTTGGATACTCCTTCGATCCTGAGATCGACGGGATCGTCGTGAACAGGAAGGGAAATCCTATCGCGGTCATCGAGGTGAAATGGACCGATCTTGGGAAAAGGGATATCGATAATTTCATCGAGAAGACTGATGGGTTCGACTGCCCCAGATATATTCTGACAAAGAAAGAGGTCCCGATCGATGATGATGTGACGGTCCATGGAGAGGGATCGATCCGAAGTTTCCTCAAAGGGTGATCCGAATCATCGGACCGACCGATTCGAGACGGTGAAACGATCTTTCGATATCGTTCTCTTTATTCATTTTGCTTGTGAAGAACGAACATATCTCATTTCAGATGGCCTTCTCCTGTCCCGTGAGAGGGATCCCCCCTTCGAAGAGGAGGAAGGAAAGCTCGAGATCAAAGAGGACTCCACACTTCGTTGGGGGATCCTCGGTCGTAAAGACACCATACAATGAGGATCCCTTCGCTCCATGCTCAAATGAGCTTTTTCCAGGATAGCTATCAGGTCTTCAGGAATTACGGGTGTATTTATGATAACCTATTTAGCAATGGTATCTTTTATACCTTCGACCATTTATGAAAAAACTCAAGGTCTACATGGATACTTCGGTCATTGGCGCACTTTATGACAGGGAAGACCCGCTAAGAATTAAAACCACGGAAAAGTTGCTAGAGATATTTAGAATAAAGAAACAATATGATCCATATATTTCAAATATTTTAATTGAGGAAGTGGAGGAAGCTCCGGATACCATCAGAGAACCTATGAAAAATATCATAAAGGATGTTGATTTTTATATTATTATGGAGAATGATGAATCAGCAGAGTTATTTGATGCATATATGAAAGAAAAAATGATCAATCCGAAGTACAGGGATGATGCAAGACATGTATCCCTGTCCGTGGTAAACAATATGGATATCATCGTATCATGGAACTGTAAACACCTGTGTAACATCCACAAGAAAAGGAAGTTCAATGCCGTGAATATTCTGATGGGTTATAAAGAGATAGATATTATCACTCCTTTGGAGGTGATCGGGGATGACTGAATGGGACCATTATTCCCTGGAGTGGATCCATAAAATCAGGGAAAGGAATTACCAGAAGACGAAGGACGAACCGATCGAAGAAGTTATCAAAAAGAGTGTTGATCGTTCTAAAAAAGTCCTTAAGTATTATAAGAGATCGGAATAATATCCATGGGATCTGAGAGAGGAGGACCAATGAAATGAATATTTTTAGAGTTGAAAATCAATGTAATCCGGGCTTCCGATCGATCCCGGTGAGAAATCGAAGGGATCGATGCCGTCCTATGGAGTTTAGGAAGAAGGACTTTAAATATTCCTTTTGCTTATAAGCAATAGAAATGGAGCCGATCGAGAATATAATGGCCCTTGGGAGATCACTTGTCGGAGCATATACAGAGGATGGGAGGGGTTTGCTTCCGATCAGAAGGATCGCCGGATCCGTGATCGATGATTGCCTCTTAAGAAGCAATGATATGTCGAAAAGACCGAGGGTCCTCATCCTGTCCGGGCTAAGAGGTGTCGGGAAGACGACCATCCTTTTCCAGGCGATCAGGGATCTCACCAAGGCGGGCATACCTCAGGACGATATCATATTCGTCTCGATGGACAGGGCCGCGTTCTCCGGATCCTCGATCCGGGACATTGTCGTGAATTACGAGAGGATGAGAGGCCGTCACCTGATCGATATCGGGAGGCCGGTCTTCTTCTTCATCGATGAGGCCCACTATTCAGATAAATGGGCGCTGCAGTTGAAGACGCTTACCGATGAGGCTCCAAATGCCGTCTTCGTCGCGACAGGCAGTTCCGCTCTGGAACTGGAGATATCCCCCGATCTCGCCAGGAGATCTTTGTCGTTGCATATTCATCCCCTGAATTTCCTTGAATTCCTTCAGATAAGGAGCAGAGGGGATCGAATCGATCCGTTGGATCATGATGCCATGAACGCTCTGTTCGACCGGAAGGATGCTGATAGCGCCTTCCTGGCTTTCGAGGGATCAATGGAAAGGGCCCGGCCGGCGATGAGAAAGTTGGGAGGTTACTCTCCGGGCTCCCTCGAGGCCTACATCCTGAAGGGAGGGCTGCCTTTCTCGATATCCATGGAGGATCCATATCCCCTTCTTTACGACACGGTCAGGCGGATCATGGAGAAGGATGTCCCCATTGCGGGGGATCACGATCCCGGAACGCTCAGGGAACTTCCCAGGATACTCGGATCCATCGCACCCTCTCCTGATATCTCGATGAACTCCATAGCCAGGGATCTGGAGGGTATGAGCGTGAAAACCGTGAGAGGGGTCCTTGACACCCTTTCCAGGACCGGTCTGATATTCGAGGTCGGGGTCATGGGTGGAGTGAAGAACACCCTGAGGTCCGATACCAGAAAGTATTTCGCCACCCCCTCGCTCGGATCGTGCATACTGAGGACCATGGGCAGGGATCCGAGGGATCATATGGGAAATCTTGCCGAGACCTCGGTCGTATCCCTTATCCATCACAGAATATCCGGGTTCTTCTCACTGAGGTACAGGAAGGATAGGGGATCCTGCGACCTGATAGTCTGTGGACCTTCGGGAAATGTCGCCGTTGAGGTCGGGTTTGGAAAGAAGCAGAACGGATCGACACAGCTCAGGAGGACCATGAGAGAGTCGAGATGTAACTACGGGATCCTCATCTCTGACAGGGATCGTCCGGAGCTATCGGGGAATATCATCATGGTCCCAATAAAAGAGTTCCTCTCTCTTTGAACGAATTCGCAGAGGGTTTGATCGGATCCAGGATGAACATCTCTTGGGATCCCCCTTCTGGAGGGGAGAAAGAGGAATGTCCGGGATCGAGGAGGATCCTCCACTTCGGTGGGAAGGTCCAGGATCCCGTCCTTATCCTCGATGCTCCCCGGGATTGTTCCTTAGGCCTCTCCGATATCACTCCCGGGACCCATGCGGATCCCGAAGGGAGGTACCGTCCGGTTCTTCGTGTTGGACCTCGAATCGACAAATAAGAAGGGGTGGGGTTTGAAAATATAAAAGTCCATCGTGTACTTTATATCGAAATCTTCCGATGGATATTCATCAATTTAGCATTAAGTGGATGCAATGATCGATGGTTATGTTTATCTCTTAGGATCTCGATGAATGGCATATGACCAGGATCCTCGTCGTCGGTAACAAGGTCGGAGAGGGGCCGATGATCGGCGCAAGGATCGATCTTGTCGAGGATATCATCGGATCCTATCCCGCCGAGACAGTGACCATCGGTTACGACGATCTCAAGGGGATCCCGGAAGGGATCGATGCCGTGATCCTGACCGGATCCAGGATGAACGTCTCCGATGGTTCCACTAAGAGGAGGATCGATCACGTGGTCGGACTCATCAGGAATACTGATCTTCCGGTCCTCGGGATATGCTTCGGATTCCATCTGATCATGCACGCCTTCGGATGTGATGTTAGGCGCAACGAGGCTTCTGGGGAGTCCAAGGAGCCTGATGGCACGTTCATCGACTTAGAGATCACAGACGATCTCGGAGTGGTCGGGAAAGGACATCACCCGGTGAACGCTGACCACAAGGATTATGTCGAACCGACCGATCCCGCCTTGGAAGGTGTTTTTCAAGTGCATGGGACAAGCGTGGACGGCATTCTGAGCTACCTTCAATATGCGAGCCATATGTATAGGCCGATACATGCATTCCAGTTCCATCCCGAGTGTTTCGAGGGAGCTCCCATGAACGCGAAGGAGACCGGGATCGAGTTCCTCCATGGTTTCTTGTATCATACCCTGAAAGAATAATCCGAGGTTCCATCCCAAACCCCCCACGGGGAGGATCCCGGGGAAAGAAGAAAATATCTGGCCTTAAAAGGGGGAGGGGATCCCCCTTCTGGAGAGGAGGAAGAGGAATGTCCGGGATCGAGGAGGATCCTCCACTTCCGTGGGGAGAAGTTGATGGGATCTTCCGGCAAATTGGTCCTAAACGAAAAGGACATCATCCAGATCGAAGAGGAGATCCCCGCTCTTTCTCAGTTCATCCTTTTGCGGGATCTCGATCCCGAATAAACCGAACCTGGCCTTTTTATCCTTGCCGAAGATCCTGTAAAAATTGTTTTTCAATGACACCAATTCGGTCAATGCATCGTTTCTATCCAGGGTCCTTGCCTTTACCGAGATGGCCAACATCTCCTCTGAATCCCTCTTCAATCCATCGATGTCGAACAAATGATTATTTTTATAATCATTATAAACATAATACATTTGTAAGGTATCTGCTCTTCTTATAGAGGGGGGATCGCTCTGTTAGCAGGAACAAGTAGGGGATCCGGGACCTGCGGTATCCTTTCGATCTTTCTATTGCCATTATTTTGGTATTGAAATCTTTTTTAATAGCTTATAAAGGTTAATTTTATATAGTTTTCTGCCCTTCTTTACTTGTGTACGTTAAAAGGGATATCGAGGAAAAGGTCTTCGACTGGATCGGGGAGCGCGAGATAATTGCCATAATCGGGCCCAGACAGAGCGGGAAGACAACTTTGATGGACCGTATCAAGGAACGGGCAATCGTCGAATGCGGCTACGATAAGGATCATGTCGTTTTCATCTCCTTCGAGGATGAGATAGAGAGATTGAAGTTCGAGGGGGATCCCTCGTCCTACATTCAGGCTCATCTCTTTGATGATGGAATGCATCTTTTTCTCCTGGACGAGGTCCAGTATGTCGAGAATGCGGGCCGGGCCCTGAAATTGATCTTCGACAGGTTCCACGATAGGATAAAATTCGTCATGACCGGAAGCAGCAGTCCTGACCTGAAGGACATCGGCGGATCTCTTGTGGGCAGGGTGGTCTTCTTCGAACTGTATCCATTCTCCTTCAAAGAGTTCCTTTTCGCCAGGGATGAGAAGCTTCACAATTACCTGTCCGGGAGAACGATCGATCCGGAAGGTGAGATATCCTATGAAAGACCGGTTCTTCTGGACAGGTTGAACGTCTATCTGAAGGAGTATATCACCTACGGAGGTTTCCCGAGGATCGTGCTCATGGATGATATCGAGAAGAAGAGGATCCTTCTCAAGCAACTCGTCACGTTGTATATCGAGAAGGACGTGCTCAAGGTGCATGGATCAGCTTTCAGGAACGATGCGCTGAGAGTGGTCCAGTATCTTGCTTTCAACTGTTGCGGACTGCTGAATCGGGATGCGGTATCCTCGGAACTCGGCATCAAGGTCAAGAAGGTCCAGGAGACACTCGATATCCTCGAGGATTCCTTCCTGATCAAAAGGATCAGACCATATTTTGGCAACCTCTCCACTGAGTTGCGGAAGATGACAAAGGTCTTTTTCGTGGATAGCGGCATGAGAAATGTCCTTGCGGAGGACTTTGTCTTCTCGAGGGACAAGGGTTTTCTGCTGGAGAATTACGTATTCTCTGAATTGAACCGGAAGGAGGGGACGTTGAAGTACTGGAGGACCACGGCCAAGGCCGAGGTGGATTTCGTCTTCCGGGACAGGATCCCGGTAGAGGTCAAATCCACCCCGAGGATAACCAGATCCCTCAGGTCGTTCATATCAGCATACTCTCCCGACAGAGCGATCATCGTGAATTATGATACATTTGAGAAGACAGGGATCGATGGGACGGAAATAGCCATAGTTCCAGCAGCTCTCTTTTGAATCTATCACCTCGTTGGGGATCCCATCGGGATCCGGGTGGGGCGCGTCTCTTTCCCTTCGTATGGAAAGGGATCCCCCCTTCGGGAGGATGTAGGAAAGCTCCATTTCAAGGAGGATCCTCCTTCAGTAGGATGAATTTAGAACCTCAATGATTTGGTAATGAACTTGATATCATTTTTGGTAGGGAAAAATCGTACATCGGTCAGGGGGATCGCGGATCCAATGGGATCCCAATTATATTTTGAGGCATACCTCAGGTTGAGATCCCGTTTACAAGTGTTTCAAAGATCTTCCTCGCTCAATTCGGCATCCTCCATTATCCTCTTTACTATCTTTGGATGCAATATCTTACCTGAATGACAGGGTAATGTGATCCTGATGCCTTCATCATTCCTCATGATCATATGGCTTCCACTCTGTCTGACAACGATGAAACCTTTCTTTTTCAGGATATGAAGCATCTTATCAGAATCTATTCTGGGAAGTTTCATACGGTTACTTCCAATGAGGTGAGGGAGATCATCTCCAATGTCTCTATCTTCTCTCCCATGGAGATCCTGTCCTTTACATGGAGTTGTATCACATCTTTGAGGTTCTCAATGACCTCCTCATACGTTTCTCCCTGGGCATAGCACCCTTGTAGTTCGGGACATAGAGCGATGTAACCGTCGCTGTCCTTCTCCACGATGACGGAGAGTTTGTAATGCTCCATTGTATCGACCTCTGTAGAAGTTACAACCGGATATGTTCCATATAAAGATTTCACCTATGGGAATATCATCTTGAATAGGGTCCATCTTCCATTCCAGAGGGACCGTCGATGGAAACAGGGTTCCCTTTCGATCAGGATCAGAGAGGGATCCCGAGCGATCCTTTGGATCTCCCCCTTCGAGGATCATGATGTATGGTTGTCGTAAATTCCATCGTATCAAATATTGCCTTTATGATACGGTGAATCGTAACAGTTATATAAAACATAAGACCATGCCACATCCATGGTCCCGGATAGAAGCACCATCTCCTCAAGCATTGTCGACTGGAACGGATGGTGGTCGAAAGGTAACGTTCCCGAGTCTCTCCTTGGACGACAGCGGATCCTCGATATCCCAATGGATCTGCTGCTGGAACGAAAAGAGATCAAGACGGTCTCCGGAATAAGAAGATGCGGAAAATCCACGCTGATCTATCAGATCATCTCGAATCTGATCGATGGCGGAACTCCACCGGAAAATATAGTCATGATAAACTTCGATGATAAGGCGCTCTCGGGGATCGAACTCGAACTTGCCCTCGACATATACAGGGAACTTATAAACCCACGGGGAAAGATGAACATATTCCTGGACGAGGTCCATAACTGCCCGGATTGGGTAAGCACGTTGAGAAAAATGTACGATCTTGCAAGGATCGATACCGTTTTCGTGACGGATTCGTCATCGAAGTACATATCCGGGGAATATACGGTCCTTATCTCCGGTAGAACCATTGATATGAGGATACACCCGCTCAGCTTCAGGGAATTCGTTCAGTGGACCGGAGATGTGGATCCCGACGAACCCCTGGGGACCGAAGAGGCCGTTTGTATAAGAAGAAACCTGGATCAGTTCCTGAAATGGGGGGGATACCCCGAGGTGGTCCTGGCAAAGAGCGATCTCCAGAGAAAGATCATCCTCAAGGAGTACCTTGACACGATCATATACAAGGATCTGGTGGAGAGGTACAACGCCAACCACGAGAAGTTGAAGATAATGGTGGGGTACCTGCTCTCCAACATTTCCTCCCTTTTCAGCCCAAGAAGATTCTCCCGAAGACATGGCTTCTCCCTTGAGACCATCGATAATTATCTCTGTTACATGAAAGAGGTGAATTTCATACATACCGTACCCGGATTCGATTTCTCGTATGACAAGGTACTCAGGAGTCAGAAGAAGATATTCATCGAGGATCCCGGACTTGCTGAAACATTCGGTTTCAAATTCAGTGAAGGAAAAGGAAAACTTCTCGAGAATGCCGTGTTCAATGAACTTAACAGACGGGGGTTCGAGCTGTTCTACTGGTCCGATGGGAAGAGGGAATGCGACCTCATCGTCAAGCATGACATGGAGATACCTCTTGCGATACAAGTATGCCATGAACTGAGGGAAGAGAATATCGAGAGAGAGATCTCCGGGCTCGAAGGATGTATGAAGGCTATCGGGGCTAAGAAAGGGATCATCGTGGTCAGTGACGGATCCGATCTGGATACGAACGGGTTCGAGAAGGTCGTTTCATGGAGGTTCCTTCTCGATGTCCAGAAATATATAGGATAGAAAAAGGTCGGAGCAGATCATCCAGGACGGGGAAGATGCGATCATGGATCCCAAAGAGAAGGAGATCACAACCAGGATCCAGTCCCCCGAAGAGATCCGGAAGAAACCCGTAAAACTCTTCCTGAAGGACCTGGCCAAAAATATAGGGATCCCTTCTCCTGATGATTTTCTCCCGGATCGGGGGGATCTCTTTTCAGATGAATTTCCCCTTCGTATGGAAAGGGATCCCTCCATCGGGAGGAGGAAGAGGGAAAACCCCTTTTCAAGATGGATCCCCCACATCATCATAACTAAACTACACCCTCTCTCCCTCTCAGAAGGGATCCCTCCCAGACTATTGGTCTGTTCAAGATCCCCTGGGCACTACTCGGCGATCATGGCAAGTTAAAAATAGAGTCATCCATCTAACCTCATCGAACATGGACGAAAACAGCCTTCTTCAACTTATTCAAGGCGAGGAATGGAAAGATCTCGAGTTCAAGGTAGCCTCTAATGAGGTGCCCAAATCTGTATACGACACGGTCTCAGCTTTCTCCAACACGAATGGCGGAACCATAGTTTTCGGAATCCACAAAGAATGATCCTCTTGCGACATCATAGGAGTGAGGAACGTCGACAAGGTCCAGAACGACTTCTTAAGCGCCATAAAAGGCGGAAAGTTGAACCACCGCATCGAGGTGAAAGAAGACCTGAAAGATGTCCAGGGCAAGAACATCCTTCTATTCCATATACCCGAAGCGGACCGAACGAAGAAACCGATTTATCCTAACGGTGATATCAGACAATCCTTCATACGGAGAGGCGGGTGCAATCAGAGATGCACTCAAGAAGAGATACACAGATTCCTGAGGGATGCATCTTCCGAGCGATGGGAAGGGGAGATCATCGACCTCCCATTAGACAAGGCATTTGATGTTGAAGCTATAGCCTGGTACAGAAAGAAGTTCCAGGAGAACACTCCTGGTTACACCAATGGCAACGACATAGATTTTTTGCATGAGTGGGGCTATCTCGTCAGTAAAGACAGAAGGTTGTATCCTACAAGAGCATCAGTCTTGTTATTCGGATCAAACATGGCTTACCATCAGCTCTTATCCAAACCGGTCCTTGATATGCAATGGATTCCCGCAGGTATGAAGGACAA
>JARVGK010000003.1 GCA_029762535.1 Thermoplasmatota archaeon
AGCTGGAGCGCATCTGACACGCAGGGAATAACCGGAATAAACCTCACGATAGGGGACATGAAGGTGCCTCTCGTACCCAGCTTGAGGGAATGGGCGATCAACCTCGATGAGGGGACCCATGTCATAATTATCGAGGTATCCGACATTTCAGGCAGGACGGACAATGACAGCATCATTTTGATCGTGGACCTGACCCCGCCGATGGTCGAAAGGTCGGCAGGTCCGATCGTCAGTGGCGGCTCGGTATTTCTCGAATGGTCCGTTAACGAGACCGAGATCGATGAATTGGAATGGAGCCTGACGCTGGATAACGAAACGGTCCCGGGAGTGGACTACGGCAAGGGAAGGCATGAGCTCAGGGATGTTCCACCAGGGAACCACGTCGCCGTGCTTACCGCTACGGATCCGGCCGGGAACAGTGTGGAGATCGTTTGGGATTTCAACGTTAAAAGCCAGGAACCGAAAGGGGTATCCGGCTCGGGTCTATCCCCTTTCATTGTGATCCTGATCATCATCCTGTTCATAGCAGCCGTCATAGCCATAGCGGCCTTCCTTGTCCTGAGGAGAAGGCCAAAGGAAGAGGGTAAGAAGGTCGCAGGCCCGGCGAGGCCCGAAAAGCTGAGGCTGAGCCATGTTGCCCCACTCGTCGCGGCCGGTCCGGCAAGGACAACTCCGCCCGCACAGCGCCCGGACGTGATCGAGGACGGTCCGAGCTATATAAGGCCCAAGAGACCCGCACCCATGAAGAGGGACGCCGTCAGGTCGGGGCCGGTCGTCAGGCCGTCAGAAGCTAAGATACAGAGACCTGCGAGAACCATAGAGACCGAACCTAAGAAAGCCTCCGATGAAGAGGTTCCGGTCTGGGACGAGGACGAGGTGGAATGGGACGAGATCCCGGAATGGGAAGATGCCTAATAACTGAATCATATTCCTCTTCCATGCCCTATTACCACGATCACGATTGGATCATTCCGGGGAGGATCTTGGCATCCAGGATCCCTCCGGACCTGTCATATCTCTTGACGCTCAAAGAGTCGGGGGTATCATCGGCCCTCAACCTGACCGAGATGGATTGGCCCGGAGAATGGAAGGGGTCATGGGGCGGGGATTACATGCATATCCCCGTCTATGATCTCGGGATCCCGACTGAAGAGCAGGCCGTGAATGCGTTACGTTTCATAGAAGAGGGTCTCTTAACAGGAGCGGTGATGGTCCACTGCTTCGCAGGACTGGGGAGAACGGGGACGATCATCGCCCTCTACCTTGTAGAGTCCGGAATTGAACCCAGGGACGCAGTGGAGTTGGTCAGGAGCAGGCGTCCGGGATCGCTCGAGGTCCTGGAACAGGAGGAGTTCGTGCTGAGCTGGAGAAGAGGGGGAGGATCATGATGGACGTGATAGTGCTGGCCGGCGGTTTCGCGAAGAGGATGTGGCCCCTGACCAAAGATATGCCAAAGCAGCTGCTCCCGGTGGCCGGAAGGCCGATGCTGGACCACACCATACGCCCTATCCTTGCCATGAGAGAGTTGGAGAGGCTATTCGTATCCACCAACGAACGGTTCTCGGGGCAGTTCCGGGAGTTCCTCGATGGATATGGAGATGAGAGGATAGAGCTCTTCGTCGAACCTTCACATGGCGAGGAGCAGAAGCTCGGGGCCATAGGCGGGCTGGGTTACCTGATCCGCGAGAGGGGTCTTTCCAGGGACACTATGATCGTCGGAGGCGACAATCTGTTCGAGTTCACCCCAAGCGAGCCCCTCGAGTTCTTCAGGAGCAGGAACAAGGATATCGTGGCCGTATATGACGTCGGCTCTCTGGATAGAGCAAAGCTGTACGGGATAGTGGATGTGGACCGGGAAGGGGTCATCGTCGATCTCCTGGAGAAGCCCGATAACCCCCCCTCCACCCTTGCCGCGACGGCTTTCTACATGTTCAAGGCAGAGACCATCGGTCTTGTCAACCCCTACCTGAAAGGAGGGGGGAAAAGGGACGCTCTGGGACATTTCATATCCTATCTGGTCCGCGAGAAGGAAGTGCTGGCGTGGTCCTTTTCCGGGAAATGGTTCGATGTCGGGTCCCTGGAGGTCTACAGGGAGGCCGATGAGTATTTCTCCGCAAGTTAGGACGGGTTCGGATCCGACCGTCGACCCGGACAACTCATAGACGAAGGTTCCAACCTGGATCGCGGTATTTGGACCTGACCAAGGACCTGGATCGTTCCAGGTCCTTTTCGGACCACTCGAGGTCCATCCTTTCCCTGTCCGGTAGGATCGAATCGAGGACATGCCCTGCGAGTTCGGGTAGCGATATGTCCACATGATTGGATATCGGGGACACCTCTTTGCGAACGGAGGGGGTGGCATCCACGCATCCGAAGCGCCCGCCCCACAATAGCCTCTTCATCAGCTCGGAGTCCATGGAATGAAGGACCGTTCCATGGACCTGGACCGTGTCCCAGGTCCATCTCATCGATGATCCGACCACCTTTCCGCCGCTCTTCATGAATATCGATGTTCCATCAATGAATGTGTCAAGGCCCAATTCCCTGAAGGACCTGTCTATGGGTTCCAACACCGCCCTGTAAGCGCCTGAGATCCCTCCCGATATCATATCGACCGGGGCGGAAAGCGAGAAGGCGAACTCCCCATCTCCGTCGTTTAGGACGGCGCCTCCTCCGCTCATTCTCCTCACGACGGGGATCCCCAGGTCCCGGGCGAGCTCAAGGTCCACCTCTCCTTTCGCGCACTGGAACCTGCCTATCGTCAGGGACCGCGGGACCGTTCTCCAGCCCCTGAGTATCGGGACACCGTTCGATCTGACCCATTCGAAAACAATTTCCTCGAGGGCGAGGGCCCACTCGATATCCGAAGGTTTTATCCCATTGAACAGGACGTCCATCGTCCGTTGAGATGGCAGGTATTATTTAGTAATTATCCGAAATAGCATGTTCAACGGATCTTTGGGGCGAAATTATCTATATCTTCCTAACATATATCCCTTCATCTTGGGTTTCCTATGGGAAAGGTCCAGAATATATGGTTCGGACCAGCGGGGGTGCTGTGCTGAAGGCATCAGGTCCGATGGATATGAGAAAAACCGACGGTCGCAAGGCGGACAGCCTGTTCAGGGCACTCCCTGTAGGGGGGGGTATTCTCATCGACAGGGTGTTCGTCGAGGTGAACGACGCCTTCTGCGATATGCTGGGTCACACCAGGGACGAGCTGATAGGCCGCTCGTCGCGGATGGTCTATCCCACCGATGAGGATTTCGAATATGTCGGCAGGGAGAAATACCGACAGATCGCCGAGACCGGGTCCGGGCAGTTGGAGGCGCGCTTCCTCCGAAAGGACGGGGAGATATTGGACGTCCTGCTGAGCAGTACCTATTTGGATCTCTCCGATCCCTCAAAAGGCGTGACCTTCACCGCAATGGACATCACCCGATCCAAGAAAGAGAGAGAGGAGCTGAAAAGGAGCGATTCCCTGTTAAAAGCCATCAATAGGGGCATCAACGATATCGTCTGGATGATGGACATGGACATGAGGTTCACCTATGTCAGCCCCTCGATCGAGAAGGTGCTGGAATACAGGCCCGAGGAGGTTTTGGGAACATCCGTCCTCTCATATTTTCCTGAAGAGGACCTGGTAGAGGTAAGAGCGAACATCAAGCAAAGGCTGCGATCCCCTGATGCCGAGGGGAAGAACGTTGTTTTCGAATACAGGATGGTCTCAAGGTCTGGAAAGCTTGTCCCTGTCGAGGTCTCGTCCTCCGTCAAACGTGACGAGGACGGTAATGTCCTGGAGTTCTACGGCGTAACCAGGGACATCTCCGAGAGGATGAAGCGGGATATGGAGAGGGGCAATCTACACAGGATCATGGCATCGCTTCCTTCAGGGGTGATGGTCATTGACGATTCCGAGAAAGTCGTGCATTTGAACGATGCCGCCCGCAGGTTCTTCGGATCCAGCGGTTCGGATGAGGGGCCAAAGGCATGCGGAGATGTTTTGGGATGCAGGAACCGGAACATCACCCCCGAAGGCTGCGGGCGCTCGGAGAACTGCGCATCATGCAGGATCCTGAAATATATCAGGGACGTCCTGGCAGGCGGGGAAGGCGTTGAGGGGGAGGATCTGGACATCAGTGTCGAGGACCGATCCGAACCTCGATCGTTGATATTCAGCGTGGTCCCTATGGTGGAGAGAGGCGAACGGATGGCCCTCGTTTCGTTCAACGATATCACTCCAAGGAGAGCCGCGGAGCGTGATCTTGCCATCAGCGAGGCGAAGCTGTCCAGGGCGGAGCAGGTCGCCGGGATCGGGTACTGGGAGTTCGACATGGGCAAGGGGACGGTTAGGGCATCCGAAGGGGCGAAAAGGTTGTACGGGATAGTCGGGGACGATCTGAGAATAACGGAGGTCCAGCAAATACCCCTCCCCGAGTATCGGGGCATGCTCGACTCCGCCCTCAAGGATCTGATCGATAAAGGGCTGTCCTATGACGTCGAGTTCAAGATCGAAAGGCCAAGCGACTCAGAGGTGATCGATATACACAGCATAGCGGAGTACGATGCTGATAGGAACGTGGTATTCGGCATTATCCGGGATGAAACGGATCGAAAAGCAATGGAGGAGGCCCTCAGAAAGAGCGAGTCCCTGCTCAACAACACCCAGAGGATCGCCCGGATCGGAGGGTGGGAATATGACGTAGAGAAGAAGGCCATGTTCTGGACGAAGGAGCTCTACCACCTGCACGGGATCGAGGATGCCGAGATCGAGCCCGGAAGCACCCATCACATAGACAGGAGCATAACCTGCTACGATCCCGAATACCGTCCGTTAATAAGGTCTGCCTTCGAGAGATGCGTTTCCGAAGGTGAGCCTTACGATCTCGAGTTCCCGTTCACATCTTACATGGGGGAGAAGATGTGGATAAGGACGTCCGGGATCCCCTTTATGAAGAGGGGGAAGGTCGAAAAGGTCATGGGGACCCTGATGGACATAACCTCGCTGAAGAGGGCCAGGGAGGATCTCATCGAGCAGCGCGATATCGCCAGTTTCCATCTGGACCTGCTCAACCACGACATAGGCAACCTTCATCAGGGCCTCTACAGCTCCATGCAGCTACTGGAGATGACGGACGATCCCGACAAGCGCCGATCGATAATCAGGCTCTCATTGGGGATACTGACGCGGAGCATGAAGCTCACAGAGGACGTCAAGCTTCTATCCCACATGAGGGATTCGAAGATAGCCTTCGAGCCCGTGGACATTGTATCGATGATCAAGAGGGTGTCCTCCATGGTGATGGATATGTTCACCGAGCGCGATGTTCGGATAGATATGGACGCCCCTACGGAGAAGTTCACGGTGACGGCGGAACCATTCCTCGAGCAGCTCGTGCTCAACCTCCTCCACAACGCCGTGAAATGCCAGAGGGAGAAGCCCCGCGTTGAAGTGAAGGTCCGGCGTCAGGAGGGAAAGCTCATAGTGGATTTCGACGATCACGGCCCAGGTTTTCCGGCCAGTTCGATAGAGGAGCTGATCAAAAAGACGCGGATGGGGGTCGGAACGAGAAGGGGTCTGGGCCTCGTTCTCTCGGCCGAGATCGCAAAACGGCACGATGCGACGCTCGAGGTGATGCCAACGGTAAAGGGCGATCCCTCGAAAGGGACGAGGTTCAGGCTGTCGCTAATGAACGGTGATTCGTCTTCCTAAGCTGAGACATTAAAAAAAAAATTATCCTTCCACTTAATTCTCGTGGAGGAAAATGGATCCGGGGATGGATTACCATCCCCTTCAATTCCAACGGCGCTTCAGAACCGTCTCGGATTGGGGTTCTTCTTCCTGTAGCAGTCCCTGCAGTAAACTGGTCTGGTCCCGTCGGGCTTGAAGGGTACCTCGGTCTCAACGCCGCACTCTGCACAAGTGACCTTATGCATCTCCCGAGGAGGACGATCATATCCTCCCCTCCTGTTATCCCTATACATATTGATTATTCCTTTGGCCCCATTGGACAGGGGCTTGGAACCATCAAAACCTAAGTGAATAATAAACTTTTGCCAATTACAAGTGTGTACAATGACAGTAAGTTCAATAGTGCTCATCTATGAGAGATGATATCAGGCGGCATTCGGCCTTGCGGAGATGCTCGATCGCAGTGGCCTTGCTCACGCCCAATCTGGATGCCAGGTCCTCTGCCTTAACTTTCCTTGGATAATTGTAGTAACCGCTCTTTTTCGCCTCGAAAAGGATCTCCCTCTGCTTCTGCGTTAAACGGGATATTAAATCCTTTTCCTGGAATGTCGCTTGCGAAAAGGAAATCCTTCTGACGGACCCGAAGAGTTTCATAATCTTTACTGCTCTTTTCAGTTCATTTTCCTCGCCCATGCAGGATAAGAGCATCCTGCCATCCTTCCAGAAGGTCGGGTCTGTCCAGATCACATCCATCCTAGAACCCCTGAACATGTCCTTCAGGATCCCTTCCGGTGCCTTCGCATAGAAGAGGACTATATATTGATCACCATTTCTGGACAGTATCGTGGTCTGTACCGATAAAGGCCATTTGATACTCTGCATCTCTACACCATTCTTCAGTTTCATCTCGGCGACCATCACCTTGACCCCTTCTTCGAAATCCACCCGTAGGAGATGTATCAATCGGAAAGATTCGATACGATCGAGAAGGCCTTTCTGGTATGTTTTAAAGAGGATCCCAGGTTCGAACTCCATTGTAAGCTTGCGCATGATGCTGTAATAATTGACCGGTTATTTAAAGTGCCATACATGAACGGCAATGAAAATATTTACGATCGAACCCATACTCCATTACAGGAGGAATATCATGAAACTAGTGGAGATCGATCAGGTCCATAAGAGCTATTATTCAGGTGGAGACAGGACGCATGTCATAAGAGGAGCGGACCTATCGATGGAGAGAGGAGAAATGGTGATGATAATGGGCCCGTCAGGATCGGGCAAGACCACGCTCTTGAACCTACTGGGAGGTATTGATAAGCCCGATTCCGGCATACTTCGGGTGGATGGTCTCGATCTCACGAACCTTGGTAAGAAGGAGTTGACGAGATTCCGAAGGGAGAAGGTGGGATTCATATTCCAGTTCTACAACCTGATCCCCACATTGACATCCCTCGAGAACGTCGAGCTTGGCCTTGAGGCGCTAGGCCTTCCCAAGAAGGAAATCAGGTCGAGGGCTTTGAAGTACCTGAGGCTTGTCAATCTCGATGACAAGCTCGGTTCATATCCTCAGGAGCTTTCGGGAGGACAGCAGCAACGGGTCGCAATAGCAAGAGCCCTTGCCAAAGAGCCAAAGTTGATCCTTGCCGATGAGCCGACAGGGAACATAGATGAGGAGCATGAGAACATTATAATGAGCCTAATGAAGGACCTGCAGCATCGATCGAAGACAGCTTTCATGATCGTTTCCCACAACACGCGGCTGAAGCGTTTTATGGACCACACCCTCCACCTGAGACGCGGAAAGCTATCGGAAAGCAATGGAGGTTGACGTAATTGAATGCGATATACAAGAGTGTTTTAAGAAAACTTTGGAACATGAGATGGCGGTCCATTGCGTTCTCTCTGGTTATCGCACTTGCGGTGGCCATGCTTGTTTCCGGCCTTTATTCTTCATTGGTATTCGATCACTCCATAGATACTTTCATCGAAGGGACGAATTTTCCCGATGTTTTCGTTCAGCTGTCAGATCCGATCGATGATGCCTCGATCGATGATATTCTATCCTCCTCATCTACCATAGACGCTTATTCCCTACGGCTTAAGGCCGATGGCATCTATCACAACGGGGGTGAAACCTATCCGGCGATCTTCATAGGGATCGATGATCCAACAAGGGAAGACATTGCCAGACTGGTCCTTAAGCAAGGTCGGTTCTTCGAAGGAAATGGCACGGGCGTCGTGGTCGCTGGGATGGAAAGTATCGGAGCGGAGGAAGGGTCGGAACTGGCCTTTTCAATAGGAACCAAAGACTTCAGACTGAACATCACAGGTTCCATTCAGACCACGGAGTATCTTTTCTTCCAGGCGATCCCAGATTCTTCACTTCCCTTTCCAGGGCAGGTCGTTGTGGTCTATATGGGTTTGGAGGATCTGCAAGCCATCGTCGGTCCTGGGATCAATGATATGATCCTCATCTTTTCCAGCGGCTCGGATACTGAGGATGCGATACCCGAACTGGAAGGCCTGCCCATATCCCATTTGGTCCGTCAGAGGGATCATCCCAGCATCGTTTTCATGGATCTGGGAGTGGTGAAGATGAAGAACATGTTCCCTCTACTTTCTTCCATATTCATGGTGATAGGCATGATCTCGATCTTCATGACCTTCTACAGGATCGTCATGAACGATTCCAGATACATTGGGGTGATGATGTCCCTCGGTTACAGCAAGGGGAGGATAGTGGCATCCTATATGGCCATGGGGGCGTTTCTGGCTCTGATAGGCTCGATATTGGGGTTTCTGTTATCTCTACTTTTCACCTATGGTGTTATGTCCATAACGATGACGATGGTCGCCGATATCGATCTCGCTTTTCCGGTCGATCCGATGCCTTTCATGATAGGGGCTCTCTATGCGTTCGGGAGCGTTCTAGTATCCATAGGCATCCCGGTCATCGTGATAACCCGACAGAGTGTCCGGGAAGCCCTGGACCACAAGCCTAGGACGAGGGTAGCGACGTTAGGGACCTCCCTTGGAGGGCTTTCCACCCTGAAAGTCATGGCGTTGAGGAACACCTTCAGGAACCCACCAAGGACCGCACTGACCGTCCTTGTGATCGGTATATCCATAGGTATGGCTGGATCGTGGCTGGTCATTACCGACTCGTCGATGACGTTCCTGAACGAACAGGTGGACTCCGATACCTGGGATATCAGGGCCGATTTCAACGGGATGAAGGATAACGATAACATCTCTCTTATACTTGATCTTCCCGATGCCGATTATGTCATACCTTTCGCTTTCTATGCCGGCTCAGTAGAGAAGGGAGGCGAAGAGGATCACTCCTACATAGTCGCATGTGACGACATGGCCCAAGCCAGAGAATTCGAACTGCAGGAGGGGAACTTGGATCTCTCAGGAGCAGTGATCACGAATAAACTCGCGAAGGATATGGGCCTGAAAGTTGGCGATAGCATAAGGATCTCAGTGGGACCGAGTTCGATGATGATAACCATCACAGGGATTGTCTATGATATTCTGGGTCATACCGTGTACATGGATCGGAACGCTGCCTCGCAGATCGTCGAGAAAGATGTCTCATCGGGAGCTTTCATCAAATTGGATGATAAACAGCAAGTAGGGGCCAGGGCCTCTGAGATCAGAATGATCCCTGGAATATCCCGGGTCACCGTACAGGATGATATATCAAGATCGGTCGAGGAGACCTTCGGTCAGGCCATGAGCATGTTATGGGCATATTTCTTGATCACCTTGTTGATAGCACTGGTGATCGCCGGATCGGCCATAATCATCTCGACCATGGAGCGGGACCTGGAATATGCCACTTTGGAGACATTGGGGATCAAAAGGGAAAAGGTGATAGGTACGCTCGTACTAGAAGTGACAATAATTGGGCTATTATCCTCTGCCATAGGGGTCCCGATGTCCTTTATACTTGGAAAACTAGTCGCCTTGGTAATGGAGGAGATACTCTACACCTTTCCCATACTCTTCGCCATGAGCACGATCCTCCTAACATTCTTTTTGGGAACTCTATTTGTCCTGGGATCATCGATATTTCCGATCCGTTACACTGCGAAGTTGAACGTCGAGAGGACCATAAGGGAGAGAACAGCTGCATAGACCTAACTGGTGTAGCGAAACGTCCTATTAGGGTAGTTTTCATCCCTTTTTGGGTTGTTCAGGGGTATTGTGTCGGAAAACAATAAAATAACGGGTAGTTCCATATGGTCCATGCGGGGGTATTCGCATGAGATGGAGTATCGATACTATCCCTTGTCTGATTTTGATCGCACTGCTTATAGTGGCATCCATCCCCGGATCGGTCCGATCCTCCGACCAGGATCCCGTCGTCAACGATGCTGCGATGCCTCGTTCCACTCCTGATCCGCTACCGGAACGATTCATCACTTCGCCCTGCTTCATCGAGAACAGGGGCCAGGTGGACGAGGGTATACTGTTCTACGCGCACCTTCCCTACGGCAGGATCGCCTTCACGGCCGAGGGCGTCCTTATCACCATTGTCGAAGGATCAGCCAACTCCCGCCTCGAAGGCACCAACATACTCCTGACCTTCCCTGATAGCGGAGGGGCTCCTGTGGGAAGGGATCGGGTCCCGGGAAGCTACAATTACTTTTACGGCAGGGATCCGGACCTTTGGCTGACCGACGTTCCCGCTTACAGCAAAGTGGTCTTCGAAGGCCTCTGGGGCGGGATAGATATGGTATATGGTTTCCACGATGGACACCTGAAATACGACCTGATAGTGCCCCCGGGCGTCGATCATGATCGTATCGAGATCAGGGTGGAAGGGCATGAGCTTCTTTCCCTGGACATGGATGGGGCCTTGGTCCTCCATTCCATACACGGCCCGGCTATAACCGATTCCGGACTCGTGGCATTCCACGAGGGAGATCCCACAACGGAACTGATATCGGAGTTCGTGATCATCGACGCTGACTCCTATTCGTTCCGGGTCGTGGGCAGGGATCCGTCCCGGACCCTCGTGATAGATCCTCTGGTCTATTGCACGTATTTAGGAGGATCGGGTATGGACACCGGACGCGGGATCGCGGTCGACGGCTCCGGTCACGCCTATATCGCCGGCAGCACGGAATCGACGGACTATCCCATAACCATTGGAGCTTTCGACACGGAACAGAACGGCAACACCGACATCTTTGTCACGAAGATCTCCAAGGACGGCAAGGACCTTGTATATTCCACGTTCGTGGGCGGGACCGACAGCGATGAGGCCCGAGGAATAGCGTTGGACGGATCGGGAAATGCCTACGTCACCGGGTTCACCCGATCGACCGACCTCCCGACAACGGACGGCGCCTTCCAGAGTGACCTGAGCTATCACTACGACGCTTTCGTCCTCAAGCTGGGGTCCGCTGGCTCATCCCTCGATCATTGCACATACCTCGGGGGAACCGGCAGCGACTATGCCTATGGCATCGCAGTTGATGGCAACGGATCCGCTTACATAACCGGAAGGACAGATTCTGCGAACTATCCTACGACGAGTGGCAGTTATTCGACCACATACAACGCCAACAGGGACGTTTTCGTCACAAAGCTGGGGCACAACGGGACGTATCTCGAGTATTCGACCTTCGTTGGAGGGTCCGAGTTAGATACCGGATATGGTATAGCGATCGATGATGGTGACAGTGCGTATGTTGTCGGTTATACGGAATCATCGGATTTCCCGACGACCGGTGGTGCCTTCGATACGAACTTCAACGGCGCGACGGACGCCTTCGCCATCAAGATGAACAGGAACGGGACCGGCCTGCATTATTCCACCTTCCTGGGCGGGGTGAGCTACGATTACGCTAACGCCGTAGCGGTTGATACGGACGGTTCTGCGTATGTCACAGGGGAGACGCGTTCCTTCGATTATCCGACCACGACAGGTGCTTTCGATACGACCTATAACGGCGATCTGGACATTTTCGTCACGAAACTGAGCCACAACGGCAGGTCCGTTCTGGCATCCACCTACCTCGGCGGTACGTCGGCGGAAAGGGCCTACGGGATCGCTGAGGACGGTTACGGATCGGCCTATATAACGGGTTACACCTCTTCATCCTCGTTCCCTACCACGAAGGGAGCTTACAAGACCGCATTCCAGGGGGGTAACACCGACTCCTTCATCACCAAGCTTGACGCATCCTTCTCCGGGCAGGTCTTCTCCTCCTTCATTGGCGGGACAGGCGATGATTGCGGATGGGGGCTGGCAATAGATGACTCATGGAACGTCTTCATAACGGGGGACACCGCCTCGACCGACCTCGGGACATCGACGGGAGCATATCAGTCATCCTACGCCGGCGGTTCGATGGACGCCTTCGCCTTGGCGATGAGATCCCCTCCCGGAGCGGTCCTGGAACTCTCAGCATTGGCGGGTGACGACCATGTTAGGCTTCAGTGGATGGAGCCTGTGAGCGATGGAGGGTCCCCGATATCTAACTACAACGTTTACAGAAGAAGCGCCTCCGAGGAGAAGTCGCTCCTCGAAACAATAGGAAAGACCGAAGCGTACATCGACAACGCTGTGACGAAAGGTGTGACATATCATTACTCCGTTTCAGCCGTTAACGGCGTGGGCGAGAGCATCCACTCACCGGAGGTGAGCGCACGTCCCGCATCACGGCCGACAGCTCCTCTGAGCCTCAGAGTGTCCTCCTACGGGGACGGGATGCTGGAGCTGAAATGGGACCTTCCACAGGATACTGGAGGTCTTACCATTCTGCAGTACAGGCTAAACAGGACGTCCCAGGACGGCACGATGATGAGGAACCTGACCGCGCCAAGGAGCGGTTTCGTTGACACGAGCCTCAGAAATGGGATCGAATACGAGTACACGCTATACGCGCTAAACGAGATAGGGGCATCCCCGCCCTCTTCACCAATTAGTGGTGTTCCAAGGACACTGCCAAACGCTCCGATATGGGTCAATATCACGGCTGGGCCGGGGTCCATACTTCTTGAATGGGTACCCCCTCAGGACGACGGCGGGGCCGAAGTTATCAACTATCACGTACACAGGGGACGGGTCGGTGAGATGCTTGAATTACATGCGAACCTGTCCTCGTCCGAAACATCGTATAACGATACCGATGTACAGAACGGGATCACCTATCGCTACAGGCTCTCGGCTTTGAACTCGGAGGGGGAGTCATCCCTGTCGGAGGAGCGATCTGCAAAACCCGAGGACGCGCCCTTCGCCCCCAGGAACCTGAGCGCTCTATCATCCTCTCGAACGGTAAAATTGGTGTGGGACCCCCCAGAGTCCGATGGCGGTTCCAGGATCACAGGATTTAGGATATTCGGCGGCCCCGCTGCGGGAGGCCCTGTCCTGATGGGTTCTGTCGGAAGAGGGGTCTTCGAGTTCACCAACGGATCACTCACGAACGGGGTCACATATTCCTTTTTTGTCACCTGCTTCAACGCGGTCGGCGAATCGCCTCCCTCGGAGATCGTCACGGCCAAGCCCCTGAGCGTCCCCTCGGCTCCGAGGGAGCTTACGTTAGTATCGGGCGATTCGATGGTCACCCTGGAATGGCAGCCTCCTCTGGACAACGGGGGCTCACCGATAACGCATTATATCGTTCAAAGGGGTTGGACGCAGGCGGGCCTCCTCAACCTAGTCAATGTGACCCCGGATACAAGGACATACATCGATGAGGATGTGGAGAACGGCCTAACATACTTTTACGCTGTCAAGGCCGCGAATGAGGCGGGACTATCGGTCTCGAGCGGGTCCCTATCCGCAGTTCCCGAGGGCCTTCCCGGTCCCCCGTCCATTCCATCAGTTACGGCGCGCAGGGGTTTTGTTGAGATAAGTTGGTCTGCGCCCCAGGACAACGGCGGTTCCAAGATCACCGAGATCAGGGTTTACCGCAGGAGCGAGGGATCGGACTTCGAGATGGTCCACGGGGACACCGCCCTTCAAGGCCTGTTCATGGATACTGATGTGACCAACGGGGTCACATACGAGTACCGCCTCACATCCGTGAACAGGAACGGGGAAGGTCCACCCACCGATATTCTCTCAGCGATGCCTACCGGATTACCTCAGGCCCCCATCTCACTGACCGCGGTCTTTATTGACGGCGGGGTGAGGCTTGAATGGGACCCACCTTCAGGGGACGGAGGTTCCCCTGTATTATCTTACAATATCTACAGGAGCATGCCCCCAGAGGGCAAGGAGTTGATCGCGACAGTGGATGCGAACAAGACCTCATATATGGACCCCGATCCCGTAGAGGGGCTGATGAGGTATGAGGTCACCGCCGAGAACGATATTGGCGAGGGTCCGACATCTGCCCCCGTGGAAGTCACGATCGAGCCCGAGGAGATCCCCGAAGAGAACGGTTCCGGGGTGTTGTTCATAGCCATAGCCGCCGGGGCCGTTGTCCTTCTGGTCATCGTTATCATAGTCGTACTCCTCATGAGGAGGAAAAAGGGACCGGGGCCCGTCCCCGAGGAGGAACCTCCCGTTGAGGAGGCACCTAGGGAGGAAGTCCCACAGGAACAGCCTCCGGACGAGGACTACCTCTCCGATTTCTACACCGAGGTCGAGCAGGAGGAGATGCCTGATAACGTCTTCAATTTGGAAGAGGCAAAGATAGAGGGAGATGCCACCATGGATCCTCTGACCCAGGGTTCCCCCGAACAGCCCACGGAAAACCCTTCCTCGAACCCCTAAGACCACTATTCATGGTTGATAGAGAGGGGGATTCTTTATAGGGGACACCCGCCCCCGCACTGGACGACCAGATCGCAGTTCGCGCACTCCTTTGGGGCCATACTGCGATCTCGAAACCTCCTGCAAAGATCGCTTTCCCAGATCCGGTCCCACGGATCAGAGAGGATGTTCCCTAAACCCTCGTAGTAGCTCTGGCACGGTATAACGGTCCCGTCCGGCTCCACGGCCATGTTCATGCGGCAGGCGGTGCACTGCTTCATGCCCAGGTCCAGTTCCATCGGGTCCAGATCGCAGTAGCGGGTGGGAGAATACCATCTGAACTCGTACTCCTTGAGGATGGAGTCCTTTCTTGCCTCTTTCAGAATCGGTATCAGATCCTCGCAAGGGACGCCCTTCGCTTCTTTTCCTCTTCCGGAACGGATGATCGCATTGACCGCGACATGCTTCACACCCATGTCTCCCAGGAAGAGGACGGTTTCAAGCGCGCTCTCTTTGTTAGCTTCCATGATCGTTGTGTTGGTGACAAGGTATATTCCCGAATCCAAAGCGTTCTTGATGCCGGCTATCGTCCTCTCGAATGAGCCTTTCGTCCCCGTGATCCGATCGTGCAGCGACGGTTCATGGGATGCCAGGGTTATCTGTACATGGTCAAGCCCCGATGAGATCAGTTCGTCCAAGTAGGATCGCTCGGAGAGTTTCTTCCCGTTCGTGTTCAGACCAGTTATCTGTCCGGTCTCTTCGGCAAAAGCTATTAGTTGAGGCAGATCGTCCCTGATCGTTGGCTCCCCGCCGGTGAAGACAATGTGCGGGATACCTATTTGCCACAGCTTGAGGAGTACCCCCTTCCATTCCTCTGTAGAAAGCTCTTTCTTCGCCCGATTTTTCTCGTTGTAGCAGTGGCCGCAGTCGTTGTCGCACCTGTAGGTAAGGGCGAGGTCCATTCTGAAAGGGGCGATCTGCCCTGTGTATATGTCCCCCAATTCATCGTCCATGTCAAGGACGATGTCCTTCTGCTCCAGCACACCCATCATCGCGGTCTTGAAGACCTGCAGATCGCTTTTGACGACGTCCTTCTTCACCCTGTATCTACGTCGGATCTCCTTTACGATCCTTGCATCATCGGCGCCCTCCAGAAGCAATTTCGCGAATTGTATGCCGGTCCCGTTCAACGTTATGAGGCGTGAGGCATCGACTATGAGTATGCCCTTGTCCCTGGAATCCACCCTCAGGTGCATCCTCCTGCCTTCCAGAGGCCCCGATCCAGTGAAATGATACACTCCCGGTCTGAGCTTTTCAGGAAAAGGCCACATCACCTGCCACCCCCCGCACACGCGCAGGCGCACGCACACGCGCAGGCGCATCCTCCTCCTCCAAAACCCCCCCCGGAGCCGCCTGTTGAGGGCGGATGCAGCAGGCTGGTCACGCTGGCGCTGAGGTTCCTCGTGCTAGAGGCGACGTTCTTTGACAATGACCTGACGTTGTTCACGTAGGACCTTGCGAAGGACCCGGGAACATGCCCTCCGGAGGTTCCGGGGGAATGGATGGTAGAATGCCGCGCCGTTCTCACGGGCATGAACAGCGGGAGTATGAGGACGTCCATCTTCCTGTCGTAGTCCTTATCGACCATGAGCCATTCGTCGTTCTCCCTGACCTTCTGCTCCAATGGTCCAAGCTCCCTGCACTCGCCCACCTGGCCCCATGCCTTCTCAACGATCCCCTTGTAGTATTGTTGTGTCTTCTTCTGCGAGAACCCCTTCATCTTCTTCTCGGTGGCCTTGATCATGTCCTTCATCGCCTTCTCCACAAGGTCCCTCACGAGCTTTCCGTCATCCCCGATGGCATCATAGAGCCCTCTCTCATATTCATGCTCCAGCTTTTTTGGATCGATCCTGTAAAGGAAATCGCTTCCGTCCTCTGCGGGGGTGATCGCCTTTTTCTTGATCATGCCGTAGATGATGATCGAGACCACCTTCTCCAGGGGGTATTCTAGGACCATGGCCGCCTCCGGGGCGGTCAGGCCTGTCCGCGGCGGCCCCGTGAAGGAGATCGCGGGCCTGAAGTAATCCTCTTTCTGCTTCTGGGATAGTATTATTACCCCGACTATGATCGCAGCGATGACGAGTATGGGCGAAAGCGTGCAGAGGAGGGCGCATATCGAGGAGATGAACGCCGATAATCTATCCAGGAAGGTCTCCTTGTAATACTTATCCACATACTGCTTTGGAAACGCCACGCCGACGTCCGTCTTTCCGGACGATATCTCTGACGGGGACCTCGGACCCAGGTCCCAGGTGAGCTCGATACCTTCGATGGTGCTAACGTGATCGTCCCATTTCATATTGTGATATGCGGTGCTCTCGAGGTCGATGATCTCATAGGGCAGGGTCATGTGAACGATGAGCGATCCCGTTTTCCCTCTCTGGAACTCGCTCGAGAACCACGTGGGGCGGAAGACCACGCTCGCCATGCTCTTGTTGTTCGGGCTCTCCCAAACCATCCTGTCCACGTTTATGGAGAACTCCAGAACGATCCTGTGCTCCCTTGCGGCGTTCACTTTGACTTCGACCCCCGGGTCCACGTATTCCGATCTACCCGCCGACGGAGCGAAGTTCCTCTGCAGATCTCCGGCAGGGTCGTATATCCAAACCTCCGCCCTGGCCGTAGATAGCCTGTAATGAGAGTTGGGCATGCCCACATCTACGTATTCGAAATTGGATCCCCAGTTGATGAATTCGAAGCGATAACGGATATCGCAGCTGCCATCCTTCTTTATCTGGACCCATGCCTCCTGGGCCATCAGCTCGAAATCGTATTCCTTCGCTTCCGATCCCATGCTCATGGCCCATGTGGAGAAGATCAGCCCAAGAAGTAGAAGGGCGATGAGGCGCAACCTTACCATATAGGGTCCTCCTCGATGGAATATGTCGTGCCGCAGTACGGGCATATGACCGAGAGGCCCATGTCCCCCAGCTTCACGTTCTCGGAGGTTATCGGACCGGAGCAGGACCTGCACTTCATCTCCTTGAATCTCCTCTTCCCAGAGACCAGATCGTCCGAGCCGATGTTGACATTCTGCTCTATCCTGACCTCGGGAGGCCTCTCGTTCTTCTTCAGGTAGATGAAGATCCCGAGGGGGATGAACCCGATGATGAGTAGCACGACCGCCGTTATGATGATCGAAACGTCATAGGGCGGAGCCAGGGCGGCTATGAAGAAAATGGCCGAGAACAATATGAAGAAAACACCGGTCCCGATAAGCAGGAACCCTGCCCAACCCTTCATGGGAGGGCGATGGTCTTTTTGATTGTTAAAACCTATCGAAGCGAAAGCGTCATGACCTGCATATTGACCGACCCCCTGTAAACGGTTATAAAGTCATACGTTCCTTACGCTCAGGGATATGGAGGAAAAAACATGGAATCGAGGCTCAGGACCATGATGGGGTTGATCGTGTTGCTTCTGCTGTTCGCAGTCTTCAACGGAGTAACGGGATCGGCCGAGATCGAGCGTGTTGAAGAGGAAATCACAGGGTTCGAGATGATCCGGGTGGATGATCCAACGAACAGGATCATCGAAAAGGAGTTTATAACCCCGATCCCTCTCGGACCTGATGAACCGATTTTTTTCGAGGGATGGGGCCCGCTCTTTGACACATTCTATACGGACACAGAGCCTCTAAGGATGAGCGCGATGCCCCCTCGTCTCTCCGCGGCTCCGACTAGGGGCAGCGACGATGAGGGCGAGCAGAACTACAACGATTTCTCGAACGGGTCAAGGCTCCTAACGCCTACGGACAGCGTATCGGGGTCGCTCAATTTCGATACCAGCGGCCAAACGAGCGACTGGATAGACTGGTACAAGTTCAAGTTGGACGACATAGACCCGTCCCCGAACGCACCCAACGGGGCTCGCAACATCACTTTTACACTCAATGACTACAGGGACCAGGACGGTAATTACGGCCTATACGAGTACGCGATCACATGGATCAACGAGACGACATACGAGCTGTCGGAGGACTATGCGGACCTTCTGCATGTTTATTTCACCTACTACGATCCGTTAAGGGGGCCGATGCGGCTTGGCGGCTGGTCATTTTTCTACGACGACAAGGATTACACAGACGGATGGTCATGGGACTCCAACTGGACCGTGGACCTCGTCGCTCCCGTCCCCTCGACCGGTGAGGAGGACATGGACGGGCTGGCTAACGGCCTGACGGAGGTGGGCTGGTATTACGTCGGTATAGCGCTCGATTGGTATGGTAACCCAGACGCACCCGATAGATCTTCCTTCGGGGTCCAATACGATCTCTCCATCGACACGTCCAGAAGGCAGGACACCGACAGCGCCGCGAACGACATGGACGTAGCCGGACCTATCGTATCCGGCCAGGGATACAGGACATTCTCCAGGTACAACAACGTCGATTGGTTCAAGGTTGAGGGATCGGACCCCTCAAAGCTCTGGAACATGACGATCAACGTCACACGGACGGGAGCAGCCGCGCCAAGGTCCTTCTTTCCGACCATATACGACCCGTGGCAGCATCTCTACTTCCTGTGGCATCACGCGGGTGAGGACGATATCTGGGATACGGATGACGACGGTATGTTCTATTACCACGTGATATTCTCGGCGTTCTTTTCCGGCAGACTTGGGGATGCGCTGCTGATAGGTGATGAGTTCCAGAACATAGAATTGAACCTGAGGAACACCTGGACCCAGACGTCCAAGCGCGAAGTGTATGTTGGTTTATATTCGGAGCCGCTGACCTTGGAAGTCAACGAACAGGGCGAGATAACGGGTATCTTCTACCAATCCGATTGGTTCGCACTATCAGAGTACAGAGTGGATATCGGCATTGTGGAGGAAGCGGTCAACAGGCCGCCGACCATACCGCTGTTGAGGTATTCCTCGGATTGGGAACCCCGACCCGAAGGCGGCCATTACGGGTCCGTCTTCACCTTCGATGTGGCCTACAGCGATCCGGACAACGACCCCCCACAGAGCCTGTACCTGCGCCTCGATCCGGACACCCCCCAACAGAAAGAATACTCTCTTCTGGATAAGGACGTGGACAAGAACGACCTCACATATTCAGACGGCAAGCTCTACCGCATCGACCTAACCGGAGAGGAGATAGGTGAGGGGGCCCATGTCATCGAGGCTCAGGGTAGGGATTCGATACCTTTCGGCTCCCTAAGGGAGCCCATGGGGTCAGCTCCTCAGATCATATCCGATGAGCTAGTCGTATGGAACGACGATCCGGTTGGATCGGACCAATTGTGGGATGGGGTTCCAGATATTTACGAGGACGATCCGCCTCTCGTCATCCCGCTCCTGAGCTCCGGGTCCGTAAGAGGTCCGTTCAAGGACGCGGAGGGGATCCTCACAGAGATCAAGGTGTTCTCCAATGGAACATGGGAGGATGAGATAACGAGCGATGTGGTCAAACTCACGGTGTCCCTCCTGCCTGAACCGGTAATGAGAATAGAACCACTTCCCGATCAATTCGGGTCGGAGACGTTCATGTTGAAGGCCTCCGATGATCATTCCTCGGTAGAGAGATCGATCGAAGTGGTGGTGATCCCCGTCAACGATCCGCCTGTGATCACCTCGGTTAGAAGGGCGGGAACGGACCATCCCGTCGTCATGAGGAACTCCCTCTCTTATTTGGCGGACATGGAGGATGTCTGGGTGGTCCTGGAGGACGAGGTCCTGGAATTCTTCGTGATCGCAAGCGACATAGATATAGGTGGCGGATCCCTGGAATACAGTTACCTGCCCGAGTTGTCCGATAACTGGAAGCAGCCTCCTGTGATAACTTCCACCGGATGGGTCACGATGACCCCCAGGAACGACGATCTGAGAAAGAGCGAGATGACGTTCTCGGTGAGCGATGGGGAGGAGGAGGTCATACTGCTGCTGGTGATCAAGGTGACCAATACGAACGATCCTCCTCAGATACATTTCCCAGTTGAACCGGGCAAGGAATATTCCCAGTTCGACAGGATCGTCCTGAGACCCTCCGGAAGCGACATAGATCCAGGCGATATACTAAGCTTCTCCGTGAACATGTTGGAGGATCTCGGCTCCGCCTATCCCTCGATCGATGATCAGCTCCCGGACCTGGTCTTTACTAACGACATGTGGGATTTCGACACGAGGACAGCAGAGTTCTGGTTCAAGCTGGACGATCAGGGAATATGGGGATGGGGTCCCGACAGGGAAAGGACCAAGACAATAACGGTCGCCTTCAAGGTCACGGATCTCGAGGGGGCATCGGCACTTATCTCAGTGGAGCTGTCATTGATCGATGTGAATGAACCTCCGGAGGCACCGACCCTCATCAGGTACAGCGTCGATGATGCGGACGTGGACCCTTCAACCCCTTATCTTATCGAGAGGCACAGGGTCAACCTGTGGGTCGAACCCGTAGAGGATCCCGACGGGGACACCCTCACCTACATGTGGGACCTCGGGGACGGGAGGACCGCAGAGGGTCTCAATATAAATCACACCTATTCCTCCGCCGGAACCAGGACCGTGAGGGTATGGGCGAGCGACGGTCTCCTCGACGGCGACGTGATCTCGACGTCGGTCGTGATACCGCCTGACGAGGACGTATACGTTCCGCCACCCCCTAAAAAGGAATTCCCGATCTGGCTGATCATAGTGATAGCCCTCATCATCCTCTTCATCATTGCTGCCGCGGTCGTTTTCATCGTATTGAAGGGTAAAAAGGCTACGGAGGATGATGGGTCCGCTAAGGCAAACCGCTATGATCAAGACGATCGTGGGGATACAACAGAGGGAGCCCTGAACACATGCCCTTCATGCGGCGGGAGCGTTCAGCCCTCTTGGTTCATATGCCCCTCCTGCAAGAGCAGGCTATAGAGACCCGCTCATGCCACAGTGCGGACATGTGATTGAAGTGGATCCCGGTCGGATAACCAGATGACCTCGGCATCGAGGGCATTCGACCGTCATTCCCGGTACTGCCGTTGAATCAGGAACAGGGTTTTGGGGCGAAATGACCTCGGCTACGACAGGCTCTTCTATCGTAGATAGTTGGCGTTTCCTCCGCCTGTATTCAACGAAGATGAGTAGATAGGATATCACTAGCAGAGGGCCTGTTACCAATCCTGCGATCCTCACCCAACTGTCGCTGGTCAAAATAGACATTGGGATCGTCGAGAGGGCAGTGATCGATCCGAAGACCATGAGGATGGGGACGATGGCGGAACCGATCTTTCTGCCCCCTCGCCCCTCCTCGATGGCCTTTCTGCTTGGGATCATAATTGTCAGGATGAGGAATCCGATGAGGGATGCGACGAATGCCAGCTCCACGGTAAGGGATAGAATGTCCACCAGGTCTAACACTCCTGAACGAAACGGGATGGGAAATCCTGTATTAGTACATTTCTTGGGTTAAACAGCATTAAGGCCGTGGTGGAGAAAGCCTTTATCGTCCAAACATAACCAATTAAAATATATAAAATGTTTACATTACAACTATTGGTTGTCATCATAATGTAAACAAATACGAGGTGTATAAAATGAACGGAAGGACGGACAGAAGAATGACAGTAAGGGATGAGGACAGCATCTGGAACATGAACCCGTACAGGTTACTGATGGATATGGACAATGTATGGGATAGGATGTTCAGAGACTTCGGCAGCATGAACCTCGGCCCGCTCTCGATAGAAGGAAGAAGGCCAGAGGCATATATTCGAGGCCCGAGCTTCATGCCACTGGACCTTTCGGATAAAGGGGATCGCTTCGAGCTTCGGATGGAGATGCCCGGGCTGAAGAAGGACAATGTTGAAATTACCCTCGACAAGCAGATACTTACCATATCGGCCAATGAGGACGAGTCCAAGGAGGAGGAGACAGAGAACTACCTGGTAAGGGAGCGCAGGGCCTTCAACTGCAAGAGGTCGATAAAGCTCCCGGGTGATATTAAAGAGGACGAGGTCAAGGCCAGAGTAGAGGATGGCGTCCTTCATCTGGCGCTGCCCAAGAAGGCCCCCGAGGAGAAGGAAGGGGCAAAGACGATAACAATAGAGTGATCCGCCCCCCAAGCATACCGAGAGAGGGGTCCAACCCCTCTCATTCTATCTTTTATATTATCAATGGTTCATCACGGACCTTGATCAGGTCATCAGGCGTAGCTCACATAACCCGAGATCTGAACGTATGTCGCACCTCGAACGCATGTTATCTGCAACATGTAATCACCACTGTTTCGAAGGTCCCCCTCCGTGAAATACCAGTGAACGAAAGTGCTTCCTATTACAGTAACGGTCCTGTTGTCCATGACGTTTCCCAGAGGGTCCATAAGTGTGACCTCGACCTTGTTCGACTGGGTCTCGAGAAGATGCGCCCCGGCGATGGTGACGTTGACGTCCATCTCTTTTGCGCCGGAGAGGACCTCCCAGCTGTACTCGGTATAGTTCCCAATTATACCCAGGGACTCGAATATGGGCTCCCCCAGAAGGACCGCGGGGTTGGGTTCGAAGGTCTTTTTCGGCCAGACGACCTTGATATCCTTCTTATCCGCCCCCGAGCCGCCGTCGTTATCGTAAACAGTGAGGGTTATAGTGTAATTTCCAGGCTGGGTGTATGCATAGGTCACGTTGGATTCCGTTCCGTCCCTGTCATTGCCGTCACCGAAATCGAAAACGTATTTGAATATGCCACTGGACGTCGCGTTCTCGCTGTCCGGGTCGCTGGACCGGTTCCCCGAGATCGTGATCATCTGTCCCACCTCAACGGTATCGTTCTCTAGGTCCAATATCGCAACCGGGGGTATGTTAACGGTATCGTTCTTATCGTCATTCTCGTCCTTTTCCTTTTTGCCGGTATCGAAGATGTTGGCGATGACCCATCTTGATCCGGTTATTATGCCGGCCAGTGCCAATGCGATTATGATCAGGACGATCAAAACGGTCAGGATCTTCTTGCCTTTATCCATCAGGGTCACCTTCGAATATCATTTCCCGGAGGAATTCGTGGTAGGGTATGGTAATCCTCCGATTACTATTTTATTCCTTCTCCGGGGGATTCTTGGGTTGGTCCTTGGACTTCAATTTCTCCTCTTTCTGTCTTTTCCTCTGAAGGGTCCTATCGAGTATCAACTTCATATAGACAGCGTCGTGTTCCAATAGAGGTGATTCGGAGATTATCGTGAAGTCCCAGTCATCATGGTTGAGCAGTGCCTCGGATAGAGGGTCGAACTTGAGGTCCCCTTTCTTTATCGGTGTGGACATGAGCTTGTCGCCATCCACATGCTCGACCCCGGAGAAATGTATGTAGAAGCTCTTCTCACCGGTGACGGAATATGTTCGTGACAGCAGGTTCTCGAAATCCTCCACGTCCCTGAGGCCCCCCCTCTCCCTGGCGTGTATGTTCGCCATGTTCAGAACGGGAAACGTGTTCCCCACGCGCTTGACTATGGTCAAAACCTCGTCCAGGGACCCGAAAACCCTCTGTCTGCCGGAGGTCACGATGCCTAACCTGGCCTTGATATCCATCTTTTTGAACCTGTCCCTTAGCCACCTTATCTGTTTTACGGCGATCTCCATAGCCTCTGAGGGGTCGTGTTCATGGTACATGCCCACATGTGTTACCAGTAGCTGCGCCCCTAGTTCGTCCGCGATCCTCCCGCTCCAGATAACATTGTCAAGAGAACGCTTCAGGTATTCTTCATCCCCAAGCAGGTCCATGTAATAGGGGGCATGGATCGATAGCTGTACATCCAGTTCCATCCCTAGCTCCCTTATCAGCGTTGTGTCTTCAGGGATCTCCCTCTGAGGCCTGAGGAGCTGCACCTCCATAGCGTCCAGCTGAAGCGCGTGTATGTCCTCGATGCCATCCTTGAGGGTCCTTCCCTTGCAGGACAATGGTATTCCTGCCGGCCCGAATCTTATACCCATTACTGCTCATCTCCAAATAACGGTCGCCAGAGATACCATGTCCTCGGACCTGTCCACAGCAACCACATATCTTGCACCTGCCTATTATATATACTTTTTCCTGTAAGGGCCCAGATCATCTCAGAGTACGATCTTCCCCTTCTTGAGAAGCATCTTGACGGCGTCATCCGCCGCCTCGTCGAGCTTTCCCGGGTTCTCTAGCTCTTCGCGTACCATCCTGTTCTGCTCGTCGATAACGGCCCTCGATTCGTTTAGAACCTTTCTCTTCTCCTGCCTCATCTGAAGGACCTTATCCCGAAGCTCCATGGCCTTCTGGTGGTATGAGTCCGCCTGAGACCTTGCCTTTAGGTATTCCTCATGCCTCTTGTCCGATTCGGATCTGAGATGATCAAGAGTCGAGGACCGATCCTTGATGTCCTTGTTCAACTCCTTCACCTTGGTGTACAGCTCGTTGATCCTCGCATGTTCGAGGTCCGCCCTCTGCCTGAAGTCAGATATCTCCTCTTTGATGTCGGTGAACTCCGCCTCCGCTCTTCGTATATCCGGCTCCCGGGTCTGTATCGATCGGAGCTTCTTTCTCTTCTCTTCGATCTGTTTTACGATATCGCGTTCCTTATCGACGTTCATCGGTTCTGTCTCGTATCTCTTCTCAAGCTTCTGGATATCGATCTCGAGAGTGATCCTGTCCTCGTATGGTTCGTCCTTCTTCTCATCGCCCTTCTTTCTCAGGTTCCCCGAGAGAAGACCCGCCCTCTGGTTGTAGAGGTCCCTCCTGGCCTTTGCCTCATTTATCTCAAGGTATAAAGCCTCCTTCTCGGCCCTGAGGTCCGCGATGCCGTCGAGGACCGCGCGGCGCTTCGATTGGAGATCGTCCCTCATCTCCCTGAAGACCTTCGCCTCCTCCTGGAAGCCATCACGCCTGTCATAGAGGGTCTTGAGCCTCTTTTCCGCGTTCGAGAGCTCTGATGTGAATTCCGGTGAAATCTCATCACCTGTCATTGGTGATCTCCCAAGAATGATTTTTTTTGGAGAAAGCCCGTCTCCTACTTAAATTCAACCTATCCCTTCGATTTTCCCCTTCGACGGGCTATCCTGGAGGCGACCATCCCGGCGACGATCCCCGCATCGATGTTCACCACCAAGAGCGGGGAGCAGCTTTGAAGCATGGCGAAGAGGGCCGTCTCTCCCTTAGGGTGTATCCCGTAACCAGTCGATACCGGAAGACCTATGACCGGAGCCTCTGTGAGACCTGAGACGATCGTCGGCAGTGCGCCCTCCCTTCCGGCGGCGACGATTATCACATCGGGATCGAACTCCCTTATCCTCTTCAAGGGCTCGACCAGTCTGTGTATCCCAGCTGCCCCCACATCGTGGAATGCCAGGGTTTCGCATCCCAGCTCTTCAGCGATAATTCGAGCCTCCTCGGCTGCTGGAATATCGGATGTCCCTGCGGTGAGGATCGCGATCCGTCCATTCTTCTCCTTCGATGGAGGCATGTCCAACCTTCTTAAGACCAGGATCCTCGCATCGTCCTCCCTGCGAACGATCACTTCGGGTCCGATACGTCTCTCGAGAACGGAGGCATCCTCAGGTGTTATCCTAGAGATGATGGCGCGTCCCGACCTTCTGAGAAACTCTGAGGAGATGTCGAATATCTGCTCCAGCGTCTTTCCTTCGGATAGTATGACCTCAGGTATCCCTGTCCTGAGCTCGCGTCCCGGATCGATATTGTGTTCGAGGGATCCGAGAAGCCGCTTCGCCACCTCGGATCTCGCTTCGTCTAGGGTGATCTCTGCCCGGTGAAGCTTTTCAAGTATATCGTCCATGAGGGTCTATGCACAGGGAGCATAAAAAAGGATTCCATAGGACCGGGCCAATATGTATTTAAGAGATAGTTGGAATCGCAAAAGGTCCGGCCCTTCGTCATCCGGATGCTATGCTGAGGTATGACATGGAAAGGAAGGATCCATCGAAAGGCAAGGCCGTTCCCCATTTACGGGCGTTGAATCCAGTGGCATCCATATTCCTCGAACCCAATACCGAGCATCGCCTCTATGTAGAGGAGGGACGGGCCGTTCACGAATGGATAGGCCCCGATAGCCGTCCGATAATGGAATTGACCGCCAGCGAGCTGAGGGCGATCATATCCGATCACTCTCTGAGGATGGCCGATGGGAGCAATATAATAGGGAGCGGGGGCCACGCGATCAAGTTCAACGTCCTCGATGAGACGGCAGCGCGCACGCTAGGGGAAATCGCATTATCCGATGACGTGAAAGTTTCGACCGAGAGTTCCCCAGGGTACAATTCGATAAGGCTGGACATCGGCGGATCGCGATATTCCGTGGACCTCTATACTGAATTGAACAAGGACCGTATGGGGGATTACCTTCTCTTGAGGCTGAACAGCAGGTCGAATCCCGCAGTCGTGCGCCTTGTGGGTTTCTCCTACTGGGAATTCAAGGACCGACCTCTTATCTGGTCCAGGTTAACGGAGAAGAACCGAAGCTGCATACCTGCCTTGAGGCCGTTCCTCGGGGAATTGGAAGAACTTCTATCGGCGTTCTCGGGATTGGAGGGAGAGGATTCCCGCCGCTTCCTTATGGACCTTGCCTCGGGCAAGCGCTTTGCGGGGAGCGACCTCTCTTTAACCATCGGATCGCAGATCGCCGAGATGCATCTCGACCTAGTGACCGTGAAGGCTATGAACGCAGAAACGTCGAACAGGATAGGCGACCGCATCGTGAACGAGCTATCGCTGTCAAGGTTCGACATGGCGGAAGTAGGGTCCCTCTTGGGGAAGATGGGGCATTTCATGAGCTCGGTGAAGCGGGACCTTGCCCGGATCACGGGAGAGGTATCGCTCCAAACCGCTGGAAGGAGGAAGCAGAAGGTGATACGCATCTCCCCGAGAATGGACGAGATGAGAAGCCGTGGCCTCGAGGCCATGCCCTTGCTCATGAGGAAACTGTATCAGAGGGAGCGTGAGATCCGTCAAAGGACCGCGAGGTTGAAGGAACTGGTTGGATCCCCCGCCATAACCTGCCTTATTGATACCAGTCTGGAGAGGGCGGAGGCGGAGGATGGGCATGTGCTTTTCTCCAATTTCGATTGGTCCTTCAGCGGAGACGAGAGCAGGCAGTTGAGGAAGGTCCCTCCGATCAAGGACCTATCGCTCGCTCTAAACTCTCTTATGAAGGTCAGGCTACTCATCGCGCGAAAGTCGATCAGGAAGGAGGCCGTGGATCTGAGGATGGCCCCCTCTCGTCTCTGGTTGATGTACCTCGAATACAATCTCTCGAAGAGGGATTACGACAGCATGAGGACGGATTTCAGGATCAGGGACCTCATACGAACCAGGGAGACGCCCTTCAGGAAGGTCTTTTCCATCTCTATTATTGGGGCACTGTGGTACGAACTGTGCAGGAGGGAGATGGTAAGGGGATACATGGATACGATAATGAAGGGAGAGATCCCGGCCCTTCTCGATTATCCAAAGAGAGCGGACATCGCCGAGGCCATATCCTCCTTTCAGGTCCTCACCGCCATGTCACAATTGTCCCCCGCACTATCCGGCGGGAACGCCTCCATTCCCACGCTAGAATCCGATGCTATGATAGTTCTCACACGTTAGGTTCAGGCGTAATAATATTCCCCTTTTGACCTCTGCTCCGAATCCAGCCTGGAGTCCTCCTTGTTGATCCGGGGCCTCTTGGTGTCCGGGTCCCTGCGGAAGGTCACGCCGACGTCCTTGAGGAACATGTTCATGCCGTCCCTTAAATGGAGCGGGCCGTGCGATGTACCCCATACCGAGGGCTCGCCCTGGAAGACCATGATCGTGTCTGATACCAGATCTATGAAATAGACGTCGTGATCGACTATGAGGGCGGACCTGCCCTGCTTCTCAATAACACGGCGTATGATCTTCGCCACCTCCATCCTCTGATTGGCGTCCAGGTATGCTGAGGGTTCGTCCAAGAGGTACAGGTCGGCCTCCCTCGAGATTGCGACCGACACCGCCACCCTCTGCTGCTCTCCTCCGGAGAGCTTCGACATTTCCTTGTCGTATAGCTGCTTTAACATCATGGGGCCCTCGATCTCTGCCTTGAAGAAGCCTGAACCGAAAAGGGAGGAAAGCTCGGTCATCATATAGTCCCTGACCGACCCCTCGAAATCGTTCTTGATGTACTGTGGCTTGTACGAGATCTTGGTATCGAAATCGACCTTTCCGTTGTCGGGTGAGATCTCGCCGGCGAGCATCTTTACGAAAGTGCTCTTCCCGGTAGCGTTGGGACCGACGCAGCCGACGACCTCTCCTATGTGTATTATGCCGGCGTTCGACTTGAAGGTGAAGTTCGACATTTCCTTTTTCATGCTTGGGAATATCAGGAGCTCTCCCGATCTCCACTCGTCCCTGGGAGGGTGGTCTATGAACTCTATTTGTTTTGACCTGAACCTTATGTTCTCCTCCTTCATGTACCCGGACAGGAAGGTGTTTATGGCGTGCTTGGTCGTGATGGGTTTGGTCACGACGCCATAGGCTCCCGGTTCGCCGTACATGAGGCATATGTTGTCCGAGAGGAAATCGAGGATGGCGAGGTCGTGTTCGACCAGCATCACCTGCTTGCGCGAACCGAGCTCCTTAATCGTCCTTGAGATCCTTAGCCTCTGTCTTATATCGAGGTAGGAAGATGGTTCGTCGAAGAAGTAGAAGTCCGCATCCTTCATGAGAGATGCCCCTATGGCGACCCTCTGAAGCTCCCCTCCGGAGATCTTGTCCAGCGTCCTGTTAAGGAACGGTCCGAGCTCCATGAGGTCCGCGATCTCCTCGACCCTTGAAGGATCGACCCTGGACAGCAGTTCCTTGACCGTCCCCTTGTAGGACCTTGGGATCGAGTCCACGTACTGAGGCTTCAATGCCACCTTGAGCCGGCCCTTGGCTATGTTCTCGAAATGCTCGAAGAGCCCGGTACCCGCGAAGCGGTCCCGGACATCGTCCCAATCCTCTGGGGGCTTGAGAGCTTCGTCCTTGTCCAGCTGCTTTGAGCCAAAGGCCTTCGCCCTGTCCTCCTCGTCGTCTGTGATGCCGAAGTTCGGCATCTGGATCCCGCCAAGGACGTTCAAGACCGTTGTCTTTCCGATCCCGTTGGATCCCAGGAGACCTAGGATCGTCCCTTGCTGTGGATACGGGATCCTGAACAATCGGAATCCGTTTGTCCCGAACTGATGTATGAGGTCCTCGTCTAGTTCTGCAGGGAGGCCAATGATCCTCAGGGCGTCGAAGGGGCACTTGTGTGCGCAGATCCCGCATCCGACGCAGAGATCCTCATCGATGATGGGCTTGTTCTTCTCATCCCAGGAGAATATCTCATCCCCCATCCTGACCCGGGGGCAGAAGTTGTAGCACTCCTTGTTGCATTTCTTCGGCTGACACCTGTCATGTATAAGGGCTGCGATCCTCATCGATATCGCTCAGACCATAAAATCGTGGTTATTAAATGTATTCGAATACCGTCACTGCATAATGAGATCGACCATCATCTCCAGGGGGAGGATCCCGGGTAGATCTGATGAAGTTCATGCTGTATTATGATTTCAAGAACAATTTGATGATCTCATCCTTATCTATCCCGGCTTGACGTAGTATTTCAGTGAGAGTTCCTTTTGGTAGGTCCTTTTTATGAAATGGCACAACGACCCTGTTACCATTTTTCGGGTTGTAGTAAAGGTGATGACCACCCTTGATCCTTTCGAGAACGAACCCTTTCTTCTTAAGGATCTTGATGATCTCATCTGGATCAAGAACAGGTAGTTTGGGCATGGGCTTTCACTGTCAAGGTGTATTCGAATGTTCTTTCTTCAGTTGGGATATCCTCTCCATGTGCGATCATGCTTTCGAGGTAGAGCTCTATCGCCTCTTTCGCAAACTCTATAGCCTCATCGATCGTATCGCCGAAGGTAATACAACCGGGAAGAGAGGGTACAATTACCGTAAACCCTCCTTCGGGTTCCTCCCTGAGAAGTATCCTATAGTTTCTTGCTTCCATGTAGAAGGATAGTCTGTTTCAAAGTATTATTTATTTCCATGCCATAAGGAAGCGGTCGGATCAACCCATAACGAGATCGACCATCATCTCAAGAGGGAGTATCCCGGCCGGTATGCGGGGGAGCTTGGGAATGTAATGGGCCGCTTTGCCCGAGTCCGTTCCCACCTTACTCATTCCCATCGATCCCAGCGGAGTGACGACCATGCAGGTGTCGTTGTATATCTCGACCCCTGAGCGCTCGATGTCATCAAGGATACCGGGATCCACAAGGGATCTCGCCTCCCTCGACGTGAAGACCAGAAGCCTCTTGCCGTCCCGGACCCTCCTCTCACCTATGGCCTTCGCCAACCTGATGAAATCCTCGGGTCCGAACTGAGGGCAACCGAGAACGAACCCGTCTGCATCGGATAGGTCCTCGGGATAGATGTCGTCCTTGGCCCTTTCAAGGTCGGATATGTCCAGGTCCACTATCTCACGGATGCGGTCCTCGGAATAGGCCATGTCCACCAGCTTCATCTCGGGGGTGATCCCCTCAACATGGTAAATGGCGTGCCCTCCCTTGGCGGCCATTGCGGCCCCCAGGTGTTTCATATCGGGTTTTGAGGAGTCATTCTTCAGTCCTTTGATGTAGCATACATCGGAGTTGTAATTGACGCCAAGGTACGCTCCAAGGAGATCGTAGTGGATATGGTCCATGTCGCCTTTCACATTGACCTCCAGGGTTGGGATCCGGTTCTCATCAAGATGCATCCCCCAGTTCGGGGTCTTCCCGATGATGGCCGAGGCCAACGAGGAGATGCCTCCTTCCCTGTTGGTCCTGGCCCCCACCATGGAGTTGGCGTAGATGACGGCGTTGGACTCCCCCCAGGCGAGATGGTCCCCGAAGGAGATCGGCTCCACCGCCCCGGGGATCTCGTAAGGGATGCAGGAGCAGTTGATGGTGATGCCCAGCTCCCTGAAGAGGAAGATGATCTCGATCTGCTTGGATGCGAACCCCTCTGGGATACCCATCTCCTTCCAGCGCTCAAGGTCCATCCCGGCTGGGTTGAGGCTCGAGGGGATCGAAGCCTTACCCCCGCCCTTGACAATGTCGCGAAGGAACATCAAAAGCGCCTCCCCGGCCGTTAGATAGGAGACACCCGATACGTGGGCGGAACGGATCGGTACTAGCCTGTCCGCCTCCTGAAGCTCCCCGTAATTGACGAGGATCCCCATGGCCTTGGTCCTTGCATGGGAGGGATCCCCCTGGAGGATCCCCTCCTCTTCCCTGGTCAGGTCCATGGATGGAGTATGATGGGAGTATTTTAAAACCTTGTCCCCGGGAATATTTTGGAATAAGGCGGACCCATGGGGATTCGATGCTTAGAAAATCCCTACGGATTTTCTGCATCTTGGGATCTCGAATTAAAGGAATGATGCTTTTGATCCCAAGAACCAAGGTTCGAATCCAAATGTACATTGTTCTTGAAAATAATTAGAAAGCGGACCCATGGGGATTCGACTGTGAAAAATCCTTCGGATTTTCCACGTCTGGGATTCTTTAATCGATATGATATTGTTGTTGAATCCCAGAACCCAAGGGTTCGAATCCAAATGTACAATGCTCCCGAAAATAATTAGAAAGCGGACCCATGGGGATTCGAACCCCACCCCCCGGCTCCGAAGGCCGGAAGACTATCCTGGCTATCCTATGGGCCCGATGATTGGGTTATGGCCCTGTAGGGTCATAACCCTATTTTAATCGATTCATAAGCGGATCCCCAGGATATGTGTTACTCCCGAAGGGATCGGGGGTGGGGAAAAAAGTCTCTGTGGTTGGATTCTTTCGGGGGAAGAATCCACCGGAAGACTATCCTGGCTATCCTATGGGCCCATATTGGTTTGTAGTCCGAATGTAATGAGGACTATAAACCTTTATATGGTGATCCTTAGGCTGGATAGGCGGATCAAGCCATATTCGGGGTGGGGGAAAAGCCTCTGTACGGAGGCCGGATCGGGGATCCGGCCTGAAGACTATCCTGGCTATCCTATGGGTCCATGAACTATTGGATGGCCAAAGGCCGGCCAATAGTTCTATTTTTCGGACCCATAGACGATGGGGGATAGGCGGATCTAGCCGAGTTCGGGGTGGGGGAAAGAGTCTGTGTACGGAGGCCGGATCGGGGATCCGGCCTGAAGACTATCCTGGCTATCCTATGGGCCCGATGATTGGGTTATGGCCCGTAGGGATATAACCCAATTTCAATCAATTCATCTACCGCTTATACGGTACCATGCGGGAAGCCCGATGTACCTGTAATGGTCCTCGATCTGCCTGGAATATATGGAGGCATAGAAGCGGTTGAAATCGGCGACATGAAGCAGTCCCTTCTTCGTGGGAACGACCTTGTAGGACCTCTCGTCCCTATCGACCGATATGTAGCCCTCACCCTCCAGATGCGAGAGCACCCTCTCCGTCATGTTGTGGTTTGACCTTATATGATGCATTATCTCCGATTTGGAAAGCCCGTCGATCCCTCCAGAAAGAAGCTGTTCGATCTTCGATCCGAGATCTTTCTGCTGGAGATCGATGCCCATCGCTGAGGCTAGAAGGTTCAACACGATGCAGGAATACAGGTTGATGTCCTTGTAGCTCTTTCCTTCCAAACCGCACACACCTCTCAGGGCAGCACTTTCGGGAGCTCTGGGACATACGGTATGAACTCGTATCTCCCGTTCGGAAGTTCCACGACGACCTGAACGTTCATCCGCTTCTCCTTCTTTGCCTTAAGGTATATCCTACCCTCGACAAGTTTGTCATACAATTTCTCGTCGATCCCGTTGAACGACCCTCCCGCCTTGTAAAGCAGACATACCCTGCCCGGGTATATCTTCGATCTCGATGTGATATCCTCCAGGTCACTTATGATGGCCTTGAGGTCCTCTGAACTGGGGGATCTCCTGTACTCTCGTATGAAGATGGAGTATCCCGGATACCCGATCCTGAACAGCTTGGAGAAGAACGATGCCTTGTTGAGGATGAAAGCGCTGAAATGATGCCTCTTTCCCGACTTGCCCACGGCATACGAGTCCTTCCTGATGATCTCCGGCCTTCTGCTGATCATCCTCTTGAAGGTGAGATTGTTCTTCTTCAGATAGTTGAGGAACCGCTCCGTCATGTTCTTGCCTTTCGGTATGGAATGTCCAGGGGGCCCCTCCCTCATGGCCTTGATGGCCGAATACCTGAAAGCGGCCGTCTTGAGAAAACGCCTCAAATGGGTGAGAAGCCGTGCGGTTATGATCCCGGTCACGAGAAGGGAGAGAAGTATCAGCACGAGGAACCAGTTGCCACTGGATAGCGTTGCAAGGAACAGCAGCAGGTAAAGTACAACTGAGAACCATACGAAATATAGCGCGAACTTTGATAGGAACAGTATCCTATCCGAGTTGTCGATTATCTCCTCGGCCAGGTTGAACGTCCCTGATATGGGGTCCTCGACCCCTCTGTATAGCTGCCATCGCTTCATTTCAAATCACCCAAGAGATCCTTTTCTGTGCTCTCTCGGCCCTCATCGTATTTAAACCCGTATGAAACAAAGTTACGTAACTTTCTGTTAGAACAAGCTTTCGTTCCCTTATATATGATTTTTCGTGCCTCTTCCCTGTGGTGATAAGACATGACCAAAGGAAAAGCATGGATAATCCTGCCCCTGATCCTCGCCGGCGCGATAATCGCCTCGGGCGTGGGGATGATAGGTCTCCTGCTCCAGCTGACGGAGAGGGATGGGGCAGGGCCGGATATTGAGCCAGAGCATGCGATCACCAGCAGCGAGCTGCTGCTGGCCAAGGAGATATCCTCGGAAACCTACCGGCGATCGCTGGACACCGCACTCTCCGCAGAGGGATATTCCCCCAAGGAGAAGGGGATCCCCATACGGCCTGAAAATGAAAAGGTCCCGCTTCCCCCAACAGCTGAGGGTGAGCCCGAACGTACGAGAGGGGAGGACGATCTTACAAGCATGGAAGGATACATTAACAGGGACGAGGGCCCGGGAGCGCCCGAGATCAACGTGGATTCCACCGCCTCCCTTCTCGGCGAGAAGGGATCCCTCATAGAGGGCTCCTACTCCACGCTGAAGGAGGGCTCGATCCCGGACGGTTTCTCCGTGATCGATATCGATGAGGACCACGACCTCCCCGTAACCGAGGAGGGGATCTCCATGGAAGAGGATATGCCCCCTGAGATCTCCAAGGATATGGAGGACCTTTCCGATGAGCTCTCCGATGTTCTTGGAGAGAACGCACCCGATGCGGCATCGGCGGGAATCGACCTCAACGACGTGGCTGAAACCACCTGGACCATGTCGAACTCGACATCCAGGGATTCGGACCTCGACGGCAACCCCGAATACAAGTACGAGATCAAAGTGGCATACGGAAGGAAGAACAACACCGTTCTCAACTCCAGCCTCGAATATATCGCTGGCTACGAATATGAATACCGTGACGCGGACTCCGACGGGACACCTAACTACGAGAGGCTCTTCATCGTCAAGTTCGCGAATTACACTGTGAACGGCAACAAGGTTGCCGAGGGCGTCTCCTTCACCGAGATCGTGAAGAACGATACCGACGGCGACTCGTTGATCGATCGTGAGGACATAAAGCATCTGTCATACGGGTATCACGCCACGTTGTTCGGCACGGTGAAGAGCTTCGCCAGGGCGGGCGAGATCTCCCGGATCGACGATGACGCTGACTCCGGGTTCGACAGGACCACAGGCAGCGCCGTCTTCTACATGAAGAACGAGAACGTAAGGACGAATGTCACCTTGAGGGAGTCCTTCATTGTTATCAAGGGATCGCGCTCCGAGGTATATGCCGAGTACTCGAGCCTCGCTTTCACGAGGCTCAACGGGACCTCGGGTAACGTCCTTCTCGAGGACGCGCGGATAATGACCTACAAAGAGAGCGGCTCGAATAGGAACCTCGTCCTCATCGCAGGAAGGAACAACACCGTCACCGGACGGGTCCAGTATGGTATCTTGAACCTCACGGCGTCATCTCAGGGAAATACGACGACGATAAGGGTAACGGGATTCGCACTGGAGAACTCCACTCTCCTTCTCGGCGGGACCAGGTCCGACGCCGTGGCCGTGGATTACACTGTCGTGATCGAAGGGACCTCAAAGACCGAATCCGGCTTCCTCGCAGCCTCCAGAACGGATATGAGGCCCAAGACCACGGAGGAGTCGGTGATATTCCTGTCCATGGACAGGAGCTCATCCTCAAACGTCACCATCAGCGAGAACGTGACGGTATTCGCCAGGGTGAACGTGACAGGGACCGGACTGACCTCGACCTCGGCGCTGGCCATGAGGAACTACGCCGATGCCGACGCGGACGGCAATGCCGAATATCTGAAGGAGGCATGGGTCGTCGGCAGGTCCGAGGACCTGGACAACGACGGCATCGTTGATAAGGAAGGTTACATAGTCCACTGGGCCGAGACGATGGACCAGGATGACGACGGCAACCCCGAGCGCATCAACAACTTCACCATGATGGGCTGGAAACACGATACCGACGACGACGGGAACGTGGACATCGAGAGGGGATTGATGGTCAACGTGACATGGTACGACGAGAACTCCAACGGCACGTTCGAGCTCAAGGAGACAGGCATCCTTGGCTTCGAGAAGAAGGATGCCGATTCCGACGGTGTTTTCGACAGCGAGAAATACGCCGGCGCCTGGGAGAAGATCATCGACGTCCATGACGATGGCACCGAGATCAACAAGCAGTCCGGAACCTGGACGCACGAGGTATGAAGGAGGAATAGAGCATGAGAATGTGGGCAATGATAGGACTTGCGGCTCTCATAATGGGGGCCGGATTGATGGCCGGATGCATAGACGAGGTGGCCGATCCCACCCTCGAGTTCAACGTGATGGATGTGGCGCTGAACAATTCATCGCCAAACCCGTCATCGGTCGATGCAGGCAGCGGGTACCAGTTCCTCTACGTCAAGGTGAGGCTGGTGAACCTCAACGAGAAGGCTGATCTCACTGTTGTTCCCGGATCGTTCGCCGTGGATGACAACTCGACCGTCGAGAAGAGGGGCGATCACATGGCCACCCTCGACATGAGGCGCATAGACAGCATAAGGGTGGACCCACAGGATGAGAAGATCTTCTGGGTCACGTTCAAGGTGCCTACGGATTCTAAGATGATATTCATCCGCTACAGGGGCACTTTGGACGAGCCCGTGGAAAGGACGCTGCCGGAATATTGAGGCCTGAAGGAAAGGTTGGATCCCCCAATTCCAAGGGGGATCCTTTTATTTTTATCCGACGACGACCCGGAACTTCTCCCTGACGGGGGGTGATACGAGGAATTCCCTCATCCTCTCTATGAGAAGGTCGTAGACCCCGACTTCCTCGTACCTTCTGGCGTCCTCCTCCGTCTCCCAGAACCCCATGTCGAAGCCCTTGCCCGTCTCATCGTCTATGAACAGCTCGCCTTTGACGAAACCGCTCTGCTTCTCGGCGTCCTGAAGGACATAGCACTTCCAGATCCTTATGGCATCATCTAACCTGTCCTTGCTGAAATGATATGTGACCATTCCCACGTACATAGGTAACCTCCAGATGGTTGAGAAAGAGCATCTGTCTGAAAACTATTTATTGATTTTCATCGTTTCGTTCTTTGAAGCCACGACGATCCCTGGTCGTTCCCTTTGGTCGGTCCCGATTAAATTAATATCATCCAACCCCGCTTGGGATGACAAGCATGAAAGACAATGGACCGAAGAAAAGGAGGGCATTCCCCAGGCGAATCCCCTCCCTGGATATCCCGTTGAGGATCCCGGAGCTCGAATGGACCAGCTTCCCGGAGCCGAAGCGCTATTTCACCTTCTTCTACTCGAAGAAGTACATCATTCTGGTCCTTATTCTGACACTTGCGACCTATCTTATCACCCAGGGGCAGAGCGAACCCATAAGGAGGGTCGCCGCGATATTCGTCCTGGTCGCCGGGTGCTGGCTCTTCGAGATATTCCCGATATACATCACAGGGCTCATGGTCCCGGTCCTTCTGACGTTTGCCGGGATCTTCAAGCCGGCTCAGGCGTTCGAGCCCTTCGCCCATCCGGTGATATTCCTGCTAATCGGCGGCCTCACCCTGGGCCAGGCCGTGGTGAAGCACGGGATCGACAGAAGGATCGCTTTTTCCATACTGAGGTATTCCATGGGCAAGCTGGAAGGCGTCGTGATAGTCTCGATGCTGACCACGGCCTTCATCAGCATGTGGATATCCAACACCGTGGCGATAGCCATACTGCTCCCTGTGGTCCTCACCATACTAGCCTCCGTGCCCGATGATATGCTGCCTTTCAAGAGGAGGGTTCTCTTCGGAATGGCCGTGAGCGCCACCCTTGGAGGCATGGCCATGCTCACGGGCAGCACGCCGAACATGATCGTGGCAGCCCTTCTCGAGAGCAGGACCCCTTTCGGCTTCCTGCAGTGGGCATATTACGGGATCCCGGTCGTGGTCCTCTCCCTTGTCTCATCATATTTCATTCTCAAACGCCTCTTCAGAACGCCGGATGCGAAACTGGACCTGGGCAGGGTCATGGGCCAGAACCGGTCCGAGGGACCCATGGGCTTTTCGCAGAAGATGGTGATAGCGATATTCGGGTTCACGATCCTGCTGTGGTTCTTCGGGAGCCAGGCTGAGATATTCCTGGGACTGCCCTCGTCGATCTCGAGCGCCGCCATCGTTTCGATCCTGTCGGTCCTCGTGATGTTCGGATCGGGCCTTCTGGATATGAAGGACCTCAAGTCGATACACTGGGAGATCATGTTCCTGGTGGGTGGAGGGATCCTCCTGGGCGAGGCCATGGTGGAATCCGGGCTCGCGGGTGAGATAGGTGGCGCGGTGGCATCGACCAGTTCGTTCCTCCCGGTAGTCATGATGATCCTCCTGTTCACCCTGCTGACCATCGCCCTGACGAATTTCATTTCGAACAGCGCGACCGCGGCCATCCTGGGTCCGATCGCGATCGCCGCCTCGGATTCGATGGGGATGAACCCCATACCTTTTGTCATGGGGATCGGACTCGGGGCGTCCGTAGCGTTCATCACCCCGGTCGGGACGCCTTCGACGGCCATGGTGTACTCCACTGGATTGATCCCCAAGGACATGCTCATCAAGTACGGCCTCATGATAGGGATCATAGTCGCCCTTGTGATATCTATCATAACGTTCATATTCCCGATACCCTGAGGTTCCCGGGAAGGTTTTTCATTGCCAGAGAGGTTACCCTCATCGATGGAAACGATGAAAGGCGCTCGGTCGAGCGATATCGGCCCGGACCTGTTCCGGAAGCTGATCCAGGAATACTTCAGGACATGCGTCGATCTGGGGTGCGGGGACGGAAAATACTGCTACGAGATGGCGCGAACCGATCCCGATACGTTCTACATCGGGATCGACGCCGACCGCAACGGTCTCGTCGAGTATTCAAGGAGGATAGTGAAAAAACCCTCGAGAGGGGGACTGAAGAACGTCCTCTATCTCATCTCGAACGTGGAGTCACTCCCCGAAGAACTCAATGGGATCGCGGATGAGGTCACGGTCATCCTGCCGTGGGGATCCCTTCTTCAGGGTATGGTGGGGTCCGATCCGCTGTATCTTTCTAACATCAGGAGGATCTCAAAGGACGGGTCACTCCTGAAGATCTATCTGAACTACGACGTCAAGTACGAGCCCGTCGAGATGGAGAGGAAAGGGCTGCCGGAGCTCACCGAGGGTTACGTTGAGGATCACATGGTCCCGGCATACGCTTCTGCGGGGATCCGGATCGCCGGATACCGCTTCATGGAGAACGAGGAGGCCAGATCGATCCCTTCGACCTGGACGAGGAAATTGGGTTTCGGCAGGGCCAGATCGACCCTTTTGATCGAGGGCGTCATCGAGGGGGGATCCCCCTGAAGGCCTCCTTCACCTGTCGTGGGCATCCCAACATCAGAGCCGAACACAGCCGGACCATCGAGTTCACGAAGGATAAGGAGCTGACCGAGAGAGGGGATTGTATCATCGGCGTCTCCTGCGACTTCGATCCGGAGGAATTGAAAAAGCTCTCCGGGAAGGTCTGGATAACGGTTCAGGTCGATGAGATGACGGACGGGTTCCGGGCCTACATCAATCCGAAATTCGATCAAGACAGGGAGATCGTGTTCCGAAAGAGCCGGGTGAGGACCCAAAGAACGCTTGGAACGGACCTGAACAAAGGGGCCTCAAAGCTCGAAAGGTCCATAGTCGAGAGGATGAGGGATCCGAATGCCGTGATGCATGTCGTGCTCGAGAGCAAGGGGGGGGCATCCTATGGGAAAGGATGAGGTCCGGGGATCCTACGATTCCTCATCCGAGTATTGGCTGAAGAAGAGCCGGGTCTCGGAGAGGTATCTGTCCCTCATCGAGGGATCCCTCGGAGAGGATATGACGGTCCTTGACCTCGGATGCGGAGGGGGCAGGATGTCGTTCCTGCTTGCAGGGAAGGCGAGGAGGATCGTGGGATGCGATCTTTCCCCCGCCCTTGTGGAAGGCGCAAGGGAGAAGGCAAAGGACCAACCCGGGATGGTATTCGTCCAGGGGGATCTCGAATCGCCCTCGGCATGGGATGATTGTTTGAAGGCCAACGACGGGGAGGAATTCGATATGATCATCTCTAACGTAGCTCTCCGAAAGGACGCTTTGAGGCTGGATCGCGTCCTTGACAATGCCGGGAGCGTTCTCGCTCCAAAGGGAAGGATCATCCTTAGGATCGAATCCTCGGGGGATCTCCCGGAGATCGGATGCCCCCTCCCATGCTATCACCTCAGGGAGGTGCGATCCTCCTTTGAGGAAAGAGGATACAGGATAGAGCTTCTGGAGGAAGAGCGCTTCTCCCAGAGGTTCTCCTCCTTTTCGGCGTTTCGGGATTTCCTTGAGAGGACATCCCTCATGTCGCATCTGGTCGAGACCCATTCCATGGACAAGGCCCTTGACAGGGCCCGATCCCTTGAGGGCAGGGACGGGATAAGAGTGACCAGGAGCTACTGGATCGTCAAGGTCGATCCCACCTTGTAGTAAGAAAACTATTTCTTGGAGTAGTATAATACATATTCGGTGGTGTATTGGTATGCTTGAAGTGGGAATCCCCCATCATCGCTTCATTGATGTTCGTCTTCTACTTGATGGTTGGGTTCACCTCATGTTCCTTTTTCATAGAACCCAGTGCCTCGGCTCCTCTTGAAGGGATGCCACCGAAAATACTCATTGAGGCGATAAACGAGACCGTAACGACATCGGATTGGTCCTACGAGATCCGGGCTGCCGACAACGAGACCCCGGAGGAGTTCCTGACCTTCTCGATCACGAGCATCGAGTGGGAATATTCCAGATATTTCTCCATGCAGGGGAACTGGATCGTCGCGACCGGGCTTAAACCCGGGTACGATTCTGTTCGTATAACGATCGAGGTCATGGACACCGACGGGCTAACGGACAGCGCCATGTACGACATCTACATCGATATAGATGACCCCGCGCCGATGATATTGAGCAGCATACAGACCCTCACAGTCACTGGCATGAACGCGTATTTTTTTGTCGGCACCGGTCCCCAGTGCGACGTTCGCTATCACGATCCTCACGGGGACCAAATCTATATCGATGAGGTGGTGAGCCCGGACATGACCCTAAATGTGCGGCGGGATTCGGACCGGGAGGGCGTGGACTACAGGGTCGAGGTGAGGAGGGGATGGATCTATGATGATTACCCCTCTCACCCCTTCATTGGTGGAGCGGATTTGGTCTTCGACATCAAAGACGAACAGAACAGCGTTCGTGTGACGATCACGGTCCATTTTCTACCCCTGTCCGATATGTTCAGGATCGTGCCCCTTGTAAACCTCGACGATCTCACGGACAGGGATCCGGTCATACTCGGAATAGGCATGGTCGGGGTCGAAGGATTGCTTTTCCACAACCTTTCCTCCGTATACTGGGATTCTAACAGGACATCCATAGATGACGAGTACTCCCCGATAATGAAGGATGTCCTGAGCGCAGGCCATCATAATATCTCGGTCGAGTTCGATCTTACGGACGACGATACCAGTTCGGAATACGAAGTGTACATTCACATATACGTGCATCCGACGGAGGATCGTGTCGAGAGGACGGACGATGTCGGGGGCGAGATCTGCCTCTTCGCCCTCCTTTCCATGATGATCCTACCCCTGCTCATCGTCTCTCCTGCGGTGATAGGGTCGATCGTGCTCAAGGTCGTTCGGCGAAGGGGGCGTTAAAGATGAGATCGCTCTTATTCCTCATAACGCCCCTGCTCATCGTCCCGATCGTTCTTTTCGTTGATATATCCTGGGCGGATCCGGTCCAGGGGACCGAGTGGGACGCGCCGTTCCCCGACGATCTCAGGTTCTCCGATCCTGGCCCCATCGATTACGAAAGAATGATCGATGTTCTCTATCTGGATGACGGCACATATTTCTGGTTACACATCGTGACGGAGCAGGTCCCCGGTTACGACCTGAACAGTGTGATCCTCCTGTTAGAGATGTACTCCGAGGCCGACGAGCTCCTATCGAGCGATCCGATAACGCTTTTCGAGACATCTTTCGATCCATACGATCGGATAGTGTATCCGGCGGAGTACGGAGACGACGGGATCGCATTCCTCCTCGAACTGAAACAGAACTATTATGGCAACAGCGGGGCCGATGAATTCTATATGGTGGTCCTCGATAACGCGACATCCTCCGGGCCTCTGTCGGCGGAGTCGAAATACCTGGACATAGAGGACTTCGATCATTTCAGGTTCAGGTTCGAGGAGGAGTCCCTCCCGTATATGGCATACCTTGTCCTCTATGGAGAGGATATGGTCTTCGTCCAGCCCTATTCCTCGGAGGAGGGGTTCTTGGACCCTATCGAGTTCGAGGAAGGGGTTCGTCAGGCCTCGGACATACTCGACCACGGTGAGGGTATCATATTCATACATCAGGAGGCCCGTGGGACGATCACTTTAAGATCATACTATCCCAACGGGACCAAATTTGGGTCCGTGGATGTGCCGGCATATCCGGAGGGGATCGGTCTGGACAACACCTTCGACTCGTGGATGCACGAAGGGAATATCCACCTTATGGTCTGGCGGGACGAATTGCGTGGGTCCTACAAGCACCTGGACCATCTGGTGATCTCCATCGACGGGGAGATAATAGATAAGGATCTGGACATCCTCCCATGGGAGAGCCCGTTCCTTTTGACCAACCATCTCTTCGGCCTCGAGGGGGACATCTTCCTGCTCGGGACCAACTCGTACTCGCTCTACAGGTTCGAGAAGGACATGACCCCCATCGTCAGATATCCTATCGGATCCCACCCGGACGATCCCGGCCTCTGGGAGATATTCCTGTTGGATCATTTCAAGGGAGAGGTCCATCTTCTCATCCGGGGCGAGGATCATTTCGGGATCTCCTCCTACAGGGAGGGCGAATTGCCCATGTTCGGCTCCTTCAGTATCGAAGAGGATACGGTCATGGACAACGAGACCTATCCCCAGGATTGCAGACTGATCGTTGGGAACGGCAGCACCCTGGTCCTCGAGGGGATCGATCTGATGATCGAGTACTACGACTTCCCTCTGATCGTAACGGATGGCGGATCACTGGAGATGAAAGGATGCACGAACCGGACGGGCGAGAATTGGAACGTCGATAACGATGGCCGACTGACCATGGTCGATTGCACCATGAGGATCGATATCACCGGCACGGGTTCGATATTACTTGAAGGGAACGGGAACGTCTTCCCCACCCGATACTATCTGGACTGGGAATGTTCCTCGCTGACGTTGACCGGAATTGTCGCCTCCGGATCGGATATTCCCACCCATCAGATCTTCTACAGTATCCAGAGGAACGACTATACCGTCCCCATGTTGAACATCATCGATTGCGAACTCAGGGATCTCGCATCGAACACGCGCAAAGGATTGGAAATGAGGGCCGACTCGATCCTCGTCAGGGACTGCACCTTCGAGAACGTCAGCTGCTTCTTCAACGACGGCGACCTGAAGATCGAAGGGTCTACGTTCCAGGATTGCGATCTCTCCGGAGTGGATCCCGCGGATACGGTCCATGTTATCGATTCGACCTTCAGGGATTGCAGGAACGTCTATTGGCTGTTCGGCACGATGCATTCCGAGATCGAAGGGTCGTCCTTCATGAACTGCTCCCGGATCATCGAGACCTCGTCCTATGCCGATAATCGGATAGAGGTCTCGAAGTGCCGGTTCGTCGAATGCGAGAACGTCACCGAATACGAGGGATCGGACCTCATAACGATCGAGGATTCCCTGTTCCTGAACTGCCGGAGGACGATCGGCATCGATGCCGATCTGGATGAACACATAGGGCTCAGGATAGCGAACTGCACCTTCGACGGTAAACAACGCCAGGTCTATTTCAAGGGCGATCCGCTGGACGATGTCGACCCGTTCGACGATCCCGAGGAACCGTTCGGTTACAACACCCCGAGGATGGTTGACCTGGCCTACAATACCTGGAACGCCTCCCATCCGGAGCAGGTGGCCTCCGTCGTTTCCTTCGGTATCAAGTTCCTTCCGTTCAATGACCTCGAGGGGAACCTGATATCGACCGAAGATGACGACATGGACCGGATGGACGACGATTGGGAGGAAAAGAACGGCCTTGACCCGGAGCATTATTTCGACAGGTTCCTCGATCCCGACAACGACGGCTACGACAATCTCGAGGAGTTCAGGGCGGGCTCGGACCCCATGGATGGCGGGGATCATCCCTACGAGATGACTCCCGAACTGAAGTTATGGATACTTATATGCGCGTGCAGCGTCCTGGTGGCCGCCGCCCTTTTCATCGCGTTCCCACTGCAGGCATTCGTCAGGGGGATCCGGCCTCCCCCTAAAAACCATAAGGATGAGAAGATAAAGGAGGGGGCGCATTGAAGTTCGAGATCTCGATCAAGGGCGTCGACCTGCCCTCCTCCCTCTCGGCGGGTCTGAAGATACCGGAATTCCGGGTCGGGTCCGGAGGGACCGACTTCGTGAACATACTCAATAATGGGAACCGGGGTGAGTTCAAGGGATATTTACTTGGGGATAGGAAGCCCGGAAGCGGTGACATTTGGTCATCTCCCGATCGAAACACAGTCAAGACCTCCCTGATCGGTCCGGAACGAGGTTATCTACCCCATCAGACCGTGAAGGGATATCTGGACCACATTATCGAGATATCCGGGATCGATCCTTCGGTCGCTCGCAGGCGGGATATACTCGATGAGCTGGAATTGGGCGCCATCATGGACTGCGAGGTCTCCGGGCTGGGCTCCGGACAGAGGATTTTAGTGGACCTTGCAAGAGGGGCGGTCCTCGATCCCGATCTGTTCATCATCGATCTGATGGAAATGGAAGAGGCGGCGGGGAACCAGGAGAAGGTGGTATCTTTCATCAGGTGGTTCCTGAAAGGTAGCGAGAAGGGCGCGGTCATCTTCGTTAAGGAACCTCCAGAAGAGGTCCACGAGGGAGAGCGCTTCTATTCGGTCATGGACAACACCCTCTCCGAAAGGGACCTAACCCAGATGCCGGTAGGGAACTTGTATCCGTTCAGGGTGAGGTTCGTCCTGGATGACATGGTCCAGGCCGCCCAGATCATAAGAGGGTTCCCCCATGTCAGGGTGGAGCCCTCGTTCAGGCCTATAATGGCAAAGGAAGAGGGCACGGACGATACCGGACTTTCCGAGGAACCGTTCTCAATACATTACGGCAGGGAGATGTTCTTCGGACTGAAGCGTTACGACATCCTGCCCCAGATCAACAAGGAGCTCATCTCCGCCGGGATCAAGGTGTACGAGGTATCATTGATGAAGAAGGGAGGTGAGCGCCAGTGAAAAGCGTCACATGTGCGATGCTCAAGGAGAACGTGAAGTGCTCCTCCATCGGGATCGCGAGGATATTCTCCGTGAAGGCGCTTGTGATGCTCGTGATAGTACTGTCGACGGTCCTGCCCATAATCGTGATTTCGGAGGACGATCAGGATCCCGGGGGTGATAACCTTTACAAATACCGACATCCGAGTGATGCCACTACGAACAGGCGGGGGGAGGTCGTGGATTGGGAGGGGGTCGACGAGATACCAGAGAATGAGGGATCGGACGATGCCGCTTCAGGGACAGCCCTGGCGACGATCGTCCTCGCTATTTCGATTTTGAATATCGCCATCTGTCATGTCTATTTATTCTCCAAGAACATAGGTAAGGGGAGGCTCACTATCCTTCAACAACTGGGTGTTCCCGATGGTCAGGTCTTCAGAGGTAATGTCCTCAGCGTAGCCGTCCTGTTCTCGGTACTATCCGTATTGGACATGGTCTTCTTATCGATTATCTATGCCATGGTCTCCTCCCTTTTTCTTGAGGTGATCGTCGTTGGTACCATCTCTTCGACGGTCGTACTGTCCTTGTATATAGTCGGCATTACACACCCGACCTCCGTCAAACTGTTCAAGAGGAGGTTCATGGTCCCGCTTCTCAACATATCGATCATTATCTTTTTGGGCATCCTGCTATCGAGGACCATCCTGGACCCCGTGTTCGAGATGGTAGGCCTTGATATCGAAATAATCAAAGCGATCCTCACCGGGTTCAGCCCGGTCCACTTCATAGGAGCCGTCGCCGGTTGGATGATTGGAGGGGAGGCGATCCGGGTCACTGACCTCCTGTGGACCGTTCCAGTGGCGATATTGATCTGCATGGGGATCGTGCTTACAGGCAGGATCAAGGCAGGGGAGCTGAGGTCCCCTTTCATGTCCCTACATTGAGGTTCGACCGATCTTTAACATATCTATAGGGTGCTCTGGTACAATCATCGATCGCTATGGGTCCACTCTCTCGATGATAGCCGCGAAGAAACCTGAACGATCATCTCCTGGCATCGGATGGAAATATGTTCCTCTGAACAGATCCTTTGGAAGATATGGAACCATGCCATCCGCTTGGACCGGGTGGAACCCTTCGTTCTCCTTGAGGAAACGTTCCACTATCGATCCGTTCTCCGACTTGTCCATTGAACACGTCGAATACACGAGCCTCCCGCCGGGCTTCACGAGGTCGGAATAGGTCTTCAGTATATCGTACTGGACCATCGGGAAACGTTCCATGTCCTCCTGTTTCAGGTGGATCTTTATGTCGGGGTTGCGCCTCATCGTCCCCAGTCCTGAGCATGGGGCATCGACGAGGACGAGATCCGCCCATTCCCTGTACGGATCGAGCGATGAAGGATCCTTGACGTGGAGCCTCTGATAGTTCCAGATCTGAGCCCTTCTTCCCCTCTGTCTAAGGCGCTGGAGGCTCCTCTCGTTGGTGTCCATTGATATTAGCATCCCCCTGTTCTTCATCAAGGCGCTCAGGGCGAGGGTCTTGCCACCGTTCCCGGCGCAGGCGTCCACGACCTTCAGGCCTTCGATCCCTGCAAGGGCGATCCTGCAGGCGATCTGGGAGGAGATGTCCTGCACTTCGATCAGACCCTGCCTGTACTCCTCGAGATCGTCGATCCTGGTCCCGTCCGGGAGAAGGAACGCATCGGGATCCAGGTCCGTCATCATCGGGGAGTTCACGACCTTCGATATGGACCGCATGACCTTATCCCTCGTTGAGAGCAGGGTATTGGTCCTGATGCCGATATATCTCGGATGTAAGAGGGAATCGGCCAGAGCATCGTATGCCTTCTCCTTACCGAGGGAATTGATAAGGGTGCTTGATATGAATTCCGGGACCGATGACGATGCAATATTATCAGATACATCTTCCCTTCTATCTATCGATGTGATCGCCGGTAATATTTTCGATCTCTCGACCGTTGCCTTGATGGCCTTGCGCCTCTCCCAGAAAAGGTCATGGTCCTTGGGCATCTCCTTGAGGAACACCATCGATGCCGCCATGGCAAGCTCATTTGGATCGGCGCTGCCTATCTCTTTAGTGAAAATATGGTGCCATCTAAGGTAAGAATAGCACGATATGGCCACCCTTGACCTGCTGCGATCGTCCAGATTAGAGTATTTAAGGATCCGGTGCAGCGATCTGTTGGATTTCTCCCCGCTCAATACCGATGTGATGAAATCCTTCAGGTGAGGATGGAGCTTGAATGACCTTTTTCCGGAACGGGGTATCATGTTAGCGATCCCCCTAACCCCCGAGGTGATAGATGAAACTTTTCACCCCCCGAAGGGGGATCTCCTCCACCTACGGATGCTTACAACCTAAAGATCCCCTCCGCGATCCGGGATCCTACTCCTGGAAGGGGGGGATCCCTCCAAAAAATCAATGAGGTTATGATCTTGTGGTCGATAAAAAAAAAGGGGGGAGATCGAACGATCTCCCCCCAAGGGTTTTTCTGATTATATACGATCATCTGTCCTTCACGAGAAGTGCTCCGAGGGAGGGTTCGCCCGTCCCTGGCGAGACCAATCCCGTGGCGAAGACCGTGTACGAGGTCCTCTTCATCAGGCTCACATCGTCCACGCTCAGAACAACTGTCTCGGTCCCGGCGAGCCTGACCTCGAGATCGTAGGTCCCCGCCTTGACCGACAGATACCTCTCCACATCGCCGAAGCTGACATCGGGGAACAGTACTGGGCCGTCCTTGACAGCGATATCCACCGCGGGAGCATCCGGAGATGCGTGGACGAACCTCACCCAGGACCTGAATATGGGCCGGACCGGTCTGAGGTCCTCTATGACCAAAGGTTCGATCTCGGAGAGTTTACCCACGGCTACGATGGTGTAGTCCCTGACGGGTTTGAGAACGACATCCGCATTTATGACGATGGGTGACGTCTGTCCGGTTGGGACCACCTGTATGTTGTATGACGAACCTCCCTTGTTGAAGGGGACGGTCAGATATGGTGTGTACTCGCCGAATGCCAGGTTTGACACCGCAAGGTTTCCGTTGACCCATATGTCCACCGCAGGGGCGTCAGGTGAGAGATGCACGGCTCTGACCCTGGCCGAAGCCCAGGATGATCCCCCGAAGCCTCTGCCCCCTCCGTTGTTTTCCTTGTCCATTCCTCTTCCTTCCACCTGGCCTACCATTATCATGGAGCCCAGGAGGACCATGAGGGTGATCCCCATGGCGGCCGTTATTGTTCCTTTCCTCATTTTTTTACCTCCAATGGCTTGGTGAAAGATGAGAAAGTATTCTTACATATTATAAACATAACTTGACATATTAGGTTTTTCATGTCCAGATACGGGACGAATGAAGGGATCCCTTCTTCTGGATAGGTCGATGTTCATATCGAGTACGGAATAGGGGATCGTTGACGGATGTTCTTGGACTGTTAATAGCAGGGGTGAGAGAAAGGATCCCGAACGGGGATCCCGCGATCATGGTCCTTGACAAGCTCTCAAGGTCCAATTTCAGGATGTCGATCCCCTTTTATCTCCGCACCAAGGAGGAGATCTTAAAAGTAAAGGATGATTAGACAATACTGTCACTGGTGGGAACCTTCGTAACGTCAACATGCCGACAACTACAACAGTTCCAAAGGGGGGAAAATGCCATCGGGAATTTTTTCGAAGTTGAACCCTGGGTTCAAAGACGCCAGTGGCGACAATGAGTAAAAAAATAAACGGGAAGCAACAAATCGCTCGATCATCAGGCTTCCCGGTCCTGGAAAAACCAAGCCGGGGAATTGGTCACTGGTAGTTTTTCCCGACTTTTTCATCCTACAACGATCACAATATGCCAAAGGATGAAAAAGAGCCACTGGTGGGAACCCGCAGAAACCTCGAAGAGGGTTCGAGGGCAGGGGAAATGTCATCAGACATTTTCCCGATGTTGAACCCAAGGTTCAATCACACCAGTGGCGACAAAGAGTAAAGAATAAATGGAGCCACTGGTGGGAATTGAACCCACGACCTACTCCTTACCAAGGAGTCGCTATACCGCTAAGCCACAGTGGCGATGTTTTGGAGGGTGGTTAAAAACGGACCTTTACTTAAACATTGCTGAGTTATCCGAGCCACTGGTGGGAACCTTTGGAACGTCAACATGCCGACAACTACAACAGTTCCAAAGGCGGGGAAAATGCCCTCAGGCATTTTTCCAACGTTGAACCCACGACCTACTCCTTACCAAGGCCCTGGGAAAACCTTGGGTTTTCCCGGTCATGACCCCTTTCGGGCTCATGAAGTCGCTATATCGCTAAGCCACAGTGGCGATGTTTTGGAGGGTGGTTAAAAACGGACCTATACTAAAACAATATTGAATAAGAGAAGTCACTGGTGGGAACCTTTGGAACTTCAACATGCCGACAACTACAACAGTTCCAAAGGCGGGGAAAAAGCCTGTTGCTCTTTCTAAGATTTATCATCATCAATAGTGACAATATAATTATCGTATCAGATCATCCCGCCTTCATGGATCTGGCGATATTGGTGGATTTTGACAATACCGTCACATCCCAAGACGCCTCCTATGCGATCCTCGACCGCTTCGCCGAAGGCGACTGGAGGCGGATCGAGGAGGAGGCTTTCCGCGGCAAATATACCATCCTCGAAGCCCTCGAGATCCAATCCCGAATGGTCCGGGGGGATCCCAAAGCCATCGACGAACATGTACTCTCCATTGTATCCCTCCGCGAGGGTTTCCTGGAATTCGCCAATTGGTGCAGGGAGAACTCCATTCATCTCGAGATCTGCTCCGACGGCTTCGGGCATACGATCCCCTTGATACTGAAGAGGGAGGGTTGTGAGCACATACCCTACACATCCAACCATACCTGGTTCGAGGGGGATCGAATGCGAATAGCCTTCGATCATAAAAGGGAGGGATGCCCCGTCAACGCAAACTGCAAATGCTCGCATCTCGAGCGTCTGGGGTCACTATACGGTGATGTGATCTACGTAGGGGACGGCGCGACGGACGCGTGCGTGGCGGGCAAGGCCTCTCATCTGCTAGCAAGGGATTGGCTGGCGGCATACTGCAATGAAAAAGGCATTCAATACACCGAATGGAAAGAATGGACCGACGTCATAGAATACGCATCAACCCTGCTTTGACCAATGCGTGCCGAGGGGTTCTCTCTTCCTCGTGTCGAAGGCCTTCTCCTCCTCACCTAGCGGAATGTCAATTCTCCTTCGCAGCACATCGGAGAGATGGGCGGCCTGCATGACCTCGACGCTCTCCCTCCCCTGAACGCTGGTCACCGCTATGTCCTCATCTCGCGAGAGTACACCGATGACGTTGTTCAGGACCTTATCGTGGTTCGACATCGATCCTTGATACCCACCCTTGTACGTGTTCGCGGGCGCGCCGAGAGGTATCTCAGGCTTTTCGACCCCCTCGACGCTCCAGTCCGAGATCTCGTTGAGGTACTTGCCACCGATCTTGATGCACCCCTTCTCGCCCAGCACCATCAGGGATCCCTCCATGTTCCTGCCGTAGGCGGCGGTGGTGTAGCTTAGGACCCCGGCGCATCCATTTTTGAAATCTATCCTGACATGGCCAAGGTCCTCTACCTCAATATAAGGATGGGCAACGTTGTCCATCCAGGCGTTCACTGATAGGGCCTCCCCTCCGATCCACAGTATCAGATCGATGAAATGGCTGCACTGGGTGAACAATGCCCCTCCGTCAAGGTCGAGGGTACCCCGCCATTCGCCCTCTCTGAAATAGTTCATGTTCCGATTCCAGAGAACCGTCGAGGATATCATATAGATCCTGCCCAGCTTCCCGCTAACGACCATGTCCCGCAGGATCGACACCGGTGGATTGTATCTGTTCTGCTTCACCAAGAAGTACTTCTTTCCCGTCTCCTTCTCGGTCCGTATTATAGAGTCGGCCTCCTTCAAGGTGAGGGCCATGGGCTTCTCGGAGAGCACATGCTTTCCGGCCCTCATGGATGCTATTGCCTGTGAGGCATGCAGTCCAGAAGGCGTGCATAGGTTCACCACATCGATATCATCCCTGGACAGAACGTCATCGAAAGAATATACGCTCTCGCATCCCGCGATCGTGGCCCCTTCATCCGCCCGTTCGGGAACGATGTCGCACACCCCTGTTATCCTCGCGCCTTCCAGGCCTTTGAGGAAGGATACGTGCCTCGAGCCAATATTGCCGTAGCCAACTACCGCGAACCTTACATCTTCCATTCTAACGCGCTCCTATCGATCGTTCCCGGGTGGGGGTCATGACTTGTAGTAGGTCTTGATGTACTTATCATCTATTCTCTTGAGCTCGTCCTTGGGGATGATCCTCAAGAGCTTCCAGGCTATACCGAGCGTGTCTTCGATGGTTCGGTCCTCGTCGTTCCTCTGAGTGATAAAATGTTTCTCGAACTCCTCAGAGAAGCGCAGATATGCCCTATCCCTGTCGGTGAGAGCCTCCTCCCCGACCACGGCGACGAGGTCCCTGAGGTTCACTCCCTCGGCGTAGGCGGCATAGAGCTGATTGGACACCTGGTCGTGATCGCCCCTGGTCCTGCCTTCTCCGATCCCCTGCTTCATCAGCCTGGAAAGGCATGGTAGTACATCGACGGGAGGGGATATGGACTTGCGGTGCAGGTCCCTGGATAGAACGATCTGTCCCTCAGTTATGTAACCCGTCAGGTCAGGTATCGGATGCGTTATGTCGTCATCTGGCATCGTCAATATGGGTATCTGGGTTATGGAACCCTTCCTGTTCTGTATCCTGCCCGCCCTTTCGTATATCTGGGACAGGTCGGTGTACATATATCCCGGGTAACCCCTTCTGCCCGGGACCTCCTCCCTCGCCGCCGCGATCTCCCTCAGAGCCTCGCAGTAGTTGGTCATGTCGGTGAGTATGACGAGTATATGCATGTCCTTGGAATATGCCAGGTATTCCGCCGTGGTGAGGGCCATCCTGGGGATGATGATCCTCTCGATCGCGGGATCGTCCGCTAGGTTAAGGAACAGGACGGACCTCTCCAGAGCCCCGCTCAGCTCGAAGGAACGTTTGAAGTAGTTCGCCTCCTCGGCAGTTATCCCCATTGCGCAGAATATAACGGCGAACTCGCCCGATCCTCCGGGGACCTTGGCCTGTCTAGCGATCTGTGCGGCGAGGTCATTGTGAGGAAGGCCCGATGCGGAAAAGATGGGGAGCTTCTGCCCTCTGACGAGCGTGTTCATTCCGTCTATGGTGGATATTCCGGTCTGGATGAACTCCCGAGGGTATTCCCTGGCAGTTGGATTGATGGGCTCCCCGTTGATGTCCTTTCGTAGCTCGGGAATGATCTCCGGGCCGTCATCGATGGGTCTGCCGATACCGTCGAAGACCCGGCCCAGCATGTCCTGGGACAGTGGGATCTTCATCGTCTCCCCGGTGAACCTCACCGAGGTCGTCTTGGTGTCTATACCCTTGGTTCCCTCGAAGACCTGTATTATCGCCTTGTCGGTATGGGCCTCGAGGACCTGTCCGAGCCTCATCTTCCCATCCGGGGCCCTGACCTGTACCACCTCGCCGTAGGATGCGCCTTTTACCCCTTCGACGACCATCAGCGGACCCGATACCTCCTGGACGGTCGAATACTCAACATCCTTGCCCTCGACCAGGGTTGACATGGGTCCGGGTAGCTGAACTCCCGATATTAATCTTTAGGTCGTCCTGGGATCATTAGCATAATGAGGAACATCAATACGAGGATCGATACGATAAGCCAGGATGCGAGCGCGGAAGTGTCGATCGGACTGGTTTTTGAGAATTCGACGTTCACAAGGTTGTTGGCCCTGAACGAGGCATCTGAATACTCGTCCTGTGAGGAGAGTTCCGCCTCGATGATGTGCAAGCCTTCGGGGATCTCGCCAAGAGGCACCCTGATCTCCGATCCCCGGTCTTCCGTTATCATCACGGTCTCACGGCGTAGCAGGACCCCGTCCAGGGAAAGCTTCACGATGGCGTGGGCCTCGCCTTCACCCACCATCGCAACTTTTATGATCGCAGATCCTTCCTCGACGGTCAATGCCTCGATGTAGGGGTCCGCGAGAGGGATCTCCACGTCGACCATCAATCCCATTTCCGGCCGGATCGGGATCACCTTGTTCGAAATGCCCCAATAGGCTGTCATGGAGTAATCGACATCGACAATTGTCCCGTACTCCTTTACATATCCCCAAATGAGGTCGATGCGTCCCGGGCTCCTGTGATACGATCCGATATGGGATTCCAGAACAAGCTTTGCCCCCATGATCGGGAATCCCCCCGGGCCGACAGTTCCGATATCTACATAGCTCCACCAGGAGGTCCTGCCGGGGCTGTCCACCCCCGGGATGAACATGTTCAAAGGATAGTCGGTCTCGTCCCAGGTCTGTTCCTGTATGGCCCAGACCGAGTAGTTCTCGAACCTGCAGTTCTCGATATCGTTGACGCCGCCCCCTTCCAATAGAAGCCCTATGTCGTTATCCTTGAAATTGCAGTCCCTCAGATCGAGGGGTGCTGAGGACCGGACCCCTATGTCCGCTCCATCGATGGTGAAGCGGCCAAGGAAAATACGCTGGGTGTTCGCACAGAGCACTCCTATCCCCGAGCTGTGTACCGCAGAATCGCTGAGAGGGACCACGTCGTTAACGGAATGGCACTCATATAGCGAGATCCCGGTATGCACCCCGTGGATGCTCACATCCTCGACATGTTGGATCCTTGCCTCATCGAACTTGAGCCCGAACAATGCGTTTTCCAGTTCTATTGTGACGTTCGAGATATTCACGCCCGACCCGCCGGAATATATCCCGGTGGTGTAGCTGCCGGATATGGACACGTCCATGGCGGTGAGATCGCACCCTCCCGTGGCGGATATCGATGCCACCTCGCTGTAGAACGCCATGTCGGAGATGAACGTGGAGTCGGATATCGAGAGGCTGCCCTGTCCATGCATCGTGATGCTGTACGAATCCACGATGCACTCGTCGAGGGTGTGGTTCCCCCTGAGGAAGATGGCCCCGGGGATGGTGGACGCTTTGATCATTGAATCGCAATCCCGCAAGGCCAGCATTCCACAGTCGACGAACGATGCGTCCTGGATCGAAACAACTCCGCGGTTGACGTAGAACCCGATCAATCCGATGTTGTCCCTGATATCCAATAATCCATTTAGGGTGCTGTTGATCACGGTCACATCGCCCCATGCCTCGATGAAGATGGTCGTTCCCTGATGATCATCGGAAGGGGATATCGTTGAGTTGATGATGGATAGGCTCTCCCCATCCGCTATGACGATCCCCGCGCCGTCAATGACGAGCGTGCAATCAACAATGGACAGCGACCCGTTCACGAGGATCGCTCCCGAGAGCATCTCCTCTCCCGTCAACATCAGGTCGCCCTCGATGACGTTGGGGTCCCAAACGCTTTCGGGCAGTTCGTTAACTACTGGCTGCGAGCACCCGGCATCGCCCAGAACCGGATAAGAGAACATGGTGAACATCAAAAAAATAGCCGTTATCAAGAGGATCTTACCATTCATGCGTACCACTCACATCGAACACCAGGAGCATCTTCCCTTGCCATCGCAGACGTTGCAGGTACCGCTGCCTTTGCAGGATGTGCATGTGTCCCCGAAGTATTTTCCAGTCCCGTTGCAGGTGGAGCATTTTCCGGTGCCCTTGCACCATGAGCACTCGCCCGTCCCGGAGCAGGATATGCAGTTGGGATCGCCGGCCTTCTTGACCGGTGCCTCCTCGACCTTGTCCTCGGAGGGTCTTTCCTTTTCCTTGGTATCTTTCTTCTTTTCCTCTTCTGGGGTCTGCTTGAGCTTCATAAGGATCTTCTTCTTGTAGAAGCTGGCTTCCTTGTTCTTCTGGTCGATATTGAGGACCGCATCGAAGAAACCAAGGGATTCCATCATTCTGCCGGCCTTGTATGAGGACCTGGCCTTTTCTAACAGTTCGTCGATCTCTCTCTTGGTAGTTCCATCTTTATTCTCGGCGGGCATTTTTTTCCCGGATATTTCTGATTCATATTCATCCACCATATAGGGATCGTTGAAGGAGTTCGCTTTGGCCTTCAGGTCATCGTCCTTCTTCTTGTAGGCGTCCCTTAGAAGGCCAGCCTTGAGCTTTATGAGCCTTTTAACGAGTTCCTTGAATATCTCGTACTCCGAATTCAGATAATCAGTGTCCGTCGTGAGGTAGCTCCTGATCTTAGAGGTGTCAATCCCCTTGGAGTCTATCTCATCAAGCTTTCTGCAGATGACGCCGCGCCTCTGCTCCTCCTTGGCGTTCTTCTCCTTTAGGTTCTGGAACACCTCCATGACCTCTGAAGTCATGTCGGGTTTGTCCAGATTCTCGGCGATGAACGTCTCATCCGTCTTGAACCAACCCCTGATCTCGGTCTGGAACTCCTTCTTGAAGGTCTCGAGCGTTGCGATCGAGCGGGTGTATTTAAGCATGATATCCTGAAGGTTCTCCACGGTCTTGGCCTGTCTCATCTGAGATAGAATGCCTTCGATCTCGTACCCCTGTCCCCTCCAAACCTTGAGCAGATCGTTGAGCTCCTTTCTCTTCTCCCTCATCCCCTCATATTCCTGGATCTGTCCTTCGATCTCGGAATACTCCCTGATCACGGATTCGTACAGTTCGGGGTTCTTGAGCTTCAATAATACCTTGTGGACGCTGTCGGATATCTCCTTTACGTTCTGGGACTTGAGTTTCGCTTCGATATCCAGGAGTTGCTTGATCCTGTCATCGTATAGTTCGATCAGCTTTTCCGTAGAGTCCAGGTCCTTTTTATCGAACATGTCCTCCAATTGATTGATCGTGAATCCCATACCCTTCCACTGCTTTATTGTGGATTCGATGTTCTGCGTCCTGATCCTGTGGGCCTTGATCCTCTCCTTAAGCTCCTTTATCTGATGGTCTATGACCTCCATGTTGGTGGGATCGTTCATGGACTCGAATATCTGTGCGAGATCGTCCTCGAAATCGGTGGCATCCATAGAGAACAGCCTCTCCTTCAGGGACTTGAGCTTCGCGAGGTTCCTGACGAAAATGTCATATTCCTCCTCAAGCAGGTTCATATCCTCGTTCAGGAGTTGCTCCACCATCTCCACCTTGTATCCTTCGACCCTGTAACGCCTGAGGCTCTCCTTAATCTCGGCACGCCTCTTGGATTCCTCCACTAGGCGCTTCTCCCTATCTTTTATGGCGCCGATCTCCTTTTCGAGAGAGAGCATCCTCTCGACGATGGTATCCAGCATCCAGGGGTCATCGATCATCGACTCCAGGTCCCTTAATTGGGAGGAGATCGAGGAGCTCACCGGAGAGGATTTGATATCGAGGAATTTCTGCTTTTCCTTCAAAAGATAATCAACGTTACCCTCGTAGATGTTGAACTGCTTCTCCAGATAGTCGAGGTCATCGTCGTTGTCTATCATCTCCTCGAGCGAATGGGTAATGAGACCTTTCCTCTTGTATCTCTGCAGCCTGTTCCTTAGGGCTCTGTATCGGCCATCAACGGATTTGAGTATGCCTCTGAGCTGGCCGATCCTTCTATCGAGGTCATCAAGCTTACCCAACTTGAAGACCTCCTTCTCGATGTTATCGATCTTTTTCCTGTATCCGCCTCCCACCTCGGAATGGTTGGCTCTAAGGTCCGCTATCGTGTCCCTTATTCTCTCTGCCTTCTCTATCTGCTCTCCCAGGGATACGAATCGCCTTTCCACCTCCTCGAAGGGATGGGAGAACAGGCCATCATCCTTTTCCAGTTTGTATCCTTTCTCCCTCCATTCGGACACAATGGCCTTCCACTCCGATATCTTCTGGTCCATCTGATTCGCGTCCCTTATGAGCGCGAAGACACCCTTGCCCTTTTTCGAGGCGTTGCCCTTATCCTTGTTCAGTGTATCTTTCAGTCGGTTCAGATCGCCTATGAACTCCTGGATGAGGCTGTAGGCCTTCTGATGTTCACCGGTCTTGAAGAACTCCCTTGCCGAGTCGAGCTTTCCTCTTACGGGAGAGATGTCCAGGCCCTGACGCTCAAGCTGGGTCGCAAAGGCATCCCCTTTCTGGATGACCTGCTCCAGCTTCTGTATCTTGTCCTGTGCGGACGGGGATTCAATCAACTTCCCTTTCCCTCCCGGGTGTCCTGAAACGGGGTGAGATAGGCTATCTGGACTTAATATTTTGCCTAATCTTTCCCTATATCGTATACTATGGACCCGAAGGTTAATTTCGAACGATTATTTATTTGAATGGGTATCATTCCTCCTTTGGCCTAATGAGATCGGGATAGAAAAAAGAAACGTTAAGTAATGGGATTGTTTAAGCCATTCCATCATAGGAAAACGGAACGATCGGGTCAGGGTGTCTCAAATGAAAGCTTCTTCGATGGACAGGCTGCTCCAGGCCGAGCGCTTGGCCCAGCAGCGGGTCGATGGTGCCCGGACCGAGGCCTCGCAAATGGTCAATAGGGCCCGGGATGATATGAAGGAACATTCGGAGAAGTTGATCAAAGACGAAATTAGGTCGAAAAAAGCCGAGCTGGCAGCGGTCAAGGAGCGGGCCGAGAAAGAGTCCGAAAGACTGAGAAAGGAAGGAGCGATCTACGCCGAGGAGATAACGAAAAAGGGACGTAAGCTGGTCCCGGATGCGGTTGAAGCGGTAGTCGGCGAGTACCTTGATGGATGAGGGAGATGAGTTGTATTGTACCCGGAAAGGATGGACAGGGTGGACTTGTACCTTATGAAAAAGGATGTGGAAGGGACCCTTAAAGCCCTCCATGCGTCCATGATGATCGAGGCGGTCTCCTCGAAGGTCGCCCCCAAGGCAGGTGGGAACGATCGGGCATTGTCCGAAATGAAGGCAAGGGCGGATCGTCTCATGGACTTCATCGACGAACATCGCACTAGGCCAAAGGGCATGATATCCTCCATGCTGCCCGAGGAAGGAATGATCCTCGATATCCCGGAGAACGAGGTACGGGGATATGTTTCAAAGCGCCTCAAGATCATCGAATCATCGATCCTGCCCGTGAAGCTCGATCTGGAAAGTATCGTGAACGATCTCGAATTCCTTTCGGATTCGATTTCCAGACTGACCCAGATATCAGGGTTGGACGTGGATATGGGATATCTGTCCGAATTCAGTTTCCTGAAGTTCCGTGTGGGTTACACTCGCAGATTCACGGAGCTCAGGGAGACAGTGGAGGCCGCCGGAGGGTCCGTTGAAGGCTCCTTGCTCGATCGCAGGGAGGGCCTGCACGCCGTGAGCGTGATCTACACGAAAAGCACCGCTCAGGTTGTGGAGGAAGCTCTCAGGGGGAGGCTCTTCACCGACATAGTCATCGATAGGGTGAGGCTCTCGAGGGTTTTGGAGAGGGGTGGCCTCTCGTCCAAAGTACTGAAAATGAGGGTTCGGGACCTGCTCCCCGAGCTCGAGAGAGCGCGTGTGGGCCTTCTGGCCAAGAGGGATTCCACAAGGGCGATGGCCTCAGCGCTCTCTTCAGATCACTATCAGGAGATGCTCTCCCTGGAGGAGGCGCTCGATGTGGAGCGTGATATGGAACTGGGCAGGGGTTACTTCGGTCATAGTAGGTATACCGCATCGATCTCAGGATGGGTGCCAAGAAGGAGGCGCAATGAGCTCATATCCATATTCAAGGCGACCTTGGGAAGGGAATTCCAAGCCGATTTCAGGGAACCAACGGAGGATGAGATCGGTTCCGAAACGGTCCCTGTCAAGTTGCGCAACGGATGGTTGGGCGAATTGTTCGAGCCCTTGACAACGACCTTCGCCATGCCGCGCTACAACGAGATCGATCCGAGCCTCTTCATTTCAATACCATTCATACTATTCTTTGGAATGATGATGGGCGATGCGGGATACGGCGCCCTAATATTGCTTCCTTCGATTTACCTGTATATCAAGGGAAAGCGGAGCCCCATGCTCAAGACCACGTCCATCCTCGGGATGTTAATGGGGGTGTCGTCCATTCTTGCCGGCATATGGATGGGCGCTTTCTTCGGAGATCTCGTACCGAGGCTTTTCTACGGCGACCCCCTGAAGCCCATATACTCATTGACGATAGCCGGTTATACCCTCCCCTATGACAGCTTGAGAGACCCAATGCACCTGTTCGGAATATCGATGGCCCTCGGTCTTCTCCATATAAACCTGGGTTTCCTACTGCTCGGATACGACAGGTTGAGAAAAAAAGACATTTGGGGTTTCATCAAAGGATCGGTATCTTGGGTATTCATCCAGTCAGGTGCCGGTATCCTTCTTGGCGGAACCATGCTTCAGGCTTTCGAGGCGGGGACCGGCGTTCTCGCCGCTGGAGGCGCATTGTTCCTGATCGGGGCAGTCCTTCTGGCATTCGAAGCCAAGGTGATGACCTTTTTCTCGATCGAAGGGATAATCGGCGATGTCGTCTCATACGCCAGGATACTGGCCCTGGGCCTATCGACGTTCGGTTTGGCCATGGCGTTCAACATAATCGGAGAGATGCTAGGTGGGATGACCCCCTTGCTCTTTCCAGTGGCGGCACTGCTGCTCGCCGTGCTGCACGTGGTTAACCTGCCTATACAGATGCTCGGGGGTTTCGTGCACTCGCTCAGACTGCAGTATGTCGAATTCTTCGGCAAGTTCTACGAGGGAGGGGGCCGCAAGTTCGAGCCCTTCGGCAGGGAGAGGCAGCATACAAGATATGTCCGCATCCAAAACGCGGAGGGGGTCGGTGAACGATGAATATGAGATCAATTTCACACCATATGGTATCTAAAAACGAATGGAGGATAAAGAAATGAGATGGATGTCCGTATTGATCGTGTCGATCATCGTAGCAGGAGCCCTGCTCATGGCAGGTATCGCGAACGCCGAGAGGGTCCCCGTACTCGACGAGGATAATGACGGGATGGATGACAACTGGGAGTTAGCGAATGGCCTGGACCCAACCGTTGACGATTCCCTTGAGGACAAGGACGGAGACGGTGTCACCAACATCAAAGAGTACCTGGACTATTCGGATCCCGACGATCCAGAGGACTCCCCTACGGTCATTTCCAACAGGAGGCTGGTCTTCATAGGCGTTGCCGTTGCGGCGGGAGTATCGGCCATCATGTCCTCGTTGGGGATAGGGATAGCAGGGGCTGCGGCCGCTGGAGTGGTCGGGGAGCGCCCCGACAAGTTCGGAAAGCTGATAATATATCAGGCGATGCCGATGACCCAGGGCATATATGGCCTTCTCATAGCCATACTCGTACTGAACTTCACGGGACTCACCGATCTGAATATCGAGGTCCTGAAGAACCCGTTCATCGGGTGGGCGGCTCTGGGAATCGGCATTGTCATCGCCCTTTCATCATTTTCAGCGATACCGCAGGGGATGACATCCGCATCGGCCGCGGCCGCGTTCGGCAGGAACAACGCGATATTCGGCAAGGGTATGATATTCATAGTGATGTCGGAGACCCTGGCCATCTTCGGACTGCTCGTCGCCCTCTTCCTCATTCTGGCATCGGGAATGCTGGGCTGAACCGCTTCTGGAGATGTGAGGATATGGGCGTAGAGGATGTCGTTCGGAGGATCGAGGCCGAGGCGGAGGAGGAGCAAAAGGCCATCATCGACGAAGCTATGGCCAGATCAGTCGGGATAAAGGAAGAGGAGCTGTCCAGGATCGAGAACGAGCTCAAAGAGATAAGGAGATCCTTCGAGAGGGAGAAGGCCAGCCTGGTCAATGTCTATCTGAGCGAGGGTAGAAGAAAGGCCAGGCAGGCCGTGCTCGCCGCGAAGGAGAACGTGATATGGGAGGCGGTCTCAGGCATCAGAAAAAGGTTCAGCGACCTTGATGGCTCCGAACTTGAGGCCCTCCTTCGCAAGTTCTCCGAAAGGTCAAGAAAGGGACTTGGACCGGGCATTTCCATCTATGCTGTCAGGAGGAAGGACTCGGAGATGCTGGAGAAATGCGGGGCGGAGGTGGCAGGGATCATAGAGGGCGACGACCCGCTTCCCGATGGAATATCCCGCTTGAGATCGCGATCCCTCATGGGGGGTTTCATAGCGATCTCCAAGGATGGTAGGAGAGCCCTTGACATGACCTTCGGTGGAACGCTAGAACGGGATAAGGAGAGAGTGCGGTCAAAAATATCGGAGATTCTCTTCAGGGAATGAGGATGTGACATGTCGCCTATTGGATTGTCCGGTCTGGTATATCCAGCCATAGCTGCTGGGGGGGCTTTGGCGGTCTCCGGAGCCGCTTTCGGGGTCAAGTACATGATAAGGCTCGGTCAGTTCTCCTACCAGAACGCCCGTTTATCGACCATTGGAAATCCTTATATCACCAGGGAGCAGTTGATGCAATTGGTGGAGTTCGGAGATGCCGACGCTCTGTCTCGATCCCTTCAAGGGTCGTTCTCATTTAACTCCCCACCTCGTTCTTTCAGAGATGCTGATCACCGCTTGATGGATTCATTCGCGAAGGTGATCGATGAACTCGTTAAGGATTCGCCGTCCCCGACCCATCCGAGTATAGCCCTACTTCTACTTCGATACGAGTCCATGGAGCTCAAACGCCTTCTCAGGTCCGTGGGCAGTAGCGATGGACCAATTCATCCCATCGGTTCTTTAAGGCCGGATCTTGAGATGCAGGTCCTTCGATCAGGCGGTTTGTCCCAGGCCGTAGAATGCTTGGAGCATCACCCTCTAGGCAAGGATATATCATCATTGACAAGGTCGGGAGACGTCGACCTGAGCTCATTGGACATGGCCCTTGACAGGGCGGTCATAGGGTACATGAGACGCGTTGAAGGTGTGCCAAAAATTGCAAAGAAGGGCACAATCGATCTAGGAGACACTCTTGCTGACGCCTACAACATCAACATGATGCTGCGTTTGAAGGGGGGATCGACCGACAGGGAAAAGGCAATGACATTTGTTGTTCCCGGGGGGACGATAAGGCCGGACCGCATCGAGGGAATGGCCGAGGCGACCACGGTCCATGAGGCCGTTCAGGTCCTATCCGGGACGACCGCAGAGGAACATCTAAAGAGGTCCGAGGTCTCAGGGACCATCAATATGGACGTGGCCATGGACCGGATGGTCCTCGATGGCGCTGTGAGGATCGGACAGAGGTATTTCAGCGGAATAGGACCGACGATAAGGCATGTGATCTCCCTGGAGATGGAGATGAGGAACCTCAGGACGTTGTTTCTCGCTTCGTTCTACGGCTGGGAAAGAGAGAGGACGATCAGCAACCTTGTACTCCAGGAGGAGAGCGTATGATGGAAGAGAACCTCCACGCCGCTCTCGATGATGACATGGCCCTGGGCTTCTCGTTGGCGGGGGTCAAGGACATTTTCATTGTCACGGACGGGGAGGGCGATGGCGGATTGAAGGAATGGTTCCTGTCCAGGCTGAAGGATGAGGGTGGTCTGATCATCCTCTCCATGGAAGCGGCTGAAGGACTCAGGGACGAGCTTTTCACTAAAAGGGCCAGGGGGGCGCTTTTACCTGTTGTAGTGATTCTACCCGGAAGCGGAGAGGACAGTATCGCCAAGGACCTTGTCCGGAGGGCCATTGGAATGATGCCACACGGGGAGGGAACATCATGAAGGTATTGAACGGCTCGAACATTGAGGAGGCCGGATAATGAACGATGATATGCATGGACAGGGATACATAGAGATGATCGCAGGACCGGTGGTCAAGGCCAGGGGCATGCGCGGTTCGAGGATGTACGATGTGGTGGCCGTTGGGAACGAGAAGCTCATTGGCGAGATCATCGGCCTGGAGGATGATATGGCCGTCATCCAGGTATACGAGGAGACAACAGGCATCGCCCCGGGCGAGCCGGTCTTGGCCACTGGAGTGCCCCTTTCGGTAGAGCTAGGACCTGGTATCATGTCGATGATCTACGACGGGATACAGCGTCCGCTGGAGAAGATCATGGATCGGACAGGGGATTTCATAGCCCGGGGGGTTTCCGTAACCGCTCTGGACCATTCCCGCAAATGGCATTTCGTTCCGGTATGCTCCCAGGGGGATAGGCTGTTCGGGGGGGACGAGATGGGAAACGTCAAGGAGACCCCCACCGTCCTTCACCGGATACTTGTACCTTCGGGAGCGGACGGCACGGTGGATTGGGTCGCTCCAGAAGGGGATTACGATATAGATGAGGCCATTTGCCGTCTCAAAACATCTTCGGGCCAAAGGGAGCTGAACATGCATCAGAAATGGCCTGTCAGGATGGCGAGGCCCTACAGGAGCAAGCTCGATCCGGCTAGGCCGTTGATCACTGGTCAGAGAGTACTTGACACATTCTTTCCGCTCACCAAGGGCGGAACCGCGGCAATACCCGGAGGATTCGGCACTGGAAAGACGGTCACCCAGCATCAACTGGCGAAATGGTCCGATGCGGACATTATAGTTTACATCGGTTGCGGAGAAAGGGGAAACGAGATGACGGATGTATTGAGGGAGTTCCCCCATCTCGAGGATCCTCGGACCAAGGAGCCTCTGATGTCGAGGACCGTGCTTATAGCTAACACCTCGAACATGCCGGTGGCCGCAAGGGAGGCATCTGTATACACAGGTATCACGATAGCGGAATACTTCAGGGACATGGGATACGATGTAGCTCTTATGGCGGACTCGACCTCTCGATGGGCCGAAGCTCTGAGGGAGATCTCGGGGCGGCTCGAGGAGATGCCGGGAGAAGAGGGTTATCCGGCATATCTAGCGAGTAGGCTGGCGAATTTCTACGAGAGAGCGGGGCTCGTTCAGACCATCGGATCCAAGCCAGAGGAAGGCTCGATCTCGGTCATAGGAGCGGTATCTCCGCCTGGAGGTGATTTCTCCGAGCCCGTGACCCAGAACACGTTGAGAATAGTCAAGGTGTTCTGGGCTCTGGACGCGCTTCTGGCCGACAAGAGGCATTTCCCATCCATCAACTGGTTGAAATCCTATTCCCTATACCTTGAGAAGGTGGAGACATGGTGGAAGGAGAATGTCGACTCCAATTGGCTTTCTATGCGCAACGAATCGATGGCCCTTTTGCAGAAGGAGGCCGAGCTGCAGGAGATAATTCAGCTCGTCGGTCCCGACGCCCTGCCTCCCTCCCAGCAGGCGGTCCTGGAGGTTACCAGGATGCTGAGGGAGGATTTCCTACAGCAGAACGCATTCCATGATGTGGATTCTTACTGCTCAGAGACAAAGCAGGTCTCGATGCTGGGGGCCATCCTTCTTTTTCACAGGCTCTCCTCGCAGGCCGTTGATAGAGGGGCGACGATCGATATGGTCCGATCGTGCAGGTCCAGAGTTGCCATTTCCCGTCTTCCCAAGGTGGATGAGGCATCTTTCCCGAAGGAGATCGAAACCCTGAAAAAGGATATGATACAGGAGTTCAAGGCCATGGGGGCTCATTCCCGGCAATGAGACCAGGAGAGAAACGTATTTCTATCTGTTCCATAGTTCCAATCGTGTCCGGCATCCGGAGGTAGGTCATTTTGCCCAAGGTGATGATAGTCGATGACGAACCCACCATCCAGCAGCTTCTGAGGATAATCATGGAGGACATGGGATACGAGGTCGTTGCCCAGTCGATGAACGGGGAGGCGGCCCTCAAGGCATATGACGGGATGGACCCAAAGCCGGATGTCCTGATCATAGATCACCGAATGCCGGTCATGACAGGATTGGACCTGGCGAAACGCGTTCTCGAGAAGGAGCCTGGTCAGAAGATCCTATTCCTCACAGCAGATGAGACCATCAAGGAACGCGTGAAGGAGATCGGCGTGACCTCCTTCCTCGAGAAGCCAGCTGAAATAGATGTCATAAGGACATCGGTCAGATCCCTCATAGGCGAGTGACCTCATTTCACTCTTATCTTCTGCACCTTCTTTCGAGGCCTGGCATCGTCCTTCTTCTCCATTCCCAGAGCTACGCTCTGTGGTATGGCGACGACGCGGGTAGAAGGGCCTTCGATGTCGGCCGAGAGCAAGCCCTTGAGAACATCCTGGATCCTCTGGGCGCAGGCCTTGGACATTATGAGCTGTGCATTTGATATGTAGAACTCGCCCGCCGATGACTCGACCACCTCGTTGTAGACGTGCAATCTCACATCGTCCTCTGTAACGGACGCGATCCCACCTATGATGTAATGGCTCCTGTGGTCCGAAGTCCTGACGACGCGTATCTCATCCTTGGAACCTTTCTCATCCTTCACCTAGCCCAACCTCCCGTGAACGAAACATCTGGGTAGATTCCCCCAGGAAACGATGACGATCTTGTTCGGAAGCTCTCTCGCCGGTTCTGGACCGCCCTCCCTCGACAACTCCTCTCCTATCGCTATAAGATGAAGACAACGAGGTGTAGGGATGTAGAAAGAATAGTCCCTTCTCCCCTCTTTACGGCAGACCACGTTCTCCACGAGACCCCTATCCCGCATCAGCCCAAGATGATACGCACATAGCGAAGGAAGGGATCCGATATTCGATGAGAGCTCGCTGATGGAAGATCCGTTCTCACCGCTCTCAATGATGTATGAGATAATTTTCCGTCGTATGGGGTGTTCGATCCAATCGATATCTCTAAGGACATCCTTGCCCGACCTTAAATTTCTTGACATCATATTGGGCCCCATTTTAAATTCAAATAATGTTGTATATATTCAAAGCTATTTGAATATTGCTGTGAAAAAACATGGTCACCTCGACATTTTCGGCATTTTCGATATCAGCGAAGGGGTTTTTCCTCGTAAACTATATAAAGGATGTTCATGAGATATCTGGGAATAATCGAACAGTATCTGATTTGACGGAAAGGTGAATGACCTATGAACATCAAGATCGTATCCGCAGCCATGGTTTTGTTAATGATCGCAACCTCCGGGATCGTCCTCTTCGGAGCGCAGGAGGCAGAAGGGGTTCCCCCGACGAGGGCCATACCAAGGACCTTCACCGGGTTCATAGATAACTATACCTTGGCCAACAGAGGAGATTTCGTTGCGAACATAACGGCAGAGACAGTGGACCCCTCGGTCCAGCCGCCTCTACAGATAGGTCCGTTCTTTGGCATGTTCAATGAGACGCATCCCGCGCTCGAATTCAGGATCTCGGTGGATATCCAGTCCGTTCCTGCCGGGTCCCCTTGGACGATCAGGATAAACGACAGGTATGGCTGGAACGAGACCGGTGGAGGCTCGATATCGGTCACCCCCTATCCGGAATTCTACTGGCAGAACGGCAGCGCGAAGACCGTATACGTTCTGGAGAACGGTTCCTCGGACCAGCCAGCTTACCTGCCGGGGGTTTTCGGCAACCTGTCCTTCACGATCTTGAACGGTTCTTCCGGAGAACCTCTAGAGGGAGTCGCTTTCGATTTCGACAAACACAAGGGGCACTCGACCTCGACCTCCGGCAACTATACGGACCTCTCAGGCAACGTCACGTTCCGGAACATGCAGCTCGGCATCGACCAGGACAACAATGTGAAGGTGACCTTCATCAAGGAGCATTTCAACACGGTCGATCAGACCGGATATTCCTTCTTCGAGTTGAGGGAGGGCGTTGACACCCATCACTTCTTCACCTTGATCGAGGATCCGCTGGTCAGGTCCGTCGCTCCAGCCGACGGAACGATGAACGTGAGGACGGAGAAGGACATCGTGAACATCTTCGTGAGGTTCACCGATCTCATCAACGTATCGACGATAAACCAGAACACGATATGGCTCGAGAACGGTTCTGGGGCCAAGGTTCCAGTGAGCTACACGTTCAACAACGACACATTGCCCTCCACATGGGCATATCTACAACCCATCGAGGACCTGGAATACGATACCGACCACAAGCTCGTGGTCGATACGGGAGTCAAGACCACGGTCGGAACGAGCTCCCTTTGGCGCAGGTACGAATCGAGTTTCCGGACCTGGAAGGCCCCTGGCATACTCAGGGGAACGGTCTTGGTCGAGGGAACGTCCAACCCCGCTCCGGAAGGAACGAGGATCTGGCTTGATGGGGTTCTTCCGAGGGATCTCGTGGACGGGGAGTTCGTTTTCGATCCAGTCTCCGAGGGCGTCCATACGTTGAAGACCGTTGGACCTACCGTTGGGGGAATAGACGAATACCTCTATACAGGTATGGAGACTGACCCGATAACGGTGGTCAGGGGCGACGATATTGACGTCCAGGACCTGACCGTCACGAAAAGGCCCACCGTCAGCGTCATTATCACGGTGACCGACAGGTCCGGCATACCCTTGGAGGGGGCGACGGTCACCCACGTGATCACCGATGCTCAGAGCATCTCCGATCCCAATGGAAGGGCCGTTCTCTCCGACATCAGGGCATCCTATACTCAGCAGTTCTGGGTGAGGGCCGAGAACTATCAGGACAGCATTGTACCTCTGGATGTTGGTGATTCGGATCCGGCCCAGTTCACTGTGGCCCTTTCCGAGAGCCCGCTTCCATTGACGATAACCGCAAGGAACGGAGTGGAAGTGACACTCGACGAGGGGGCCGTTGTCGCTGTAAATTCCTATTTCGTTCTTACTTTCGAGGATCTCATGAACCCCGATACGATGACGACCGCGAACATAAAGGTCTTTGACAGCACGAACGATCCCCTCTCCCTCAGGATAGTTAACGACACGAACAATATGAAGAGATGGTACATAACTCCAGTATCGAACATGATGTGGGGATCCGATTACAGGCTTTGGATAAGCAGCCTCGTCGCGGACTCCTTGGGGGACAATCCTCTTTGGCGCGATGTGGAGATCGCCTTCAAGACACATCCATTGAACCCCGCCAGCGTCTCAGGAAGGGTCGCGATAAACGACAAGGGGTTGGAGGGATTCGACGTTGTACTGAAGAATGGCGAGGATACCTTGGGTAGTGCGGTGACCGGCCCCAATGGCGCATTCTTCCTCTACATACCCATGAGCGTCGAGACCCTAACTGGCGTCGATGCGCTTGTGAACGGTTCGGAATACGGTCTGCTCGAGGGCAGGAGGACCGGTCTGACCTTGAACGCGGACGAGGCGCTGGACGATGTGGTCATAAACATGGTCAGAAGGCCTAATTGGTTCCGTGTAACATATCAGGTGGACGACACGGGCAGGATGCTGAGGAACGGGAACATCACAATCTCCTTCGACAGGGAATTGGACCATACATCCGAGGGTTTCCAGAACAATTTCACGCTCGGCAGCATGCGGATATCCGTCACGCCTTCCGCTGACGGTACCGGTGTAGTGATCATCCCCGAAGAGCCTCTGGAGTATGACACGGAGTATGCACTGACGATCTCGGTCTTCAGCGATGTGGATTATCACAAGGAGCTTAGGTTCGCGGATGGGAAACCCGCTTTGATAAGGGGCGATACCGTGACCCTGAGGACCGAACTGCGTCCTTTGACAGTGACCCTCCAGTCACCATCCGGCGACCTGCTGAACGCCGTTGCCAAGGACGAGCGGTTCGTTGTGAGGTTCTCCACTGCGGTCGTAAGTGAGGTCGTGGAGGAGGAGATATCGATGGTCAGGTTCGTCGACGATCGGCCCGTGGGCAACATCGCTTTCGAGTGGAGGGACGACTTCCGAGCTCTGGATATAACCCACGAGAACTTCATGCCCGAGACAAGGTACGTCATAAGGCTCGGTTCCGGATCATACGGTCAGAACGGCGCCAAATTGATGGAGGACTTCGAGGTATTCTTCAGGTCCGATTCCTGGACCGATCCTGCCCTCAGACCTCTCCCGAGCCTGCCTGAAGGATCGATGTTCGCATCTCCTATAGTGGTTTCCTTGAGCAATTCCAAAGGATATCCCATCAACGTTTGGATAGGATACAGGATCAAGGATACGACACTCGCCCCGACCGAGCTTGTGAACGAGACCCTCGCGGCCCTTGAATCGAACCGTCAGGTCACTCTCGATCTTTCCGAGGTGCCCGTTGGCGTTTACGAGATCAGGGTCATCGTAAGGGACGCCACGGAGGGTTCCGTCCTCAATGAATACCCATTGTACCTCACTATAGAGGAGAGGACCCCGGACACGACCAGATCATGGATCATCATAGTCGTGGTGGTCCTTCTCCTGATCGTCATAATAGGCGTTGGGGCCTTCCTCTATCTTCAGTCCCGAAAGGGAAAGGAGGAAATGGCCGTCCGCGAGGAGTTCGAATGTCCAGAGTGCCACAACACCGTTGGCGCGGATGATACGGTGTGCCCCAACTGCGGTGCCGAGTTCGAGGAGGAGGCCTACAAGTGCCCGAAGTGCGGCAACATGCTGGACCCCGAGGACGATGAGTGCTCCGAATGTGGTTACGATTTCGCCGATGAGGACAAGATGGAGATCGACGAGGACGATTATGAGATCGATGAGGGCGAGGTCGAAGAGCTCATCGACATGGAGGAGTGATCCCGCCCTAATCGAGCCAAGGACCCGAATGTGAAGTATATCGGATACACGTATTAAGAGGTGGTTCAGGATGCAGTCGAAGAACATCGTTACGATGTTACTGGTGATCTTGTTGATAGCCATGGCACAGCCCGCGACCGGTGATCGGTCGGAGGGCGATCCAACGCGCGGAACGCTGGACGCCTATGTCGCCGGGACGGTCCTCAATGCAACGGGGGGCCATCCCGTCAGCGTCTCCTCAAGGGAGCTGAGCAGCAACATGTTCATATACTTCAACGGAACGACCGATAACCTGGGAAGGTTCAATATCACCGTGGACTCGGACCCGGTGGACCTCTTGCCCTACACCGTGTCGATCGCTGAGGTCTATTTTCAGGTCCCATCATTGGGGACGTACAACTTCGACACCACGATCGGATCGGGCCAGACGCAGCATGTGCCAGAGGGTATGCTTGAGCTTGTGGATGCCGCCCTGGGGGACCTGAAGATCACCATACTCAACGGTTCCTCGATGCGGCCGCTGCCGCACCCCCTTCTCAACATAAGGGCGGATTCGGTCCCGGATCCTCCATTCCCGACCGCTAAGATGGGTGACGCACAGGGTACGGCCGTTTACCTGGGGATCAGGGCGGTCACGACGAAGGTGATTGCAAGCAAATCGAACTTCCTCACCTTGGAGGATTCCACTTCCGACGATATCGTTGAAGTGCTTCCCGGGGTTCAGACCGATGTGACCTTCGTGCTCGATGAGAGGCCATGGCCTTTCACAACGGACCCTGCGGACGGTTCCGAGGACGTTAACCATACCCAGCGCATGACCGTTTACTACGGACAGGAGATGGACCCTCTGACCATCGCCGACGCTTCCAACTTCATGGTCTACCCTGCCGAAGGAGGGGATGCCCTCGAGCTGCAGGTGGAATCCGCGGGAGGCAACACCCAGACCAGGATCACAACGATCGCTCCCATGGAATACAACACCTCATGCATTCTACGGATAGACAACACCGTGAGGACCAAGCTGGGTGCGAAGCCTCTCTGGAGGGCGATGGAGGTCAGTTTCACAACGGAGCTCGCGCCGGCCGTGGTCAGCGGGAGGTTAGTGGACTCATCGAGCGGATCCCCTGTCCCTGGGGTATCACTTCGGTTGAAGGATATGCGGGCCAGATCGAATGGGTCCGGCCATTTCATCTTCCCTCTGGTCGTTCCTGAAGTTTACACCCTTGAGGTGGAACCAAGCTACCTGTTCCTCGGGACAAGCATCACTTCACTAGATATAGTGAAAGGGGAGATCAGGGACCTCGGGGATGTGGAGATCGATCCAAGGCCGAACGGGTCCCTCGAGGTCCAGGTCCTATCAGGCCCCTTCCCGCTGCCGGGAGCCTGGGTCCATATCGAAGGGTCCGATCTCAACCTGACGACCTCTGACGACGGCATAGCCTACTTCGAGAGGACCAGAACGGGACTTGTGACCTTGATGGTCGGGGCGGAGCATCATGCGATGGTCGTCGAACAGGCCACCGTGTCGGAAGGGCTACGCTCACATCTATCAGTGGCCCTGGTCGAGGATCAAATGCTCGTAAGCGTCGTACCGACCTTGCCCCTCGGCGGTGGCATCGTTGAACCGGGGACGAAGTTCGTCCTGATAATGCCTGAACCTATAGATTTCTCCACCCTTTCCGTTTCCCTGTGGGAGACCGACAATGAACTGAACAGGGTTCTTCAGATGCCCACACTCCCGGTCAGCGCAGGGGAGGCTATCAATACATACATGGTGTCCCCCACCTCCGCCCTCCCGATGGAGAGGAGCTATGTCCTCCTGATCGATATGGGTCTTGCGTCCTCCGGTTCGGGGGATCCTCTTCTGTGGAGGGACCTATCATATTATTTCAGCACGCCTGATTACCCTCTATCCTACGTTTCCGGTAAAATACTGCTCGACGACAGCCCCTTTGCAGGGCTCGAGGTGAACTTCGGAACCTTCGTTTCTCAGACCGGGGACGACGGGGAATTCAACATCACGGTCGACCTCTCCGGTCCCACGCTGGATGGGATACTATCCTTCAACGGCTCCGCATGGGGATACGAGAGCCTGAGCCAGTCCATCAGTATTACCCCTGGGGTCGTCGTTGATGCCGGGACGATCCATCTGGCGATGCTGCCCGGAAGATGCACGATCGATCCGGAGGATGGGTCTAATAATGTAGAACCGGACATTGCCGTATCCTTCACCTTCTCCGAACCTGTCATCGTACCGGAGGAGGGACTCTCTGCAAGGCTCTTTCTGTCCAGGAATGGATCTACTACCCCCATTCCGGGGTCATATGAGGCTTCGAACGGGAACAGGACCATAACGTTCTCCCCAACGTTCCAATTGGAAGAAAGTATGGTTTACGTCGCGACCGTACGGAACGCGCTCATGCTTGGGACGGGATACCCGGCCTGTCCTGTGGGACACACCTCCCGTTTCACTGTCAGGATGCCGATGGTGCGCATCTCGCTCCTGTCCCCGGATACGTCCATCCTCGAAGAATTGCCCCTCGACGAACCCATTGTCCTGTCCTTCTCGATGCCGGTGAACCGGACAATGGTAGAGTCATCGTTGGTGATCGATCCGGACCCGCTACTGTTACGATACCTATGGAGGACATCCACGGAACTGGAGATCGTCCTCTTCATGACCCCTCTGTCGGAATACACCCTTACCCTGCCCAGATCTGACTTGGGTATGGATGGTCAGATGGGCATGGAGGAACTTTCGATACAGTTCACGGCGGGAAGATCCTATGCTCGCAGCCACGAGGAGAGGTCCTTCTCGATACTCCCGGACACCATACCGGAGGTCAAGCCGGGTCAGGAGATTCGCTTGAACGGCCTGATCGACGGCTCTAAGGGATATGATGTCGTCGTGAAGCTGACCGGGAACGGAATGGAACAGGAACACGTCGCACAGGTGGGAGAGGACGGGTCCTGGGACATAGCCTTCAAGGCTCCGAATGCGTCAGGCACCTACACGATCTCTCTGACCATAGGGGTGCCAGGGGCACCATCATGTATAGAACCCAGGTCCTATACTATAGAGGTCGGATCAGAGAAGGAGGTGGATGAGCCCTACGACATCCAGGGTTTGATGGTACCGGTCCTGGTCGGTTTATTCATACTGATCATCGTTCTTGTGGCGATCGCCGTGTTCTTTGTTCAAAGGAAGAGAGCCAGAGAGACCCTCGAGAACATAGATTACGACTCCGTCGATATCGACATGGAGGAATGAGCCTCCGACCAAAGTTTATAATCCGATTACGGCATAACCCGAATATTCGAAACAGCGGTCTTTGGGCCAGCCGGTGGACTGATGAAAGGTTATGACAGATATGTCGTCATCTCAGGAACGGTATTCCTTTTCATGATAGTCATCACTTCGTTGATGTTCGGGGCGAACGTCGGGGGCGATGGAGGCGATAGACCCGTTGAAAAGGGCTATCTCGAACCATTGGAGCTGAAGAAGGAGACCATCAGTAACGTAGGCCAGCTTGACGAGGGCATCGAGGACCTCATCACGATAGCCCAGACCGGCAAGGCCATAAGGAACGTTTCGGCCGTCCTCACATGGGTGGACGAATCGGACAGGCCCGGGATGCCAAGGCTTCGCCGCTACGAGAACCAGCCGGACACCTTCGAGTTGAGAACACAGCCTCCAGTGGGCAACGGAAGCAGCCAGACAGCTCAGAACCCCGTCAACTCGGAGGGCAGGATAGAGCTCTCCCATTCGCATACTCTGGACGAGCTCTACACGATGATCGATGAGGCGAGATCGTCGCAGAACTCGACCCTACCCGACTGGGAACTGGCCGTCAAGCTCGTGAGTGCCGGAAATTGGGTTCCGGTACTCCCTCCCAAGTTCATAGGTTACATCGACGATTCGAACTCCTACATACTCGAGGTCACGATCGAGTATTATGATATTTCTGGTCTTATGGAGGGATGAGGGGGTTATTTTCCGATGGCTGACCATTACGAACCTTATATTTCACCGGACGTGGATATCAGCGAGTTCTCCATCAAGGCGATCGTCGTCGGTATCATCATCACCATCGTGATGGGCGCGGCCAACGCCTACCTGGGACTATTCGTGGGAATGACCGTATCGGCGACCATCCCCTCTCTGGTCTTCGCACTGGCCATCCTCAAGGTGTTCAAAGGGAATATCCTCGAGATAAACATGTCCAAGAACATTGGTGTGGCCGGTGAAGCTCTTGCGGCAGGCATCATATTCACCTTTCCCGCATTGATAGTGATCCATTCCATAACCGGTGGCAGTGCCGGCTGGGAGGATATGCTCCAGATCAGGAACCTCCTGATCATGCTCGTCATATCCACCGTGGGCGGACTGTTCGGGATACTGTTCACCATACCCTTGAGGAAGGTCTTCATACAGGACCTCGACCTGCCCTATCCCGAGGGCGTCGCCGCGGCCGAGGTGCTCAAGGTCATGGAGAAGGGCGGCAGGGGCATTTACCAGATCGGAATAGCTGCGGGTATTGGAGGTGCCATGAAGTTCGCCGCGGAATCCGGCCTCTCGCTCTGGAAGGAGAGGCTCGAAGCGGTGGTCGGGGGCGAGAGGATACGATTGTTCGGCGGTTTCAACATCTCGCCCGCCCTGCTAGGCGTTGGATACATCATCGGTTTCAGGATATCGCTCATAGTCTTCGCCGGAGGCATAGTAGGTTGGGTCTTTGCCATACCTTTGATCGGTCTTTTCAAGGGCTGGCCGACCGTCGATTTCCAGGGAAATCCGGTCGATGCGATAGGATCGATCTATGCGGTATGGTTCAACGAGACCAAATGGATCGGCATAGGAGCGGTCCTGACGGGCGGGATCTACACGCTGTTCTCCCTCAGAAAGACCATAGTCCAATCCGTCAAGGGCATGTTCGCCAAGAAGAGGGCCTCCTCGGAACCAGCCCCGCTGCGGACGGAGAGGGATTTCCACGTCAACCTCGTATACATCATCATCCTTGCGGTCATCGTTGCGATCATCTATTTCTTCGTCACGGGAGAGATATTCACCGCGATATTGCTGGCACTGGTGATGATAGCCGCTACGTTCTTCTTCACGGCCGTTGCGGGGTATCTGGCAGGCATAGTGGGCTCCTCCAATAATCCCATCTCGTCCGTGACGATATCCACGCTCGTCGTCACGGCCCTCCTTTTACTTCTTCTCGGGGGCATAGGAGTGTCGAACATGGGCATGGACCTGGGAATGACCGCGACTATACTCGTCGCCGCCATAGTCTGCTGCTCCGCGGCCATTGCGGGAGATTCTATGCAGGAGCTCAAGACCGCCCAGATCCTCGGGGCCACCCCGGTCAGGATACAGTGGGGGCGATTCATCGGCGTGATCGTTGGCGCATTGACCATCCCGGTCATCGTCGCACTGCTCGCACAGGCGTACGGGATCGGCTCCCCCGCCCTGCCCTCACCGCAGGCGGTCATTATGGGCTCTACCGTCCACGCGATATTCAACTTGAAGTTCAACGTTTTGATGTTCGGAATAGGTGTGGCCATCGCCGCGGGGTTGATATTCTTCAAGCTGCCCGTTATGGCCGTTGCCATCGGGATATACCTCCCATTCACCCTTACTACCCCGATCTTCTTCGGCGGTATACTCGCCTGGATCACGAACAGGTTCGTGGCCGTGAAGGAGCGGCTTTTCAGCAACCTCTCCGGAACCGAGCTGGAGGCCAGGACCAAGGCCTCACAGGAGGTTACCTACAACCGAGGTCTCCTCTTCGCCGCGGGGCTCGTCGCGGGCGAAGCGATCATGGGGGTGGTCGTGGCCGGCATCATAATATTCCTGGGGCCGGGTGCTATCACCATATTCAACGATCCCAGCTGGATCCCCGGATTGCTGGCGCTCATCTATCTGCTCTTCCTGATAATATACATGGTCCTGAGGGACGACATCAAGGACATGAGCAGGCGCGAGATCGGGTCGGTCTTCGGAAGGTTCTTCGGCAAGTGATGTGCCATGGACGATAGTGGACCGGACGAGGATCCGAAAAAGGGCAAAGGCCGGCCGTCGAAATGGTGGAGGGAAGGCGACCGCAAGCTCGTTCAGCACAGGATCGAAGAAGTGACCTCCTCGATGGGTTTTAAAAAGGTGGACCTGGACGATTCCGACAGGGAGGCCCTTGTTCAGGAGGCCAGAAAAAGGGATCCCCGACTGAGGAACATGCTCGATGTCGTATTCGAGAGGGCGGATCGAGTCAGCAGGGAAGGTGAATACCTAACCATTCCCATTTACAGGTCCAAGATGGGAGAGAGCATCGCCAGGGCGCTCAGGATCCGGACCAGGAGGCGTATAAGGCTCGACGGATACGGCTGGGCAGTTTGGGAACTCCTTGACGGCCGCAGGACGCTGGAGCGGGTCGGGGAGGAATTGAAGAAGCGCTTCGGGGACGAGATCGAGCCCATCTATCCCCGGCTCGCGAGGTTCATGACATATCTCGTCAACCTCGGATTGGCAAGGGAGAGGGCGTGATCATTTTCTCTTTACTCTCTTCCTGGTCCTGACAGTGGCCCTTTCCGATCCATCGTCATCTGGGGGTGTTTCTGCGGACATGTCCTCTTCAGAGGTCTCGACCTCGGGGCCTACCTCATCGTCCTCAAGGACCTCATCCTCGAGATCTTCCTCATCTTCATATCCCTCCTCCTCTGCTCCCTCCTCTTCGTCCTCGGGCTCCCCTTCGTCCTCCAGGTATTCCTCATCTTCCAGGTCCTCATCGGCTTCCTCATCCGCGTCCCCGTAAGCCTCCTCATCGAGATAGTCATAGCTGTAAGGATCGAACTCCTCCTCATCGGTTCCGAGATCGTCGTCCCTGGGCTGTTTGATGTATATGTATACGCCGATGGCGATGATGATGATCGCGAAGATTGCAAGGGCCGCGTACATCACCTCCCTCGGTATCCCATCGGATCCTACGATGGTCCTCTCGGTCCGGAAGGTCCATGTATTGTTGGTGTAGCCCTGAGGGAAACCGGCCCCTTCTATGGACCTGGCCTCGGTCCCGATCCTCACGGTGTATGATACGCGGTTGCCGAGCCCGTCGTGCAGGATCTCGAGGCTCTGATTGTTATTGGTCCATACGTATCTCGCACCTTTGAGGGGGGGGTCGATCGTAGTGTATGATTCGATGGTAAGGGTGTCCATGGGCTGGTTGAACATGATCCTTATGGAGGTATCGAGGTCCCTGACCGTACCTACCGGGGTCCTCCAGAGCACCAGGAGCTCCCTGGGCGGCGGAGTGAAATCCAGATAGTCCAGCCTGATCTCGAACCTGCCCCAGTATGGTTCCTGGGAACTTACCTCGAACGTATTGGTCATCTTCTGCAGATATCCCGCTCTCTTCCCGGGGATCGCCGAGACGGATTCCGGAGGGGTGACCTTGAACCTGCCAATGAAGGGGAGCGTCCTGATGCTGAACGTCGCCTCTCCCAGGTTGTTCGTGGTCCTGTTCTCGAGGACGACATCATCCATCGAAAGCAGTTCTATCAATGCGTTGAAGACCGCCCCGCTCCTCGGACCCTCTCCGAATGCGACGAAAACATCTATCGAACCGGTCTCCGGTCTGAGATAATATGTCAGAAAGAGTTCAGTGAAAAGATCGGGGTTCGGACCTGATGCGGATATGAACGTGCTGGTGTTCGAGAGATAGCCTGAGCGAACGCCGATCTCTCCTCTCAACGCGGCCTCCGGAGCTCCTTCCAACCTGTATTCCCCTCCCATCTCAAGGGAGGAGAATCCAACAACTCCGTCCTCCTGGGCTTGGGCGCTCTCGATCAGAGTGCCGTTGAAGGACAGGAGACGTACTATGGAGCCCTGCGCCCCCTGGCCTGAGAGCGGCCCTCCCTCGTAAAGGACCGTCACTTCAAGTGAATAGAGCATGCGTTCGGTCGTTCCCTGGAATACGGGAGTGTAAGGGGAATAGTTGTATGATGTATCGAAGGCCAGCATCCTGAAGCCATAAAGCGTCCCGGGGACAAGACCTCCTAGGGTGTACGACGTTTCTCCGGGACCGAGCGTCACAAGCGTTTCGAACTGCGTCATGGAGGGGGTAGAATTCATCTCGATGATGAAACCTTCAAGATCGGTCTCGGAGCCGGGGTCCCAGGATATGGTGAGATGATCGACGCCCTTGTCGGAGATGATCGCGGAGGTTGGCGTGGCGGGCGGGGTCAGGTCCGACGTGATGTTGGTCGCTGGCTGGGAAGGAGCCCCTTCCCAAACTCCGTCAAAGGCTGACACTCTGAATATTCCCCGCGTGGAAGGGCCTATCTCAGGGGATATCCAGGATGTTGATGGATGGTCGACCTCCCCCGAGAGTATCCATTCTCCCGAGGAGAATGAGTATATCCTGTAGGCGATCGTGTCGTCGTCGTTGGGGTCCCATTTTAGCTTTATGCTCTCGAGCGTATCCAATGAGTCCGCCGTCAGGTTCAGGACGGATTGTGGAAGGTCTATGTCAGGTACAACAAGTTCGACCGACATCGGAGCCGATGTGTCGATATCGTAGACATGATCCCATATCATCGCCGTTCCCGGAACGTGAACGGTCGCGTTGGTCCTAACGTTCATAGGCGCGTTGGATCCGGGATAGATCATTTTCAAGGCCACGAATGGTGCTATTCCGCCATCCGGTCCCGTGACCGGGTCGCTCCCCCCGAAGTAAGGGGTCGAGTGGAGGCCGCCTGTCCTTTCGTTCACTACGTGGAGCTCCACTCCTTCCATGGGCTGCACGTCCTTGTACAGGACGCGAACTCCGATCGTGTTGCTTATCATTACGTTCGACATGGGGTCGACATCGAACGAGGACACGGTAGTGTCCAGGACCTCGACCTCAGCTCCTTCGTATGCGGATAGGGCCGTCCCGCTGGCGACTATATCCGATCCCACAACGGCATGGTCCCCCTCCCTGAATATCACGCTCCTTTGTGCGTCCACCTTGCTGTTGTTCATGAGCAGTCGGGCGCTATTCGATTCCAGGCCGATGCCGGCGCTCTTGACGATGACGTGGTCCAGGACGATATCGTTTCCGGAGAGGTCGAGGGCGGCCATGGTGGTATTGGACCAGATGATGACGTCCTTCATCATCATGCTGGTCGTATCGTGCCCCGTTACTATCGAATGGCCTGTGCCCGGATCGGAATGGATCATGGTGGTCAGGATGCGTAGATTGGTAGTATGCGGAGGCACTGGGCCTGCCCTTATCCCTGTCGATCCCTCTCCGATGAGGTCGATGGAACAGCCATCGATCACCCCTCTCCTTACGTCCCCGAGAACGTCTATCCCCGTACCGGGGCCGTTCAGATATATCTGGGAGTATACCACCTCGTTATTACTTCCGCCCAGATGGAGTAGCCAACCGTCGTTGAACGATGTGAGGGTGGAGTCGATAAGGACGTTGTCCGTTCCCGAGAGGATCGATCCGCTCGAAGCTTCGCCCCAGACTATGAAGGTCGAATCTCGGATCTCCGTCTGGTCCGCTCCAACCCGGACCCCGAAGGAGTTGTCCGCCCTTATGGAATAGCTGTTCGAAGAAAGGAGCGCCCCCCTGCCCGGACCGAGAACGATGCCGTTGGTCATCATACCGCTGGTCATGATGATGTCATTGATCAGGGTGAGGTTCCTGTGGTCGGAGAAGGCCGCTATGATCGATCCATTCCCCCCTTGGTAGAAGTTCGATCCCGATATGGACATATCAACGCATCCCAGTAGGAACGACCCGTTCACAAGGCCCCCGGAGAGGGATATGCCCGTTTGATTATCCCCCTTCGAGGAATAGGACAGGTCCATGATCGAGCATCCTATGAGATGGGTGCCATTGAGGAAGGACGAACCGTTCCCGAGCATGTTCACAGATGTATTGCTCAGCATGACATCCCTCACGTTGAACACCTCGATACCTCTGGCTCCCGAGTCCAGGAAAAGGGCCGTCCCGTTCATTGTGACGTTATCACACGATGAAAGTTCGATGCCGTGTGTGTTCTTACCGGTCATGGTGAGGAAGCAGCCCTCTATCTCTATCCCGGAACCGGAGAGGTGCATCGCCGTTCCGACCATCTCGATGATCATGGCATTGAGCTCGAGGTCTGTACCCTGGAAGTGGATCCCAGATGCTCTCCCGGTCGATGTGATGCTGGAGTTATGGAAGTGGATGGAATCTCCCGAGATGATGAACCCCTTTGAACCGGACCCGAGTCCTATGTCCATGTCCCTGAAGGTGATGTTCGAGACATTGATGGCATGGCATATCGTGGATCCCGATCCGTCACTTGCCATTTTCCCCAATATGATGTTCGATGAATTGGCTATGTTCACGCAGATGTCCGGCGATCCCGAGAAGGATGCTCCGTCGATCTCGATGGACTTCGACGACTCTATGTTCAGAGCGATGCCGGTCGTTGACCTGAAGCCGATCCCCGTCAGATCGATGTCGTTCGAGGAGATGTTGAGAGACCGACCGACGAAGGTCATGCCGGCCAATGTTACGAAGGGAGCGGTCACACTGCTGTTCTTGCCATACGGGCCTGAGATAAGTACCGATGCCGTATCATTACCCCTGAGCGTTACGGAACGGGTCCCGACACTGATCGATTCGTTGTAATTGCCGGATGCGATGACTATTACATCGCCCTCGACGGCATCGCCCAGGGCTGCCCCTATGGTGGAATAGGTGGATCCCGTCCCGACGTAAAGTACGAGTCCGGATGCCCCGCGTGGGGTTATCAGCAGGATCCCCGATGTGAATAACAATAATACCATGGCCGTTGCGATGAGCTTACCTTTGCGTTCCCCGGCGTGTACTTCGATCATATCCTTCGCCCTCCCCGGCGCTATCGCCTATCCATATGCAACAACGCCATCAATTAATTTTCCTGACATATGTAAAAGATTTAAAAGGGGGACGCTTTCATCCTGCTCATGCATCCGACGGATGAGTTGAGGGGCGCAGCATCGACCCTCCTCGAAGGTAGAACGATCGTCCTTGGCGTAACTGGGTCCATCGCTGCGGTCGAGTGCGTCAAACTCGCCAGGATGCTAATCCGTCACGGCGCTGCAGTTCATGCTGTCATGACGGCGGAGGCCAGGAAGATAGTGGGGGAGTACGCCCTCGGCTTCGCAACGGCGAACCAAGTCATCACCGAGCTGACCGGAGACCTCGAGCATGTGGCTATGTGCGGGGACGTTGAAGGGCGGGCGGACCTTCTCCTGATCGCCCCCTGCACCGCCAACACCCTCGGGAAGATCGTCAACGCTATCGACGATACCCCCGTCACGACGTTCGCCACCACGGCGATAGGGACAGGGATCCCGTTGATCGTCGTTCCCGCCATGCACAATACCATGTACGCCCACGAGGGTGTGGCCTCCAACATCAAGAAGGCCAGGTCCATGGGCATAGAGGTTGTGGACCCGGTGCTCTCCGAGAAGAAGGCCAAAATGGCCCCGGTGGACACCATAGTCGAGATCGCGATAAGAAAGCTCTCCGGAGGGGGCCTTCAAGGTCGAAAGGTTTTGATCGTCGCCGGGGCCAACCGGGAGGAGGTGGACGATATGAGGCTCCTTACCAACAGGGCGACTGGAAGGACCGGGATCCATCTGGCCATGGAGGCTTTCAGAAGAGGGGCGGACGTGACCCTCCTTGCCGGAGTATCGGTCCACGGGATCCCGCCTCACTTCAGGACGGTTCGCTTCGGAGGGGTCATGGACCTCTGGGAGAAAGTGGAGGAGGAATTGTCTTCCTGCGACCAGTTCGATATCGCCCTCTTCCCGGCGGGGATCTCAGACTACATACCTTCCAGGTTAGATGGGAAGGTCCCCTCGGGACGGGAGGAGATGACTCTCGAGCTCAAACCCGCCATAAGGATCATGGATCGCTTCGTGAAGAGGGGCGGTAGCCGCCTTATCGTGGGTTTCAAGGCCGAGAGCGTATCGGGTGAGGAGCTCCTGAGAAGGGCCTACAGGAGGCTTAAGGAGGTCGGGATGGACCTGATCGTGGCGAACGACCTTTCTCAGGTGAAGGAGGATTCCAATCACGTTATGATAATATCGAACGACAGGGAGGTCCTCGACATCGAGGGATCGAAGGCTGACATCGCTTCCGTGCTCATGGCGAGATGCCAGGAGATGCTCGTCGGGATAAAGGAGAGTTGAACCATGGTACTGCGAGGTGGAGCTTTCTGCCCCGGGCATATCACCGGGCTTTTTTCCATACACGACGATACCGAGATGTACCTCCACAAAGGCTCCAGGGGGTCCGGGGTCTCCGTTACCCTCGGGGCCTCCGTTTCCACTGCACTGTATCCCCCTGAAGATGGGAACGGGACGGAGAACCTTTCACTGGAGCTTCATGTAAGGGGAGTTGACAAGTTCCCCGTGAACGATCCGATATACCGCCAGGTCCTGAAGGAGATGCTTCCCAATTCAGGTATCGGATGGAGGGCGGCTGTAAGGTCGAACCTGCAGCTGCCCGTAGGTCAGGGGTTCGGAATGTCGGGAGCCGGCGCCCTAGCCACCGCAATTTCCGTCTGGGAGGCCCTCCATTCGACCATTCCGCGCTGGGACCGAAAATTGAGGTTCAAGGGACAGCAGGAGATGTTCTTCTCGATGAAAACGTCGGAGTTCAGCGTCAGGCCGATAAGGAGGAGGATGCGCTCACACCTGCAGCTTCTGTCAATGAAGGAGGAACCCTCGCTGCCTGTCCAGCCTTTCGGCAAACCCTCAGGAATGGTGGAGGAGGGAGGGGTCAGGCCCCCCATGAGGTGGCTCAAGGACAGCGAGGCCGAAAAAGGGTCCGGTGGGATCACGTACGCCGATTGCGTGAACGCGGCGCACAGGGTCGATGTCATGATCGGCGGAGGTCTGGGCGATGTGATCTCACAGGCCAGGGGCGGCGTGGAGATCAGGATGTCTCCCGGCGTCCCGCCCTACGGGGAGATCCACACCATCCCCGTGGAGCTGGACAACACCCCGAAAGTGATCGCCGCCACGGTGGGGCCCCCGATAGAAACTTCGAGGGTGATAGGGAATCCCGCAAGAAGAGAAAGGATACACGGGGCGGGCGAGGCGGCGTTGAGGAGGCTGACAGAAGCGCCATCGATGACCATGATGATGTCAGAGAGCAGGCAGTTCTCCATCGAGGCCGGGATCCAGAGCATGATGGTGAGGTCCGCCCTCTCCGAAGTCGATGCGATGGTGAAGGCCTCGCAGATAATGATCGGCAACAGCGTGTTCACCATGGTACCGAGCAAGGATAAGGACCTCGTCAAAAGTATCACGGAGATCTGGGGAAGGAGAGGAAGCGTATTCTCCATGGACGTGGACCTGATCGGTGCGAGGCCCTTGACCTGACCAGCAGGGGTTCCTAAAGTTCCCAAGAGATGATACCGCCTTGTACACGAAGAAGAATATTGAGGCCGATATCTTCATTTGAATCCGATCAGGGCCGATCGGATCCTATCACTGAAGCGAACTTCGTACGATCGGAGCCATCCATTCGATCCCTATTGACCCGACACGGGAGGGATCACATTGTTCTTGTTTCGCTTCTACCCAAACGTGATATAGTTAAAAAGCCTAACCGGGAAAGAAAAACCCTTATAGGCCATCCCTTTTGAGCGCACTGGGGTGATCGAAAAAAACAATGAAGGCGAGTGTTGATCATGTTGGAGGACCAGCTTTCCACATCCAGGTTCGAGAGCGTTGGGGTCAATGTCCCCTCCAGGTCACTCACGACCACCGACCTTATGAGGTCCATGAAGCACAGGATCGGGCTAGACCTCGAGAGGCTTACGGGCATCCATGCTAGGAGGGTCTGCGCCCCAGGAGAGTCATCATACACATTGGCCCTGAATTCCGCCAGGGACTGCCTCAGCCATTCGAGATACAAGCCGGATGACCTGGAGGTTATAATAAACTGCTCCATATCCCGTTCAAAGGACCGGAACATGATAGTCTATGAACCATCCATGGCCCATTACATCCGTCAGGCGATCGGGGCCAAGAACGCAATGGTGTTCGATATCAACAATGCATGCGCTGGAATGCTAACGGGCGTTCAGATACTAAACGGTTATATCAGGAACGGAATATTCAAGAACGGCATGGTCGTCAGCGGAGAGCATATAACGCCGATCAGCGACAGCGCGACAAGGACGGTCAGGTCGATAGCGAGCAGACAGCTCGCCTCCCTTACCGTTGGAGACGCGGGAGCCGCGGTAATACTCGAAAAAACGGGGGATCGGGGCAACGGGATGTCGGTCACCCAGTTCACCACCCTCTCGAAGTTCAGCAGGCTCTGCATAGGAAAGCCGCTCACCAACGATATCGGCGGAATGATGGTGGCAAAAGCAAGGAAGATCCACAGGGTGGCCCTGGACCACGCCCCTCAACTGATCAAGGGGGCCCTCATCAAGGCGGGACTGACCATAGACAGGATAGATCATCTCATCCCGCACCAGACCTCGAAAAGCTCAATAAAGAAAGGCATAAAGGAGATGGCCGACCATTTCAAAGCGACTCCCAAGAACGTCGTCATCAATCTGATGGAGTATGGGAATACGGCCTCGACGACAGTGTTCCTTGCCCTTCATGACATGCTCAAGGGCGGCATCGTGAAGAAAGGCGAGAAGATCATGCTATTGTGCTTCGCATCGGGCCTGGTCGTTGGGGTTATCATCTTTACAATGGACGATCTGGTGGATCGATATGGGATCTCGAATTAGGTCAGCCGCATTCGTTGGGAAGAGCCTCAACCCTTTCTCCAGAGGCGCCATATCACTGGGTGTCAAGGCTGCGAGGAAATGCATCCATAACTCGGGTATAGACCCGTCAGACATAGGACTGCTCATCTTCTGCGGAATATACCGGGACGAGAACATCGGGGAGCCGGCCATCGCCTCGCTCATACAGTCCAATCTTGATATCAACCTCCTGAGCGAGGGTGAGAAGGGGACGTTCGCGTTCGACATACTGAACAGCGGTTGTGGGATGGTGACCGCGCTCCATGTGGCCGACAGCCACCTCCGATCGGGTGGAGGTGAATATGCGATGATAGTGGCCTCCGATCACATACCCATCCCGAGCCATACCGAGGGTTACCCTTTCCAACCCGGGGGAGGCGCACTTCTGCTCGAACGCTCCGACGAGGACAGGGGCCTTACCGATTTCAGGTTCGATACATATCCGACCGACAAGGAGGCCTTCCACTCGTTCATCGAATACAGGGACGGAAAGGAGAAGGGTAAAAAGAAGGGGCAGTTCCTCAGGTTCGAGGAGGACCCACATTTCCTGGAAAAGGGCGTATCGGGTGCGCTTATGACGGTTAATAAACTCCTTGAGAGGAATTCACTGAGCATCGATGACGTACGGTCGATCCTGCCATCCCAGAGCCCGACAGGCTTCCCCATTGCCCTTGGAAAAGGGTTGGGCCAAGAGAAGAGGACCATTGACCTTACAAGCATCCATGGGAACCTCCACACGGCGGGATTGGCGGCCTGTCTCGAGAGCGCCATGGAGAGCGATAAGCTTCCTGCGAACTCGAACCTCCTTCTCGTAAATGTTGGATCGGGAATATCGGTGGGCGCGGCCCTTCTCCGAACATGAACCATAGACCGGCCGGGACCTGTTATATCCGTCAGATCGGATGCCCCTTCAGATATTCTCCATACCTCTTCATACCCTCCGCCGTGGAAATCCTAGGTCCGTAGCCAAGGTCCCTTTTGGCCGAGGAGATATCGAACCAGTGTGAACTGGTCATCTCCTCCACAAGGAACCTGGTGACAATGGGCTCTCCTCTCCTTCGAAGGAGGAAGTGGGTCAATTCCATGATCCCCGCTAAAGCCATGGCCGTCCATTTGGGAATGGACCCCCTGATAGGAGGGGCCCCTGCAAGGGCCAGGAAGTCATCGATGGCATCCCAGGCATTCACTGGCTCACCGTTGGTGATGAAATATGCTCTGCCCCTGCATCGTGGGTTCTCCTTGAGCGCTTTGAGGGCCAGGATATGGGCCTCGGCGGCGTTTTCAATATAAACCATGTCCACAACGTTCTTTCCGCCCCCTAACCTCTTCAACCTTCCGGCCCTTGCCCCCTGGACGAGCCGAGGGAGCAATCGGTCGTCCCCCGGACCCCAGATGAGATGCGGACGCAGTGCAATGGTCCGAATATCATCGCCGTTCGCTGAGAGGACCATACGCTCGGACGCCGCCTTGGTCCGGTTGTAATGCGACCCATGCACTGCGGGATACGGTGCGCTCTCATCGGCGCCCTCCATGTCCTTCCCATCAAAGACAACGGAAGGGGAGCTTGTGAAGACGAGGTAACCCACTCCGTTACTCCTGCATGCTTCGATCACGTTCCGGGTCCCCTCAACGTTCGTCCTGTGGAATTCGTGATAAGGCCCCCAGAAACCCACCCTGGCAGCAGTATGTATGACCGCATCCATGCCCCCGACGGCATCCACCACCGTTCGCTGGTCCCCTATGTCCCCTGATATCGTCATGATGCCGCTCTTCCCAAGTTCAGGATAGCTGCCTCTGGAGAAGCTCGTGACATCATGGCCCTGATCCCGGAGCATGTGACATATGGCTCCTCCCAGGAACCCGCCTCCGCCGGTGACGAGGACCCTCATCAGAATTGCCTCCCGGCCCATTCCGCAAGCTCTTCCCTGAGTATCTTGGCATTGTGGCGAACGTCCATCGGGAATCCGTCATGGATCAGGATATCTCTAATATCCTCGGTCAGAATATTGGCCTTTCCCAAAGCCAGGAGCTCCTTTTTGATCCTGTCCGGATCGCCGATATTTTGGTCCTTCTTAAGCTCGACAACGATCACAGGCCTCTGGTTTCCTATTTGACCCACACCGACTAGTGCCGACCTGAAGACCAAGGGGTGTTTGTTGAAGATCGCCTCACATCTGACGGGATATAGCGTTCCTTTCTTTGTCACGACCCTGTGCGCCTTCCTCCCGCAGAACCAGAGCATTCCGTCCTCCAGATAGCCCGTGTCCCCCATTCTGTGCCATATGGTCTTGCCATCCAGTATCTTGGCGTTTTTGGTATGCTCAGGCTTCCTGAAGTATTCCTTGGTCACCGAGGGCCCCCTCACGCATATCTCACCGACTTCCCCATCCGGTAGGACCTCAGCGGACCCCCAATCCGCGACAGGTCCGTCCGTGATCCGAATGATCCGAACCTCGTTGCCAGGTAGCGGCCTACCCACGCATGTTCCTGCTCCGGTCTCGGTCCTGCGGAGGGAGTGCTCCAGTATCACATCGCTGGAGATATCAGTTACTGGCAGTGCCTCGGTCGCCCCGTAAGGAGTATGGATAAGAGCATTTTTTGGCAGTATTCGGTGAAGATCGACCATGAGGTCGGGACGTATTGGAGCTCCCGCGGTCACGATCCTTCTCACCGATCCCAGGGTCAACTTCCTCTCTATCCCGTAACGGGCCAGGTTCGTCAAGAGCGCCGGGGAACCATAGACATTGGTGCATTTCTGGTCCTCAATGGCCCTGACTATGTTCTTAGGATCGGCCTTTCCGGGCTTGGTAGCATCCATGTAAGGGATGACCGAGGTCAGCCCCAGGTTGGCGTCGAATAGGGCGAAGAGCGGGAACGTCGCCAGGTCAACATCTCTCTTTTCGTATCCGAAATGGTCCTTTAGGAATCCGATCTGATGGTCGAACATGGAATGTTCGTAGACCACTCCCTTCGGGGGGCCTGTGGAACCGCTGGTGAAGAAAATACCGACGGTATCCTCAGGCCTTCTCTTGACCGAAGGGAAAGGAGCGGGATCGGAGGATCGAACCTCTTTAAGCCTCTTACCGCCCCATGCACCTGTGGTTATCTTCAGTTCGACGGTCCTGAAAGCGGACGGTGAGAGTATCCTGAGTACATGGGCAAGGGGCGTCCCGATGAACGCCTTGGCCTCGACCTCCCCGAGGGAGGAGACGAGCCTCTTCTTGCCCATACCAGGGTCTATCATAACAAGGACAGCCCCCATTTTTAAAAGGGCGGAAGTGAGGGAAAAGAACTCTATCGAGGGTTTGACCATCAGGATGGCCTTGTCGTCCTTCTTGAGCCCCGCATCGATCAACCCCCTGGCGTATCTGTTCGATTCCTCCTCTAGCCTGCGGTAGGTCATGCTCCTATATCGAGGAGACGGATCGACCTGGACCACCACAGCCGCCTTATCAGGTTGTGTCCTTGCTAACTCCGTCAACCTCTCCGAGAGGTTCGTCGTCGAATCCATCAGCCTACCCCCTGCGCAGGGCTTTCCCCACCTCTTTCAGGATGCGGTCCCTGGCATCCTCTATGACATAATGTCCAGCATCCTGATATGTCACGAATCGGGCCTTCGGGAATCGAGCCCTCCAGACGTCTAATATATCCATATCGAATATGAAATCCTTTTCACCCCAAATAACGAGCATCGGCTTCCCCTTTAGCTTTGACAGGTTCTCGTCGATCCACTTGAGCGTGCCGTAGCTTGGGTCCTTTGGTACGAGGGGTATGTCCTGAACGAACCTGAGCGTGGATAGGCGGTTCCTCCACGAGTTGTACGGGGCGACGTAACCCTTCCTTACATGGGGGTCCATCCTCTTTTCAACGCCGATATGGGACGCTATTCTGGAAAAAGCGTTGAGACCCCTGATGAGAAGGGTCGGTGAGATCAGGCCGTACTTCACGTAATAGAGAGACAGGGGCAATCTCTTGCCCTCCGGCATCCTGAAGGCCGCGGTGTTCATGAACACGAACCTCGAGAACCGCTCCGGATGTCCGACCGCGACCCCTGCTCCGATCACACCCCCCCAATCATGGGCTATCAGAGTGATATCCTCATCGATGCCCAGGTGATCGAGGAGCGCTTCCACATCCTGGATCCTGGATGCGATCCTGTATTGGTATTTGTCCTCTCCTGGTCGGTCCGACAGCCCCATTCCCATATGATCGGGCACGATGCATCGGTGGTCCGCCCTGAGGTCCTTGACCAGCTCCCGGAAATAAAAAGACCAGGTCGGGTTGCCGTGAAGAAAAAGAACGGGAGGTCCCCTGCCCTCGTCGAGATAATGATGCCTCAGACCGTTCCTCTCGAACCAGTGATGTTCGAACGGGTAAATGTCCCTGAAAGGGGTAATATCGAAAGGTGTTCCATGCATTGTATCCGGGGACCAAGGTCCATATCCTAAATTAAGATTGCTTCGGGGATGATCCGCTTAGATCGATCTATTATCATCCATCATCATTCATGAACCCCGGGATGTTTAATTATGGTCGAGTGGGGTTCGAATCCCGTGCGTCGCTAGAGCTACAACAAATTAGATATGGTGCAGGGGAAGGGATTCGAACCCTCGAACCACTAAGGACCAGACCCTGAATCTGGCGCCGTTGGCCAGGCTTGGCTACCCCTGCATGTTTTTGCGTTTGTGCCTGGGTAGCGTATGGCCAACGGCGCCCCGAGACGCAGTCTCGGTGATGGCGCCTCGGATGGGTGGCATGTGCCACCCGTCCCCTTCCGCGAACGCTTTGGTGGTGAGACCAAAGGGTTCTTGGGCAGGCTTGGCTACCCCTGCATGTTTTTGCGTTTGTGCCTGGGTAGCGTATGGCCAACGGCGCCCCGAGACGCAGTCTCGGTGATGGCGCCTCGGATGGGTGGCATGTGCCACCCGTCCCCTTCCGCGAACGCTTTGGTGGTGAGACCAAAGGGTTCTTGGCCAGGCTTGGCTACCCCTGCGATATCTGGGCATCGTTGATACGATGTCGCCTTTAACGACCGTTCGATAATAAAGATATCGATGAGAAGGTCTCATCAGGTGATGACGAGATCCTGGGACGATGAAACGAACAGTGTATCTCGAACTTTGTCGAACCTCGTGAAAATCTCAGGACCCATGTTCTCGATCTGCTCCTGAGTGAATCCAACTATGGTGAGATCCGCTTTTTTCGAGATCCTGTTGATCTTATCCCTCATCTCCTCATCGCTCTCATATACCTTGGACTTTACCGATCTCATCGAGATCGGCAGCCTCCCCTCGGATACCAAAGCCTTCACCCTCTTGGCAAGGGCTGCGCGATCCCCTTTGGGAAATAGAGTGAATATCGAGATCTTCGTCCCTTTCCATTCATCATGCTCCATAATAATATAGGACAGAAGTATCATGAGATTGACGTTCCTGAAATCCTCCTTGGTTATCCATAGATGTATATTCTGTCTATGTCCGAAGTTATGCTCCGTGGATCTCAACACGAGCTTGTTGTAGTTCACTATGGATGCCATCCTCAATCCCGTTATGATGTCGGTGAGGTCATCTTGTCTATTCTTGTGGAACTCGAACATTATGGTGTTATTGTCCATCCCTGAGATACCGGAGATCTGCACGGTCTGGGCAACTGCCGTAAGCGTAGAAGGAGAAACCAAGGTGGTTACCGAATAGTTCGCCTTTGAGCTTCTCATCTCCTCTATTAGTATTCTCTCGTCCTTTTTCGAGGATTTGACGGTCTCCGGGTCCAATTTTCCCCTCGTCATATGTACCAGGGTCCCGAAACCGTAATGATGCGAGATCCACCTAAGCATGTCCTTGGGTCCCTTCCGCTCGATGGCATTGGTGGAAATGGCGATTATCGAGGGCCTCCAGTTGAACTTGTCGGGTTTTGACATGGTCCTCTGGAGGGTGATCTTCATCAACCTGCTGAGCTGGAACATCACACCCTGGAATATTATGGCGAACGACCGCGACCTTTTATGCCTCATACCTAATAGATAATAGATCCCTCCCATTATCAGAAGGGTAAGGAACGCGTAACCCGCGCTCAACTGGAACATGATACCGAATGAGAATACGGCTCCAACAAGGGAGATATACCACTTGGTCTTGAATGTTGGACGATAGGAGGGATTACCCGCAAAATGTTCGAGGAATGAAATGAGACAGACCGAGCCGTATGCGATCAGGAAGAACATGGTGATGATCTGGGCCACCATGTTGAGGTTGCCCATGAAGATGAACACGATCGCGATGATCGCAGATAAAAGTGTTCCGTTGATAGGTTCGTTCTCCTTTCCCTTGCCATATCTTATGAAATCCCCTATTCTCTTGGAGTAGAACACCTTGTCCTTGCCCAGGGCCTGGAGCGTCCTTGGTCCGATCAGAGCGAACCCAACTGCTGATGATATCGTGGCACCGAAAAGGCCTGCGAGTATAACGTATCCCAGATGCAGGTTCCCGATCCCGTTGGCCATATCGAACATTATCAATGTGTTCGATGCGAGGACATCAACCGGGGCGCTCAGATAGAGCTTGACCATCATTGCCAGATAGACGAAGAACCCGATCACTATGGCGAAAATGATACCCTTTGGGATCGATTTCCCCGGGTCCTTGAGGTCTCCCGAAAGACCTACTCCTGCCGTCATGCCTGTGAACGCCGGGAATGCAATTGCGAAGACGGGTAGGAACCCCAAAGAGTTCTGTGATGTAGCGGTTATCCCGGACGGGGCGCCGGGTAGGGGTGGGCTTATCATAAAGATGATTATTGAAGCGACCATCAGTGTGAATACCACCCAAAGGAGTTTGATACCGATCTTGGCTCCCTTGGTGAGAATGATGCTGAATAGTATGAGTGCCAAGGGAATGCTGATGAGCCGGGGATCGTAAGTTATTGAGATCGGCAGAGGATCGAGCAGATATCTCTGGATCGGTTCTTTCAACGCCTCGAACCCTTCGGCAAAACCGATGATGTAGAAAGCCACGGATATGGACTGGGCCGCATACAGCATGACGCCGATCGTAGCGCCAATCCTCGGTCCAAAGGATCGGCTGATGATGTAATACTCGCCACCGCCGCCAACCCTTAGGTTCGTGGCGATCTCGGATATGGCTACCCCGGTGGGAAATGTTACCATGTGCCCTAATAGAACTATCGCGATGGCCCCTATGAATCCGACGTTGCCGACCGTGAAACCAAAACGCAGGAACATGACGGCGCCTAGTATGGCGCAGATCGAGGTGAGGAAGACGGGGGCGGTACCGAAACCGTATCCGCCCTTGATAATGTTCCTTATCCTTCTGACCATTTCCCTACCCCCTTGGATGACACTGGTCCGTCATCTGTGCCTCTGGTGCGTCCCAGTGTCAATTCTGGCATTGATATTTATACGTTATGTCATCCTTCCATAACTCTCGATCATTCGTTATGGATCTCAAGGATAGGAGCCGTAGCACTGCTGCATGATATGATACGACGCTTTGAGCCTGGGCACATATTCGGGTATGTCCCAGTTATCCCAACCATAGAACATGAAGTCCACTCTCCTGAACACGCCTGAGAGGGGGCGGGGGATCGAATCGGATATCGGGGGGTGATTCGTCCCGTGACTAAAATTTCCGAATGCATCAGGCTTGTAGGTGATGACGGCGAGGTGAATGCCATCTATCCTCTGGCTCGCCTTCAATCCATCCCTCCACATATCCCCCATCACCTCCTTTCTTGAAGGGTCCCTGAAGTTTAAAAGCAGCCAGGGGATCCTCATCTCTAAGGAGTCATCCCCCCATGAGATATCGGCAAGGGAGTTGTAATTGGGCATGGCCGGGTCCGCCACCCCCCATCTCAGCTTGCCGGTCTCGTGAGTGGAGAAGTTCGCGCTGATGTTGAACCTCTCGATAATATAACCGCGTTCATGCGTGAGTTCTATGGTGTGGAATATGCCATTGTCCTTGCGGTTTGCATATTCCACGATCGGGATGACGCCTTCGTCCACCGCGTAATCGTAATGGTTGACGTCGTAGTACGAATCGACGATGACCCTGGACTCCTCTCCGTTCAGTTGGATGAGGAAGTCTATACCCCTCTCGGATACGATCCCCGATCCGAAGGGCATGACATGTACGCCCTGGTCCTGAACCGTGTCGAGGAGGACCATCGTCCTCATCCTCGACCAATCGGGAGGGCCCTGAAGGTCCATGTATTCCAGCCTGAGGTAGAGATAAGCGGCGTCATGGTGTACTTGAACGGCCTGGAGATCCCTGCCGTCGTCGTACCCGTCATCGAATATATTGTAGCGGGATCCGGCCGTCCTTCCGAGGGGGTCCACCCTTTCCCAATCGCCGGAGGATCCGTCGATGACGATACGATGCTCGGAGACGGGATCGAAGGCGAGCATGCCGTAGCATTGTTCGCACGTCTGTACATCGTTCCAGTAAGGCCTTCTTCCCGGGTTCATGTAGTCCATGGTGTTCCATGCCCGCTTGAACCATTCGTCCTGCCACGAGAACAGAAGCCCTCCTGCGTAACCCTCATCAATAATATCGTTGAACAGTGAGGAAGTATAGGCTCCCTGTTCTTTTTCCGTTAAACCCCCATGGTGCATCCCATTGTTATTGAAGTGAGCGATCCCACGAGAGGAACTTATACCATATTCCGCGACCAGTATCGGAATGGAAAGCGTCTTTTTCAGGTCATTCAGGTATGATGCATAGGGGGAGGCCCTTCCATATTTTGATATGTAATTTGCATAAGAGGGATCCAGATTAAGGAAATCTGGATAGTTGGGATATACATGGTATGAGGCGAAGAAACCGGGATAGAAATGGGACTTAACACGAAAATGCCTATCATCGATAGTCTCCCAATCATCATACAGCCTGGGTTCATATTTATGCTCCAGAGGATCGGTGGTTGGCCAGTTGATAAAGCTTTGAGCCCTCTGACAGTCGTAGTTGTCATATTCATAACCTGCGCAGAAATCCATCATCCTGGCCAGCCAGATCTCCATCGGGCTTGCCTCCACGGTTCTGAAGAACCTTCCATCGAGCTGGTGGATCCCCCGGTTGTTGGAATTGGTCCCGTTGACGATGTAGGGATCGTATTCGATCCCGAGGATGTATCCAAGGACATATTCTGAAACATCATGCCTGTATATGCCGTCGGCGATCCCCACGGTCGGTTCGACCTTCCTGTTGCCGTGGATTATGTCAACGGCCATGGCGATGTTGTCTATGAATACCGTGCTTACCTCATCATCGAAGGCATCGCAGCGCTCATGGATCGCGATCTCGTCCAAGGTCACGCCCTGGAAGAGGAATATCGGATCGGGGCGCACTCTGTTGTACTCGAGCAAGGCCCTGTAGAAATCCGGAGGGTGATGCGTGTATATCCTGACGGCGTTCGCGTTCATCTCCCCAATGAGTCGGAACCAATCCCTGTATTCGGAATAGGTTATCGCGGCCTCCCCGGGGAAATATCCCGGCTTGGCGGCCCCCATGTTCACTCCTTTGATGATGATGTCCGTCCATATACCATCCTTCATGATCTGGAAACGCTCCTCTCCCACCCGGGACGTGATCCATGCCCCTTTTCCCCCGACATCGAAATATGCCCCCTCCATGTGATAGCGGGGGATCTCCCTGTCCCTGATCAAAAGAGGCCTCACGGCGAGGGCCGAGAGCAGCAGCATCCCGGCAATGAATACCGCATACTTTAGAGGACCTTTCCACTCCATTGAGCCTTATGAGCCGCATATCATAACTTAAACGTTGTCCAGTCATTCTCCTCGGCCCCCCAACATGGCCGACCGGATCCAAATCGTTGATTATTTATGCCGCGTGCCCGATACGTGGCGGAGGTTCAAAATGACGACCAGGAAGACCCATATAGTGTTCGATCTGGAGGCCACTTGCTGGAGGGAAAGGGGGGATCCCGATCGAATGGAGATAATAGAGATCGGAGCGACAAGGCTCGATACGGTCTCATTCGACGTCACGGAGGTGTTCTCCACCTTTGTGAGGCCTTTGAGGGAACCTCAACTTAGCGATTTCTGCAAGGAGTTAACCAGCATCAGGCAGTCCGATGTTGACGGCGCCCGCCTATTCCCTGAGGCCATGACCTCCTTCCTAGGGTGGATCGGGTCCGTTGATGCCGTTCTCTGCTCATGGGGGGCATATGACCTCAAGCAGATGAGAACGGACCACAGCAGGCACGGTATGCCCGAGCCCGATATCCTGAACGATCATATCAACCTAAAACAGCTTTATGCTGACCTGTTCAAAAGGAAACGATGCGGGATGAAGAAGGCCCTGGAGCAGCTGGGGATCCCGCTCGAGGGGACACATCACCGCGGCGTGGACGATGCCAGGAACATCGCGAAGATCGCCAAAGTGATACTGCCGATGTACTACGATCGAAATTCCGATCGATGAGGGAATGGCAGGGGCGGCCGAGGGTTTTCATGGGGTGAGTGTGGTTCGGGAGGCCAAAAAGAAGCGGCCGCTCCTGCCCGGCTTCCTTATCCTTGAGAATAATACGTCACTGAAGGGTATATAAGATTTGTAGTACAACGTTCGTATTGAGATCCTTTCATGCGTTCGGGATAAATACGCTGACGGCATCACCCGATGTTATGGATCAGGTCCACAAGCAGTCATATGGATTCTCCTGCGGCCCTGCCGCACTCCTCTCAGTTCTTCACTGGATGGACCCGTCCATTCCGCTCGAGCATGACGTGGAGTTGGACCTCTGGAGGGATGCCAACCTCGGAGAGTCCCGGGCCACCTCCGCACACGGATTGGCCCTCGCCGCGCTCAGGTTGGGCTTCAAGGCCCGGATCATCGCGAGCGGCGAGGGAATAGGTTTCGATGGGAGGTTGATGGAGCATTTCCCATCGATCCGCCCGGAATTGCTCCATGCCCTGTTCGATCACACCAGAAGGAGGTCCTTATCCTTGGGACTCATAGAGGAGATCGCACCCGTAACGCTTGATATCATCGGATCGCATATAGGGTCCGGTCATCTTCCGATAGTTCTGATCTCGACCTCTCTGATGGGGGAGGATCCGGGGATCCCGCACTGGGTGGTCGTTGTCGATGTGGATGATGGGATAAGTATCGCGAATCCGGAGACCGGAGGGATCGAGAATCATTCCATTCAAGAATTCTCGAATTCATTCGGTTATGACGGATACTCCGCTTGCGTTCTGGTATGGAAGGAAGAATGATCGGCAGGAGGGGCGGACAAGAAGGGTTTGATGATGTGTGGTTGGAGGCTTACAATATTCGCCTCCTCCTGCCCAAGTGTAGTCTCTGAAGGAAAAGACGTTCTTTAACCCTTTATAAACCTATTGGTACACTTTAGGATTGAAAACCCTATCTATCCGCTTTGACCTTCATGGATGGAGGTACCCTTGCCCAGCTGTGGAGGGCGATCCCGGCCGTTATCAGGACCAATCCCGCAAGGGTCGTGAGTAGTATCTTCTCCCCCAGGATCAGGTTTATGAAAACCAAAGACAGAAAAGGCCCCAGATAGATCAGGCTGGTGATGCGCGTAGTGTTCGAGCTCAGGGTCAGCGCCCTCATCCATAGGAAGAACGTGACACCCATCTCGAAGATCCCGACGTAGATGGCAGCTCCTATGGGGATGATCCCTGTTATCGTTGGTCCGCCCGCGATGAGAGCTATAACGGCCAGGATCGGGATGGAAGAAACGAAGGACACGAGCATCACCACGTCCCTATCCCTTCTCTCCTTCAGCATGGCTATCCAGTAGATGGACCATAATATCCCGGAGGACAGGGCGAGGACGACACCCATTGCGTTGGGGACATCGCTGAACAAAAATCCCTTCGTCGATATTACCATCACTCCTGCGAATCCAAGAAAGAGAGCCGCGATGTTCAATGCCCTCAATCTCTCCTTTAAGAACACTATCGACAGGAGGCCCATGATCATGGGCCATGTATAGTTGAGAGGCTGGGCCTCCTGCGCCTTCAGCAGGTCATATGCATTGAAGAGCACTACGTAATAGAGAACCGGGTTGAGGGTTCCAAGAATGCAGAATTTCAAGAGCCTGAGCGGGGGCAGGTTCCGGACCCGGGAGATCCCCCCGTTCAATGAGACAACGATGAGAAGGGATAGTGACGATGCGCATGTGGCAATGAACAGCAACGTGTACGGGTCAAGATAGCCAAGTGCGATCTTGAAGGCGGTGGCGACGGTGGACCATATTGCGACAGCGGTCAGGGCGAACAGGTATGCCTTGCCTTGGTCATTCACGAGTCCGAAGAGATGCAATAGGTATAATAATGATCTTATATGATGCAAAAAGTAAAACTATAATAGATAAAAAGGTCATGATATCGCATCAGATAAGGGGGTTTCAAATGGCGAAAGACGATCTGGAGAAAGAGCTGAAGAAGAAGGCCAAGAAGGCCAGGAAGAAGGCAAAGAAATTCGCTGAGGACATCGGAGAGGACATATCCAAGGTGGATCTGGAGAAGGAGGCGCTGGAACTGGTCAGGGGCGTCGAGTCGGCATTCTTCGCCATGTCCGAAGACCTCAAGAGGAAGAGGGAGGAGATGGAGGCCAAGGGGGTAAAGGACACAGTGAAGAAGGACGCCAAGAGGACTGCCAATACCGCCAAAAAGGTCGCTTCAGAGGTCATAGACGATCTGGAGAAGGCCCTGTCAGAACTCAGGGATAGCATAGATAAGGCAGAATGATGCTTTAGAGGATACATGCACTCGAACTGCACCGTATACAAGACCATGGACTTCCTCGGCAAGAGATGGACCCTCCTCATCTTGCTCGAGCTATACAAGGGCAGGGAGGAGACCAGGCGCTTCTCCGAGCTGAAGGGGAAGCTCCCGGATATCACGCCGAAGATGCTGTCATCGAGACTCAAGGAATTGGAGCGGGAGGGCATGATAGAGCACACGATCGACGATTCGACCAAACCCTCGAAGAGCATGTACACTCTCACCCAAAGCGGCAAGGAGTTCATGGCCGTGATCGGCGATATCAAATCATGGGCCCTGCGCTGGAAGTTCGATGACCCTGTGTGTGGATCGCTCGAGTGCAAGGATTGCCAACTATAGAATATATATTATATATCGAATACATATTTTCGATATTACAAATCACAAATCATTTATAACAGTAATAAATCCAATACAACATGCAGCGCGGGACTGGCCTTAAGAATGCACTTATCATATCGATGGTCATACTTCTGGCCCTCTTCGCAGGTTTTTTATGGTACACGTTCAAGTTCCGGTCCCTTTACGGGGTCGTATCCCCGGTGTTCCTTACGCTTGCGGTCCTCTACACCCTGCTGATACTCGTCTATCTGCCTATAAGGATCATACTCTACACCCTCTACAAGCCTTACGAGGACAGGGGTTACCGCCCGTCGGTGACGGTCGTCGTCCCGGCATACAACGAGGGTAAGTTCATAGAGAGAACGATAGACGCCCTGGTCCAGAGCGATTATCCGAGGGACAAACTGGAGATCGTCGTTGTGGATGACGGGTCAAAGGACGAAACATACAAGCACATTCTCAATGCATCCTCCCGTCATCCTGGATGGATCCGCTCGATCAGGTTCGATAGGAACAGGGGCAAGAGGGAGGCCATGGCCGAGGGGGTCTCCAAGGCCAAAGGCGAGATAATAGTCTTTATAGACTCCGACACGAGGGTCGATAAGGACTCCATAAAACATCTGGTCGCTCCCTTCGAGCGGCCGATAGTGGGCGGGGTCACGGGCAAGGTAAAGGTCCACAACTGGAAGACCAATTTCCTCACAAGGATGATGGCGGTCCGTTACATCATGTCCTTCGACTTCTACAGGAGCACGTCATCTGTGTTCGGCGGGATCAGCTGCCTGAGCGGGGTGATCTCCGCATACAGAAAGGAGATACTCGATCGGGTCATTCCGGCCTGGAGGGACCAGCATTTCCTTGGCCGAAAGTGCACTTTCGGCGACGACCGGTCCCTCACCAACCACACTCTGAGGCTAGGCTACCATACGGTCTATTCAAGAAAGGCCGTGGCCCACACGCTCGTCCCTGAGAGCTTCGGAAAGATGGCGAGGATGCTCATCCGTTGGAACCGCAGTTTCACCAGGGAATCCATAATCCTTTTCGGATATCTCCTGAAATGGAAGGTTATTAAGAAAAGGAAGCTCCTGTTCTACGAGTCCGTGGGCAATGTCGTACTTCCGTTCCTTATGATGCTCATCCTTTTGACGCTCTACGTCAAGGTTATAATGGACCCGTTCTATCTGCTGACGGTGACTGCCTCGGTCATCGGCATGTCCATGATATACATGCTGTTCTACATACGCTCCGAGAGGAACTGGCAGTTCGTGTTCGGGATCGCCTACGCGTTCTTCTACATGTCCGTCCTCATATGGCTCCTGCCTTACGCGATGATGACCGTTGGCAGGACGGGATGGGGTACCAGATAAGCCCCTTTTGTGAGGATCTAATTATTGAAGAATAACGTAATTCAGTAATTGGTCATAGCGTTCTGCGCTAATGCTATAATAGGTTTGCTTAAGGGCTATATATCACGCATCGAATGGATATTTTAACGGTTCGGAACCAAAAAAGGGCAATCTATTTATAGTTACAAGCAATAAATATATATATGGCTTCTTACGTTCGGATAATCCCGATATAAAAAACCAACTGTCTATGTCCTGGGAGGTATGCAACATGGTAGATAAGGTCCAGGTAGAGGAAGTCACGAAATGCCCCGAATGCGGTTCCGAACACATAATAAGGGATTACGAGAGGGGCGAGCTTGTTTGCGGAGACTGCGGAGTGGTAATAAACGACCTGCAGATAGACATGGGTCCCGAGTGGAGGGCCTTCGATTCCGCCCAGGGAGAGGCCAGGGCCAGGACCGGAAGCCCCATCACCCTCACAAGGCATGACAAGGGGCTTTCCACAGAGATAGGGTGGAAGAACAAGGATTCCTACGGAAAGTCCATTCCATCCCGTAACAGGGCTCAGATGTATAGGCTAAGGAAGTGGCAGAGGAGGATCAGGGTCAGCAACGCCACGGAGAGGAATCTGGCCTTCGCGCTCTCCGAGCTTGACCGTGTAGCATCCGGGCTCGGTCTACCCCGCAATATCAGGGAGACGGCCGCTATGATATACAGGAACGCGGTGAACAAGAACCTGATCAGGGGTAGGTCCATTGAGGGTGTTGTAGCGTCATCCCTTTATGCGGCATGCAGACAGTGCAACGTCCCCAGGACGCTAGATGAGATATCAGCGGCATCCAGGGTGAGCAGGAAGGAGATAGGAAGGACCTATCGGTTCATGACCAGGGAATTGAACCTCAAGCTAATGCCCACATCACCTCAGGATTACGTGTCAAGGTTCGCATCCGAGCTCAAGCTCTCCGGAGAGACGATAACCAAGGGTTACGAGATCCTGAAACAGGCGGACCAGCTGGAGATCACTTCAGGCAGGGGGCCAACGGGCATGGCCGCCGCGGCGATATACATAGCCTCCATCATGACCTCGGAGAGGAGGACCCAGAGGGAGGTCGCAGACGTCGCCGGGGTTACGGAGGTCACCATAAGGAACCGCTACAAGGAGCTTGCGGAGCAGCTCGGGATCGATCTCGAGATATGATCCAGGATAAGGTCGGGTGAGATATCTGAAGTTCGTACTCTATTCGCTGGAGAACTGCCCATTCTGCAAACATTTCATTCGACTGTTCGCGAACGCATTGCCCGACGGAGAGATCGTTATGATGGACGGGCACGGCGACGGTCTTTGGATCGAAAGGGGGATCGATTTCGTCCCGACGGTCATAGCCTACGACAACGGGGCGGAGGTGGACAGGATCTCCGCGGTGAAGATGGTGGGGATCCGCTACGGCGTCTGGCAGGATTGGATAGGCAAATACGGGATAAAGTCATGATCCGCTCTACAACTCCACCCCTTATTAAAGTAAACGTTGATATATTTTAATATACCACTTAGAACATCTCCTTATTAAAGAGGTTTTTAAGATGGCTAATAGGGTCAGGGCGGGTACATACAGAGATACTGAGGAAGGTTACAGGGCCTTCGATCCCTTTCCGGTCCCGGATATCGACGATATCGTCCTCGATAGGGAGATGCTGATCGCCCTCTCGAACGCTTCGATCTCGATCGGGAAGCTGGAGGGCATCTCCGGATCGGTCCCCGAACCGGATCTTTTCGTCATGATGTACCTCAAGAAGGAGGCGGTGCTTTCGAGCCAGATCGAGGGGACGCAGGCCTCTCTGATGGACGTTCTGGAGTATGAGGGTCGAGCCCTTGACCCCAATGAGATGGCGGACCTGCCCGAGGTTCTCAATCATATCTCGGCGATGAGAAGGGGTGTCGAGAGGATAGGCAGTGGTGAACCTCTCGACCTTGGATTGATCAGGGACCTTCACAGGACCATGATGAGGGGCGGGCGCGGAGGGGACCTATCTCCAGGTGAGTTCAGAACGGTCCAGAACTGGATCGGTCCCAAGGATGGACCATTGAACGATGCCGTTTATGTACCGCCGCCCCCTGATGCGATAAAAGGTGCATTGGAGGACCTGGAGTCGTATATCGGCCGGGGTAACGCCGCCCCGCCTCTGATCAAGGCGGCCCTTTCCCACGTCTGGTTCGAATCGATACACCCGTTCCTCGATGGGAACGGCAGGGTAGGAAGGCTGTTGATAACATTGATACTTCACAAGGATGGGGTCCTGAGTCGTCCCCTTCTATATCTTTCACATTATTTCAAGAGGAACAGGTCAGCATATTACGATAGATTGCAGGCTGTGCGGGACGGAGATGATATCGAGGGTTGGCTCGGTTTCTTCCTCAAGGGCGTTTCGGCCGTCTCGGTCGAATCCCATGCAAAGATATTGCAGATCACCGTACTCAGGGACCGCTGTAGAAAGAACGTAATGGACGGACTTGGTCAGTCGTCTGCGGCGGGAATGCGCGTACTTGACGCACTTTTACACAGGCCCGTCATAAACGTGAATTACGTCATGGAGGTCACGGGGCTCACCTACCCTTCCGCGAACAAGCTGACAGGGGACCTTATGGGTTTGGATATCCTCTCAGAGGTGACCGGGAACAAGAGGAACCGGGTCTTCGAGTTCAAGGAATACATGGACATTCTCGAGAGATGATAATTAAAATATTTTGGTCTTTTCTTTAATATGGCAGAAAGTCCAGGCCTTTTATTGAACCAGAATTAACTATGGACAGGGCCGCTATGCCGCAGAAGGATCTCCACCGTCCATCTTGCCGCCCTACCCGCAACGGAGGTGCACTTGTCCTCATGACCTCCTGCTTCCTCGAATTCGATGTTGCCCTCCCTGGTCCGAAGATCGAAGGAACGGCCCATTATTCTCTCCTGGATGTCGGAGCATGTGATGCTCCCGTATTCCTCTATGAACCTCTCATACAGCTTTATCGAGAGCCTGTAAGCGTCCCGGAACTCCCTCTCCTTTCCGAAGCCGTCGACCGGACGGCCGTAGAGGAGGCCGATCGCCATCAACCCTCCGGCAAGGGCCCCGCAGGTGCCCCGCCCGGAAAGGGCCGATCCCCCGGCAAAGGTGTAGCCAGACCTGACCACATCATCGGGGATCCCCCCAATGGTCTCCCTGACCGCCATTAGGACGGCCTGGGTGCACCCGCCGTATCTCCTCTCGTACTCGAAGGCCACGTCATATGCCCTGTCGGGGAGCGATCCGTCCATGAACGATGAATGCGCTGGTCGGATTTATCATTTGACATCTCTTGAACGGGATCAAAGAACGTTGATGAAGAGGGTGTATGCGATGAGAAGTCCGATCCCCCCGAGAATGACCCCCCCGGCGATGAGAGCCACCCCCTTCACCATGTAGTGGGAGGCGATCACCTCCTCGCCCTTGGCCGAAACTATGAGAACCCTGTCCTTGCGTATGGTGTAGGGGTTCACCAGAGCTTCGTCCTTAAGAGCGCTCTCCATGTCCATCTCGGTGGCCGTTCCCAGGACGTAGATCTCGTGATCGATGGGAAGGGACCTCTCCCTTATCCTGTACGTCCTGTTGAGTATGCCCAGAGGTCCCTTGAGAGGAAGGCCAAGCCCTCGTAGGACCCTTCCGCTATCCGGATCCACCCCTTTGAATCCGGATGTCATGACATTGAACGTATTGGCCATATGCAGATCGGCATCCTTCATAAGAACCCTGGTCAGCCCGGATCGGTCCCTGACGAGGAAGCGATCCCCCTTGCTCTCGCTGAACCGCCTTACCCAGCGGCTCCTCTTTCCGCTGCTTACCCGCTCCTCCACGATGGCGGAGTAAGCTACGCATGGGACGTGCCCGAAGGGCGAGAAGTATCTTGAGCCAGGCACCGGATCCACGGTCCCTTTGATCTCCATCATCCCCTCTTCGACGTCCACGCTCATGCTGGTGGGGATCTCCTTGATGAGCCTGAACCGTTGAAGGGCCCTGATCCCGAAGAGGATCATGAGGGCCATTCCCGTCAGGAAGAGGAGGATGATGAGGACTATGAAAATGAATAGCCATTGCACACAGATGGAACGTATTGCTATGTTATGTGGTTTATCCTTCGATCAGAGCGTGATCCCGTAGATCCCCGAGAACTTTTCTTTGAGATAGCGGATGAAATGGTCCGCATCCGGGGCGGATCCCGTGGCCTTCTCAATGAGGACCTTCGGGGGATACAGCTTGCCCTTTGAATGTATCCTCTCCCTGAGCCAGGAGAGTATCGGCGCGAATTCGGCCGATGCGACCCTGGAGCCGAGATCGGGCATGTCCCTGAGTATCGCGTTGTATATCTGGGCCGAGTACAGGTTTCCCAGGGTGTAGGTGGGGAAGTAGCCGAACAGCCCCATGGACCAGTGTATGTCCTGAAGGCATCCGTCGGCGTTCGTCGGCGGTCGGATCCCCAGATACTCCTCGTACTTGTCGTTCCATAATTCGGGGATCTCATCGACGCCTATCTTACCCTCCATGATCCCGGTCTCCATCTCGTACCGGATCATGATGTGCAGGTTATAGGTGACCTCGTCTGATTCGGTCCTGATGAGCGAAGGCCCGACAGTGTTCACGGCCCTGAACATTTGATCCAGGGTCACATCGTTCATGTTGGGAAAATGCCTTTTCAGCTCCGGGAGCATGTGGGACCAGAACGGCCTGCTCCGGCCGATTATGTTCTCCCAGAACCTGGACTGTGACTCGTGTATGCCAAGAGATACGCCCTCGGCAAGAGGTGTGAGGTAGTTATTCTCGAGATAACCCTGCTCGTAGAGGGCGTGCCCGGTCTCGTGTATCGTGGAGAACACCGAGTTCTTGAGGTTGTCGATCTCGAACCTGGTCGTCATCCTGACGTCCCTCCTGGTCCCGCTCGTGAAGGGATGAGCGGAGATGTCGAGCCTTCCTTTGTCGAAGTCGAACCCCAGCACCTTGGCCAGATGGTCGCAGAAGGCCTTCTGGTCCTCGATGGGGTATTCCCTTCTGACCACTGTTTCGTCGATGACGATCCCGGACTCCGTTATCTTTTTCACGATATCGACGAGCCTCGATCTGAGCGAGGAGAAGAGTTCGGTTATCTCCGAGGACCTCGCATAGGGTTCGTAAACGTCCAGCAGTGCGTCGTAGATGACATCATCGTATCCAACGCATTCGGCCTCTCTTTTTTTCAGCTCCACCATCTTCACAAGGTACGGGGAGAACATGGAGAAATCGTCCTTCTTTCTGGCGTTCTGCCATGCCTGCTGGGCCACGGACTGCGTGGATGCGATCTCCTTCACCAGGTCCTCCGGGATGGAGGTCTGCCTCCTGTAGGCCCTCCCGATCTCCCTGACGACGGCCGATACCTCTTCTCCGAGTTCGCTCTTCTCCAGAACGGAGACGAGCCTTCCGATCTCGGGGTCGGTGACCTTTCTGTGGTGTATCGCCGAGAGGACGGACATCTGTCCCGCCCTGTCGAGTATAGCCCCTGGGGGCATGAAGGTCTCCTGGTCCCAGGAGAGATGGTTGATGGCCTGGTCGATGTAGGAGATCTCCGAATAGAGCTCCCTGAGCCTTGCATACTCCTCTTCTGCCATGGAGCATGAAAACCCGATGTTGAATATGTAGTTTTGTCCGGCCTATTCCGGAGCGTCCTCATTTCTCGTCCTTTTTGCTTTTCTTTTTTTTTCGCGAAGCGGCAAAGGCGATGATCACGATAAGGAGCACTATGAGGCCGAGGAACGAGACAGAGCAGCAAATACCCACGATCCACCAGGGGAATTCTTGCCCGTCGACCGTGGGAGGATGTCCTCCGTCCAGAGGATGCGTTCCGTCCAGATATTCCTGCAGGTTCGTCCTGCCGTCCCCGTCAGGGTCCTTGTCCGCATCCTTCACATACGGATCCGTGCCGAACGCGATCTCCCACCAGTCGGGGATCCCGTCGCCGTCCGTGTCCTCGGCGGCAGCCGCGTTCGATAAAAAGAGAGACGAATAGAAAAGCAGAACAACGGTAAACAAGATGGACAAAGTCCTTTTGAACTTCATTAAAGGATCCCCGTATGGTAACAAGGCTGATAAGGCTCTGTCGTAGAAGAAAAGAACAGATATTTAAAAAATATCCGGCATGATGGGCTATCATCTGAGCTTTTTTAGCGTGCGGGGAGTCAAGGGCTCCTCCTTTTCGAGGATCTCGCCGCTGGTGTCCACGATCCAGGAGATGTAATCTGGGCCCAGCTCCTCGAAGATGGCCGCCTTGATGCGTTCCGGGACGTACATGTTGTGCAGCATGAAATCTATGGACGAGTCCTCGTGCAGCCCCCATATGTGTTGGAAGAGCTCCTCTTCAACGCCTTCCCTGGACCCACTGAACTCCACGCTGCAGAAAGGGCATTCGACGACAACGTCGATATCGGGATCCTCATCTTCGTAAAGTTCCTGGCCGTCCGCTCCCATGGAGCGTCCTTCGATGTCCGTCATGCGCTGCCTGCCTTGTTTCGGAGCCCCCCATGAAAGAGGACCTTATTTTATCTTTCTCCCATGGTGATACATATCCTGACAATTCAGGGACAATGATGATACACGACCGATCGATAACATATCAAAAACGGAGGAACTACATGACCGATGAGGAGTATCTGGATTTCTACGGCGCCGAATGCGAGGGCTGCGCCATGGTATCGGGATTCATAGATGAGATCGAGGTGGAGGAGAAAGTGTCTTTCAAGAAGCTTGAGGTGTGGCACAATTCCAAGAACCAATCCCTCATGATGGAGCTATCCAAGGAGAGATGCCATACGGTTCCAATGCTCTACAACCGCAGGACGGATTCCGTCCTGTGCGGATCCCCGACCAAGGACGACATCCTGAAATGGGTCAGGGAACAGAAATCGAAGTGATCTCTATGATATTCGGATCGTTCGATCCCCTCAAGGGGGATATGTTCCAGGTCCTTGACCCTGACGGAAAGCTCGTGGCGGAGGATCCCGGCCTTGATCCGGTCCTCATGAAGGACCTGTACAGATGGATGCTCTACGGGAGGCTAGCCGACGAGAAGGCGGTCAAGCTCCAGAGACAGGGCAGGATGGGCACATACGCTCCGGGCAAGGGCCAGGAGGCGTCCCAGGTCGGCCCAGCGCTCGCCATGGGGGATTATGACTGGCTCTTTCCATCCTTCAGGGAGCTTACCACATACATGATCAGGGGTTACCCTCTGGAGTACAACCTGCTCTATTTCATGGGCGATGTAAGGTCAAATCAGGTACCGGAAGGGACGAAAAGCCTCCCCATATTCGTCCCCGTGGCAACACAGGTGCCCATCGCCGCCGGAGCGGCGTGGGCCCTGAAGAAAAAGGGCAGCGGCTCCGTTGTGGTGTGCTACATGGGCGACGGCGCGACCTCTGAGGGCGATTTTCATGAGGGGCTGAACTTCGCAGGTGTGTTCCGCGTCCCTGCGCTGTTCATTTCCCAGAACAATCAGTGGGCCATATCCGTTCCAAGGAAAAAGCAGACCCTGAGCCGGACAATAGCGCAGAAATCGCTCTCATACGGGATCCCAGGCGTTCTCGTGGATGGCAACGATGTGCTGGCTATGTACATTGCCGCCAGGGAGGGGATCGAAAGGGCCAGGAACGGGGAAGGCCCGTTCTTCATAGAGGCCTTCACATACCGGAGGATGATGCACACCACCGCCGACGATCCCGGCAGATACCGGACTCCCGAGGAGGAGGCGGAATGGGATCTGAAGGATCCCCTTCGCAGATTCAGGGCCTATCTGGAGGGAAGAGGGATCTGGACCCCTGAATGGCAGAAGCAACTGGAAGCGGATGCGGAGGAGATGATTAAGAAAGCTGTTGAGAAGGCGGAATCATTGGGGCCCCAGGAGCCGGAGGACCTTTTCCGGCATATGTATGAGGAGATGACCCCCGCCCTTGTGGAGCAGCTGGAGTATCTGAAATTCTCCCTGGCCAACAGGGAAATAGAGGAAGAGGCCGACGAGATAAAGGGGGGATTCCCATAGAGATGAACATGGTCCAGGCCATCAATTCCGCCTTGAAGGTCGAGATGGAGCGCGATCCCAGCGTCGTCGTACTCGGCGAGGACGTAGGACTCAACGGAGGCGTGTTCAGGGCCACCGAGGGCCTTCAGGAGCTATTGGGCGAGGACAGGGTCATGGACACCCCTCTGGCCGAGTCGGGCATAGTGGGGTTCTCCATAGGCGCCGCCCTCATGGGCATGAGGCCTGTGGCAGAGATACAATTCATGGGATTCCTCTGGCCCGCCATCGATCAGCTTGCGAGCCATGCCGGCAGGCTGAGGAACAGGACGCAGGGCCGCTTCTCGGTTCCGATGGTCGTCAGGTTCCCCTACGGCGGAGGCGTAAGGGCCCTGGAGCATCATGCGGAGAGCTACGAGGCTACGCTGGCGCACATCCCCGGACTCAAGGTGGTGATACCATCGACGCCGTATGATGCCAAGGGGCTGTTGATCTCCTCGATACGGGATCCTGATCCCGTCATATTCATGGAGCCGAAGAAACTGTACAGGGCCGGAAAGGAGGAGGTCCCCGAAGGGGAATACACCGAGCCGATCGGCAAGGCCAAGGTCCTTCGGGAGGGAGATGATATCACCCTAGTGGGCTGGGGATCCTTGGTCCCCAGGCTCTTGAAGGCGGCCCGGCTTATTGAGGACAAGGGGATCTCCGCGGAGGTGATCGACGTAAGGACGATCTCTCCATACGACGAGGGAACGGTCCACGACTCCCTGGAGAAGACAGGCAGGATGCTGGTGGCGCAGGAGGCGCATCGTAATCTGGGGTTCGCCTCGGAGATCGCGGCCAGGGCTCAGGAGAAGATGATGGATGTTATGGAGGCCCCGATCCTGAGGCTGACCGGTTTCGACGTGCCGTTCCCGTTCTACAGGATGGAGAACTGGGCCATGCCCGATATTGACAGGATAATCAAGGGGATAAGGGAGGTGCTGACATGGTAGTGGAGTTCAGGTTCCCCGACGTGGGGGAGGGAATAACCGAAGGCAGATTGAAGAAATGGCATGTCGCCGAAGGTGATCAGATCAAGGAGGACCAGATAGTCGCCGAGATGGAGACCGACAAGGCGGTGGTGGAGATGCCCTCCCCGGCCTCCGGCAAGGTCCTGAAATTGAACTTCCTCGAGAACGAGAAGGTCAGGGTGGGGGAGGTCCTCCTCGTCATAGGCGGAGAGGGTGAGAAGGCCGGGGACACTGTTCAGGCAACGGCGGCCGTGGCGCCCCCCAAGGAGGGTTCATTGGGGGGCCTTCTGGGCAGGAGAAGGCCTTCTTCGACCAGGGCGATCCCGCGGGTCAGGATGCTGGCCGAGGAGAAGGGGGTGGACATGGAAAGCATCCCGGGCACGGGACCGGAGGGAAGGGTCACCGAGGAGGACGTGCTCAAAGCCGCGGCGCCGAAGAAGAAACCCCTTAAGATCAAGTCGAACTTCGATTTCTACGGACACATAGATCACGTTCCGTACACTGGCATGAGGGAGGTAATCGGCAGGAGGATGTCGGAATCCAAGTTCACGGCTCCTCACGCCACGACCATGGACGATGCCGATGTGACCGGGCTCTACAAGCTTAGGAAGAGGATCAACTCCGAGAAGGATATACATCTCACTTTCATACCCTATCTCATCATGACCGTCGTAGAGGCCCTCAAGGAGAACCCGATGCTAAACGCGATGCTTGATCCAGAGAACGAGGACATCATCGTGAAAAAGTACTACAACATCGGGATCGCAGTGGACACCCCCAACGGGTTGATGGTCCCCGTCGTAAAGAGGGTGGAGCAGAAGAAGATGAAAGGTATCCAGAAGGAGATAGAGGGCCTCGTGGAGAGGGCCAAGGATAGGTCGATCGACCTTGCCGATCTCAAGGGCGGGACCTTCACGATCTCCAATTACGGGTCGATTGGAGGGATATACGGGGTACCCGTCATCAATTTCCCGGAGGTGGCGATCCTTGGGGTAGGGAGGATAAGGGACATGCCCGTGGTCAAGGACGGGAAGATAGCGATCCGAAAGGTAATGGGATTGTCCCTGTCGATCGACCACAGGGTGGTCGATGGAGGCAACGCCTCGAGGTTCCTCAACAGGGTCATAGAGCTTCTGGAGGATCCGAAATGGCTTTCGGATAAGGTCTGATCCCGTAGTGAATTTTGTTTAGTTAGTTCTGCTCTGTGGAACTAAGTGAATAAAAATTACCATGTTTATAGTAAAATATAATTAGAACTTCTACTATAAGTAGAATTAATGGATACAAATTACTATCTGACCCCTTCGGAACAGAGAATACTTAACGTCATCGATAACGCCTCTTTCATTGAAAAGAAGGCTCTCTCCGAACATTTGTATGGAATGAACGATAAGAATCTGGATAAGGGCTTGACCTCCCTCTCGAGAAAAGGGGAGATCTTCCGATTGAAGAGAGGTTTCTATATCAGGACGGGAGCCAGAGGCATCGATACGACATTGATCCTGAGAGCAGCTCCAGTGGCATACGGAGGTTACATCGCCTTCGATACCGCTTTGCGAATCTACGACCTTCTCGATTATGAACCGTTCACTATCATGGTATCAACTCCTTATCATTCGGGGTCGATCCCTATCTGTCAGTATGAGATAGTCTATACTTCAATGGGGGAAAGATGCCGGGGCCAGGTCAATCAAGATGGGATATGGGTGTCCGATCTGGAGAAGACCTTTTTCGATTGTTTCTACAGACCTGACCTTTCCGGAGGATACCAGAACATCTCCAAAGCAATAGCTCAGGTCAAGGACCTATCATGGAAAAGGTTCGGTTCCTATCTTCAGAGACTTGGGACCGACCCTCTCAGGCAAAGAGTTGGTTACATCACTTCAAAAGTCCTTGCATCAAGGATCGATGATGAGATCAAGGAGTTCCTTGAAGGATTGAAAGGATCGGTGAAGACACCGACCCGTCTGCTTCCAAGCGGCCCCACAGGGGGAAAATCGAATAAAGAATGGAAGGTTCAGGATAATTTGGGTATAAATGTTTGGGGAGAGTGGATGAGTGGTCATTGATCCGGATGATATCGAAAGGATCTCCAGGAAGAGGGGTCTGGGACTAAAGTTCGTTTCAAAGGATATGAAGATATCCATTCTACTGGAGGCGATCTCGGCATGGGAGGGCCTGGATTTCGCCCTGAAGGGTGGGACGGCCATCAACAGACTCTACTTGAAGAATGACCAGAGGTTCTCCGAGGACATAGATATAGACCTTTTCGGCCCGGGAAGGATCGATGAGAGATTATCCAGGGTCAGAGAACTGTTCGATGATATCCAGGGGTTCGATATCATCGGCCCCAGGATGCTTTATCATAACGCCAGATTCGATGCGATCTACACAAGCGAGTTCGGAGAAAAGGACCGGGTGATGCTCGATATCAACATAGGATATGACAGGTCCTACTGCGTGAACCCGATCGAGAGAAGACCGATAACGTCTTCGATTATAGCCTATCCCTCTGCGATGGTCCCGGTATATTCTATGGAGGATCTTTTGGCCCAGAAGTTCATGGCGCTTGAAAACAGGATCGAGGGGAAGGATGTCTACGACATCAAGATGGCACTAAATACCAAGTTCGATGTGGGGATTCTAAAAAGTTCGATCATCCAGCGACTTGAAATGATGAAAATGGAAAAAGACCTGTCATCCTTCCTGGATTCCCTTATGGAAAGACGCGACCTCTTTTTAGACAATTGGGTTAGGATAATGAATGCGACCAATCATTATCTCCCAAAGGACAGAAGACCCGATTGGCGCTCCTTCATTAGGACCCTCTTCGACGATATTCAAGATAAGGTCATAGGCGAGATCCAATAAACTGTGAATGATCGGTGTAAAGGACGACTCTCTCGGGGTGGACATCCCTCCGATCGGTTGAGGTCGGGCATGGATCGCCAATGTTCAGGCGTTCGTAGGATCACCCTTCGACATGCTTGCAGATCGCTATCGGGGATCTGTTCTTGATCCCCATCGCCTCCAGATCCAGAGGGCTCACAAGGATCCGGTCGTTGTCCCTGGCATCTATCTGGTGTGCCCTCAGTTTGCAGTTCTTGTCGCAATGGATGATGTCCACCATGTCCCCGCTCCTCAATTCGAGATAATCCATTACCACCTTGGGGATCATGACATGGCCCGTATATCCCATGGGCTCCTTCTGGATGTGGACCTTCTTCGTCTTTAGGTATCTTTCGGCGATCTTTTGATCCATATCGTCGAGGAGCCGGAAGACCTTGACCTTGATCTCATGCTCGGTGATCCCCGGATGGGGATCTATCATGTCCGCTATCATGTTCGATGAATCGCTGTCCAGGCCTACCGTCTTAAGCGATTCGACGATCTTCTTTCTGCGGAACCTCTCCTGGGTCCCATCTTCCAGTGTCACCCTGTCGCTCATGTTATCACCTCCAATATGAAGATCCCACCCTCCCATCCAGAAGAAGATGAGAGATCCGTGAATATATTGTTCCACAGGGTATTTAAAGGTTCATGCTAAGCGAAGACCGATGTTTTTGACCATATACATTCTGATGCGGTTCACAAGAGGTTCAATATTGTTGAACTCATTTGATATTGCGGAGGAAGCCCCTCTCGATCCACTGCTTGAACTTTTCCTTATCCTGGGCTTTCACCTCGACGACGTCCCCTGCCTTGTACTTCGTCCTCGTGGACCAGTCCACGAACTTCGATGCCACCTCGTACCTGTCGATCCGGTCGTCGAGGGTCATGAGGTCTATTCTGCCCTTGACCTCGGAGTAGTTCCCCGGGAACACCTTCATCTCCCCGTCGTTGAGGACGGCGGTCCGGGTGCAGATCCCGTCCAGCAGATACCTGTCGTGGGACACGAGTATTATCGTCCCCGTGTAGTTCGAAAGCCCTTTTTCCACCGCGTCCCTGGACCTGATGTCAAGGTAATTTGTCGGCTCGTCCAGGACGAGCAGGTTCCTTCCCGATACCATGAGGTTCGCCAGGGCCACCCTCGCCCTCTCCCCGCCGGAGAGGGTGGAGATCCTCCTCTCAGCGTCAGTCCCCGTTATCAGAAAGCTCGAGAGGGTCTTCCTGGCAATGGCCTTGCCGTCCGGGCCCGTGGCCCTCATCAACTGCTCCTCGGGGCTGAGTTCAGGGTCGAGGCCGTCGTGGGCCTGGGCGAAGTACCCTATGGTGGCCCCAGGAGCTAGCCAGAACTTCCCTTTGTGCGGGAGCTCTCCCATGAGCGCCTTGATGAAGGTGGATTTCCCGGAACCGTTGGGGCCGAATATACCCAGCCTCTCTCCTGCATCAAGGTCCAGCTCCCCCAGCCTTATAACGGGCGTTCCATTCCTCTCGATCACCATGTCCCTTGCCATGATCACGTTCACCCCGCCCCTGGGGGTGGTCCGGATGCTGAAGTCCATCTTCTTATCCCGGACGGGAGCCTCCTTCACGGCGGTCTTGTCAAGGAGTCGTTTCCTGGTCTTGAAGGTGGTCATATATCCCCACCTCCTCTTCTGCTCGGCGATGATCCTCTCCTGTCTCTGTCTCTCGGCGAGGTTCTTCTGCGCATCCTTGGTCCTCTGCCCCTCCTCCATCTCCCTTGCCATCGTGTACTCGGTGAACGATCCGTTGTAGGACCTCGTCAAACCGGATCGGACCTCGACGATCCTCGTCGCGACACGGTCCAGGAAATATCGATCGTGCGATATCGTGACGATAGCGCCCGGAAAGTCGATGAGCATGTCCTCGAGCCACTCGATGGTGCCCACGTCCAGGTGGCTCGTGGGCTCGTCGAGGAAGAGGACGTCAACGTCCTTGGACTGGACCAGTATCCTCGCTAGCATGACCTTGGTCACCTCGCCGCCGGAGAGCTCCGACATTCGACGCTCCAGAAGGTTTAGCGGCATCTCCAGCTTTTCCAGCGCTTCCGCCGTGTAGGTGGTGGAATACTTCGCCCGGTCCGAGGCGTATTCCTCCTGCAGCTTCCCGTACTCGGCGTTGATCGCCTCCCAGTCCGCGTCCGGATAGGACATCATATCCTCCAGCTCGGAGATCCTCCTCGTCACATTCGAGGTCCTCCCGTAGGGGGCCTCTATGATGTCCTTGACTTTTGATGCAGGGGCGAAGTCCGGGATCTGGGGCAGGTATCCGATCCTGTCCGTTCTGATGCGAATATCCCCTGAATCGGGTTTGACATACCCCATAAGCATTCGGATGAGCGTGGTCTTTCCCGCCCCGTTGTCTCCAACGAGGCCAATACTGTCCCCTTCCTCTATGATCAGGGAGGCGGATCCTATCACCTCTTTGTGGCCATATATCTTGGATAAGGATTCCGCACGGATCAGCATCGTGCGGGAGTAGGTGACCCTCGAATAAATAATCGATGGGGGTCATCTAATTAAACCTGAAAATATATTGACCGACGGGAGAAGCAGTGAGAGCACCGATCGCGGCAGCATCCGTCCTCATTCTGTTATTCGTCTCTCTCCTCGGGTCTTTCAACGCATTTGCAGGAGATGGGACGGTGTCGGACGGCATCTCATTTGACGTGACGATCGTCAGGGATTACGAGTCCGGTCAGATCCTCTGGCCTCCGGTGATCGGCGAGGACGTGCTATGTTACACCCTTTTCCAATACCCTCGATCGACATTCCCGGTGGAATTCGATTATGATCTGGTCCTCATCGATACCCGAACGATGCTCGAGGTGGACCTGGGACTCGAGGGACAACAGTTCTACCCCCATACAGACGGTTCATTGTTGACCTTCATGCGCTCCGTGGACCTCGTGGTCATGGACATCCGAACGGGGGATAAGGTCATCCTGAATGTGAGCACCTCGGAATTCTTGTTGAGCGGAGGGCATATCTTTGTCGTCCAGAACCAGATGAACAGCGGTGATATCCTGTCCTACGATATTCGGGGAGGGACCTGGAACAGGATCACCGATAGCCCTTTCGATGAGGAGATGCTGGCCGTTCGCGGGGACAGGTTGGCATACGTTAAGGTTTACAGCGGTGGATCGGTCGTGTGCCATAACGACGTCGTGGGGGGAAAGGAGACGGTGATATCAGATCCTTCATCCAATATCATGTCCCTCTCCATGGACCGGAGGCATGTTATATGGGCCCAGGACGAGGGCATCCTGCTTCACGACATGGAGAAGGCCATAACGAGGACTATCGCCCCTGGTATGAAGGTCGGAGGCCTCTCGATAGACGGAGATATCGCGGTCTGGTCGGGAAGGTTCGACCGGACAACATATCGGAACAACCTGTTCCTGCATCACATCCCCTCGGGCAGGACGGTCGAGCTGTTCATGAACGCCTCCTCCCAGTTACATCCCTCGATCTCCGGGAACAGGATATTCTATATCGAGAAGGATAAGAAGAGCGAGAGGGTGATGATGATAGAGATAACATCGATGCCGTCATATGGACCCCGAACATGGGGTCTGCCATCTAACGCCTCGAGCGCATATCCCTTGCTTCTCGCAGGGGACCTGACCTTGGTCCTTCTCCTTGCCTCTGCCGTCTTTCTGAGAGAAGGATCACCAACAGCGCGCCCAGGAGGATCGCGAGGACCATCGCGGACAGGACGGGGCGCAGGTCCCTTGAGGGGGCGTCCTCCTCCATAACCCTGATGGTTACGTATGAGCTGGCCGTCGATCCGTAGCCGTCCATTCCGGTGACGAATACCGCGTAAAGTCCCGGTTCGTCGAAGGTGTAGGAGGCGCTCGTCCCGTCTATTTCCATATGATCCTGGTGAGACGGGACGTGCCATCTGCATGAGGCGAGGCCTCCATCAGCATGATGTGGGACGGCCTCGAGGTCCACCCGATAGGGGGCCCCGCCTTCGGTCCCGCTTAATCGTATCTCCATGAACAGATCGCTCTCGCGGACCTCTATCGTTACAGAGGCCTCGGCCAAAGCCAGATCGTCGTCCCATGCGAAGAGACGGATCCTGTGAACCCCCACATCGAGAGTGATCGCCCCCTCCTTGAGCTCTCCTGCTCTTCCCTTCATAACGGCCATGGAGTTCACTATCATCCCGTCCTCGTCAGACGCTTCCCATGTGATATTGACGGTGAGCGGGGCCTTCCCGTGTAGTTTGTCGGAGCGGATCTTGGCCGAGGGCGGCTTGTTGTTCGGCGCCGCATCGCTCCAGGTCAGATGCTCGAGCAGATATGTGTTGCTCACATTGATGAGCGCCACATGCAAACCGTTCTCATCGAAAAGGGAATCCACCTCGGTAGGAAAACATAGATGGATACCGCAGCTCATATGAAGTTCAGGGTCCAGATATGCGTTGTCGAGAAGCCTCATGCTCGAGTTTCTATCGATACCCAGGCTCAGTAGGTTGAGCCTGTAGGACTCATCGTACAGAAGAGCAGCGATATCTCCGCTCGGATATTCTCCGCACAGTATCAACAGCCCAAAATGGTCCCTGAACCGCCAAATGCCATCAACCCGCTCCGCGATGCGAGATCGGTAAGTTTGGAGATTGGAGGGGTCCCGGTAGGATACCATCAATCGATCGCCGATGACCTTTACGGTCGGCATGTACCATTCGCCGAAGATCTCCGCGGTCTGTATCACCTCATCGCTCCATGAGCCGAGCCATCTCGTCCAAAGGGATATGCTATCGGAATACGCGACGCAAAGGTATGCGGTATCGCCATGTGCCGCTATCGCCATTTGAAAGGAGTGGCCCATATCCAGCTCCATGATGGACCGGGGCATGAACCCGCCGTCGAGGACGGCCTCTACCAGTGAAACATCGTTCCTGTAAACGATAAGGGGTCCCTCATCGATAATGACGAGCTTCGGCTGCTCTCCCACACATAACTGGGTGTAGTTCCATTCCTCACCCATCGAGTATCCGTGCATTATCTGCTTCTCGCCGTTCGGGGGCCCCATCGTGAAGACGATATGCGATGAGCCTTCCGGGCCGATGGCGTAGGTGAGATCGTCAAGGACGGCGATGGTGCTATCGATCCTCCACAAGGTCCTTCGGCCCCACACACCATCATGGAATGAGGCTAAAACGATCTTCTGTTCCGTACCAGTGGCTGTGATATATGCTATTGTGGGCCCCTCCGCCATGGAGATGTCGGAGATCCCATCTTCCGAGGCGTCAACTACGCTGATGTTGATATAGGCATCATCCGGCAGGGAAGCATCCGAGTGGGGCAGGGCAGGGATCGATGCGAGGATGATGAAGAAGATGACGCACGAAACGCGCATGATGCATCATCGCCCTGAAGGTTATTAAAGCCGTATGCTGCCGAACTTCTCCGGGTGCTTCCCCTCTATCCCTTCGTAGAAACGGGCTATGACCTCCATGTCCTTTTCCTGATCCCCGGTAAGGGTGTAGAACCTTCCGATCCCCCCCTCCTTCTTCTTGAAATCGAGATATCCGAATCCCAAGGGAACCCCGGCCCCCAGAGCGATGTGGTAGAACCCGCTCTTCCAACGTTCGGTCCTCTTCCTTGTCCCCTCGGGGGTGATGGTTATCATGAGCTCATCCATCTCCCTGAAGGCCTTTATTGTCTGATCCACCCGGTTCATGGTCTTGCTTCTTTCAATAGGGATCCCGCCCAACCATCTGAAGAACCAACCCAAAGGAGGCTTGAACAGCGAATGTTTGCCGAACCAATGTCCCTTGATATCCGTGGCGAACGCGATCGTGAAGATGATGACGAAATCCCAGTTGGAGGTATGCGGAGCGAGTATCAACAGGTACTTCTCATGTCCCGAAGGCCCGCCAACCGCCTTCCATCCGGTCGATCCGAGAAGGATCCTGGATAGCCTCCTCAGAGCAGGGTAGATGACGGGTGTGTCGAATATGGTCCGCTGCATTGAACTACTCCCGATACGGACCGTTAATGCGCGGCAATAATAAAAAACATGCTGGGTCTATCGCCCTCCGAGAAAACTTATATCGGCGCATCCGTTTATTGGTGTCGCGAAAGGGCGTGGTCCGAAGATGTTGTACGATCGTCTGCAGAGATACTTCTCCATGAGCAGCGAGGAGGTAATTCGAAACCAGGAGGATAAGCTCAGGGATTTCATACAGCATCAGCTGTACCCTTTCTCCCCATATTACAGGAGGCTCTTCGATGACAAAGGGATCGATCCCCGTTCTATAAGGAGGATCAAGGACCTCGAGCTGGTCCCGCTCACGAGGAAAGAGGACATCATGCCCTCACCTGAGAACCCAAAACGCTACAAGGACTTCATTCTTCAGCCGGACCCTGAAAAGATAAAGAGGCACTGGCCGAAGAGCGTGCTGGCCGGGATGAGGCTCAAGGAGCTGGTGGGCATCGATGTCAAGAAGGAGATCAGGGAGGAATACTACCCGAGCTTCATGATAGCTACATCCGGCACGACCGGGAACAACGTCCCGTTCATGTACACGAGGAAGGACATACTGCAACTTTCCGAGAACTACGCCTATACAAGGGAGCTCACGGGCATGAAGGACGAGTACGTCCTTCTCAACGTCTTTCCCTTCGCCCCGCATCTCGCCTTCATTTTCGCCTACTGGGTCAATATCGTGAGCAGTATCAGGATGTTCCACACCGGTGGGGGGTCGATCACTTCTACCGACAAGACTCTGGATGTCCTTAGGGCCGTCGATGCCAACATCTTGGTCGGGATCCCGTCCTACGTGTATCATCTGTTAAGGAAGGCCCAGGAGAAGGGAACGGACCTCTCCTCGATCAAGCTCATAGGCACTGCTGGTGAGAAGCTATCAAGAGGGGCCAGGGAGAGGATGCTCGATATTCTCAAGGAAAGGGGCGCCAGGGACGTCGGGATCTTCGACCTGTACGGGACGACCGAGATGAGGGACGCCTACTGCGAATGCGCCCCTGGATCGGGGACTTACCACATACATCCCAACATACACATAGCCGAGATCGTGGACCCGCAGACGGGGGAACAGAAGGCCGAGGGTGAGGCCGGGGCCCTGGCAATAACAAACATAGACGGGAGGGGGACCGTCGTGTGCAGGTACCTCATCGGCGACATATTCGAGGGGGGGCTGAAGTACGGAAAATGCCCTCACTGCGGTTGCAGCGTACCGAGGCTGGTCGGGCCCATAGGCAGGATGAGGGACTATTCCAGCAAGCTAGAGATGGCGAAGCTGAAGGGGACGCTCCTCAACCTCAACGTCTTCCACGAGCTCCTGCCGGGGATAGATGGAGTTGATGAATGGCAGGTCATACTCGAGAAGAAGAACGACGACCCGCACGATCTTGATATACTCAGGATTAACATCGCCCCCGCCCCCGGTTACGATGCGGCCGATCTGAAGCGTGTCGTCGGCGATGCGGTCAACGACGCCATCGAGATAAAGGCCCTGGTCGATACCAGCTTCACCTCTGACCAGCTATTCGAAGCGATGGGGGGCAAGCTCAAGACGAAGAGGATCCTGGACAGAAGGCCCAGGGATTGAGATATTCCCTCACTTCTTCTTGCATCCTTTTCGAGTGGGCCTGACGAGCATCACCGGGCAGCAAGCGTGTCTGGACACGTATTCGGCGACGGAGCCCAGAAGAAGGGACGTGATCATGTTCCTGCCCTGGGACCCCATCACGATGAGGTCGAAATCATCCGAGGCTTCGACTATCTCCGATGATATGTTGCCTTTGGCGATGACGGTGTCGATAATGATGTCGTTCTCCTTACCCATCTTCTTGAACTTTTTGAGGTACTTCTCAACAGCGTTCACGCTCTCGCTCTCGATGAGGGTTATGGCGGAGTTTATCTCGGCCCCCTCGAAGCCCGTGTAGGAGAGTGATACCGGCTCGATGACGTGCAGGACCGTCAGTTTACCGTCTATCAGCTCGACCAGGGAGAGGGCCTTCTTGAAGGCCAGCTCGCTGAGTTCCGATCCGTCCACGGGGACTAGTATCCTCTTGAAATCCTTCATGTGGTCACCGATCGATAAATGTGCTCTCTGACGTATAATATTTGGGGTCGGCCTATATTTCCTTTTTTGGGATCCTCAGCATCTTCATGTATTGGGCCCTGGTGTACGCCTCGGGATCCGGCGAGTTCGCCATGGACATGCTTCCCCTGAACTCTGATAGGGAGGAGAATCCTTTTGCCTCCATCCATGAGGAGAGGTCATCCAGAGCTGTCCTTATGTGGTCCACGCCGCTGCGGTATAGGGCGGAGACCATCTGAACGCACGATGCCCCGGCAAGGATGAGCCTGGCAGCGTCCTGTCCGGAGTATATCCCCCCGCTGCCGCAGATGTCCGCACTGATATGATCGTAGGCTATCCCCGTGAACCGCAGAGGCAGCTTGTGGTCCCCCTTGTAAGAGAGGTCGTTCTCGTATGCGGGGGTGAGGGTCTCGGTGTCTATGGTCGGCTGCAGGAACCTGTTGAACAGGACCAGGCCGTCCACACCTATTCGGTCCAGGGTGGTCATGAAGTTGAGGGGGTTCGTGTAGAAAGGGCTCAATTTGACGCTGAGCGGGACCTTGACGGCCTGCTTGACCGCCTCGAATATCCTCACCTGCTCGAGCTCGATGGAGTTCGAGTCCAGGTTGTGATCGACGGGCGTCGAGTACATGTTCAGCTCCAATCCCGCGATCCCCGTACCCTCTAACAGTTTGGAGTATTCCACCCATATCTCGAGGTCCACGGCGTTGAGGCTGGCAATGACGGGAATGTCAAGCTCCTTCACCGCCTTCCTGACCCAGAAAAGATGGTTCTGCGGCCCTCTGTCCCTCAGGGTCGGCATCACATCGACCATCTCGGCGTGAAGGTCATCGTACATTCGCATGCGCTCCTCCTCGATGAAGCGCTCCATGCCCTCCTGCTCCTGGAACAGCGATTTGATCACGACCGCTCCCGCCCCGGCTCCTGCTATCCTGTGAAGCGTGTTCATGTCGGATGTCAGCGAGCTGGCTCCGACGACGATTGGGTTCTTCAGCTTAAGTCCCATGTACTCCGTTCTCATATCCATTTATCTTTCCCCCGATCTCCTGTCGATATGTATCGAGATAGATAAAGATGCCCCCTCTCATGTATCGCACACTACCTGTGCCCCTTTCTTCTTTTTCTCAAGCGCGTCCGGCCTGAAGTATGCCTTCAGCCATACGATCCCCGCCATCCCCGCCAGGATGTTCGAGAGCGCGATCCCAAGGAATATGCCCTCGAGACCCAGAAGATGACCCCCGATGAGCATGAAGGGTACCATGAAGGCTATCAGCCTGATGATGTTGAGAACGGCCGAGGGCATGGGCCTCCCCACGGCGTTGAAGGCGGATCCCGCGATGAAGCTTACGCTTATGAGGGTGTATCCCAGGCCCGAGAACACGAAGAAGCGCCAGTACGCGTCAATCACCTCGGGGTCCGACGTGAACAGTCTGGCAGTGAGCAGAGATGTGGATGAAAGCAGCAGGTATATGAGTATGCCCCATGCCGCGCTCAGCCGGTTCGAGAACCTTATGGCCGTCCTCACCCTGTCCCACCTGGAGGCGCCGGAGTTCTGGCCTATGAACGGGATCAGAGCCACGGAGAGAGCTATCGGAGGCATCAGCAGGAGCCCCTCGAGCCTGGTCCCCGCCCCGAAGCCGGCGACCACCTCCTTTCCGTATCCCGCGAGAATGGCGGTTATGATGGCGGTGTTGACCGGGGCCAGGATATTGACGAAGGTCGCCGGGACCCCCACCTTGAGAATGTCCTTCCAGGAACGCAGTATATTTTTGATGGGGACCATCCATTCGACGAGAAGCCCCTCCTCTTTCCTGAGGACGATCAAGGTCAACGGGAGCGTGACGAACCTCGCGATAACGGTGGCTATCGCGGCCCCTTCCATTCCCAGGGACGGGATCGGTCCGAACCCGAATATGAGAATGGGATCCAGAACCACGTTGAGGACCACTGCCGCGATGAGAATGTACATCGGCCTCTTCATGTCCCCAAGGCCTCTTAGAACGCTTCCGCCCAGTATCGGAACGGATATGAAGACGGCCCCTAGATACCACCAGGTCATGTAGTCCTTGAGCATCTCCAGTATGGACCCGCTCGCCCCCAGTGCGTTGAACAGGGGCCCCATGGTAGCTATGCCAGTTACCGTCACTGCGATGCCGATGAGCAGCCCCAGGAGCAGGGTGGATATGGTAAGCGCGCTCAACCTGCTCGTTTTACATGCGCCCACGGTACGGGAAACGAGCGAGGTCACCCCTGTCCCGATACCTATCGAGATCGAGTTGAAGAAGAACACCGCCGGGAAGGAGAACGATATCGCGGCGAGTTCGTCCGTGCCCAGCATCCCGACGAATATGGTGTCCACTAAATTGAATAGCAGCATGGAGACGAAGGCGAACACGAGTGGGATCGACAGCCTGATGAGGGTCGCTCCCACCCGGCCCTCGGTCAGGGCCGCCCTCTTCGCGTTACTGCTACCGGTCACCTCAGATTCCCTCCGTCGAAAAGGACCTCGAGCACCGAATCGATCCGGAGCAGGACATCCTTCAATTTCGAGGCTTGGCGTTTGGAGATCCCTTCTCTTTCCAGTTCCTTCAAGCCCTCTTCGAGGGCGGTCAATGCGCCTCCCACGTTCAGATCGTCGTCCATGTTCTCGGCGAAGCCTTTGGGCATGCCCTCTATGATCGATGTGTTACCGGGGAGGTCCGGACCATCTCCGGCCAGAAGGCCGCAGATGGATCCCCTGATCCCGTCGAGGCGCTCGCCGGAGCGCTCGAAGGCGTCGTACGTCATGTTCATCCTCCTACTGTAATGTCCCTCGATGAGGAAGAATCGGATGTGCCTCCGATCGTACCCTTTTTCTATGAGGTCCTCCGGATAGATGACGTTCCCGGCGCTCTTTGACATCTTCTTGCCGTCGACAAGCAGATGGGCCCCGTGCAGCCAGAACGGAGACAGCTCCTCACCGCTGTAACCTTCGACCACGGCGATGTTGTAATCATGATGCCTGATGAGGTTGTCCTCTCCCCCGCACCAGATGTCTATGGACGGGCCAAGTGTGTCGAGGACCATCGCCCCGTCCTGAACGTTCCATGAGGGCCTACCGGATCCCAGCTCCTCGTCCCAGCAGACCCTGTCCTCTTCGGAGCAGCCGTGCCAGAGTATGAAATCCCCCCTGTTCCACCGCATTCCCGGGTATGTGTCCTTTGAAAAGCGCATCCTTCTTTTGGGCCATTCGTTCATGTCGAGCCCGTAGAGCCGCCCGAAGCCGGAGAACTTCAAAGGGTCGTAGAAGATGTCGTTCTTGTATCGGTAGGCCATTCCCTTTTTCAACAGCAACTTGATGATCTCTACGGAGCGCGGGACCGATCCCGAGGCGCGGGGCAGCATGTCCGGCATCCTCATCCGGAGCAGCTCCCATTCCCGGAGCATATCCTCCTCGTTCCTCCTGGTGAGCTCCGATACGTCCAGCTCCCTCTTCATCGACTCCAATATGGCCTTGTCCTCGACGTCCGTGATGTTCATGGCGCGCTTGACCCTCATTCCTCTGTAGATGAGGTATCTGACGAGTATGTCCTCGAACAGGAACGTCCTGTAGTTACCGATGTGCGGCCTCTGATATATCGAAGGCCCGCAGGTGAAGATCCTGACCTCGTTCCTGTGCTCGAAGGTCATCTTCTTCTTGCCCAGGCTATTGTGAAGGGTTAATCCCGTCCGCTCCATGTCCCGGCCATATACTGTCAGCTTATATCCCATTCCCCTTGAATGATAGGGGTCACTCCTCCGAGTATGCGAGCCTTCTGCGAAGAAGGAGGAAAACGATGGTGAGGAGCAGCATGACGGCGATTATCAGGACCGGGACCCATATCCACATGTCGGTCCTTTCAACACCCTCCTCCTCCGGAGGGACGATCTCCCTGGCGATGCATACGATGGGTACGGAACCTACCGTGTCGAGCCCCGTCCCGTCCATCACGATGTGTTCGAGGGTATACGTGCCCGGGGCGAAGGAGAGCTTGACCGAGGGATCCGTCGAGATGTTGACATCATCCAACCTCCACAGGTAGGTGAGCGAGGTCATGTCCGGGTCGAACGAATCCGACATGTCGAAGGTCACGTTCTCTCCCTCTTTCACTCTGATGAGGCCGCTCTCGTGGATGGTTCCGTTGATCCGCAGCACCATGACCGGCATCATGTCTATGACTAGGACCCTTGCCGAGGCGTTGTCGTAGAGCTCTCCGTCCCAGACCATGAGCCTGATGCTGTGAAGACCCGCCGGGAGCCTCATTGAGAACGTCGGCTCGACCGAACGGTGGATCCCGTCCACGAACCATGAGTATTGAATTTCCGCCCCTTCGGGATCGAAGCTGCCCTCCGATTCGAACGTGACATATTCCATCACGCCGTAATGTGAGCCGTCAATGGGCGACGATATGTTCGCGACGGGAGGGAGGTTCACGGGAGGAGGGCGCTCGATCACCGAGACGATCACCGATGAAAAGCTGAACAGCTCCCCGTCGCTCACGTTGAGGGTCACGGTATGGTCCCCGATCGAGAGGAAGGTATCGAACTCCATCTCTTCCGAAAGGAGGCCGTCGATGGAACTGCTCCATGAGAAGGTTATGGGATCTCCGTCGATGTCATAGGACCCACCCCCGGAGAAGATGATCCTGGTGTCCGAGTAGAACACGGAGCCGGACGCCGGACTTGTGATGAACGATGATGGGGGGTTGTTCCCGGGGACCACGCTGAAGGTGACAGTATCGGTCCCGTATCCACCCAGTCCGTCGGAGACGTTGAGGGAGACGTTGTGCGTGCCCGGAGCGAACCTCATCGAGAATCCGCTGGACAGCGATATTATCTCGTTCCGGTCCATGTCGGACCAGACGTATGTCAGGGGATCGCCGTCCGGGTCGAGGGTCCCCTCCGAGTAGAAGGATATGGATGTCCCCAGGAGGAACTTTTCCCCTTCGATGGGCGACGATATGTTCGCGACGGGAGGGGCGTTGCGGCGAACCACGCTTATGTCGACCTTCGCCTTGGATGCGAATACGCCGTCATGGAACACCGTGAAGGTTATCGTGTGGTTCCTGATAGGCAGCGACATAGAGAACTCCAGCTCTTCGGAGATGGGTTCGAACAGGGCGCTGCTGGTCCAAAGGTAGGTAACGCGGTCACTTTCCCCCGGAAGGAGCCCTCCCGTGAACGTGATGGTCTCGTCCGAGTAATACGTCCCTGGAGACGGGCTCAGTATGATCGCGTCCGGGACCACGACAGCGGACTCGATGAGGACCCTCATCGATACGAAGGAGATCGTGTTCGGGGATAGGGCGCCTGCGACGATGTTGTAGCCGGGCCCGTCCAGGACCAGGGAGGCGTTCTTCCCCGGTTCCAGGAGTAGGATGTACGAGGGGATGAATCCAAGACCGGAGCGGAACAGGGTGAGGTTCTCATCGTTGAGGACCATGACCGGAAGGGTCGAGGACCCGTTCCTTTCAAGGGTATTACCTCTCAACAGATGGTCATCGAAGGACCTCGTTCGCTGCCGGAGATCGTTCAGTAACAGGGTGTAGCGAGCGTCCTGCCCCGAAGCGTTAACAGGCTCGTTCATGAACGGGAACATGGTCGAGTTCAGGGTCACGTTGTAAAAGTGGTCCTGTCCGATCCCCGCCAGCGGATAGGCTAGCGTCAGGGTGCCGGGTGTCTCGGGGTGGTCCCCAATGTGAGAGATGACCCTCACGTAGTAGTCGAAGTTGAAACCGACCTTGAAGGAGGCTGCCCCGGAAGCGTCAGTGGTATTGGCGATCAGCCCGATGCCGTAGGGGTTGTTGAAGGAGTCCTCCGTCCCGACGACGACAAGGGCGCCGTCAACTGGGATCCCGTGCGCGTCAAGGACGTTCACGGTCATGTTGGAGGTGAAGGTGTAAAGGGACGTCGCGTCGAAGACGGACCCGTCGGGATCCAGTGCGGAGAAGGCGGATACGGCTCCCGGGGATCCCTCCGCGAAGGGGTCGTCCACCCTCCCGTCGTATGCGCGGATCAGGTGCCATCCGTCCTCGTAGAAATGGTTCCACGCATGCCATGTTCCGAAATCGACGACCTGCACTGCCGGGATCAGGGCGATCTTCAACGAGGCGGTCAGGAGATCCGAGTTCTCCCCGCACATCCCCCAGTGGTTCTTGTAATGGACGATCGGCTGCTTCGTCCTGTTGGCCTCCGGTGGGATCCCGAACTGGGGCATGACCTCCCGCTGCCAGCGGGCGGCAGCGCCGAGGGCCCCGTTGTCGTCAAGGTCGTTGACGTTCCCCTTCCAGAGATATGTCTGGTTCTTCAAATAGTCCTTCAGTATGGGATATCCTGGATCGTCCGTCATGTTGAATAGATGGCTCCTCCAGAAGGAGCCGTTCGCCCTGTCGGAGTGGGAGCGGGAGTCCGGATCGATGTATGATGGTAACTCCATCGTGTTGATGGGCGGGACCAGATACTTGTAGTAGATCTCGTGGGGGAGGGTCCTGTTTCCGCTCTGCAACCTGTATTCGACCGTGGACCTCTGCCCGTCGGCGTGGTCGGAATCGACGATCCTGACGTAGTCGAGATGGGCGTCCATAGAGTACATCGCGACGACGTTGTCGAGGAAGACCATCGGATCGACGAGCGGGTGGGAGAGGACCTCCTTGGGGGCGCTCGCTATGGAGAAGGCGATCTCGTCGATGTATTGTTTAGGTATGGACCCATCGTTGATGAGGGCGGAATATTTGGATCCGGTCGATGCGTCCAGAGAGAGCAGCTTCATGGTCAGGGAGGAGTTCAACCACTGAGGGGAACGCCTGACGGCGTCCTTGGAGGCGCCGTCCAGCAGTGAGAAGGGATCGAAGGCTGGTGAGACGGTCCTCTCGGTGCCATCGATCTCGATGATCATGGGGTTGCCTGTATCGGCCCATGAGAGGACTTCGAACTCCTGCTCGACGTCCCAGACCACGCTCCAGCGTGAGAGAGGGGGATCCGATCCCGATGCGGGTGAGGAAGATCCTGTCATGAGCATGGAGAGGACCAAAGTTAACGATATCACCGATGCGATCCTGGAGTATATGCGAGATCGGGTCATCTGGAGGCACCCCTATGGTATAGAAAACCGTCTTCTGGTTAATATCATGTATGGTATGCCCTCTCCCGGGATCCCCCTATTTCACTTCTGATGGCAACATAAAAATAGATACCCTCCCATCGTGGGAGGATGGCTCCCGAAAGATCGGATCCCACACTCGACGTCGAGATCTCCGGGATCCGCTTCCCCAACCCGCTCCTTCTCGCCTCCGGGATCGCGGACGAGACCGGGCTCTCCATGGCCAAGGCCGTAGAGAGGGGAGCAGGAGGGGTGGTCACAAAATCGCTATCCCTTGATCTCCGGGAGGGACACCGCAACCCCGTGGTCGTGGACCTTCAAAACGGCATGATCAATGCCATGGGCCTGCCGAACCCGGGCGCCTCCCATTACATCCGCGAGATAGAGGAGTACCGCAGACACACATCGGGCAAGAACCCCATCATCGCCTCGGTGTTCGGGTCCACCATCGAGGGTTACGCCGAATGCGCAAGGACGATCGCCGCCTCGGGTGTGGACGCCATCGAGCTCAACGGCTCATGTCCCAACGCCGAAGGGCTGGGGCTGGAGTTCGGACAGGACCCCGACGTCATATCGGACCTCATCAAGGCCGTCAGGTCCGCTGTATCGATCCCTGTGTTCTTCAAACTCACACCCATGTGCAACGACATCGTGAAGCTCGCTTCGGCATGCCAGGATGCGGGAGCGGATGCCGTGGTCGCCATCAACACCATGAAGTCCATGAAGATCGACATACGCACGGGCAGGCCCGTGCTCACCAACAGGTTCGGTGGCCTCTCCGGACCCGCGATCAAGCCCGTTGGGGTCAGGTGCACCTATGAGATCGCTTCCCGGCTGGACATACCCGTGATATCGGTGGGAGGCATATCCAACTGGGAGGACGCGGTCGAGTACATAATGGCCGGAGCGTCGGCGCTCCAGATCGGCACGGCCGTCGCATGGGGAAACCTCGACGTCTTCTCCCGGATACGCAGCGGGATCTCAGGTTTCATGAGGGCGGAGGGCTACTCCTCCCTCGAGGAGATGCGGGGGATCGCCCTGGAGGTGAAGAGATGGAGGTCCTGAGGATCGATGAGATCAGATCAGAGTGCAGGTCCTCATCGACCCTGTTCGTCAGCCCCGATCCGGAGAAGTGGCCGGGTTTCGTACCGGGCCAGTTCGTCATGGTCTGGATCCCCGGCATTGACGAGGTGCCCATGTCCGTCTCGTACATCGATAAGGATCCCTTCAGGATCGGCATCACGGTCCAGGGCATAGGTGAGGCGACGGAATCCCTCAGGACCCTCCCCGTCGGATCCCGCATCGGCATCAGGGGCCCCTACGGCAGAGGATTCGATCTCAGCGGAAAGAAGAGGCTCGTTGGAATATGCGGCGGTGTGGGGGCGGCCTCGATAGTCCTCGCATTGGAGAAGGCCAAGGACATTGGCAGGGAAATCGTTGTTCTATCAGGGTTCCGCTCGAAGGAGCTGGTCATGTTCGAGGACCGCTTCGGAAGGATCACGCCCGACACCCATATATCGACGGACGACGGGTCGTACGGGTTCCACGGCCTGGTCACGGACCTGCTCCGCAAAGAGCTCAAGATGAACGATGCGGAGCTCATCGCCTGCGGCCCGGAGATGATGATGAAAGTCGTCCTCGATATCGGCTCGGAGTTCGGGGTCCATTCGCAATGCTCCCTGGAGAGGTACATGAAATGCGGCGTAGGGGTATGCGACTCCTGCTCCGTCTCCGGTCACAGGGTGTGCCAGGACGGGCCAGTCTTTACCGATGAGGAGATAGAGGCCATGCCGGAGTTCGGGTCCAGCCACAGGGACAGGTCGGGCAGGGTCGTTTCACTGAAGGAGTGTGTCAGATGAGGTCTTTCGTATCGGTCCTTGCTTTTATATTGATCATCGCGGTCGCATTGATGCCGGCCGGGGCCGACAAGGACGATCCGATGCTTAGAGACGGGGACCCTCTTCGCCTCTACATCAGGAGGTCCCCGATACAGAACCTCACCTTCCTGAGGCTTTATGACTCGTTCAACAAGTCTATGGAGAACAAGCCGGAATACGTCCTGAATTTGGGTCCCAGGGGATCGGGCACCGATAAGGTCATACTATACCAGCCGACCTCCGCCCCCGACAACAGCCTGAAGTACGAGCCCAACGCTTCTATACAGGCGGCCTATTCCTTCAGCATTCTGGGGAAGGTCCCGCCATCGCCCACCAACATCAGGTACAAGCTGCTCATCACCATAGAGTTCGATCTCAAGAGGGAGGGGAACTTCAAGGCCGATAGGATGTATGAATTCAGGGTAGAGGGCCTCTGCGATTCCAGGCTCTACGAGAAGAAGGGCAACCTGAGCATATCCGCGGGAGACCTCAAGAGGATGGACCCGGTACAAGGGGGCAGGATCAGGGTCACGATAGCAAGGGAGGACTTCGAGGACACCCAGGTCTCTCTCTATACGGGGTACCGGGAGGGGAAATGCGAGATCGTCCTCCCGATGTCCAAATACACCTATACGGGAAGCCAGGACGAGAACGGAGGCAGGCTGGCCTTCTTCATATTCCTGCTGGCACTGGCAGCGTTCGTGATGGTCGCCTACGTGTTCTTCAGCTGGAAGAACAAGAAGAAGGATGATGAAAAGCCCGAGCCCAAGAGCGCCAAGAGAAGGAAGAAGGGAAAGAGAAGATGAACGTCACACTGGATCTGAGGTGCGGGATCTCCGGGGACATGCTGCTCGGGGCCATGCTGCATTGGTACTCGAAGAGCAGCGACATAACGGACGTTCTCACATCAATAGAGGAGGCATCGTCCGCCATATCGCCAACGAAGGTCTCCTTCGGCACGGTCGAGAGGCACGGGATCGCGTCCGGCCGCCTGGAGGTGAAGTGGAGGTCCGATCACGATCACATCAAGGCCGATCGCCTGATGGGCCATCTTCGAAGGTCCTTCGAGGATTCGGGCATAGGCAGGACTGGCAGGGAGATATCGGAGAAGATATTGAGGAGGATGCTGGAAGCGGAATCCATAGTCCATGTCGTGAGGGACCCCATGGACGTCCACCTCCACGAGACAGGAACGCCTGATACCATCGTCGATGTTCTGGGGATCGGCATGATGTACGAGCTTCTGGAGCTGGATTCATGCTGGGTTCAGGCGACCCCGATCTCCCTCGGTTACGGAGAGGTAGATACCTCCCACGGGAAACTGAAGGTCCCCGTTCCGGCCGTCCGTGCGATGATAAGGGACGTCCCAGTTCGTGGGGGGCCGGTCTCTGGAGAGCTTGCCACCCCTACTGGCGTCGCCGCGGCGTTGGTGATGACCGAGATATGGCTGGACCAGGAGACCGGCGGGGATATGTCGGAGATACACGGGGAGCGGGTCGGCTCCGGGGCCGGAAAGAGGGAATACGCTCCGCCTTTCAGGAACGCGCTCAACATATATCTGGAGGACCCTCGATGAAGGATCGGTTCGATCTTATCCTGGACGGGAGAAAGGTGAGCGTATCCGTGAAGGACGACCGCCTGGTCATCGAGGGGAAGGGGATCGTCCCCTCATCGGTTGCATGGTACTCCAGAAGAAGGATGCCTTTCTACTCCCTGCTCGCCATAGGCGCGCTGATCGCGGTCATCGGCATATTCGCGGGAACGATCGTCAACACCATCGAAGGGTTCGAATGGGCGGCGTTGGTGATAGTGTTCCCCTTGACCGTGCTTGCCATACTAATTTTCGGATCGCTCGCCGGCGCCCCCCAGGAGCTGGTGTCCGTCAGGACCGATGAGACGGAGCATCTCTTCGGCGGTGATGTGGCGGACCTTCGATTGTTCCACTATCAAGCCTCGAAGATCACCATATCGAAAATGCCCTCGGACCCCTACGAGAAACAGGAGGGCAGGGCAGGGTCCATGAAGGGGTCCGACCTTCTGAACGAGGAGGAGCGCACCGTCATGAAGAAGGACCTGAACAGGCTCCCGGGGAAGCGAAGGACCGTGAAGGGGAAGATATGCCCCCACTGCTCCTCGACAGAGATGTACTACGAGGCCGGTTTCCTGACGGGTTACGTGTATCACTGCAAGAGATGCGATTACGTCGGCTCCTTCGTCATAGAGAAGGAGCTGGAGGTATAGCAGTGGTCGGATCGGTGGAGGAGGAAGTCCAGAGGAGGCAGGCCGCACATCTCAGGGAATGGCATCGCCACATGATGAGGAGGTTCGCCCCTGAGGCGCGCTCGGTCCTGGAGGTGGGCTGCGGCTCGGGATGCGTCATGGAGAACGTCTCGGATGTGTGTTCCATTTCCGGGATCGATCTCGATCCCAGGCAGGTGGCGTCAGCGAAGGAAAAGGGTCTGGATGTGATCCAGGGCAACGCTTTGGAGATGGATGCTCAGGATGATTCCTACGATGCCGTGGTCTGTTCCTTCTATTTGATGTGGAGCAGGTACATGGAAAAGGCCCTGAGGGAGATGATCAGGGTCTCCAGGGGGCCGGTGATAGTCATGTCCGAGCCCGTCTGGTCCATGTCCTGCCATGATCCTTCGGAGGTGTGGGACCTGATCGAGGCCCAGGTGCTGTCCATAAGGCATCGGGGAGGCGATCCCGACGCGGGTTTGACGATGATCCGCTTCCTTAGGGAGATGGGCGCCGAGTTCCTGTTCGGGACCGTGCCCCTTGAGATGCGCCTCCACGACATGGAGGACAACATCGCCTTCGAATACGAGTACTCGATATCAAAAGGCTTCGACCTGGAACCGGTCCCGAACGCTACCCTGTTGGTTCCGTTCATATGGGCGTGCATCAACGGTATCAAGGGAGTATAGGGACGTAGGCCCTGGCCTGGGACAGGGTGAATATCGCGAACGATCCCCAGGCGTAGGCGTATCCCGAAAGCCTTATAGAGAGCGCATTGTACCTATTTTTTCCCTCGGTCAGGACCGCCCTTCTCGCGACCGAGCGGGCCAGTATCGTCACCGGGAATATGAGGAAACCGATCCCCGCGAGGTATAGGGACAGTATGGAGTCCCTGAACCTGTCTAGCCCGGTGACCTCTTTGGGGACCACGCTCATCCACTCTGTTCTTTCGGAGCGCTTCTTCGAGCCTTTGATCCTTCCCAGGCACCACTCGAGGGATCCGATGAAATGGTATCGTTCCCATAGAAGGAGCAGCAGATGCCAGGTGAACAACGCCGAAAACACCGCCGCGAAGCTCCAGAACATGCCCTCCTTCCCTGAGATGACGTTGACCCCTGGAAATAGGCTGATGAGGTTCAGAGGGAGAGCGTCCAGATACTGGAAGGTGTATATAGTGAGCGACGCCGCAGCGAACCTCCTGAACAGCTTGGTCCCGTCAGCGAAGTCCTCGGCGACACCCCTGTACTCCACGAGCCTAATGGTCATCATAAGGAACACCATCTGTCCCCCGGTCGTCAGAAGCAGCACGGGCAGCCATATCCTGAGCCTCATGACCATGTATGTGTTCTCGATGAGATTGTGGATCGAGTCCAGGCCGGTGATCCACATGAAGGCGATCCCCAGTACCCCCGCCGCGAACATGACCCCTCCTATCTTCATCCCCTTGTGTGGGAGGTATCTATAGGGCTCTTGTTCGGAGAGATGGATCCCGATGACGGCACCTATGAAGGATATGAACATGAACGGGAACAGAGGCTCGGTCTGCCCTGCCAATGGGGAGAGGATGAAGAGCTTGAGGAGGGTGACGGCATCCGTTCGCCCCGGCATGGGGTACTGGACCGCCAGTTCCGAGCCGGGATGGACGGCGAACGGATACCCGGGAATTACCCAGGATGCGAAACTCCATACAAGGGGGGTCAGGGCGATGACGGAGATAATCAGGACGATGTAGACGATGGTGTTCTTTCTTGTGCTCTCATGCCCTCCTCCCCTGTACAGGAAATACTGGATGACGGAGTTGATTATCGCGCACCATGCGATGGTGTGAAGTGTCATGAAGTGGAATCCGCGGTAGATGAGCCTTGGAGAATGCAGTCGGACCGTGTCCATGAAACCGATCCCGGATGAGGGGTCGTAGTAGGCGAGCCTTCCCAGGAACCCGTGATGCCCGATGGCGGATTCCACCAGGAAAGCCAGGGCGAGAAGGGCGAACCCGCCTATGAGCTGTCCGGCTATGACCTTCTCCAGCGCAACCCCTTTTCGTAACCTCTCCCTGATGGATATGGTGTGGGATATGGAGGAGACCATCAGGAACAGCCCTGCCATCCCGCCCATGTAGGCCAGGGACACGAGGACCATGACGTGGAGCAGGGACCTCTCCGACATTCCCTCTCCCCCGAACCAGCTGGAGTCGTAGACCCTGCCGAATATGTGCAGGGACACCATCCCCATGATGCACAGGCCGCGAACGAAATCGAGCGTCGCCATCCTTCTCATGCCGGGCCTCCGTATGTCATCATTAAAAGTGTATGGAATTATAACTATTTATATTTTGTTTTCATACATAAATTATTATGAAACAAGAAATTATTATATTTAGAGTGTAAGTTTTTTATATCCGCAAGTCCCTGATACGCCCATGTCCGCTCCTCTGCCCCCGGCCCCGCTGATAGGCTGGTTCGAGATGGAGGTCCTCTACCTGCTCCTCGAGAAGGAGCGCTACGGCAACGAGATCCGCATGCTCCTGATGCGGCAGCCCGGAGAGGAGATCGTCTCCACCGGAAAGCTGTATCCCGTTCTGAAGAACCTGGAGAAGCATGGGTTCATCAGGAAGCTCCCGAAGAGGACCAAAGAGAGGATAAGCTCCGATGAGGGAATGACCTCGCGCCTGTTGACCAGGGGCGTGGACCGCGTCTATTTCGAGATCACCGACAGGGGAAAAAAGGAGCTGGATTCATCGGTTGCGTTCGCTACGGCGGTACTCTACAACCTCAAAATGGGTGAGGTCCTCGACCGCCTGAAGGAGAGGGTTCGCTCGCTGACGAACGGTCTGGGCCAGGACGCAAGGATCGGCATCGCCGCCCTCAACACTCCAAGGGCCGTATCCGAGGCCAAGGAGCTGGCTTCAGGCATCGAGAGGGGGCAGGTCCTGTTCCTTCTCATGGGATCCGCACAGGAGGAGGCCCCTCCCATGCCCAATTCGTTCCCGGCCCGCTTCGACGACATACCTCTTCGGTCCAACTATCTCGACATCGTGATCTCCACGGTTCATCTCTCAGGAGCGCCCGAGAGCTTCCCGACCGAGCTGGTCCGGACCGTGAGGTCCAATGGAAAGGTTGTGTTTGCGGATATTTTAAAGACCCCCTCCTCCGTTCTATCTTCAATTCTCACCCTCCACGCCGAGCACGGTATCAATGGGGAGTATCACGGACAGGACCCATCCGAGATCGAGAGGAGCCTCGGGGACAGGCTGACCGATGTCAAGGTAACTACCTTCTCCGAGATGTTCATGCTCGAGGGCGTCAAGCCCAAGAGGAAATGAGAACTGAAGGTATCGGATATTTATTAGCGGTCGGAGCATTCCCCCCCCATGGCGTTGATGGATCCGGATATCATCAGATCCCGTTTAGGGGGGTTCTCCCTTGGTGGATCGGAGGATCTATACGGGATCCCGGTCTTTACCGGGGAGTTCTGGACCTCGGAGCAGAGGAAGGCCTCCTCCTTACACGAGATCTCGTACAGGGCCTGCTTCAAAGCGCAGCTACCCCAGTTCTTCATAGACTTGCTCACCAAGGAGGGTCAGGTCGTTTACGATCCGTTCTCGGGCAGGGGCACAACTCCGATCCAGGCAGCGCTGATGGGCAGGGATGTGATATCGAACGACGTCAACCCACTCAGTGAGATCCTTACAAGGCCCCGCCTCGAGGTCCCTGACATAGGCGATGTCCGCAAGGGGCTCGAAGGGATCGGGATCGGGTCCGGGAAGAAGGCCGACATCGACCTGTCCATGTTCTATCATCCGGACACGGAGTCCGAGATCGCATCTCTGAGGGAGTACATGCTCTTTAAGGATAGGCCTCTTAACGATGTCGATGCCTGGATCCGTATGGTGGCGACCAACAGGCTCACGGGGCATTCCCCCGGCTTCTTCTCGGTCTATACCCTGCCCCCGAACCAGGCCGTATCCCGGGAAAGACAGATGATCATAAACGAGAAGAGGGGGCAGTCACCGCCCTATCGCGATGTCCGGGCGCTGATATTGAAAAAAAGCCGAACGCTCCTGAAGAAACTGGATGTGGCGTCCGTTCAAAGATTGAGGGGCGCATCTGAACGAGCGGTGTTTCTCACATGCGATGCCGCCAATACGCCCGATATTGAGGACGGATCGATCGATCTTATCGTCAGTTCGCCCCCTTTCCTCAACGTGGTCCAGTACGATGCGGACAACTGGCTCAGATGCTGGTTCAACGGGATCGATCCGGATCGTGTGGCGATCACCATTCCCGGATCGCTCGATAGATGGAAGCGGTTCATGGAGGAATGCTTCTCGGAGTTCTTCAGGGTCGTTCGCCCGGGAGGCTTCATTGCATTCGAGGTCGGGGAGATAGGCAAGGGGTCGATCCCCTTGGAGAAGGTGATAGCCCCGGTGGGGATCGATGCCGGGTTCGAGGCGGTCGCCATCGTCATCAACTCGCAGGAGTTCACAAAGACCTCGAACATCTGGGGGGTTGGGAATATGAGCAGGGGGACCAATACCAACAGGATAGTTCTGCTAAGAAAGCCTGAAGGGGCTTGATAAGGGAAAACCGTAAATAATCACTCTGGAAAAAAGGTTATATGAAATTCATATATGAATGATTCAAGGAAGAAGATCATCAAAGAGATGTTCGAAAAGAAGGGGTGGGAAAAACCCTTTGATGAATAACTATAAATAGTGGTTATAAATATTTTATCGATAAATTTCTTATAGTCCTATTTTATATATAAATGATATTTTTAAAAATGCATGTTTTTAAAAAGGTATATATATGGGGTATCGAGATATCATTTTCCATGGAAAAGGACGTGACAAAAGGACCCAAAGCGGATCTCTTGATTTTGATGCAGTATCCCGTTCTGAATAAGTAAGAGAAGATATAAGTAGACAGAGGTGAATGACATGGAAAGGATAAGGAACAAAAAAGCAAGCAGCATAGCGATGGTATTGTTGGTGATCGCAGTAGGGGTTGTAGCATTGGTTTCAATACCCGAGATGGTATCCGCCAGCAATGATTGGTATGTGAACTCGGCAGGTGGAGCAGATTTCCTGACAATAAATCAAGCTCTTATCTCACCACAGGTTCAGGATGGAGATACCATATATGTGTATTGTGGAAACGGATATTCCGAAAGTAATCAAATAACTAAATCCGTTAGTATTATCGGCATTACAAATAACGGGCAAAGGCCAATGATTACCCCTTCTAGTAATAGTCCCGTTTTTGATATTAAAAAGCAGGATGTCACCATTCGTAATCTCGAGATATGTGGTCTTAATTCTCAAAGTCAATCGGTACATGGTATCCGATCCGGTGTTTCTTCTACAGAAGTTAGTAATGTCGAGATCGATAATTGCATAATATACAATTTCTCTAAAGGGAATGGAATATTCCTGAATAAACAACCTGGAGATTTTCCATACCCCACTTCCCATTATATTCATGATTGCATAATATATGGGAATACTATTGGTATCCACATTAAATCCGACCCCAATATCCAAGGAGCGTTGACGAATCATGTTGTCAGTGATTGTATTATGGATAATAATCACCTATCTGGTATTCAGAACGAAGGCGATAATAATGAATTCAATGACATTGAATCATATAATAGTAATAACTATGGTGTTTATTTCCTGGATTCTTCAGGATGTAAACTGTATCAAACAGAAACCGGTTCAACAAATATTTATAATAACAAATATGGTATTTATATCGTAAATTGTGAAGGAATAGATATTACCGGTTATGGTAATGATTCGGAGAATGATCATCTAATGATAGAAGAAAATAACCTGTATGGCATATATGCTGTCTCAAGTGATGATATTCAATTATTATATGTGATCATACAGTCCAATTCCTTATTGGGTTTGAATTATGACTCCGTATTAAATAGCTATGTGGATTACTCCATAATAAAAGATAATGATATTTTCTTATATAATTCGGATTATAATATCTTTACTTATAATGACATATATGATTCTTCCGAAAAGATAGAAATAGGGTTGCATGGATCGGATCATAATTACTTTTATTATAATAACCTTGACAGAGAATCACCAAGTTGCTTTTTCAATATATTTAAATGGGGTATCCACTTAACTCCTAAACCAATCTAATTATTAACCCTCAATCAATGAATGATACGGAGCCGGATCATGTGACGCAGCTAACTCAATCAATCTGTAAAACAGAAGACCTCTTGACTTTGACGTCCTTCTGTTAAACCTGAAAGTAAACTCATCCAAGTAATAATCGAGTTGTTCCTGACTGTAAGATCCATGATGTGTGCCAAGTAACCATCTCTTGACTAATGAGGCGATCAAATGGACACCAGGCATCGATACATGCGCAGGATTATTGGAAGATGAAATTATGGTTGGCCTTGGCGCTAAACTAAAAGGTACAAATATTGAATATAATTAATAAATATTAAGTGTGGGAAAAGCCATACGGATTTGCCATAACCTTGAGGTCGTCCGTATGACTCCCACAGAGACCATAATACCGAATGAAGTATACATGTTTTCCGGTCAAACGAACTTTGACACATGGAATTTAAAGGGAAGATTTCAATCTAAGGGGTGGTCTGTATATGACGAATGGCTTGTCGATGAAATCGTCCTTTGTATGCAAAAAATAAAAGATCTTGCTGATTCATTTCCCTTTTGGCAAAGAATTCGACTAACTGGCCGTCCAGGTATAGATGAAAGAGACCTATTGATCGGATTTTTATTAAAGCAAT
>JARVGK010000040.1 GCA_029762535.1 Thermoplasmatota archaeon
CTGGATCCATAGCGCTCGGGACTATTACCATGAGCGAACCCTGCACTCCCTCGATAATGACGGGCTTGCCCTCCTTGACGGTCAACTCATTGACGCGCAAGAAGGAGGGGGGGTCGTTAACGGGGAGGACCGTGACGTTTATCTGGACGACGGGCCAATCCTCGCTTACGTGCACTTTGTTATCGATCGCCTCTATCAAAATATAATCGGTCCCGAAGAAGTCCTCGTCCGGGATTATGACATTGGCTCCTGATAGCGGGTCGATCTCCATGGTAAGATAGTTCTGACGCTTCACATTGAACGAGAGTTTGTCCCCATCGGCATCGAAGAAGAGCGAGTACAGGTCAACGAGGTCCACACCCGGCTCATCCTCGGTGAGCTCTACATGAACGTAGTCCACGATTGCCTCCGGCAGGAAGTTGATGACGTTGGTGTACACCATTACCTCAGGTCCGAACTCGTAACCGTCGAAGGGTTTGACGGTCGCCCTTATTCTGGTGTTCTCCATCGTCATGGAATAAGGTAGTACCATATCGGTCCCGGATTGTATGAGCTCCCAGCTTCCCAGGCGCTCGATCTCGAAAGAGACGAAATAGCTGATCTCATCGATCGGATCCACGTCGATGTCCGTGCTGGGGGACACTATTTCCACCGTTATATCGTCCATGGTCGATGCCGGGATCGGTCCGATGGAGATCTCGGGCGCCGTTGGCTTGTTGTTAACGGTCATGAAGGTGAAGACGTCGGATGAGGACATGCCCCATGGGTCGAAGGTCTCCACGGTGACGTAGAACTGATGGTTGAACCTCAGGTTCCTCTCGAAGGTATAGGTCGGAGGAACGCTGCCCTGCTGGGGGTCATCGTTGACGTACAGCTGCCGAACGATCGCGTCCTCCAGTATGATGTTCGACGGGGATATCTCGTCCTGATATACGTTCAGCCTGTGCTTTATCACATCATTGTTCCAGTCCCAGGAGGCGTTCCACGTTATCGTCGGCCTCCTGTTGTGGGTCACGGCCGGTGATACCATCAGAGGGGTGAGCCAAACCGGAGCCAGGTTCACGGGCATCTCGATCTGCCTGAACAGGTACGACGTTACTGTTTCCGGACCTCCCCAATAAGGGATGTATCCGTCTTTAACAACCGTGATGTTCACTGGGTTGTTGTCATCGGAGTTCGGGCCTTCGAACGAATATTCCAGCATCCTGACCTTCCTCGCCCAGCCGTCCACGCTCATCTGCGCGTTGACTATCTCGTTGAGGTCCCTGTCATAGACGACCAGCGTGGGCATGGATATGAAATCCCCGGTCATGTTGTCCATGGCGTAGATGTCCAGAAGCTGATAGTTCTCGAAAGTGGATTGCTGATCGTTTATGAACAACTTCGATATGGGTATAGTAGTGTTGACGGCTATCCCGGAGGAAGCATCGCCCAGGGTGAGGTCCCGGTTGTTGCCGGTGAAGGTCGAGTTCTCTATGACGAAGCTGGACCCGCCCTCGATAATCGAGCCTGTGTTGGTGGATCCCGTTATGGTAACTCGCTCGATGTGGACAGAAGAGCCGTCGTCGAGACTTATCCCGATATTGTTGTTCTCGAAGTTGCCCCCCTCTATCATGCAATCCTTGGCCTCGAATAGGCGTATTCCAGCGCTTCCCGATCCGGAGATGGTATTGGCCTTGAGGTTCGTCCCGTCGGTCGAGGATTCGATCCCGATGAAATTGTCCACGATGACGTTCCCCTCAATGAGGTCGGGAGTGGAATCGATCAGGGATATGGCCTTGTTCGTCCCCGTAATGGTGTTGCCCGTGATACCGGCGGAGGACCTCCGGCTCTGTATGCCTATCTCGGTGTCGTTTATCTTGCATCCCCTCGTCGTCGATGTGGTCTGATTGTCGAGGAAAACGCTGCCGAGCCCGTTCTCGTAGATGAAGGAGTCGTAGAGCTCACCCTTGCTCCCGTCGAGGTATACACCCCAACCGGCGTTATGGTGGACCTTTGCCCCTTTGAGGGTGACGGACATCTTGCTGGAGTTCGTCCTGATGCCGTGTCTTCCGTTATCATATACCTCAACATCCTCTATGGTGGCCGTACAGTCGTCGAAGGTGGACCCGAACCCGTCCAGCACATTGTCCATCGCGACCCCCCTCTTGACGATGAGCTGGGGGTTCTCATCATCGGCCGTTATGCGATTCTCCCACTTCATATCGACGCCGTACTCCCCGTTACCGCTGAACTCGCAGTCGATGAGGGTCACCTGGCCGCCTCTCCTGGCAACGTAACCCGTCCCTATGTTGTTAATGAACTTCGAATCGTATATCGACATGTAGCGCATTCCGACGGAAGATTGTATGGGATCGAAGGAAAAACCGAAATATTTATTGTTCGCGAAGGTGCAGTTCTTCATCAGACCCGCCGCTCCGTAGTAGAAATTTCCCCCCTTGTAGCCATTTCCTATGAACGTGCAGTTCTGAATGTCGGGTACGATGTTGTTCCCTACGGCTATGAGTCCGGTGGCTGTGGTGTTTGACACCGTAACGCGGTGTATCCTGGGAGTGGCGCTGTGGGAGACGGTAACGGGGTAAGGGCCGATATATATCCCGGCCTGCTCGCAGTTGTAGATCTTCGTGTCCTCGACTATCACGGTCTTGTCCGAGGTGGACCTCAGTTGCAGTCCTCCATAGACATCCGTTAGATAGTTCGTATCGTCCGCCCCCCATATATACGAGAGATCACAGTGGCTGATGTGGAGATCGCCCGAGACCTCGAACTTCCAATGATATCCCCATGTATGGGTCCATGCCGAGGGGTTTCCGCTTCCAGGCCTCGAGATGTACGTCGTCTTGTCATAGGCGCTGAGGTTGCTGAACTTCATGTAGAGCGAACCGGTATTGTACACATAAACGCCATACTCTCCGTCCTCCTCACCGCCGAACTCGATATACGTGTAGTTGATGTATAGAGTTCCGTACACGTGTATGCTGGCGTTCATGATGTAGCTCTCGTTCTCTATGGAATATACAGTTCCGGCACTGACGGTCAGATCGCTCGACACGTCGGTCCATCCCGCCTCGACGCCGTCGCCTCCGGCATCCTGCGCCCAAAGCATGGAAAAACCTGCTACCAACAACACCGAAACAAGCAATATAGCGACCCTTTTATCTCTCATATGCCCCACCTGTGTGATTATCTATCAGGAGATAGCCCGAAGGGAAGCTGGAGCGCTTCCCGAAGCGTTCGAAGTATCAACGTCTTTGGATATTTATTTTTCCATGGTCCAAACTGCTATCTGGACGGCATTATCGGAACTTCCGACAGGAATATCCTCATATCCCGATGTGGCCGACCGAGGCCTCAACCGCCTCTTCGATGCGTCTCGACCTGATGAGCCTGGACACCGCTGCGATGTCGGGATGCAGGGGTCTGTCCTCCTCCATGAACGAAACGGAATCCCTGATGACCTCATAGGCCGCACCCGTGCCTTTACCGGGCTTCAGAGGCTTTCGGAGGTCAAGGGCCTGAGCGGCGCAAAGCATCTCTATGGCCAGGACGTCGGATACGTTCCTGTGGATCTCCTTAAGATGCCTTATGGCCACCGGCCCCATCGAGACATGGTCCTCCTGGTCCGCGGAGACGGAGATGGAGTCCACCGAGGCGGGATGGGACAGGACCTTGTTCTCCGACACCATCGCGGCGGCCGTGTACTGTGCCACCATAAGGCCTGAGTTCAGACCCGCCCCCTCGACAAGGAAGGGGGCCAATCCTGAAAGCACCGGGTTGAGCAGCCTGTTCGCATGCCTTTCCGATAGGTTGGCCAGTTCGGACATGCCGATCTTCAACACGTCGGCCGCTATTCCCACTGGCTGTCCATGGAAGTTGCCGGCCCCGATATGATCGTCCTGGTCCGGGAAGAATATGGGATTGTCCACGACCGAGTTGAGCTCTGTCTCGACGACGTTCAACGCGTATTTGTACAGATCGAGGGTCGGTCCGATTATCTGCGGGGTGCATCTCATCGAGTATCCGTCCTGGACCTTGCCGGATGGCGAGGCCAGGATCTCAGAGGCCTCAAGGATCCTTCGCAGGTTCTCCGCCACGGTTATCTGGCCAGGATAGGGCCTGAGAGCGTGGACCCTCGCATCGAACGGGCGCATGACCGTCTTTAGAGCGTCCAGGGACATCGCCGATGCGATGATCGCGTTCTTTATGAGCGATCTGGCATCATCCAGGAGCAGGCACATCTGACCGATCATCACCTGCGTTCCGTTCACGAGGGCAAGGCCCTCCTTGAAGGTCAGTTCGACCGTGGGAAGGTCCGCCCTCTCCATCGCCTCCTTTCCGGGCAACAGCTCCCCTTCGTAGTGGGCCTGCCCCTCACCCAATATGACCTCGGCGATCTGAGCAAGGGGCGAGAGGTCCCCGGAGCATCCCAGGGATCCCTTTTCGAACACCAGTGGAGTCACACCCCGGTTGACCATATCGAGATACGTTCGGGCCGTTGAGAGCCTGAGACCGGAATGGCCTTTAGCCCAAACATTGGCCCTGCATGCTATCGCCGCCCTGACCTCCTCCTCTGGGAGTGGATCCCCGCAGGAGGCGCTGTGGGAGAACACGATCTTCCTCTGCAGCTCCAGCCCCTGTTCGGGGCTCAGGAAAACCGACGCGAGCTCGCCTATTCCAGTGGTCACTCCGTATATCTTCTCGCCCCTGTCGACCAGGGAGCGGACCATAGCCTCGCATCTTGATATCCTCCTCTGTGCCTCATCGGAGAACCGTGCCGGTTCCTTTCCTCTCGCTATGGAGACGATATCCGTGGATCTAACATCATTGCCTTTCAGCTCTATAGCCATTGAGACCACCCGGTGCTGTTGATGCCCCCATGGTGACGGATTATAAATAATGGTCGATTTGGGGTAATTTCCCATTCCGGAAAAGATTAAGTAAAGGCGAAGCGATGCATCGCCCCATGCAGGCGACGGACAGAGCGATATCCAACGAGATCCCCCGATTCTCATTGGGAGGCGTCGTTAGGACCATAGCCCAGAAGGGGCCCCTCAAGGCGATGGACGATCCCGAACAAGGTCCACATGTCCATCTCACGCTTCTCATCATCACCATCCTGGTGGTATCGGGCATAATCATCGCCGCTACGTCCCTTTTCCTCTGAAGCAGAGTTACATGGAACCTACCCAATCCTTTTATATCCCTCGGGTTCTTATGACCATAACGGAGGCGGTAAAGTGGCGGAATCCATCTTCCCATCCTGCCCCAAATGCGAAAGGGGCAATATGGTACCCTTCTCAAGAGGGCAGGACATATTCGAGATCTGGAAATGCACGAACTGCGCTTACATCCTGAACAAGAGATGATGGGTCGGCATCCTTATGGGAGGGGACGTTTTACGGATCATTTCATGAATATCTGTGAGCTCCTTCCCTGTCTCTTCACGACCAGCATACCCTTTCGCTTCAGTGATGTTATGTGGTAGTTGGCCACCTGTCTTGTTATTTCCAACTTTCTCGCTATGCTGCTCTGGGAGATCCCCGGGTCCTTGAGTATCACGGCCCTTATACGCTCCTCGAGGTCCAATGGCACATCACCGTTGGCCGGGTAATAGCGCCTGAACACGCCCAACTTCTTCGATGCTATGAGGCCCTTCTTCTCCAATTTTATCAGGTGGTGCGATAGCGTACCGTTCTTTATGTCGAGTATGTTCCTCAGCTCAGTGAAGCTGGCACCAGGATATGAGATCACCGCCTCGAATATCCTTGCCCTGTTCCTGTTCTCGAGAAGTCCTTCGACCGTCTGCAGTCTCTTGTATCCCATTTTATCACTGTCAATAAATATCCATGAGAACATATATAGATTGTCCCAGAATAATTAACCCTTTGCTTTTCATCTCCTTTTCCGAAGATAGATATAGAGGACCGCGGAGACGGTCCCGAGCAAAAGCACTGCGAGTATTATATAGGGAAAGGCTCTGGAACCGCCTCCTTCCGGCCTTTCATCCTGCCATGGACCCGCGGCCCGGTCCAGGTCATAAAGGGTCAGGTCCAGGGTCGTTTCTATCGACACTCCGGAGGAAACGTCCGTCATGAGCGGCGCCCTCATGGCGTTCGAATAGACCGATCGGAACACCGTAGCGTTATCGCCTGATATCGTGAGTACCGCCCTCATGCTGTATGGTATCCTCAGCTCAACATAGGAAGTGTCCCTCAACGGTTTGAGTATCCTTATCCCTTGCCCTCTGACGGTTATGCCGTAGAAAACACCCGTCGTCCTTATGGGTATCTCGTACGTGCCGGGCCTGCTGAACAGCGGTGAGTCCCCTCCGAAGTCCGCAACGCCGTCGAGGTCGTAATCGACCTCGATCGAGATCCCCCCCACGTGAAGGTCAGCCATGGATAGGGGAACGTAGCTTATGTCAATGGAGATAGCAGAGGTCCCGTCCGGAACGAACAGGTACCTGGTCTGGTTCTGGACGAGCAGCGGTTTGCCGTTCTGATCGTTGAAGCGGCTGTACTCGCCGTTCCATGATGTGACGAGCTTGTCGGACCTTCCCACGATCGATGTACGGGTGACATCGGCATCGGAGAACAGGGCGTCCATGACGCTCACCTTCCTGTGAGGGTTCTCCCGCCTCAGACGGTCCAATGTGAGGGCGATACCGACAGCCTTCTCGATGTCGATGAAACCGTATCCCTGGACGTAGTCGATGCTCCGGCCCCCCCATCCTGTCGAGGTGTCGTTGACATATATGTGCGTCTCGGACTCCTTGCCCTCAATATATGGGATCCTGGTCGCGGATGCCTCGAGTATCAGCTCCGCCTCGTGAACGAATCTATATGGGTGGAAGTGGAACCATTCATGGTCCCCGCCGGAATAATCCTCCGCCGTCTCCGATATGCCGAGAGAGGGGCAGGCCTCGAACAGAAGCGCCACCGTCCCGGCGACGTGAGGCGTGGACATGGAGGTACCTGAGATAGCCAGATAGTAAGGGTTGGGGTTACCCCCAATCTTGGAACCAGCCGAGATACCCGTCCTCCTCGCGTGAGCGGCCCATATCCTCACCCCCGGGGCTCCGACGTCCGGGTATGTGTGGTTGAGGCCAACCTGCCCATGGGATGTGAATTCCGCAACGGACGTGCCGTCCCTCGCGTGCGCCGCCACCATTATCGCACAGGGGGTCGCGCCCTGCTGAGAGGTCCAGACCGTTGTGCCCTTGGGGTCCTGCCTTCCGTCGTTCCCTGCGGAGAACGTGCAGACCACGTTGTTCTCGTAGGTGAGGCGGTTTATGATTATGGACAGGGCCATGTTGGGATCGTATTCACCCTCCGTGGTATGCCAGGAATTGGTACATACCCTGATAGGTGGGTGAGGGTAGGTGGCCCCGGGCCTGGAGTTATCGAACACCCATTCCAGGCCGTAGAGGTAGTTCGCGGTGGACACCTCGACGCTGCCCTCGGAAAGGGATAGCCCCACCAAACTCGCTCCCGGAGCGACCCCGCTCCTCCCTCCCGCCGAGGCGTCACCGTTCCCGGCCGCTATGCCGGCGCAGTGGGATCCATGGCCTACGGAGGTGTCCGTGTTCTCCATCTCGACCCAGGGGGATCCCGCCTGCGCGGCCTTGATATTCACCACGGTCTTCGATCCGTAGTCGAGGTCGGGATGACCGGCATCTAAACCGGAATCGACGACGGCTATGGATACTCCAGACCCAGTCACGCCGTCCTTCATCGAGTTCCCTTCCTTGATGGCGGAGGACCATACCCTCGGGGCCTTGACGGCCTCGGTGGACACCTCGAGGTCCTTGACCACGGGCGCGTCGTATTCTATATGCATCACCCAGTCCATGCGGGTCAGCGAAGGAAGGAGGGATGCCCTGATCGTCGCCTGGTAAACGTCCACGTACGTGAAACGATGCCCGACCCGGAGCCCCAGATCGTTCAATCTGCCTCGATACATACCAGCTTGCGGCTCGGATACGTGAACGAGGACGGCAAGATCCGAATCGCTCAACCATTGCACCCGCCCTTTCTCCATATACACACCGCATCCCTCGAGCGTTCTTGAGAGCTTCCCAAGCACTGGCTCATCGATCGTTATGTCGGCCGGGGGAACGATGAGGGGCAGCATCACGATTGCCATTATCAGTAGCCTGTACCCCATCAGGCCTTCCTCCGCTTCCTTCGGACATATCGGCTGTAGATCACGTAAAGGGCTATCGCGACCAACAAAACCATCGCCAGGATCCAGAACGGGAACGGCCTGGACGGGCGCTCGGGTTCGGGAGGCGGGATCGGGACCATCCTCTCCATATCGAACATCGTACCTTTCTGAACTACGGTCCCCCCCTGATAGGCGCTGGATGGAGCCGCCCCGCTCCACCGTGACAGCATGGAGTTGGATGGGGGCTCCATCAATTCGAGGGATCCGTTATCGGGGATCGCCACGCGCATAGAGGCGCCGATGACATACTCCATCCTGAACTCGAAATACTCACCGTCCCTGAACGGCTGCAGGGCCTTGAATCCCCTGCCGTATATGCCTATCGCCCAGTACATGCCTGACCTTGAGGCATCGACGTTGATCGTCGCTGTCTTCGTTCCGCTGGTCCTGGAGCCGAGGAATGGGTGCTCGTAATCGAAGGTCCCATCCCAACCATAGTCTATGACGAAGGTGAGGTCCCCTATCTGGCCTTCCCTGAGTATCCAGGGATCGAACTGAAGCGTTATCGAGATCTCCTGTGCTCCCTCCGGGACGTATATCAGCCTGGTCTGGTTCTGCACCAGCAGCGGTATGTCCCTGTCCTGCGCATACCTTGCGAACTCGCCTTTCCATGAAGTATGCAGGGTGTCCGTCGAGAGGTTCCTGGTCGTCTCATGGAAAACCCCCCCTCCCTCGTAGACCTCGATGGCATCGTTAACGTTCCATTTCCTGTCGCCGTACCTGTCCCTGAGACGCTGGAGCGTCAATGCGATGCCCACGCATCTCTGCGCGTCCACTATTCCGTATCCCTGAGCCCAATCGATCGGTTTTTGGTCCCATCCGATCTCGGTATCCCCCATGTCCTCAGGTTCCGGCACACCGTTGTCGTTGGCCTCGTCCGAGAGGGGGATCCCGTCCGGGGACAGGTAATGGGCCGACTGCTCCATTATCCACTCGATCTCGTGAATGCGGTTGAAGGTATTTGCGACCCATCCCTCCGGATCGTCTCCGGAATAGTCCTCGAACCTGTCCGATATCGTAAGAGAGGGGGCCGCCTGGAACATCAGTGCCGCGAGCCCGCTGACATGGGGGGTGGCCATCGAGGTTCCGGAGATCGCAAGATAATAGGGGTTGGGATTGCCCCTCATCTTGGACATCGCGGATATCTGCGTGATCCTCGCATGGGCCGACCATATCCTGACTCCCGGGGCCCCGACATCGGGATATGTCTGGTTCTTTCCTTTCTCGCCTCTGCTGGAGAAGTCGGCCACGTAGGATCCGTCCCTTGCGAAGGCGGCGACCCCGATGTTCGATGGGATCAGGGATGTAGGGGAGGTGGTCAGGGTCTCCCCGGAATGATAGCCTCGGCCCGCATTACCCATGGCGAAGACCACCAGAACATTGTTGTCGTACGTGAGCTTCTGACAAATTTGGGACGTCGCGTCCTCGGGATCGTATTCCCCCGCCCCCCCGCCCCATGAATTGGATACCACTCTTATGTTGTGGGGATTCGGCGGTCGGGAGTTTTGATATACCCAGTCCAGGCCTTGAAGCGTGTTCGTAAGGGTGATGCCCACATCCCCAACGCACAGTCCAATGAGCTTGGAATCCGGCGCCACGCCCTTTCTGGCACCCGCCGAGGCATCCCCGTTCCCTGCTATGGTCCCCGCGCAGTGGGTTCCGTGGCCGTAGCTGGTGTCCGAGTTCTCGAGCTCGTACCAGGGGCCTCCGGGTATGTCGGATTTGATGTTGATGATGGTCTTTCTGCCGTAATCCAGGTCCGGATGCCCGGCATCGATCCCCGTATCCACCACAGCGACCGTCACGCCTTCGCCGGTTATCTGCGGGAAATCATGATTAGCGGAACATATCCAGCTGTCCCATGCCAGCGTCGCGTTTATGGTGAGCAGCGATTCCTCCATGTCGAAGGTGACCTCATGGTCGTGCTCCATCCAAACGACCCTTGGATCCCCGCTAAGCCTCATTATCGTATTCGGATCGCCCTTGAGGGTCGCTACCGGAATGGTCTTCATGGTGGCGATGACATCGGTCCCGGACCTTCGGGCGAGTTCCAGGTCCCTATCGATCGGAAAGCCCCTGTACCTGACCAGGACCTGGATGGACGGCCCGGATGGATCCTCCAGCATGGGCCTGAGCTCCCGGTCGATCACCGGAAGGTAAACCTTCCGGGGAAGAATTTGGTCTCTCCCGGCCGATCCAAGAACGGGGATTATCAAAAGCGATATGACCATCAACAACAGCAGCAGAGCGGCCGGCCTTTCCTTCGGCGATCCCTCGGAGGGCATGGCCACAAATAAGCTAGGATGGGATATATTGCTTGCGGCCCTCTGCCCTCACTCCTCCTTGTCGTCGATTCTGCTCTTCACCTTGGATATGATCAAGACCAGTGCCACCAGGATTATGATTATCAGGATTATCGCCCCGCATAGTCCGAGGCATCCCAGGAAGCCGGGACCAACTGTCTCTTCATCATGGGAGATAGGAGGCATTGGCCTGTCCTGTAGCGGTGTGAGAATGTAACCTTTGTAAAGAGGCCACATGTCCGGCCCTCCATCCCGGTCCGAGAAATGATAGTCATACCTCATGTCCCAATCGAAGTTGAAAGGGGCTATGCTCCCATAGTATTTGCCCGGCTCGGTCTCATCCAGATTGAAGGATCCCACGCCATCAATGACGATGTACACGCTCTGGCCTTGCCCTCCTTCGACGTTCACTATGACCGTCCTGTCCTTGATAACCTCGACCATGACATAGGTCAGATGCCATTCGGCTGCCCCCTCCCCGGTGGTGAAGTCCCAGGTCCTGACCTCGGAGGGATCGAGAACATGTCCTGCGTATGAGAGTACCATCGATGATATCTCGATGGTGTAGGTCGTGTTCGGGATAAGATCGGAATGGACCAGCGTCACCGTCCTTCCGTCTCCCGACCAGGTGAAGCCGGTCACGTTCAATTCCGGAGTTATGACGAAGCCCGACTCAACGGTCGTCCTGTTCATCGAATGGGAGAAAGAGACGCGTATCCTCTGATTTATACCCACATCGCTTCCTGCAGGATACCGATCCACTATCGATACGAACTCAGGGGCGGCGATCTCCTCGTATATCAGCGTGATGTCCATAGAGAGTATGGAAACGTCCAGTTCTATGTCCTCGATGGAGGCGTTCCCGTATCCCGAGCGGACCCCGTTCATGAACTCCATTCCCTCCGGAGGACGGGCGATTAGAAGGTATCCGGCCCCGTAGGGGACATCCTCGAACGCATATACCCCCTCTGGTCCCGAGACCGTGTCCAGGTGGATATCCAATATGGCGTTCTTCAAAGATACCGAGGCGTTCGGTATCCCGCTCGAGAATGGACCGCCTTGTGCCATCACCGCGCCCGAGATGCTCCCGAACGTCCGGTTCCCGAGAACGAATTTGACATCGATCGATCCTGAGATGACCTCGATCTCCAGAGTTCCGGGGGCGTAGAGTTCGTTCCCTGCAAATGACAGTCGATAGCTCCCCGCGACCACCCTTAAGCTGAAAGAACCGTCGGCCCCGGTCGTGAGATGCAGGCTCGAGCCGTTATATGCTGGGGGGTATAGCAGTGAGGGTACCTCCATATCCAAAACGAGGTCGATCCCTTCCAGTGGGTCATCCTTCCAGTCGACGACCGTCCCGTTTATGTGATACGTGGGCGCCAGAACGAGCTTCAATCCCTCTATCCCCTCCGGAGGCACCTCCAGGTCCAGCTTGTCCCACATCGATGGAGTTCCGAACACGGCCCGCAGCGATCCCGGATAACACATGAAGGAGAAAACGCCGGAGGGATCCGTATGGCCCTCATCCACGATGAAATGTTCCTTTTCCGGGTCCACCATTACTACGAAACCCTCCAGCGGGTTATCGTCGATGTCCACGAGCGTTCCGTTAACCCAGGTGCTGAGTTCCGGAACGGGCTCCAGCATTATGTCCATCTGCTTTCCCGCCCTCGAGGTCATGTCCAACTTTTCCCTGTAGGGATAATAACCCTCTCGGTCGCAGTAGAGATCGACCGTGTCCCGACCCCAAGCTCTGTAATAGCCAACATCATCACTTCCGATGCTGTACTGTGAGAACAGATGTACGTAATTCTCCTCCTCCCCCCATAGGCTCTCGAAATAGGGCATGATATAAGGCACCTGCCTTGTGGGGGTCATATCGAGATATCTTCTTGAGTACGCACCCAATTCCTGATTCGGGATCGCCATTCCGGTCGATGAATCCCTTATGAACCCTTCTACGCTATCTAGAGGATGGGTCGGATACATGACGATCTCTCCGAGAGAGCCTCCCTCGGGGGGGACCTCGAAATCGATCTCCTCGAACCTCCAATGACTGCGGGCGTTGGGCGATGACTCGTAGCCCTCATACATACTCACGAGATAGGACCCGGGCAGCACCTTTGCCCTGATCATACCCGTATTATCCGATACTGGCTTGTAGGTACTCGAGGGATGGTCAAGCGAATCCATCGTCACGGCCTGCCCCGCAACGGGCCCCCCCTCCGCTGAAACGAGGTTGAGGGAGATCTCGACGGGATCGGGCGGGAACGTGTTCCTGATCAGGGATATGACCGCGCTTCCAGTCCCTCCTTCGGGGACGCTGAGGTTCTTGATGCTCCCGGAACCGATCGAGTAATAAGCCTTGACGACTGGATAGGTGGCGGCCTTCACCGTCGCGTTGAAGTAGCCGTCGGTCCCGGCCATCCCGTAGAAGGATATCCATCGCCCGTGCTCATCACTGTATAGCGATGCCGAGACCTGTGCTTTGGGAACGATGATCCCCGAAACCTCGTCAACGACCTTGATGGATACCTGGCCTTCGGGGATCGGGTCCGGAGCCGTTGGCTCCAGCGTGACGTCAAGATCCACGGGCTCGGATACAGGCCCGGGAGGGATCGTGATGTAAGAGGTGTCGTATCCCCATTCCCAAACATCCAGAACGACTTCCATATCCGGAGGGATCCCTAGCTTCGTGTTCCCGGAGGCGTCGGTATAGGCGGACGCGGATATGCTCCGGTGCTCCCTCGGATCGTACAACGACATGTAATAACCGACCGATGCGGAGGCGATCGGACCCATGCCGTCCTTGACGTGAACGTCCACTCTTCTCCACTCCTCGGGATAGGGGACCTCGGCATCGACGAACATCTCCGTGCCGTTAACGATCGCAAATCTTTGGAATCTCATACTCACGTTCCATTCGATGTCCTTCTCCGTTTCAAATCCCAACCCGTACTCACCCGGACCGACCATCAGGTCAAAGTATCCCGTGACCGGATCTCCGCTGTAGCTCCATGAGCTTTGTCTGGTATTCTCCCGATCGGCCGCATACCCTGAGGCGGAGGCATAGTACAGAGGCAGTATGTCCGAGGAACCTTTCCTCAATGCCCTTACATGCAGGGGGACGGTTCCGGAATATTCAGGGCGCAGCTCTATGTCCAGATCGTATGCGTCCTTTCCCTGAACGATATGCAGTTCGTTCGTGTACGTATCGTATCCTGCGACCGCTACCGTCACCTTGTAGGGCCTTGAGGCTTCTGGAAGGTACATGGTGTAGGAACCGTCCGCGGCCGTGAACTCCGTCAGTGAGATGGGAGCCCAGTTCTCGTCCTCGCCGTTAAAGCCCACAGGCTGGCCCGATAATGGGAGCCCGGTTGACACGTCCGTTACCTTGCCCTTCACCTCGTTAGTCCAGGGCAGGAAGGGCTTCAGCACGCCCACTATCGGATGGTTACCGTCCGGCTCCACGAAGAGAGAGGTGTTCCACCAGTATACCTCCGCCGCATCGTAGGCCCATAATCTGCAGGGCCCCCAGTTGTTGGATTCCACGTATAGGGTGCACTCGCCGTTCAGGTCGGTGGTCCCGGAAACGGTATTGTACGATGCCTGACCGATATTGAGCAGGCGGACCTCGAACGACTCGGCAGGATCGCTGTTAGGGTACTCCAGGCTGATCTCCACCGTCGCCGAATACGGCCCGGGGATCCTGGATCCGGTTGGATGTCCGCCCCGGACCTCGAAATCCATCGCCAATGCCACTGTCAAGAACAATGCCGCGACGCACAATGCTGCTATTGAAGAACGCTTGGCCCTTACCATGATAATATCCCCAATGTTCAAGTGCATTTTTCTGCGGTTATATAAACAATACCCTGGATCCATCTTGAGTAATATTGCCGTTTCGACAATTAAATATTAATAATAGGTCCAGGGTCAAAGTGACGGGATGCCAACGAATGCGAAAGATAGGCCGATATCCGCCTCGGAGGTCGAGAGATGGAGCTACTGCCCTCTCTCCTGGAAGCTGGACCGATCGGAACCACCTGTTCGTGACCACAGGTTCGCCATAGGCGACAGGGTCCATGCCGATCACGCTGAGAAGGCATCGAAGGTCATCAAGGACCAGGAAAGGGCAATGGACGCACGAAAGACCACCTGGTCCTTCATCTTGATATCCGGCATACTGCTCCTTCTCGGAGTGTCCCTGGCCTTCCTCACGAGAGTGGGATTCATGAACATCGACGCATGGCGTCTCGTGGTGGTTTCCGCCTCGATACTGCTCGTCAGCGCGGGCCTCTTCCTCTACTTCAGGAGATCGGCCAAGGAGGGATCGATCATCAAGACGTTGATGTCCGGCAGGGATCTCCGAGAGATCAGGGGCAGGGTCGGTTTCACCCTCGAGCCGTTCCTCCTCTTCGCATTCGGTTCATACCTGCTCATCAACGGGATACTGATGCTCCAGCCTTTCGGCCTCTCGCTCGCCTCCCTCGCGAGCTTCATGACGATCTCGCTAGTGGTCATCTACTTCTTCCTGCTGATGTTCTTCATAATCTATCTGAGGGACCCTCAAAGGGGGCCGTTCAAGGGCAGGATATCCATGACGGCCCTTTTAATGGTCGGCCTACTCATCTTCATCACCGTGCTGTTCCTCTTCATATCAGAGATGTATGAGATGGGGGATACCGCGGGATTCATCATACTCATCGCCTCCTTCATATGGTTCATCGGATCCCTGGTGTTCCATCTGTACAGGCAGAACAGGAGAGGCCCCAAATCCGCGAGGACCGGGTCCAGCGCCGACCTGCCGATGGTTGTCCTATCGATAATCGCCTCGATGTTCGCCGCATCGGCGTTCATGGCAACGAGCGAGAGGGTTGGGGATTATTACGTTATATCCGTGGCGCTTTCTATACTATGGCTCTTGGGTGCCGCCTTCTTCATGTTCAGGGCAACGACCCTGAAGAGGGGGGTGGAGGACGGGCTCGAGGATATGGGCATCGCCAGAACCTCGAGGTTGATCGGCTCCGACCCTGTGGTCAGGGGAAAAAGGGGCCGCCCCTTGATGTCCAAAAGGCATTACCTGATCGGGACACCTGACCTCATCATCGAGGAGGACGGAAAAAAGATACCGGTGGAGATCAAATCCGGCCGTGTTCCGAAATCCCCGCATTTCAGCCACATAATGCAGCTGACCTGCTACATGATATTGATGGATGTGGAATACGGCAGCTCCCCTCCATACGGATACGTGGATTACAGGCCCCCCGGAGAGGAGACGAAAAGGTTCCAGGTCGATCTTGACCTCTTGACCAGGGCCATAGCCCTCTCGAAGGTGTCGGAGATCCGGGACTCCATACGCACCGGGGAGGCGCATCGGAACCATGACAATCCGGGCAAATGCCGCAACTGTTCCAGGCGCGGTTTGTGCCCGGAGAGGTTGGTTTGAGATCAGTGTATTGGGATCTTCTTTCCCGGCCTCTTCTTGTGAACGTTGGCGTTCACCGAGGGCCTCACCTTCTCGGCGCCTATGCCCTTCTTCCTCAGGCCCCTCCTCTTCTTACCGGATGAGGTCAGGCCCCTGAACACCCTTGACGTGTGCTGCCTGCCATCTATCCAGTTGATCTTCGGATCGCTGGTTATCGAGGGATGGTGCGGGTCCACCAGTATGACCTCGTAGAACCTGTGCTGGCCGTCCTCGCCCACCCAATAGGAATTGAGGACCTCCATGTTGGTGTAGTGCTTCGCCACCCTCTCCTCACCTATCCTCTGGATGTTCTTGTTCACCCTCATTCGGATGATACCCCTTCTCTTAGCCCTTCGCCCCTTTCGTATTGCCCTCTTCCTCAGAGAGCCTTTCCGGACCTTGACCCTGACGATGACGTAACCCTGTTTGGCCCTGTAACCCAGCTTCCTGGCGCGGTCGAGCCTCAAAGGCCTCTCCACCCTTACGATCGTGCCCTCGGCCCTCCACTGGATTAGCCTCTGCTTGTTCACCTCCCTGGTCTCTCCATCCAGGGGCCTGTTCCAGCTGTCGTTTATGTAAGAATATACGCTCTTGGACATCTTTTCACCTTCCGGATTCGCCCTTGCGGGTACATTTCCATTCGCCCAATGGCGAGGTGAATGGCAGAATGGCCACTCCTATTTATTGCTATCTGTCCTCTGATGGCCCTCTTCCTGCCTTCTTTTGGGCCAGGGCCTTTCTCCTTCTGCCCATGCGGACTATCCTTCGCACGAGCACCATGACGAAGACGATCAGGAACAGGGTGATCGGGGCCATACAGCATATTGTACACACCCAGAGGCATGTCTCTCCCGCACCACCGGTCTGGGCCGACAGGTTCTGCATGGCGGATCCCACGGATATACCGACTGACGAGAACGCATAGCCCATGGGACGATCACACCCCGGAATAGTCCTCTCCCTCTCCCAATGAGGAAGGGGATAACCTCTTCTTGAATAGGAACGAAAGGTTCCTCCAGCCGTCCTTGAACGTGGAGAGCTTCTTCTCCCCCGCTCTCATGCGATATGGTACGGAGATCTCCATGCTCCTTATTCGATCGTTGGTGAAGACCTCTATCTTGATCTCCTCGGAAAGAGGCATCCCATCCGATGTCAGGGTAAGTTCACGCAGGACCTCCTTCCTGAATACCCACATCCCCGTCTGGGAGTCGCTGAGCCTTGTCCCGAACAGCACGTTGGTGACCGCTTTGAGCAACCAATTCCCGAAGGCATGTGTAAGGGTGAAAGCGCCTTTCTCCGCCTTCTTGATCCTGTCGCAAGAGATGAAATCCAGGTTCCCGGACTCGAGAGCGGACACCAGCTCCTGGATCATCTCGGCCGGATATGTCGTGTCCCCGTCAAGCGTCACTATGATATCGCCTTTCGCCTCCTTGAAGCCGGTCTTGTATGCGCGCCCGTATCCGCGACGGGTCTCCTCTATGACCCTCGCACCTTTGGATACGGCGATCTCTCTGGTGCGGTCCTTCGACAGACCGTCGATGATGGCGATCTCCATGTCGGGTGACCTTGGGACCTGGTCAAGAGTCTCCCCTATGGACTCTTCCTCGTTCAGCGTCGGTATGAGGACGCTTATGCGGACATTCTCCATCGGGTCCGATGTAACGTCAAAACCGATTTATACTTTGGCATGGCGCATCCGAAACATAGAATTATCAAGGCGTTCTTTCAGCCGATGATGAGCCCTGAGAAGTCCAAGCTGCGCATGTCCCATGTGCGTATCACGCTGCAGGGGCTCTTCTTCATCGTTGCGGTCCTCGGGGTCTTCGGCATCGCCATGACCGGATTCATCTATCCGTTCTTCTTCTGCCCGGCAAGCCCCGGCGCATGCGCGGGCTGCCCTATTTGGGTCCTCGAGCACGGCGTTCTGGAGATATCCTCCGGCTCCGTCAACGGCCCCTACATGATCTTCTATCTCATAGGGATGTTCCTCGTCATAGGCATTCTGGTGGGAAGGTCATTCTGCGGTCTGGCATGCCCAATGGGAACTCTCCAGGACATCTACTCCTTCTTGAAGCGCAAGGCAGCGAGCCGATACCGCATGGGCATGCTGGCATTTGCATCGCTCCTGTTGCTGGTGATCGGTACGGCCGGCCCGTACATCGCCGATAAGACGGGCTTGGAGCCCTTGCTGTACATGTGGATGGGTTACGTGGGCGCCATAGGCTCCTTCCTCCTTGCCCTCTGGGGTTTCATCATCGTCATGCGCGGGCGGAGGATATGGGCTTCCTTATCATTCATCGCCGCCTCGATCATGCTCAGGGCCATGGTCTACGTGGCGGAACGCTCCGGGATCGAGGGAACGCCCCTCTCGAGCCTCGAGTTCATGGGCCTCCTTTCACTTATGGCCCTGATAATAGGCCTGGTCGGCCTTGTCCGCTTCGCCTTGAAGGACAGAAGGATACAACTGAGGTCCGGTGCGGGAGCGGACAGATGGCTGAGGCTCGTAAAGGTTGGCCTGCTCATAGCCGTCGCACCATCCACATACATATTCGACACCCTGGCGTTCACCGATATAGACCCGATAGGCGCCATCACGGCCACCATCCCCGAGCTGTTCCTCAACCCGAACGCCTGGAGCGCGAACCAATTCTTCTGGCTGAAGATGGTCTTCGCGGTGACCGTCCTGGCCCTTGTGGCGGTCGTCGATCGCGGCTGGTGCAGGTACCTGTGTCCCATCGGAGCGATGTACGGTCCCACGAACAAGATATCGATAAGCGACATACATTTCGATGCCCAAAAGTGCATACACTGCCAGAGATGCATATCTGCCTGCCCCATGGGGATCAACCCCAAGGAGGACAAGACCGATCCGGAATGCATCAGATGCATGAGATGTATAGACGCCTGCCCGGTCGCCGCACAGCGTCTCGTGCCGGTCAATGCAACGCTCGGGAGGTGGGCCTCACGATGAGGAACAGGGACCCGCTGCCGAGATACGGCTCCAGACCGGGGTTCAACGCTCTGGTCCCCATCATGCTCGTGGCATTGATGACCGGGGCCCCTGCGCTCGCCGTTTTTTCCTATTCGGGCGGCTACAGCGAGGTGCAGAGGCTTGCCACCATCAGATGCCTGGGCTGCCTGGGCCTTGATCCGCAGATCCCCGGATTCACTTCCTTCTGGACCGAATACCCCCAAGGACATATAAAGAAGGGGGAGGAGGTCCCCCACCCCCGATTCGTCACCCAGGTCCTGGACTCGGAAGAAGTGGACCTTCTCATACTGTTCTACTGGGCCCAGGGCTGCGTCCCGTGCTCCGAGCAGTGGGACGAGATGGTGGAGGAGGGAATAGCATCAGGCCCCGAGGATGGAGGCAGGGAAGGTACTAAATACGCCGGGTTGAGGCTCTATTCGATCGATGCCAACGAGGACCCGAACGGCCTTTACCCGACATACATCCCCACCGGAAGGGAGAACGGGGTTCCGATGACGACCTTCATATTCCGCATGGATGATGATATAATTAGGTGGTACTCCCATTACGGAAAGATGGAGGTCGATGACGTTTCGGGGATGATGGACAGGATAATGTACGGCCACATATCCCACGGATGAGGGTGGCCAAGGCATTATAAAGATTAATATACGCTCAATGATTGTCCTTTCTGGTATATGGCATGCGGGGAAGCGTCAAGGGCGAAGCGGGCACACTGAAGAAGGACCTGGGACTTTTAGAGGTCTTCACCATAGCCTCCGGCGCCATGATCTCCTCAGGCCTTTTCATCCTTCCTGGAATTGCTTTCGCTCAAGCGGGTCCCGTGATATTCCTGTCGTATCTTCTGGCGGGATTCGTCATGCTGCCAACGATGCTGTCCATGGCCGAGCTCTCCACGGCTATGCCCAAGGCGGGAGGGGACTATTTCTACATTGACCGAAGCATGGGCCCGATAATAGGCACCATAAGCGGGTTCGCGTCGTGGACGTCATTGAACCTGAAGATAGCCTTCTCTCTTCTGGGGATCGGCATATTCACATCCCTGATACATCCAGCGATAGACGGCATCTACGTCAAGCTCATAGCGGTCCTCTTCTGCCTGGTCTTCATGTTCATAAACATCAAAGGGGTCAAGCATGCAGGCAAGAGCCAGGACCTGATCGTGATCGCTCTGCTGACTTTGTTGGCGATCTATATAGGGATCGGAATGTTCTTCTTGAAGCCCGGCAACTTCTCCCCCCTGGCGCCGGAGGGCCGTGCTGCGGTGCTGTCCACGGCCGGCCTGGTCTTCGTCTCGTACATGGGACTGACCAAAGTATGCAGCGTATCCGAGGAGATACGCAGCCCCGGACGCAACATCCCCCTTGGAATGATGCTCGCATGGCTCGTGGTCACACTGCTCTACGTTCTGACCACGATAGTGACGGTCGGCTTGGCGGACCCATCGGAGCTTGCGGGTTCCAAGATCCCCATATCCCTCGGGGCGAGCGCTTTCCTCGGCCGCGCGGGCTTGATGGTCATGGCCGCGGCGGCCATACTCGCCTTCGTATCCACGGCCAACTCGGGGATACTCTCATCCTCGAGGTATCCCTTCGCCATGAGCAGGGACCATCTTCTGCCTCCACGGCTCTCCGGAGTATCGAAGAACGGGATCCCGGTCCTCGCCGTGGTGGTCACCGCTTCGATCATGATAATCGTGATAATGTTCTTCGACGTCGCCAGGATAGCCAAGTTCGCATCCGCCCTGGTCCTGCTCATGTTCTGCTTCGTCAACCTCTCAGTCATCATGATGAGGGAGGGCAGGATCAGATGCTACAGACCAAAGTTCAAAGCCCCCCTCTACCCATGGATCCAGATCGGAGCGGTGCTCGTGAACCTTACCCTGATCGTGATGATGGGATACACGGCCGTGGGATTGGTCGTGATATTCATACTTCTGGGGCTGGTGTGGTACTTTCTCTATTCCAGGGGTAAGATCAAGAGGGAGTATGGACTGCTGCACGTCATAGAGAGGGTGATGGGGATCAAGCAGACGAGCTATATGGTGGACGAGGAGCTCAGGGAGATCATTATCGAACGCGACCATATAAGCGAGAGGAATTTCGAGGACATACTCCGCACATGCGACATAGTGGACCTGTACAAGTTCCTGTCACCTGTCAGATTCGCCCATCTGCTTGCCGAAAGGATCGCCTACAGGTCGGGGGAGAGGGAGGCGAGCGTCTTCAAATATATTCTGAAGAAGGAGGCCGATTCGGACATCATGGTACATCCAGGCATCGCCATTGTGATGATCAGGCTCAGGGGCAGGAGAAAGTTCCACATGATGATGGCGAGGAGCAAGAAGGGATTCATCATATCCAGGGACCAGGACCCGATCCACGCCTTCATCGTTATGGCGGCGACGCGGGACAGGAAGAGCTTCTATCTCCACGCGCTCATGTGGCTCCTTCAGATATCGGAGGGAAAGGATTTCCGCAGAAAATGGATCGATGCAAATAACACCGAGGAACTTCGCCTGGTCGTGTTGGATTCGTGGAACGAAGCAGGGAGAGGGAGGCATATATCTGACCTTTCCCCCGAGGGCAGGGGAGTGGAATTCCCGATGCCGCCCTGATCCTTTCGGCCATCCCCTCCCCACTCCGGTTTATAATATGGCCATCGGATAGCTGGTCCATGGGAAGGACATGCCCAACCTACAGGATGCTCCTCGAGTTCGAGATCGACGGATGGAGAGACTATTCCAGATCGCTTGAGGGCAGGGACAAAGAAGCCCTCGAATGGCTCTTCGACGCGGCCAGAAGGCGCGCCAGCGCCTGCGGTGCCGCCTGCAGGCTAAACCCTTTCGAGGCCATGATCATGGCCTTTATGGTATCCATCGAGTCGCTTGAGATGGAAAAATAACATATAGGGATACCGCGTGGACCCACTGCAGGTCTGATATTGATGTCCATCAAAAAAGGTGACAAGGTAAGGATAGAGTACGTCGGATGGCTGGAGGACGGAACGGTGTTCGACCGGGCCGACGACCCCGACGAGCCGTTCATCTTCACGTTCGGGACGGGGGAGGTCATACCCGCTTTCGAGGAATCGTTGAAGGACATGAAGGCTGGCGAGGAGAAGGATATCGTCCTTGAGCCAGAGGACGCCTACGGCGACCCCGACCCGAACCTGATAAGGTCCGTTCCCAGGTCGCAGTTCCCGCCGGAACCGGGCGTCGAGGAGGGGAGCATGGTGTTATTGACCCTGCCCGAGGGCGAGGAGATCCCCGCGGTCGTATGCGGGATGGACGAGGAGTCCATAGTTCTGGACCTCAATCATCCCCTGTCCGGCATGAAATTGCGTTTCAAGCTGACGCTCAAGGAGATCATATCCTCGAAGAAGGATTGACGGCCTGGAACACGATCTCATCGTGCCTATTCCCGTCCACAACATGATGGTCCTTCAGCACACCCACCTCGGCGAATCCACAGCCTTTCATGGCCTTTATCGAGGCAGTGTTCTCCACGGCCGCAGTGGCCGTGACCGAACGTAGCATCTTGCGTTCGAAGGCGATCCCCAGAAGCATGCTGACCATCCTTTTCCCGTAACCCCTGCCCCGATCCCCGTTCCCACCCACCAGGCAGGATAACTCCGCGGTCGAGCTTTCCTGGTCGATGGAATATAGTGATCCGAACCCTATCGGACGGCCCGATGACTTCTCTTTTATGAAAAGGTCCACATCCCCCCTATCGGCAACAAGCATGTCCTCTACGAGATCGTCCATGTTCACGATCGTCTTCGGGGAATCCATGTACCTCGACACTTCAACATCGTTGAACCAGTCGCGGATCGTGTTCAGATGCTCGTAGCGGGGGGCGATCCCCAAAAGAACGCCGTCATCGATGATCACCCTCTCCCCGGAGGAGGTTATCGGCGTGATGGAATACCTCTTCAGGGCCGTATCGAGAATGCGGTTGACCATCGCCTTGTAGTCCATACCCGCAGCCCTGGAGCTCCTTGCGAACCCGGAATCCGCGTTGATCCCCGGGTTGGGGTTGGCCTCGAGAACGTAGGGGGTACCGTCCTTCAATCGTATGTCCACCCTCGCATAGTCGTTGAGGCCCATGATCCTGAACACTTCCATGGCGGTCTTCTTGACCCTGGCCTCGGTCTCCCCTGTGAGGTCGGCCGGGCAGACCCCCCGGGTCGCCCTGTACGAGGCGGAATCCTCCAGCCATTTGGATTCGTAATCAACGATCTTCGGTTCGCCCCTTGGAATGTCGAACACTATCTCCGATACGGGCAGCGGCATCAGTTCTGACCCGTTCCCGATGACCGAGACGTTCAGCTCTCGACCGTCTATGTATTCCTCAACGAGAGCCGGCTGGTCGTAATTGGATATAACGTGATCGATCCTCTTCAGCAGGTCCAGGCGGTTAGTGACGATGGATTCCTTGGATATCCCCACCGAGGCGTCTTCCCTTATAGGTTTGACTATCAGGGGGAATACAAGTTCGGGGTTGAGCTTCTGGGAGGAGGCGAAGAACACCTGATAGTTGGGCGTCGGGATGCGGTTCGCGACCAGGACCTGCTTCGTCCTCATCTTGTTCAGGCTCATGCCCAGGGCCAGAGGTCCGGACCCGGTATAGGGAATGCCCATCAATTCGAGAAGGCCAGCGATCCAAAACTCTCCCTGCGCCCTCTCTCCATACCCCTCACAAAGGTTGATAATGATGTCGAAGCTCGACCTGTCCAGTTTTCCGAACAGCTTTTGCCTGACCCGGACCGGAACGACATCGTGTCGATCGAGGAGGGATTTCCTTACATGACCGACGGTCTGGAGTATCTCGTTGACGGATACGGCCTCATCCCCCGCATCATCAACTACATTGTAAAGGACGCCTATCTTCAATCGATCCCCCCTCAAACGTTCATACTGAGATTGTACCTCTTCAGGGCGGCGTGGAGAATGGACAGGATGATATCGTCGTAGGTCATGCCGAGAGTGTAGCAGGACCGGATGAATCTGGAATTGTGCATCGGGTTGGGCATCAGTCCCGGAAGCGCGTTCACGTCGAGGACATGGGGAACGCCGCCGGAATCCAATCTGATGTCTATCCGGGCGAAATCCACGCAGCCGAGGGTGTAAAATGTCCTCTTCGCCGTCTTCTCCAGGGCGCTTTTGAGCTTGGGTTTGAGGTCCGGCGGGCATATAAGAGGGTCCACCACGTTGTCCGGATTGTCGTAGATCCACTTCGCCTCGTATGAATCGAACCTCCTCAGGCCTTCAGGCAGATGATCGAAGTCCACCTCGATCATCGGAAGCACCCTGAGCGAGCCGTTGTTACCCAGAAGTGATATCGTGAACTCCCTGCCGTCAAGGTACTCTTCGACCAGGGCCGGCTGATCGTAACCTCTCAGGACCTTGTTCACCTGCGTCTTGAGGGATGACAGGTCCTCGACCAGGCTGTCGTTGAATATGCCCACCGACGATCCCTCCGCATCCGGTTTCACGATCAAAGGGAACCGGAGGTTGGGGTCCAATCTCTGATGATTGTTCCTGAAGAGCTGGAATCGCGGGGTGGGGATCCCGTGGTAGTTCAGTATCTCCTTCTTCCTGCTCTTGTTCAACGTTATCGCCTGGGTGAGAACGCCCGATCCGCTGTATGGGATGTTGAGCATCTCGAGTATCGCAGGGACGTGCGATTCCCTCGATTCACCATGGATCCCCTCTGCGATATTGAAGACGAAGTCCACATTGGCATCCCTGACCTTGACCAGAAAATCCTGGTCGGCCTCGAGGAGAACCGTTTCGTACCCGGCGTTCTCGATCGTGATCCTTATGGCGTTTATGGTCTCGAGATCGTCGAATTCGGCATACTTGTCCGGCCTCTCTCCCTTTTCCGCCTCCCTCTTCAGGTTGAAGGCCACCCCTATTCTGGATACCTTCTTGTTGTAGAGCTGCTTCTTTGAAGACCTGTCCGTCCCGGGATATGTGTACAGATTGTCCAGGAAATTGGTCACGATGATCTGGTCCGGCGTTATGTCCTTTACGTACTGAGGGGATATCGGCACCTTTCCACCTGGTCCGTCGATCACGAAATGCGGCAGACAAAGGCCCGAAGTGTGGCCCTGTATCTGCTTCATTATCTTTATTCCGGTCTCGACTGGTGTCCGGAAATGCTCCACCCCCTTGACCAGGTCGCACTGGTAGATGTAATAGGGTCGGACCCGGTTCCTTACCAGCCTCTTCATCAGATCGACCATGACGACCGGATCGTCGTTAACTCCCTTCAGAAGAACCGTCTGACTGCCAAGTGAGATCCCCGCGTCCGCGAGTATCCTCAGGGCGGCCGAGGACTCGGGTGTGATCTCATCAGGGTGATTGAAGTGCAGGTTCATAAATATCGGATGGTACTTCTTTATTATATTGGCCAGTCGGACCGTTATCCTCTGGGGCTGCACGCAAGGCATGCGCGTGCCGATCCTGATTATCTCCAGATGAGGGATCGCCCTCAACCGCTTCAGGATCTCCTCTATCTCCTGGTCCGTCCTCATCAATGGGTCCCCTCCGGAGACCACGACATCGCGGACCTCCGGATGTTCCTCTATGTAGCCTATGGCTCTGAACACATCCTCCATGGGTATCTGCTGTATCCTGCCGACCTTTCTCTTCCTGGTGCAGAACCTGCAGTACATGGCGCATTTGCTGCTGACCAATAAAAGCACGCGATCCGGGTATTTATGCACGAGATACGGTACCGGAGTATGCTCCTCCTCCTTCAGCGGGTCCTCCACATTGAAATCATCGTGTATCTCATCCAGGTCCGGAATGGATTGCTTCCATATTGGATCCCCCATCTCCTTTATGAGAGAGAGATAATACCTCGTTGTCTTCATCGGGTACCTTCTCTTGACCTTCTCTATGTGGTCCAGGTCAGCACCCATATTCTTCAATATATCGTTCACGGCCAGCGCATTATCCTTCGAAGGTTCTTCCTCGTTATCGTTCATCCTCTCATCCCATTAATAACATTTTTTCGTTCACGTTGCCTGATCCTGGAGCCGAATATTCCATCGACGACACGATCATCTTTGACGATGCGACATCGTACCTCGGAAATCTCAAAAAGAATGCCTCCCCTCGCCGGAACACCGGCATTTCACGAGGGTTAGTTCGGACCATTGGCCCTTCAACATTATTCTACGGCTCCAAGAGGGTATGTTATCATATTCCTATATAAATCTACTCCCGGGATGGTCGAAAAGGATAAACGAAGCGGAGCTATCGCCCCGCTTCGATCGGCCATAACATATCAGGAGAACTTCGCCCCGCAGCCGGGACAGACGTTCGACCCTTCAGGAACCGCTGAGGCACAGTTGGGACATTCCATCTCCAGATCGAACTCGACCCCGCAGCCGGGACATTTCGTATCCGAAGGTCCCAGGGAAAAGCCGCACTCGGGGCATGCATCGGCCATGTCGAGTTCATTTGCCAGGGCCTCGAGGTCCTCGACGTCCTCCATGTTGACCTCAACGTCCTCGATCTCCTCCTCCTCTTCGAGCATCTCTCCACCGGGAGGGATCTCGAGTTCGGGAGCAGGATACTCCTCGACATCATCCTCGGTAACATCCAGGCCCATGGGTTCGCTATCGGGGAGGATCTCCTCAACTTCCCCCTCCTCCTCTGGCTTCTTTCGCATCAAGAAGAAGGCCACGATGAGGATCACGATGAGGATCACCGCGGCCACTATGATGTACATAATGGTGTTGTCGGTCTTCTTGGTCTCCTCGATCGTGACCTGGACCGTGTCGGTTGGGCTCTCCGCGGACTTGCCGTCGGACACCGTGACAGTGAATACGTAAGAACCTGATTTGAGATCTCCCGAGGCTTCGACTTCCACGGACTGGCCGGTCCTGGACCAAGCAGGGACCTTGTCCACGGTCCATGTGTATGTCAGCGGATCGCTGTTCGGATCCGTCGCCGTAGCGCTCAGAGTGAAGGTATCCCCCTCCTTGACCATAGAGGGATCTACGCTCGACTGCAGCCCGGTCGGAGGCAGGTTGTAAACGTTGGGATCGTAGGGATCGGGGTCGATCTCGTTGGGGACGCCGTCGCCGTCGATATCGGGATCGAGCAG
>JARVGK010000041.1 GCA_029762535.1 Thermoplasmatota archaeon
TTGGTGTATGGAGGATCCACCTGGGAATATGAGGCGTATTCCTCGCCACCGAAGTAATCGTTGTCCTCGTCGGCATCGGTGGGGTCCCTCGGGTTCATCCCGTTCTCGACCTCCCAACCGTCCGGGAGCCCGTCGCCATCGGTGTCCCAGTTGTTGGGATCCGTCCCTGCGGCGAACTCCTCCCTGTTGTTCAGTCCATCATTGTCGGGATCCTGGTCCCAGTCGTTCTTGTCCAGGGGGTTCAACGCATTAACGAAGCCGAAGATACCCGCGAGGCCAAGGATGCAAGCGATCACAAGCGCCAATTGTCTCATTATCTTACCTCCTATTATCAGCTAATGGACATTCAGCTTTGATAGTATATAAGGTTTTTGTGACGTTGACTGAATGGCCCTGTGCCTGACAAGGTAATGTCATATGTTCTGCAGAGGGTTCCAGGCCATTCTGATGGTGCTGTCATCGCTGTCCAGTTCAAGGGTCACCCTCAGTTCGTTGTTGTAGAACTGAACGTAAAGACCTTTTACGAGAGATCTGTATCTTGTGACCCTCTTCCCGTAAGGCATCAGTATGCGATCGTTATCCTTGATCAATCCAGCGTTCTCGAGCTCCTTGATCTTCTTGTATATGCCGGCCAGAGGTGAGTTCAATTCCTCGGAGAGCTCCTGGGCCGAGCATGGCCTTCTCTGCGTGAGAGATATTATCCTTAGCGCCTGAAGATCGGATAGGACCTTTGATGTTTCCATTGCGTTCATATGCTTACCCCCTTGAGGTATGTGCATATATGTTGATAGTTGTTTATAAATGTTGTGATATAAACATATATATAAATATTTATATTGTTTAAAAATATATATTTTTATAGTATAAACGTGATATTATGGCCACTTGAATGAGAAAAAAAGAGCTGATGAAGGTTTCATCTGCGATCACATGCTAATAAAAATGGCCAGGTGGCTAAGGATAATGGGTATAGATGTAATAGTCCCCCAAGTCGAGGACGACGACCAGATTTTCGAGATCGCCCGCTCAACGGGCAGGATCCTACTAACAAGGGATAAGGAGCTCTCTCTCAGACGGGGGATCAAGGCAGAGAGGATCATATCCGATACATTGAAGGCACAACTTCGTCAATTCCTTCTGGCTTTCGAGGGCATAGAAGGGATGATGCATGGATCGAGATGTCCTCTGTGCAACGGAGTTCTAAATGTAGTGAGCATCGATGATCTGGACACGGAGATGGCCCATCGGATCCCTGAAAGGGTCCTTGATCACAACTCAAGGTTCTACGTGTGCCAATGCGGTAAGATATATTGGGAGGGCACTCATTGGTCAAGGATAAACGTATTTTTAAGTGAGATAGGTGTCACGCCCGAACTCCCATCCCACTGACCGCAACATACAATTACTATCTTATCATAAAGTCGTATAAAAGTCGATGGATCGGATAACCGATGATGCTTGACCGGGATACATATGAGGAGATCTACAGGCAGCTGAACGATCACGAGGATATTGAGAGGCTCTCACGCAAGTACAGGAAGATGGACAAGGAATTGTTCCTTGTCCTCTACACTCAAAAGATGTCAAGAAAGGTGATCGAGAACTACCACAGGATCAAAAACAAGGCCTCATGGTATTCGAAGCAGTGGAGGAGTGGCCAATCGTTCATTGAGATCTCGAAAAAGATAGATTTTCCCCCTGTCATGACCGCTTTCATAATACTAACGGATCAGGGAACAGGGAAGAGGACCTTCAGGAAGATGTTGAACGATCCGAATTCGATTCAGGATAGAAGGTTGAAGATAGAGATAGCAGAGGCGAGGGCGGCCGATCCCATTTATTCCCCTGAAGGAAGCCAGGTTCAGACAATGAGGGGAATATGGGGCGAGGATATTATGAGGAAGTGGTTGGACGAGAGGGGACTGAGATACAAAAGGGAAGAGGATCTTAGGGGGGAAGGGCGAAAAACGCCGGATTTCTTGATGGAGTATCCATTGTTCTATCGTGGTGAAGAGGTGAATTGGATCGAATCGAAGGCATCTTTCGGAGACGAGCGTGAAGTTAGAAAGAACATCAACAAGCAGCTAATTCATTACCGCAATATCTTTGGCCCAGGCATGGTGATATATTGGTTCGGAATGATCGATAACCTTCCTATCGTTGATGGTATCCAGATCCAGAGCTCGGAGGTCCTTCAAGACCGCTGGGACCTTTCCTGAACCGAAGGAAAGCTTTCCAGTAAGAATTCACGCACTCCTTCTATTGTCCTTGAACGGTGCAGGATGAGCCCCTCATATTCAAGTGAAGATCTCCCCTTCCAGGTCTTGATGATTTCAAGCATTCTATCGCTCTTTGCGAACGATGAGGATATCCTCTTGATCTCGTCCTCGCCCTTATCATAAATGCACAGGATCGTTCCTGTTTCATCGAAAGCCCTGAAGCAGTACCAGAATATGGGGGAGAATATCTCCGGCTCATCATCTCCTGCGATGAGGGATACGTCCTGAACGGGATCGTATCCGATGACCCTAACGAGCCTTGGATCCTCTTTCAGGGGATTGCATCCTTTTGAAGTTATATAGAAACCATCGATGCATCTAATAGCCATGGAAAGTGTCGCGTCTCCGATGGTTCTTGAGGACCTGATATGTGTGAACATGTCATGTAATCTATCCTCGAGCAGCGGTTCTACAGGCCTGAAGGCGACATGTACGGCCTTGTTCCTTCTGGCAAGAGGCCCGACATCAGGCGTTGGTCCACACATTACACGTTCCTTCATGATAGTCCTCATGAGCATTTGGAATAGTAGCACGAATGGCATATTGAGCATCCGTCCTGATACACCAGCGAGTTTCCGCATTCGGGGCACACTCCTACGACCATGGTCTCAGAGGAGTTCTCCTGATGATCTTTCGAGCCATCCCTGGAGTAGAAGTCTAAAGAGGGGGATGTTGTCCTCTCCTCCTCGATCGAAGGGGATTTTCCTTCCAGGTATCTTTCCAGCGCCTTTCCCATCGCATCAGGACATGATAGTATCGATTCTTCGCCCATACCCACAGGGCCCTGTTTGGGATTGGGACACCTTATAGCCTTCAGCTGTTTGACAATTAGCCACGGGTCTATACCCGACCTCATGGATAGGGATGTCATTCTGGCGATGGCCTCTATCTGAGCTGCCGCACATCCCCCACCTTTGCCTAAATTCGCGAACATCTCGAAGGGACCAAGCTTATCGGCATTGATAGTCACATACAGGGCGCCGCATCCCGTTTCGACCCTGCCGGTAACTCCGTGAATGATGCTGGGCCTTGCCCTGGGTCTCACCGTACCCGTGTCCATACCCGTTTTCTTTTTCTTGATGGTCGAGAGGACCTGTTCTTCCCTGCTGCCGTCCCTGTAGATCGTGACACCCTTGCATCCCAGATCATAGGCCATTGTATAGACCTTCTTGACATCCTCCATCGTCGTATCGTGCGGGAAGTTCACGGTCTTTGAAACGGCATTGTCCGTATGTCCCTGAAAGGCTGCCTGCATTCGCACGTGCCACTCCGGTGTGACGTCGTGTGAGGTCGCGAACGTTCTTTGAAACCTTTCAGGAACATTTAGAACTCCCCTTGCCGTACCTTTCTCCATTATCCGCTCAAGAAGTGGTTCAGAATAGAAACCTTCTCTTTGGGCGGTCTCCTTGAACATGGTATGGACCTCCACCAGGTTCGCCTTGTCAAGCACGTTCCTTTTGAACGCGAGGGCGAATAGAGGTTCTATTCCGGAGGATACCCCCGCTATAATGGATATGGTCCCCGTCGGTGCTATTGTAGTGGTCGTAGCGTTCCTCAAGGGGGGATCTCCTCTCGCTTTGTATATGGACCTATCGAAGTTCGGGAAGGCGCCTCTGGTCTTTGCAAGCTCAGCGGAGGCTTTTTTAGACTCGAGGTCCACAAAGCTTATCACATTCTCCGCGAGCTTGACCGCATCGTTGGAATCGTAGGGTATCTCCAAGGAGAACAGCAGGTCCGCCCAACCCATGATCCCAAGGCCGATCTTTCGATTGGCCCTTGTCATGTCCGAGATCTCTTTTAGGGGGTAGTTGTTCTTATCGATGACGTTGTCCAGGAAATGGACGGAAGACCATATTATCCTCTTTAATTTTTCCCAATCGACCGCGCCATCCTCTCCTACTGCCTTAAGGAGGTTGATCGATCCGAGATTGCAGGATTCGAACGGAAGCAGTGGTTGCTCCCCGCAGGGATTGGTCGATTCGATATCACCGATCTCAGGGGTGGGGTTCGACTTGTTGATGCGATCAATAAAAACTATACCTGGCTCTCCATTCTTGTGCGCCTGTTTCACAATCAGATCGAAGATCTCAGGAGCGGATTCGGACCCTGCCTTGGTGTTGCACCTAGGGTTGATGAGATCGTAATCCGTCTGCTTCATCAATGCATCCATGAAGGCGTCCGTTATCGCTACGGAGATGTTGAAGTTGTTGAGTTTCCTGTTGTCGTCTTTGGATAGGATGAAATCACGGATGTCCGGATGGTCCACCCGGAGGATCGCCATGTTCGCCCCCCTCCTGGTACCCCCCTGCTTGATGACGTCGGTCGCCGAATCGAAGACCTGCATGAAGGAGATGGGGCCTGATGAGACGCCCTTCGTTGACTTCACGAGATCGTTCTTGGGTCTGATCTTCGAAAAGGAAAACCCGGTTCCACCTCCCGATTTATGGATCAAAGCGGTCTGTTTCACCGTTTCGAAGATCCCTTCAAGGGAATCCTCTATAGGAAGCACGAAGCAGGCGGAAAGCTGCTGCAGCTCCCTTCCCGCATTCATGAGCGTCGGGGAATTAGGCAGGAATTCGAGGTTGGCCATCATATTATTGAATTCATCGGTCACCCTCGATACGTTCGCCTCCTGATCATATATCAGGTCAGCGCTGGCGATGTTGCTTGCAACCCTCAGGAACATCTCGGAGGGAGTTTCTATCAACTGACCCTCATCATCCTTTTTAAGATACCTCTTCTTCAGTACTGTCAAAGCGTTATCCGATAGTATCGGTTCGGTATGTTCTGCTTCCATTTTAAGACCACCCGTTGATGAGGAAGACTGTATCGGGTCGATTCGCCCCCGGCCCCTGAGGCGGCCTTTCACCGATAGACCGTCCCCGGAAGAAAAGTGCTACCCTTTCAACTGCCCCTTGTAGGTAAGGAAACACCATCTAAGTATCGATTATTAAATTAACCATGAGATGACCGTAAGTATTTCCATGTTCCATCGGTCCTTATCGGATCAACAGATTCATCGTACTACAGAACTAGATAAAAATCATTTAATAGTTGTTCAAGGAGTGAGGAGAACGAACAATGGTGCGTCCCAATGTTCCCTATGCACGAAAGGAAGAAGACCAAGTTCGTCGGCCGTAGCGATGAATTCCAGAATATGGAAGGCCTGATCAAAGAGGTAAGATCGGGTAGGGGAAAGCTTGTGATGGTCGAGGGAGAGGCAGGAATAGGGAAGACCAGGTTCACTGAGGAGATCCTGCAAACCGAACTGTTCAGCGGTTTCACCATGCTAAAAGGTAGATGTCTATATTTCAAAGATACGGATATATACCTTCCTTTCAAGGAGATGTTCAATCAATACACCGAGATCAATCGGGGAAGGTATGATGATCATATCGCTCCATTCCGCGACGAGGAGCGGGAGAACAGCACAGGTATGGAATCGGCTCTTATCAAGGAAGAAGAGTTCCTTCCTATGTCCCTTATACCCGCCGAGACGGAAACCGATGAGTTGAGGGAGGAGATGCCTGTAGAAGGCTTGATGAGATATGATAAACTGTCCCAGTTCATTTTCAACCTATCATCGGAATCGCCGGTATGCCTGTTAATAGACGATCTTCATTGGGCTGATCCTCCATCCCTTCAGCTGCTCTATTATCTTGCAAGAAGGATCGAGAACGAGAAGATATTCATCGTCTGCACATACAGGCCAGAGGACCTCTTTTGGGGCGGAGATAACACACATCCGTTGGCAGAATCGTTGAAGAGGTTCCAGAGGGACCGCCTCTTCACTCCGATAAAGCTGAGCAGGTTAGGAAGCAATGAGACCAATGAGATAATCAAATCCATCCTCCAGGTCAACGAGGTTCCAGCTAACTTCTCATCCCTCATTTATGCCAAGACACAGGGCAATCCATTTTTCATCGAGGAGGTCCTATATTCCATCATCGAAAGAGGACTGGTCGAGGTTTCCAACGTGGATTCCCTCAAGAACATACAGATCGACAACATCTCTCTGCCATCGAATCTCAAGGATGTCATTCAACGAAGGGTCCACTGGCTCAAGCCGGTATCTATAAAGGTGATAAGGTTCGCATCCGTTTCGGGTACGAGGATCAATTTCGACATAATAAAGGAAGGTTTGGAACTAAAGGATGAGGATATCATAGAGGCCCTGGAGGAGTTGACCTACGCTAAGTTCATACTTGAGCGTGGTGATGATGAGTATTACGAATTCGAGAACCCGGTCATACAAGAGGTCATATACTCCGAACTCAATCAGAGCCGGCGCCGCTATCTCCATACGAAGATGGCCAAGGTTCTCGAAAGCCGTTTCTCCGAGGACACCAACCAGTGGGCCAATATTGCCATGCATTACTACAAAGGCAAGGAGTTCGAAAAAGCCCTGGACTATCTGACCAAGGCTGCTTCCTTCTATCAGGGACTTGCCCCCCAGAGGGCATTGGAATACCTTCACCTTGTGCTTGATTGCATCGATAAGCTACCTCAATCCGATGCCATCAAAGCCAAGAACATGGAGGTGCTCATGGATATCTCGAATCTCTGCTTGCAGGTCGGAGACATGGGACGTTCTCTCGAATTCGCGGAGAAGGCCTTGAACCTTGCATCTGTCCTCAAGGATGTCCGCACCTCGACGAGGTCAAAACTGAACATTGCTGACATATTGAGACATCGGGGGGAGTTCGATATGTCCCTCAGGTATTATGAGGATGCAATAAAAATGGCACAGGTAGAGAACAATAACGAGGGTATTGCCCATTCCTACATGGGGATCGGATACATACACTGGAGGAGGGGAGACTACGCATCATCGTTGGAGATGCTCTCCAAATCTCTACAGTATGCCAAGTATGAGAACAACCTCAGGACCATCGGAAAGCTCTACCTTTACATTGGCGACCTGTTTCGGACACGGGGGGATCTGGAAAAATCTGTGGATTACTACAAACGGGGCGTAAAGCATCTGGAAACCATCGGTGATTCGCTCAACGTATCCAGGGGCCTATCCAATATCTCAAGGTCCCAGTTGGAGATGGGTGAGAGCGAGCAGGCGCTGGAAAGCATCGAACGTGCCCTCGAAAAAGCCAAGGAAAAGGGGAGGCCCGATCATCATCCGCCCAATATAGAGGCGTTGAGATTGATGAATAGCCTCGGGAGACTCAAAGAAGCGAAGCATTACTACGAGATATTGATGGACTCGATCCATTCAGAAGATGAGAAGACGTCCTTCGCATCCGCCATGATGCTCATAGGTGAGACCCATTCCCTCGAAGGAGATACCAACTCCTCCGAGGAGGCCATCACAAAGGCGATCAACATATTCTCTTCATTGAATATGCCTTACGATCTTGCTTTGGCCAAGATGCTGTTGGCCGATAATCATGCCCGCGCCGGTGAGGTCAAGAAGGCAAGAACGCATCTTGAGGAATCGGCCGAACTATTCCGCAGGATCGGCGCGAAGAGCCAGTTGGCATCGGCCGAGAGGAGATCGTCCGAGATATCTTAACCAAATCATATCGCAATTTTCTAACATGATAAAAGTTAAAGCGCCGGGGGCCTGATTTGCCTTCGAAAGATCTCAAATGATCCGATCATCTAGCCCACGATTTTCCAGGTCTTGGGTTGTATGTTGACGATGGAACGATCCCCCCAACCCAAGAAACCGAGGTTCGAACCCGGCCCCCTTCTGATGATAATATAAAAGCGCCGGGGGCCGGATTTGAACCGACAAGGGTCGCCCCAACGGTTTTCGAGACCGTCGCCGTACCAGATTGAGCCACCCCGGCAAATTACAGATGTTCAGCTCTGGTCAAAGAAAGGGCCCTATAAAGGTTTTCGGTCCTCGAAATCTTAAGCATACATAATAACATCATGTTCGTCCCTTAGTATCTTCTCTTTTATTCGATCCTTGGAACGGTCCCTATTCTTGTGTTTTACAGGCCTTTTCTGGGTCTGTACCCTGCCAACGAAGGTGAAGTCACGCCTCAAGAGTCTCACATAGTGCCTGTCCGGCAATCGATCGAGTAGTAGCCATCCCCGGTCCTCCATTCCCTTGAGTAACCTCCTGACCTCCTTGATAGAAAGGCCTGTCATGGTGGCTATCTCCTGATCGTCGATCGGGTATCTCTTCAGAAGAACGGATACTATCATTGCCTCCTTCGAACCAGAATCTAGTTGGACCATGTCACGGCCTCCATATGATGAGCTTGCACACCTTATCCAGATCCGCATCGGTCTTGATGATCTTGTTGCCGAACCTCGACCTTGCCGCCTTGAACCCGGCATCCTTTAGATCACCGATCGCTCCATCCATGGCAGGAGGGGACGTTCTCAACCGGGAAGCCGTGACATCCGTATCGTATCCGAAAGGAGGCATCTCCCCCTCCTCGATCGCGAGATCGAGCATTCTCTTCAAGGTCTTGGAGGAGGTGATCCCGTTGTCCTCTCTCCGCCCGTCCTCTAAGTATCCCCTTATCCTCTTCACTACAGAAACATCCTCAAGAGGTCCCATCCATACAGGACCCAGTTCGTTCACTGCGCCAGGGATCGTGGACCTCCCCCTATCGGGGGGTGCTGGCGGAGAGTAATGTATAAAGGACAGGTCATCCAGCATCCTATCTGCTTTCTTTGCCCCGCGATCCACCCTGAAAAAACCCCTGACATAATGGTCCGCGGCGTAGAAAAGAAGCGGTTTGATCGACAGACCCAAGGAGGCAGCCGTTCTAGCGAGGTACCCCATCATGATCCGGCAGGACATCTCCTTTGTGAATTCGGTCCTTATCATTCGAATACCATATCTCCTCAACGTCACCCTTGGGATCGAACCGGAAAGGGCCGCGGTATCGGTCGCGGTGAGCGCGATGACCCCGCAAGGAATGATGGAGCGAAACGCGGATACGATATAAGGTACTGGAGATCCGAACGGATCGATGTCGATGAATGAGTATCTGTTTCGATAGAGGTTCTCGTTGATGTCCATTTTAACGAGTTCCACGTCCGCTAAGTTCGATCTCGTCAAGGAATCGGCTGCCTCGATCGCGTTTCGGTTAGCGTCGCATGCGGATATGGAGAAAGCGTGGTCGCCCCAATCCACCTCCTTGAACAGTCGGATGGATTTTATTGCGGTACCACAAAGGCCATCGAGCAATCTCAGTCTGTCCCGCCCAGGAAGGGAAACGCTATCGATAAGGAACTGAACGATGAGTACCGTGATGTCCCTGTTCAACCGCATTGCGGGGTTGTAGAATACCGACGATCTCCTTCCTGGCCCTTTCTGAGCTCCTGAGGGCTCTATGTTCAAAACGACGGACCCTTCGATGATAGGGCAATTCAGAGTATCGTTCTCGAAGCTCATGGGGTTCCTTAAACCCTTACAGATAGTTAAGGGTTGAGAGCGTCGTTTCAGGCGTATTCGCGCCAGGAATGTTTGCATTCGGTGCAGCGATAGAACCTCGTTGTGGCCTCATCCGCGGAGCGGGTCTGTCTCATGTGCCAGTAAGCTCCTCTGTTCTCGCATTTGGGACAGATGACGTTCTCATCGATCGGCATAGTGTCGAGGTCGGAGAAGACAGGGACCTCGGACAGGTCCTCCTCTAAGGTCCTAACTTGTTCCGGGGATCTAACCCTTTTTTCGATCTCCTTCTCGTAATCGCATCTTGGACATCTCAGGACCTTGTCAACGGGCCTGAGAAGGGTCTTGCATCCTGGACAGAACATCTTGGTCCACCTTCGTGATGTAGAGGCCATCACAGGCTCGTTTAAAAAACTTTTGATGATTGTCAAAGAAACCACCTGTGGAAACGACCATCACTATGAAGACGATAAATGATATAGCATGGGAGGTTGGATAGAACTTCTGGAAATATCAGTTCTGGCACTCCTGAATAATAAATAGTAGTTAACCATTACATTTTTGGAAGGTAGCGAACATGACCGAGCGAACCATGTATCCTTCATGTCCGATATGTGGATCCGGGATCTTGCTCCCGGTGATACTTGGAGGAGGTGGCGAAAAGGACGTGAAATACCGTTGCACCAACCCGAACTGCGGTGTGAGGTTCGATAAACATGGGTATGAGAGATACGATAGGGAAAAACAGGATTTCGTGAGGATCAAGGAGTTCTGACATGTTATTTCCGGACCTGGTTCTTGGATCACAGGCGATCGACATCGCCCATGAATTCATACAGATCTCGGATAAGAGATGTTCTCACTGCCATCGGAAGATAATCGGCAACGTGCATCAACTGGGGAATAGATATTATGATGATTATTGCTGGCAGTTTCGATTCATAAATGATAATAGCGATGACAAGACCGATAGGATCAAGGAACACTTGATAGGAAAGAGAACGGACGCATTATGACACTCGACACGGTTTTATACCGAGATGGATTATTCTTTGAAACGGTGGAGACGCTCCCATGAAGGTCGCGGTAGAGAACATCGTTGTTCAGCAACGGATCAAGGGGGAGATAGATCCCCCTGATGTACAGAGGGTCGTGAAAGGATGCAGGTATCAGCCTGAGGTCTTCAAGGGTCTCATATACGAGATGAGCTCGCCCAATTGCGAGATATTCCTTCTTCCCGCAGGGATGATAAGGGTCCACGGCGTAACGTCGATACATTTGGCGGATAAGGCCGTCGATGGGTTCATAGGCATTCTTAGATCCAACGGATTCGCAGTGGCGAAGCAGGGAGGTTTGGATATACTGAACGTGACAGCATCCCACGATATGGTCTGTAAAATGGACCCCTCCAAGATCCTATCAGAGTTCAAGGAGGAGAGGATCGACTATGATCCTTCAAAACTTCCTGGATTCTCCCTCAGGATACCATCAACCGGGATCGAGATCCTGATTTTTCCCGAAGGAAAGATCATCTCCACCGGTGCCGCAACATTGGAGGATTCGGTCTCATCCCTTGAGATGGTCAGAGCCCGACTATCATCCGCCTGTATCTTTTCAGAGGATGGGGGAAAGAAAGGGGAATGATAAGAATGGGGGACCTTCCCGTACTGGACTCCCACATGCATCTCGATCCTCTTGGGTCTGGAAAGGGAGCGGTCCTTGCTTTCAAAAAGCAAGGTGGGACGCATCTCATCATAGTTCACAAACCATATCGTTCGGTCGAAGTTCATGATATAGGGTCTTACGAGAGGGCATATTCGATAACCCAAAGGATGGTCAATGAGGCCAGAGAGGCAGGGGTTATGGCATGGTGCGTCCTCGGACCATATCCGGGAGAGCTGCCCCGGCTCGTGGACCGCATGGGACTTGAAAAGGCTGTGGCCCTTCAAAAACAAGCGATGGAAATGGCCGCTTCTTTGGTAGGAAACGGCGTGGTCATAGGATTGGGGGAGATCGGAAGGGTACATTATCCAACCGATGAAGGGATCTTAAAATCGTGTGATGAGATATTATCTGAAGGTATGGAACTCTGCGCGGAGGTCGGCTGTTTCGCGGTCCTTCATACGGAATCACCGAAGGATAATCCGTCCCTAATGTCACATCTTTCAGACATGTGCTCTAACGCAGGACTTCCAAAGCACAGGGCGGTAAAGCATTATTCCCAGGGCGCTCTCCTGGACCCAGTTCTTAACCAGGGTCTGACGCCGTCCATCCTGGCGACCAGGCCTAACCTCAAAGAGGCCATCGATATCGGCGTCCCTTTTCTCATGGAAACCGATTTCATAGACGATCCCTCCCGCCCGGATGCGGTACTTCCACCCGATACGGTTCCAAAGCGTATGAGATGGTTGATAAACCTCGGAAGCATGGACGAGGATATGCATTGCAGGATGATGATAGATCTACCAAAGAAGGTAATGGGAGTTGACCTCGAAAATGACCGTTGAAGGGAAGTTGCCGTCCATGGTGCGGGGGCGTAGGGCCAGTCTAGGTAAAGATTATATACGTTCTCTCTCTTTTGAAGAGAGCATACTTGATGTCAGAAGGTCTCTTGCAGGGGAATTGTCATGAAAGTTGAAGGTTTGTACATGAGCAGTAAAGGGGCTTTGATGAGAAGGACGCTGATCCTATCGGTCGTAATGTTACTATGTTCCGTGCCTTTGATGGCCACTGGGAGCAAGGAGGACCTACTCGTCATAGATATACACACTGGAACATCCAGCAATTCCAAGCTGGGGTGGAACATCACGAACGTGGGTGACCTGCTGGGAGACGGTTACGATGATTATGCGATAGGTGCCCCTGGAATAAACAAGGTTTACATCTGGAACGATTGGATACCCGCTGGATTCACCACCGCTACCGGCGCTCAGACCAGTCCGGACTGGATAATTACTGGAAGCTCAGGGTCAGATTTCGGCTGGTCGATATCCGGACTCGGGGACTATGACGGAGATGGTAATGGCGATCTGATAATTGGCGCACCTGGTGAGAACAGGGCCTACATATTCAAAGGCAGGTCGGCTTCGACGGCCCTGACCCACAACGATGCGTCCATAAGCATAAATGGCCGGGCCGGAGAGGATTTCGGCCAGAGCGTTGCTGGATTGGAATTCGAAGGACCAGGTTATGTCTTCGCCGCCGTAGGGGCCCCGGATAACGACCATATCGTCGAGACCTCGGGCAATCAGAACCTCTCGACGGGTGCGATCTTCGTATATAACCTGACCTATCTACACTCTCAGGGAACTACGAGCCTGCCTTGGCATCATACGATGGAAAGCAATGGTTTCATAATAAAGGGCGACGGGAACAATTCGAGGTTCGGCCACGTTGTCGCAAATATCGGAGATATCAACCTGGATGGAAGGGACGACCTGGGTATCGGAGACCCGTTCCAGATCGAATCGGATGCGACCAACAACGGTGCCTTCTTTATCCAGTATGGAAAATCCCTGCAGAACCAGCTACCCGAATTTCTGGCTCCGACATGTGATGGCGTCATATACGGAAGGAACAACTCGTATTTCGGATGGTCCACGGCAAGGATCTTTGACGTATTGGGAACGTCCGATGACGATCTGTTGATAGGCGCGCCGCTCGAGGGTCCCGGACACGCTTATATTTTCATGGGCTCTTCGGTGGCCTTCAATGTAAGGATGTACCGGGGTGATCCGGCGGATGTCGAATATGTTGGGATCAACAATCACGACAGGTTCGGATGGTCGCTCTGCAGAGCGGATATCATATCTCAATTCGCGCAGCCACAGCTGTTCTTCGGATCGCCCGGTTATGACAATGGCACTTCATCGAACAGCGGCGCCGTCTTCGGATTCTACGGGGTCACCCCTGCTACATATCTTGCCCAGAATTCGGATACTAGCTATGTGGGTGGATCCCAGGGGATAAATCTGGGTTATTCCGTATCAGAGGTGAAATATGAATCGAACCAGTCCAGACTGGCCTCTTCCGCACCATATCACGGGAGCAACGACGTAGGACGGATCTACATCCTCGAGAGGAACAAACTTCCTGAGATCGGCACAATAACGGTATTCCCCAGCTCAGGCAACCAGGATACGGTATTCGATATCACTGTGATATACAAGGACGACGACAACGATCCCGCATCGTTCGTCGAGGTTACCATATACAATGATAGCGCCGGTATGAATCCGATACTGACACTCAATCTGAACAAGACGGAGGGCGATCCCGAATCCGGGGAACAATATTTGGTCCAGACGAAGCTGCCGAATTCCATCCACCCTGCCGACAGGTCCGCGAGACTGTACATGGATGCAAGGGCAAAGGCCGTGAGGGGGTCAGTATCAACCGTGAAAAGCCAGTCTATCAGACCGGGACCCATCGTAGACGGGATAGCACCCTCCGCTCCCGAGAACGTCTACACCTCCTATGGAGGCCTCGTAGAGAGTCAGAGAGAGGAAGGGACGTTCTATGTCAACTGGGAATGGCCTGATGAGGATGGAGGATTCCCCCTGCCCTCGAATCCTGGAATTGGGACCGTTTCATCGCTTTTGATCAAGATACAGGAGAACGACCCCATAACCGAATCCAACTGGGACGATGCGATCCTTTACAGGGAGATACGCTCCAACATACCGGATCGACCTCTCGCTAGGGATTCCACGGTCATAGGATCGCTCGATCCCCTAACGAACCCGAACGGTATACGGCTGGAGAGGAGGAACAGGACCGTTCAAACGCCACGGCTATACCATGTGGCGATAAGGGGAGTCGATGATGTGGGCAATATGGGGCAGATATCGGAATCGGTGAGCTATGAGCCCTGGTGGAAGAGGCCCTTGGTGCCCAATCCGCTCGACGAGCCGACCCTTTCGGACCATCCTGGCGATGACGGAGGACAACTCCTGGTGTTCTGGGGTGGTTCGACGATGCTCGACACAGAATATTACTGGGTTTTCATTGATGAAGAACCATTCGAGACCATAGAAATTTCGAACGGTGTTTACAGAACCCCCGATTTCAATGTGACCCGGGACAATGATATCTTCTATGACTCATACAATTTTTCAAAGGGTCTGGTGATCGATACCTGGTCTGGCGGCCCCATCATCGACGGTCGATCCTACTACGCCGCCGTCGTTCCGGTCAACTGGCTCGGACAATTCGATCCGTTGGTCGTGCCATCACTACCGGCCAAGGTCATCAACGATAACGAAACCGCCATCGCAACCATCAAGGACCTCACTTGGGAATCCACGGCGGGTCCGGCTGAGATATCCATTACTTTGTATTGGACCCCCTCAAAGGACCCGAAGTTCACTTCGTACAAGATCTACGGACAGAGCTATTCCTTCGAGGATCTGGATAATGCCATCCTTATCGCGACCATAACGAACAGGGCCAACAGCAGTTACAGGGTCACAAGGATGGCCGGCGATGATCTGGAGCAGGGCAAGCAATACGGATTTGCGATACTGGTCGAGGATTACAACGACCATATCAATACAAAGCTGACCAGGGATGAGAACTACGTTTATCCGTGCCGAGCCATAATATCGGGTGTGGAGCCGATGGAACAGGTAAAAGGCGTCAACATGAGGGACAAGGATAACGACGGGGGCGGTGCGTTGGTTCTGACCTGGTATTCGCTGATAATTCAAGGCCGATTTTGGTCCTATAAGGTATATTTTTCGGATGAGCCCATCCTATCCGTATCAGCCGTCGATCCATTCCTTGTGATCGGGGACCACAGAACAGATGAGATCGAGATAAACATGTCAGGGGACCTCCCCCTAATTGACGGAAAGGACTACTATGCGGTCGTCACGATAGTGGACTGGAACGATGTTGAGAACACCTTGATAGACAGGAATAACACGGGAGGTCCTACACAGCCCGTGAATCAGTCCGACACTACCCCGCCTGTTGGGGTATCTGGAATAAGGCTTGACCCTGAGTGGGACCCCGAAAAGGTCGAAAAGAACAGGCTTAGGCTTTTATGGAACTCGATGCCCTTCGAGATCGTCCCCGATTTCAACCATTACATAATCACATACTGGAGTCCTCAGGATCCATCCACTCCAAGGGATGTCAAGATATTCGAAAGGGATATCAACAGCCTCATCATCGATGGGCTAAGAAGGGGAACGACATACTTCTTCAACGTCAGTATGGTGGATGACAATGGCAACCGAGGGACCGGTGGAATGCCGATAAACGGAACCACCGCTGGCGAGAATCTCCCCCCTCACACAATTACCATCTCCCTTACCATCGTGGATGATGAACAGGAGATAATCATAGTCTACCTTAACGATACTGAGGAATACACGATCGATATCTCCAATATACTAAAGAACAGCGATATTTTCTTCGGCGCCGATGCACAGGACGATTATACCTCTCTAAACAGGATGCTCTGGCTATGGAATCTGACCACTCCGGATGGCACTTCGATCGAGAAGGATACGTCGAACTGGAAGATCGGAGATCTGAAGCCGGGAACTTATACCATCAAACTATCGGTTGGGGATGATGAAGGGGCCTGGTCCGATGAGATAGTTGTTCGACTGATCATTACACAGGAACCGGAAAGAGAACTTCCATGGTGGATATGGCTGATCGTGATACTTGTGGTCATAATCGTCAGTATAGTGATCATATTTGTCGTGATGAGGTCCAGCAAGACCTCGCAGGAGAAGGAGATCATGGAACAGTACAACAATCGCCTGAAGGAGATAGATTCCATGGAGCCCATATACGTGAACCTCCCCTCATGGACATGCTCCTGCGGAACGACCGCCGTCAACATCACAAAGTCCGCCACATGTCCGGCATGTTACGAATCGTTCGAAGGTGTGCCTATCGATGGTATCGATCAGTACCTGAAGGACCATGAGCTCGTCCTAAACGAGATGAGGATAGCCGTGCCTTTGGGTTGGCAGGGTCAGGAAAACGCCATAGGACAGGCTGAGAAGGACCTCGAGGAACGCAAGAAGAGGTCCAAGGAGGCACTGGACGAACAGTTCGCTCCCTATCTCAAGGTAATTGAGAAGAAGAAGGAGATCAAGAAGGAAGAAAAGGAAGAAGAGGAGCAGAAGCCACCTGAACAGCCCACGGTATCCACTCCCGGTGTCGTAGTTCCCGGGCAGATGCCCCCTCCTACGGAATCCGCTCCATCGATGGGGCAGCCACCGAAGATGTGATATGATAATTTATTAGCCCGATATGGGATTTTATTATCCCTTTCCGTCAATCGAACGTATGGCGGGTCAGACCATTATATATACGGATCGATACATGACCAGAAAAACAGATACGTGATCTCAAATGGCGACCATAGAGGATCAGATAAAGGAGATCGAGGAGGAGATCTTCAATACTCAGAAGAACAAGGCGACGGAACATCACATAGGCAAGCTCAAGGCCAAGCTCGCAAAGCTCAAGGCTCAATTGGAACTTCATCGGATCAAGAGCAGTGGTGGAGGAAAGGGCGGTTACTATGTTAAGAAATCGGGGGATGCGACCGTCGCCCTTGTCGGGTTCCCTTCTGTAGGAAAATCGAGCCTTCTTAATGCAATAACAGGAGCATCTTCCGAGGTCGCCTCATATCAGTTCACCACCCTTGAGGTTATACCAGGCGTGATGGAATACAAAGGAGCTAAGATCCAGATACTCGACATGCCGGGTTTGATCAAAGGAGCGTCAAAAGGCAAGGGACGTGGGAGGGAGGTCATAACAGCCGCAAGGGCCGCCGATCTTATACTGATCATCGGAGATATCTTCAACTTCAATCTGGAAGTGATAGAGAGGGAGCTAAACAATGCCGCGATCAGGATGGATTCCCGACCTCCGAATATCACGGTATCCATTCAGGATAGGGGCGGGATCTTGGTCAGAAAGACCCTGACGTTAACAAAGATGACGGATGACGAGGTCTCTGAGATCATCAGGGCATATGGAATAGTCAATGCCGTCGTGGTGGTAAGGGAGGACATAGTCCCGGACAGGCTTGTGGATTATCTGGCTGATAACCGGGTGTACATCCCTTCTATTCTTGTGATCAATAAGATCGATCTTCTCTATGACGTTCCTGAGGAGAGGTTGAGGGATCAAGTCGGCCGGGATTATCACTCATTGTCGGTGGTCAAGAACAGAGGTGTCGATGAGCTCAAGGAGCTTATCTATCAGAAATTGGGATTTATAAGGATATTCATGAGGCCGCAAGGAGGAAAAGCGGACATGGAGGAGCCCCTTGTCATCCTAGAGGATTCCACGGTCGAAACCGTATGCGAACACCTACACAGGGATTTCGTTGACAGGTTCAGGTTCGCATATGTCTGGGGAAAGAGCGCCAAGTATCCGGGTCAGTCGGTGGGGTTGAAACATCAACTACAGGATGAGGACATACTGACAATAATAATCAGGAAGAAATCCGAATGAACCCTTGATATCCTGATAAGGCTCACTCGTAATAAACGTATACCTTCTCCATGATTATTGTGTTTATGGGTTTATCGTTGGAATCGACCTGCGTTCTAGCTATCGCATCGACGATGTCCATACCTTCTACGACGTAACCGAAGACTGTATGCTCCCCATCGAGATGATGGGCGCCACTCTCTCCCTGGACGATGAAGAACTGGGATCCGGACATCCTCTCGTCCCCGCTCCTTTTCGCCATGGAGATAGCTCCCTTGTCATGCTTCAGTCCGTTGTTGGTCTCAGGTGGTATGGTGTATCCAGGGCCTCCGCTCCCGTCGCCACTTGGATCCCCGCCCTGTATCATGAAATCTTGTATGACCCTGTGGAAGATCAATCCGTCATAGAAACCCTTGTTGGCAAGGTTCTTGAAATTGTCAACGGTCTGCGGTGCCTTACTCTCTTCGAGCTTGATGACGATATCGCCATAGTTCCTCACTTGAATAACCGCGTAAGGCTCTCCATAGGTGATGATCTCCTCGTCCAGGAATACACCGTTGTCGGGGGGTAGGTCATCTTTGGTGAACAGGGTGAAGTTCAGGACCGCTCCCGCTATTATTATCAAAGCGCCAAGGAGAAGAATGAAGAACGGTGTCATGTTGCTCGCGCCGTATACATTCGATGCCCTCATTCGCTGTCCCTCCTGATGTCATTGACGGTTATGGTGAAGATCAACGTCTTTCCGGACACTTCTCTGTTGAAATCGAGGACGATCACACCTCCGGATGCTGTCACGAAACCCCGGTTCTCCTTCGTGACCTCTGGAGCGTTCGCCTTCTGGAACCATTCGTTATCGAACCCGGACAGGGCCATTATGTCAATTCTTGTGCCCTTGGTTATCTCATCCACATGATGATGGAGCGTGATCGTGTTCTTCTGGGTCGATATGTCGACCACGGTCGAGTTCCACGGGAAGATCTGGACCTTTTGCTGGTATACTGGAAGATGCCTTATGGTAATGGTGGTCTCGTCATACGAGACGATATCACATCCCCATTTCCAAACGGGATTGTCGAACCTGGTATCGTTCCTGTAATCCACGACAGGGAATATGTTCTTGAAATAGTCAAGAGGCAGAACCTGTACAAGATCTATGGTCATGGTGCTGTTGAGATAGTATATCAGGTCGGGATCCGAGGTTCCATATCCTTGTTCAGGAGGGACAGTTATGGTGTATGTCTGACCAACTTTCTTCCCCAGAATGGACCTGTCGAAACCTTTGATCATCTGATCTGAACCGACCTTGAAGGTGAGATCATCGTAGACAGGTCTTGCCATGAATCCGGCCGATTTTGGCATGGAATCGTTCCTGGCCACCGCCCCGATCGACGTATCGAAAACGAGTCCGTTGGTAAAATAACCGGTATAATCCACGGAGACCTCGTCGCCCTCCTGGGCCAGAAGTATGCCCTCTTTCTTATCTACGCCCCTCTTCTGAACGATCTCCTCGTCGTATATAGTGTAGCCGACCAGACCCAGTAGTAGGACTATTCCCGCAACGATGGTCAGTATGCACAGCTGCTCGTCGTCCATATTCGATACCTCTTTTTACGGATACAGCCATCCTTCATCGCATCTTGCGAAGTCGATGACCTCGTTTTTCTCGAAGAAAAGGGATATCTCCCTTTTAGCACTTGCCGTGGAATCCGAACCGTGGACCACATTACGCGCCATGTCGATCCCCAGGTCCGCCCTTATCGTTCCGGGATCGGCTTTCTTGGGGTCCGTTGACCCCATCAACCTTCTGATACCCTCGATAACGCCATCACCCTCGAGGACAATGGCTATCACGGGACCCGAAGTTACGAAGGAGACAAGGGATCCGAAGAAGGGCTTGGAACTATGCTCCACATAATGTTCGGAGGCGAGATCATGGTCGATCCTCAGCATCTTCATGGCGCATATCTTGTATCCCTTGCGGAGGACTCGGCATATAATTTCCCCGGCAAGGTTCCTTTGGACCGCGTCGGGTTTGATCATGAAGAAGGTCCTCTCTTGGGCCACTGGTCATCACTCCTTGATATGAAGCTTTGACCATCTGGTCTTCCTGGGGACCCTGCCAAGGTCCACCTGGTTCTTGTAGCATTTTGTCGAGCAGAAGAAGAATATCTTCGCATCCTTTCTCACATACATCCTGCCCGTTCCAGGCTCTATCTTGTTACCGCAGAAATTGCACGTTCTGGCCTCTACCATTTTCGTCACCTCACGCTCAATTTCCTGGCCTCGCGCGCGGATTCTCTCAACATTAATATATCGCCGACCCTGACGGGTCCCATGGAGTTGCGCGCGATTATCCTGCCCTTGTCCTTGCCGTCAAGGATACGCACCTTGACCTGGGTGGCCTCTCCGGCCATGCCAGTGCGGCCAATGATCTCTACCACCTCCGCAGGTATACCATCTATAGGCATGGTCTAACCTCCTTCACTCCTTCTTGTTCAATTCAAGGAGCTTCTTGGACAGAGTTTCCACAAGCACCTTTCCCTTACCCGGCTGGGTTATGGCCACTGCGGTGGTTGGGATCTTCAGCGATGCCGTGTTCCCGAGCTCATGCCTGGATGGAACATATGCCAGGGGGACGGACTTTTCCGAGCAAAGATAAGGTATGTGCATGAGTATCTCGGGAGGGGTCACGTCCTCCGCGAGAACGACCATCTTGGCCTTGCCTCGCTCTATGGTCTTGGTCACCTCATTTGCTCCTTTTCTGAGCTTACCCGTATCCCTGGCCATCTCTATGGCCTCGTATACCGACTCTACTATGTCCTTGGGCATTTCGAACTTCACATAAGACGCCTTTGCCATTTTTATACCTCCTTCGGGTCCTGATATATATCCGAACCTTCATCATTCACAGGTCTGATGAAAGGCATGCGCTGAATATGGTTCCCTTATAAATACGTTTGGGATTACATAACCCTGTCCTATCGAGCTCTGGCCACATTCTTTTATTATCCCGGCATGATGTTGTATGGAAATATTATTTAAACATATTAGACTCTCAGCAGATGAAAGAAAGGTGACTCCCATGGGAGATGAGGAAGACCTGATGGAAAGGGAGAGGGCCCTGAACAGGGATCGCTTGGAGCAGGCCAAATGGTATGAATCCCTTAACCTCTACGCGGAGGCCATGAGGATCTATCGATCACTTGAGGATGATGAGAACCTATCGAGGCTCAGATCGAAGATCGCCGACCAGTACTCGATGAAGGCAAAGGACATGGAGAACGTAGGCAGATGGCAGGACGCGGCCAACCTATACTATCTCATAGGAGACTCGGTATCGGTCGATAGGATGAGGAGCAAGGACCCGGACCTAGTAATTCTCTACGATGACAAGGCAGGAGGATTGTCCCAATTGGGGTTCGGAATGGATATGGACCAGGACGATATAGTGGGAGAAAGGTTCTTTAAAAGACCTAACGAGGATGAGCCACAGGGGTCCGAACCTGAGATTACGAAACGATCGGCCCCCTCTCCTGTCTCAAAGACTGGCCTACCGGTCAGAATGCCCGCCAAAAGGACTATCGTATTCTGCCCATACTGCGGGGAGAGGATCCAGACAAAGAAGGAACCAAAGTTTTGTCCCTCCTGCGGGGAGGAACTATAAAGATTTGAAAACGGCTCCTATCTTATCGCGCTCTTGGAGATCTGACCCTTTCTGTAGGTCTCCAGGAGCTGCCTGAGAACATGGGTATGGGAGAAGCTGCCATAAGAGAAGATGATCAATATCGTGGCCGCACCCGATAGCAGCGAACCCATGAAGAAACCGAAGGAGAACACGGAGAGGAACGCAGATACTATTGCGAGGATGAAGAACTCTCCTCTGTATGTGTAATATGCCCCGACGAACGCCAATACCGATGATAGGAACATGACCATCGCCATTATGTCTGTCAATAATGAGGAATACCTGCGGCTGACGAACTGTGGGGTCAGTATCGGCATCACATCCGAGGTCGAACCCTCCTCCATGGGTATGTCAAGGACATTTGGTATGCCCTTCTTGAGCACGATCGTGGATTCGATCTCTCTGTAACCTTCCTTCTTGAGGGTTATATCGGCGCTTCCCGGTGGAACGTTCTTGAGAACGGCAAGACCCGAACTGTCGGTCATTTCGGTATAATTGGCATCAAGATACGTTAATGTGACTTGTACATCCTGTATGGGCCTTCCGGTCATCGAATCGATCACTGTGACGGACAGGCTCGCGTATTCGGCCCTTGTCTGCTCTTCAATGTCCCTGATGGAGAAGGATCCCATTACCGTTGATACGCTGGATAGTATTCCCAGGACCCCGGCGATGAATAGTATGAGAGCCGCGATCTTCAGCGTTCTCTTCTTTGCCCTCTTCACCTTTTGTATGTTTTGATTGGGCCTTGTTGCCTGGAGGTTGGATGTGGTAATCCTCAGCCTGTTCTTCATCGCATCGATGACGTTGACATCGAGATCGCGACCGCATGAATGACAGGTGGAATTGAATGAGCCTCTGTTCTGGCCTTTGGGCGGTCTAAGCTTCAGGACAGTGCCGCATGATGGGCATTTCGTCTCGAGCAGATGTTGGTCCTCGAAGGATTGCTGGGGCACGGGTTTGAGAGATGGGATATGAGATATAATCCTTCCGATATGCGGGCCGGGGTTTAAGTAGTGAGATGACCTTGCAAAGGAAGATGTATGTTACGGAGGGCAGAAAAGGAACGGGCCAGATGCTGAGTTACCCTCAGACCTTGGGTTCATATTTGTTCAGGAGAGGTCTGCATCTTGCCAATGTCCTTTTTTTCGTATACTACATAATACCTGATCAAGTGGTCTTTCTACCAAAAAGAGTCGGTGTGATCGTACTTTTCATGATCATACCTCTCGTGGTCGAGATGGTCAGGACCAGGAAAGGGATCGTCCTTCTTGGGCAGAGACTTCATGAGGACCGTATGCCAGGATCCTATGCATGGTCCCTTTGGTCGACGACCCTGATAATTCTCTTGCTCCCGCAGCAGATCGCCCTGCCGGTGATAATGATTTATGCCATAGGCGATCCCATCATTGGAGAGATAAGGCTTTGGAGGAAGAATCTGGCGCTGCCTTTGGGGTTCATTATCATTTTTCTGCTGTTCCTTCCATTCGGATACGGGATAATACCCGGCACCGTCGGGTCGCTATTCATGGTGATCGGAGAGAGCATAGAACTTCTGGGAGAATTCAGGGTCCGACCGGAGCTTCTTCGTTTCTATGGGAAGGGAGAAAGCTTCCTGAACAGGATATATTTCAAGACCGACGATGATGCGACCACGCAGCTTATCCCGGCCCTTGCCCTGGGATTGCTTTATGTTCTATGGCCGGGGTTCTTCCCGGAACCTCTGTTCTGGCCACTATTCTGAGGGCAAGGATAATAAACCCCTCCTTATTTCACGGGACATCGTTGCAGGCGTGGTCTAGGGGCTATGACTGAGGCCTTCCAAGCCTCTAACCCGGGTTCGAATCCCGGCGCCTGCACCTTTTTATATGGCTTTTTCGTTCACATCCACTTTTTCATTTTGTAATTTCATATTACTCGTACAGTTAATCAAGTAGATGCCTAAAACTCATGGTTCATGAGGTTCATCTGGTTCATCTATCCTTCATAGCTCTGACCTGTATGCTTTTAACCGATCTCAGCACATCTCCCAGTTCTTCTCGGTCCAAACCCGTTTCCTCAATGATCGAACAAAGGGTAACATCATCTGTCAAGCACTCGAGGGGAAACTCGGTTTCTTTGTCGATCGAAATACCGGAAAAACCAGAAGACTCCAATCTGCGAAGATATTCATTGATGGGATCGGCCCCGGATACGCAGGCGATATGACCCGTGATCGAACTCCTCAACACATCCGGTAAGCTCGCTACAACTACAATGTCGGATACCATCATCCTTCCGCCGGGTCTCAACACCCTGAACGCCTCCGCGAAGACCTTGTCCTTTTCCGGAGAGAGGTTGATCACGCAGTTGGATATGATCACATCAACGGAGTCATCCTCAACTGGCAGAGATTCGATCTCACCCAACCTGAACTCAATATTCTTCATACCCGACTTCCCGGCATTGTTCGTCGCTTTCGCTATCATCTCCGGTGTCATGTCCACACCGATGACATGACCTCTCTCGCCTACTGCTCTGGCGGCCAGGAAACAATCGAACCCTGCTCCGGAGCCAAGGTCCAACACGAGCTCGCCGGGTTGGAGCGAGGCAATGGCGACAGGATTGCCACAACCTAGTCCAAGGTTCGCACCCTCAGGAACGGAATCCAGATCCGTATCGGTGTAGCCCAGAGATGAGCTAAGCTCCCTAGGGTCTAGACCGCCGCAACAAGTGTTCGATGTGAAATGTGTTGATTGCCCTTTGGCTATGTTCCCGTATCCTTTCTTAACCCTCTTTTTCAGCTCCGATTCTTGCATGATCTATTCCCCCTTCAACGAATCCAGCATCGGATCGAGCATACTTCTCACGATTTCCTTTGATCTGTCCGCTTTCATCAGGGTTATGCAACAGATATGTTCCTCCTCCTTGCAGCTTATGACAAGCAGCTTGTCCCCGTCCTGTATTCCGGCCTTGACCCGGAGTTCCTTGGGCAGAACGATCTGTCCCTTCGAATCCACCGTTACAACGGCCTCCAGACTGCAACTGTTCTTATCTTCAGTCATACTGAGGAGGAAGATATCCCGACATTAAATACTTTCTTATATTTCTGAATAGTAAGATTATTAGTATGTGTTGGATTATTCAAACAGGCGTTATCTGTATTATTTGCACATTTGTGAATGAGCCGGAAATCAATAAATAACCATTACAAAGCTATGGAATAACCGTTGATATGAAAATACTGGTTGCGGAAGATGACCCGGTCTCAAGGCATATGCTTGAGAAGACGATCATATATTGGGGTCACGAGGTCAAGGCCGCTGGGGATGGGGCCATGGCGTGGATGCTCCTGAGCATAAACAAACCCCCGGATATTGCCATACTCGACTGGGATATGCCCAAGATAGAGGGCATCGACCTGTGCGAGAAGATAAGAAGGGATCCTGAAATATCGAATATTTATCTGATCATGCTAACGGCCAAGGACAGCAAAGATGACATGATCAGGGGTTACAAACATGGAGTTGACGATTATATATCCAAACCCGTTTCAGCCGATGAGCTCCGATCGGGTCTGGATAGAGCTGTCGAAGTCGTGAACATGGGCATCAAGATCGATAAGAGAAGAGAGCTAAGGTTCCAGAACATGAAAAGGTTCATGGAACATGATGATTGATCAATGATCCGTTCTTTTTTCCATGATCACTCTCATTATCTCTCCGAACATCTCCTCGAAGTTCAGAGGCTTGGACACGTATCCATCCATACCAGCGTTGAGGCAGTTCTCCTTGTCCCCCTGCATGGCATGCGCGGTCATGGCGATTATGGGTATGGAATGCTCCCTAACGCTCGAGGAGGGATCCCTTATGCGGGCGGTGGCCTCGATCCCGTCCATAACAGGCATCTGCACGTCCATCAACACCAGGTCGAAGTCCTCCCTGGAGAGTATCTCCACGGCCTCCTCGCCGTTGTTGGCCACCTCCACGACATGGGACCTTTTCCTCAGAAGCGATACGGCCAGCTTCTGGTTTATCGGATGGTCCTCGACAAGGAGTATCCTGTAGCTCTCATCCATTGTGGGTCCATCGCTCTTTTTGTCCTTGCATGACCTGCGGTACAAGTATCCCAGCACGTTTAGGAGGTCAAGGTAATTGATAGGCTTGTTCAGCGTCGCGCTTATGAAGAGCTCCTCCCTGAGGTCCTTTCCCGGATATCCTGTGATGGAGGATAGGACCACGACCGGTATTTTCCTCCCCGCCTCATCCGCCCTCAGCTTGCGGATCAGGGACAAACCGTCCATTTCGGGCATCTGCTGATCGACCAGGAGAAGATCGTATAGGCAGTTCTCCCCTTCTCCCAATTTATTAAGGGCGTCCGCAGCGCTGTTGGCGAGGTCGAAAGCGATCCCCCACCTTCCTATCATGTCCCCGATTATCCTGAGATTGATCGGGTCGTCGTCCACGACAAGAGCCCTCAACCCTGAGAAATCCGACCCCGAACCTGACCTGTCGCCATCATC
>JARVGK010000042.1 GCA_029762535.1 Thermoplasmatota archaeon
GCCAAAGATCGCGGAGACGGCTCCGACCATCCAGATATAGAGCGGGGGCTTGTTCGGCTGGAAGTCCCTGTACGGGAACTGGCCGTCCAGGAGCCTTCTTCCCCTCTCCTCCAGCCTGAGTATGTCCTGGGACAGCGCCGGGTCCCTAACGAAAAATATGATGTGAAGGCCCAGTGCGGCGATGAAGATGATCAGGAAGGCCCATCTCCCCTTGCTGTCCGTAAGCCTCTGGAGGATCCCCGACCTTATCGCCGTGTAGGAGAGGGCGATAAAGGAGGCATACCAGGCCCCGTGGATAAGGTGATACGCCCTCCATGAATCACCGAAGGCGACCATCAGGAACAAGAACAGAAGATAGAACCCCGCCGAGATCGCGAAAGGAACGTATCCGGACCTTTCGTGAGCGTGGACGCCTGATCTACGATCAACATCGGAGCCAGCTTCCCGATCGGGCATGTCCTTGGCCAATGGATATTTCACTTATATCGGTTCCTATCGCTACGAACATCCGATGTGCACGAAGAGAAATGATAAAACCGCATATTTAATATACATCATCCCTATGCAAAGGCGTGATCCGAAGGGGCGAGTTAACGGGGCTCATTCTGGGGATGGCCCTTCTCATTACCTCATTGGCCGTGACGGCCTCCGTCGCGAACTTCAAGGAGATGTTCGAGCCAGAGCTCCAGATCTCCTTCGAGGGCAGGTCGATCCCTATCCCCGATGATAACATAACCGTTCTCTCCGGCCATCACATCGAGGTCTTCTACCTCAACATCACCTCAGAGAACGAGAACGAGGGCTTCGGGATATCCTACCCCCATTTCTTCGCCGTAACCCTCAACGGAACACCCCTATGGTGCCAGGGCCTGTACGAGGGGATCGATACCGCGGTCCCTCCTGGAGGCAGCCTTCTCATGGACATATACTTCGAGGTCCCTGACGAGGAGGGCATCTCGTACATTGAATACGTTTTGCCCTCGGGCGAGAGGCTCATCATCGATCTGAGCTGATATCGACCTCCAAAACTGGCATTATGTCACGTTAGATCCGATCATCGTTCTTTGGTGTCCTCTATGACCCTGGAGAACGAATCCACGATCCTTCCCGGCCCCACGGTCATGAGCAGCATCTCCGCCATCAGGCCCGTGATCAGGATCGAGAAACCCCAAAGGGCCATCAGGACCGATGTCACCGCCAGCGGCCTCTCGAGCTCATGACCGGTCAAAGCCCAATCCAATATTATGTATGCCGCCTGCGCTATCGAGAGGAAAAATGGTATGATGGACAGCGTACCGAAGAGATGCATGGGGGACCTCCCGTGTCTGCTTATGAAAGAGATGGTGACGAGATCGAGAAGCCCCTTCTTCAGCCTCTCGATGCCGTACTTGCTTTTACCGAATCTTCTCCTCCTGTGCCTCACGACGATCTCGGAGACCCTGAACCCCCTCCATCTTGCGATCACCGGGAGATATCTGTGCATCTCGCCGTAAACGTCCAGATGCTCCATCACCTCCCTCCTGTAAGCCTTGAAGCCGCAGTTCGAATCATGCACCTTCACGCCGGATATCCGCATTATCAGATGATTGAATATTTTCGAAGGGATCCTCTTTCCGAGGGGATCGAGCCTGTTCTTCTTCCAACCGACGACCATGTCGCTGCCATCTTCCAGCCTCTTGAGGAACTTACCTATCTCTGCTGGATCGTCCTGAAGGTCGGCATCCAGCTGGATTATGGTCCTACCTCTGGCATGCCTATAACCTGCAGAAAGGGCGTTGGCCTTGCCGAAATTCCTCCAGAAGGTCACGATCCTCACCCTGGGATCGGACCTTTGCGCATCCTTCATCCTCATAAGTGTGGAATCGCGGCTCCCATCGTCGACGAATATCAGCTCGAAGGACCTTCCCAGACGGTCCATCTGCTTCGCGATCGAAGCATGCAGCTCGGCGATGCTCTCTTCCTCGTTATACGCCGGAACGATGATGCTTATCTCAGGATCCCCCAAGCCATGCCCCCCAAGCGGCGATCACTCCGCTATCGCCCTGATATTGAACTTGGCCTGGTATAAAAGCTTTTCATCGGCCGCTCTCCACGTTGATGGATCGCTTCCGAATTGTTTCGAACCTACGGAGCACGGCGAGGGATATCAGCCCAAGGGGGATGGTGAGCCATAGAGATGTTATCACGGCCACGAGCGATGCCGAGGCCCCTAACTTCGGATCACCCGTGAGAGTTTCAACCACCGATGCGCTCCCCAAAAGGTTCCCTGACCCTACGGGAAGGATGAAGCCCAGGATGTTCGCGATCGATGCAGCGGCGATGGCCCCCATCAGCCCTATATCGGCATCTCCAGGAAGGGCGAGCACCACAAGGTAGAGCCTGGCGGCCTCATTGAGCCAGATGACAACATCAAGGACCAGTACGTGGATGAGGGTCGCCCTGTTCCTGAATAGCATCCTCAATGAAATGTGAAAATTACCAACGGAGGATTCGAAGCCGCCAATGAATCCCTTGAGCCTTTTTCCCGATCCCGATGAGGGAATGATGCGAGAGATGGATCTGAAGGCCCATCCGGCGAAACCTCTGCTCGTTATCATGGAGATGGTCAACGCGATCACTGCCCCTCCGACCACGACGAGGATCATGATCACCCTGAAGTCGGCCAAACCTATTCTGTGCATCAGATAGATGGACCCGATGATGGCCAATATCAGTATCGTGAGGATGTCGAGAGCTTTCTCGGCGAAGATCGATGCGATCCCCACGGACAATCTTGTCCCGGTATGGGTTTTTAGCATATATGCTCTGACGGGCTCACCGCCGATCTTGCCTGGCGTGGAATTGTTCAGCCCCAATGAGGACAGGAAGATCGGGACGGCGATAGCGCCCGGCCGTCTTGCGCCCACACCGGAAAGTATCAGCATCCACCTGGTCGTCTTGGAGGCTGTGTTGATGGCCCAAAGGCACAAGACCGCTGCGATGACGGATAGGTCAACGCCCCTGATGCTTCTCAGGACCTGTTCCGGGTCCGCACGCTGGACCAGACCGAAGATGAGGACCAGGGCGAGCCCTATGTATAACGCGTCCTTCCAGTTCAGGTGTTTCCTCATCGATGGCCGCCTCCGATGCTTCACAGAGGGCTTCCCATAGCCCAGTATCCAATTTTGCCGAGCCTTTTGGGGTCTATGGTCCGCCTTCCGTCGAATACGAAGAGGAGATGGCCCTTTTCACCGAATGGATAGTTCCTGTACACTGGCCATTCGGTCATCAATATTATCACCTCTGCCCAATCCACGGCCTCGTCCAGATCCTTGAATATCCTCATATCGCTCATCAGGGTAGCGAAGTTCGGCCCCGCCTGCGGGTCGTGCCCCCCCACGACACCCCCTCTGGTCGAAAGCTCTTTTGCCACTGGAAGGGACCGCGTTTCCCTAACATCGTCGGTATCAGGTTTGAAAGCAAGTCCGAGAATAAGGATGCGTTTATCACTGATGACGCCTAGCTTTTCCTCCATCACATCGACCAGATGGACGGGCTGGATATCGTTGTTGAGCATGACCGAATCCATAAGAGGGGTCTTCATACCCTTGTCGCTGGCGGCCCTTATCAATGCTGACACGTCCTTTGGGAAGCAGGACCCGCCGAACCCCGCCCCTGCCCTCAGGAATTGGGGGGATATCCTCGAGTCCATACCCACACCCTCCATCACGTCGTAGACGTCGATGCCCGTTACCTCGCATATACGCGAGATCTCGTTGGCGAAGGATATCTTGGTGGCCAGGAACGAGTTCGAGGCGTACTTTATCATCTCCGCCGTGGTCGGATCGCATCTGAGCACCCTGGAATCCGTCGGTTCGAACAGTTCTTTGAGCGTTGTGAAGGTCGTATCGTCCAAACACCCTATGACAACCCTGTCGGGATGCAGGGCATCCTCCATGGCGGACCCCTCCCTCAGGAACTCGGGACACATGGCTATACTTGCCATTGTAGCCCCTGTATCCTTCAAAATCGGGAGGATGACACCCTCGGTCGTCCCTGGAAGCACTGTGGATTTCACTACGACGATATGGGGAACGCCCTTGCGGGCTATTGCCTCACCGGTGGACCTGGCCGCGGCCTTGATGTATGATGCGTCCATCCTTCCATCGCTGTCCATTGGGGTCCCTACCGCAAGGAAAGTGAGGTCGGACCCGTTTATCGCCTCTTGATAGTCCATAGTTGCCCTGACGGACCCTTTGCGGATATGGTCCGACAGTAGTCCATCGACGCCTGGCTCGTAAAAAGGCGCTCTGCCCTCTCTTATGGAAACTATCCTATCCTCCGAAACGTCGAGCAGGATCACCGAGCTCCCGGTATGGGCAAGGGCCAGTGCGGTCGTGAGTCCTACGTATCCCGAACCAATGATGGATATCTTCATCTGTATCCCTCCTCAGACCCTATATTGTGATCGTATAAGAACACCGCCCCGCCCTCATGACCTCCATAAGGCGATGGACGCGTAACCGACCGCGCTCTGGGCCGGACTGATGTCATAGCTGGTGTAATAGGTCAGAAGCTTCGTCCGGTTCGCTTTCATCTGGGACAGGGCCGTGACCATTGCGGTTACCGGACCCAATCCACAGGCGGTCTCCCTGAGGCGGTCCCTCTCACGGTACGCTCCCTGCACGTCCATCTTCAGCAGCCTGTCTATCACCGGAACATCAAGATCTCTGGCATATTCACCCGCATTCTTACCTTTTGGGACGGGAAGGCCGTAGTTCCATCCGCAATGTGTGAAGTCCGACGATGCCACGATGCAGACCCTGCGCTTGTATCCGGTTAGCGCGGAAGCGATCGCCTCGCCCAGGGATCGCACGCTATCCGAACGCTGGTCCAGCATCGATATGCACAGCTGCTTGACGGAGGGGTCCAGATACTGGACGAATGGTAGCTGGACCTCCATGGAATGTTCCATCACATGTGAGTTCTCATCAGCGCCTACGTCAAGGAGCGATGCCAGGTCCCTGTCGCATCTCATGACCCCTAAAGGGGTTCTCCAATCCTCGTTGGAGAGTCCTATCCCCGAACCCAGACCGCTGTGGTTCGGCCCTATCACCAGGACCGTATCCGGCATCCCTCCCCGCTCCATGGCCCGAAATCCGCAGGCCGCGGCCCGGCCCGAATAATAATAGCCCGCATGGGGGGATACCAAACCCATGATCGCCGGGCCGCCCTCGGGAAGCGATCCGATGCTGACCGAGTCGAACAATGCCTTGAGCTCCGAACGAAGCTTTTTCTCAACGGCCGGATAGAACGATCCGGCGACCGCCGGTTCCCTCATGGGGGGTAAATCCAACCCGGGCCGTATAATTGTTTCTATCGATCACAACGTGGCTTCGAAATCCTTTATCTCTGCCTTGAAATCGTCATCGCCTGTGATGTCCCCTCTGAGCTTGAGGACCTCCCGGGCCAGGAGCCAATATGCAACGGCAAGGGACCTCCGGCCTTTGTTGTTGACGGGGATCGCCAAATCCACGTATTTGGTCTCGTTGTTCGCATCGCAGAGGCCGATTATCGGGATCCTCGAGTTGATCGCTTCTTTGAGCGCCTGCTGATCAGCGGCCGGGTCCGTCACTATCAGTATCTTCGGCTCTATGTATACGTCGAGAGCGGGATTGGTCAACGTCCCGGGAACGAACCTACCCGGGAAAGAGTGGCAGCCGATGAGGTTGGAGAACTGCCTGACAGGCCTCTGGCCATACTGCCTGGCGGAAACGACCAGTACCTCCTCCGGCTTGAACCTCGATATCATCTGAGCGGCGGTGCGCAGCCTCTCGTCGGTCTTCTTGATATCGAGCACGTACAGGCCATCGGACCTTACCTTGAATATGAACTTCTTCATGTCGGCGCTCTTCTGCTGGGTGCCTATATGGACGCCGGACGTCAGATAAGTGTCCTCGTCTATCAACAGTTCGGAGGCCTTCTGTTCTTCGGTCATTTTCTCATTCTCCACCGTTCAAATGGATCTATCGCACCATGCATAGGGGGGCTCCCTCTTATCAGGAAGGAATTACGGTCCCACGGGCGCGGTGAATGGTGTAAACAGGATTTGCATATAAACCTTATGCATTTGTCTGAGGGTGGTAATGAGAGAGGCTCCCTTCCCTTGGGATGTGGAACATTTAATATACATCCCTCCTTGTGGTCGCAACATGGCCGAGGGCGAAGTCATCGTGGTCTTCTGCGAGGTATGCGGCACTGAGACCCCACACAAGGTGATCCACGCCGGGTTCGGTCCCGATCCGAATGCGGGCTTTTCCGGAAAGGTCCAATGCAGGAAATGCACGACCATTCACCACACCGAGGTCCCATCCGAGAAGAACGTCTCCATACCATTGGTCCTTTCCGATGGCGATACATCCAGCTCGCAGCGCCTGGTCCTGGGTTACCTGGAAGAGATATCTTTGGGTGAGGAGCTTATATTCGAGGGCCATAATATCCTCATCACAGCGATACTCAAGGACGATAGAAAGATCAACAGGGCAAAGGCGGGTGATATCTCGATCCTCCATGCGAAGGTCTTCGACACCCTTGTCGTTAAGATATCGATATCCTCGGGCTCGAGGACCCGCGCGGATTCGCTAAGGGTCCCCCCTGATGAGGAGTTCGAGGTCGGGGACCTCCTTGACCTCAATAGAGGAAAGGTCGTCGTCAGCTCGATCCTGAGCGATATCAAAGTTAGACGGGAAGGGTTGCCCGTCCCTGCAAGATATATAAAGCGCATCTACGCCAAACCTGTCAGGGAGCGCTCATACTGATCCGGGTGGAAGCTGCGGATGGTTCGGCTGAGGCGGCATCTGCTGCTGATAATATGCCGTATTATACATCATTGGTGGCATCATGATAGACGGCTGTGGCGGCTGCCTTCTGGATTCCCAGACGACCAGCGCACCACTGATCAGTACCAGGACCATACCTACGATGAACAAGGCCAGCATTACGACCGGGAATCTCTCCTCCCGAAGGGACGCCCCGGGATATGACGCGGGATCGAGCGGGTCGGTCCCCGCAAGGTATTCCTGCAGGTTCGTGTAACCATCACCGTCCGGATCCCTCTTGGCGTCAAGAGGATCGAACGGATCGAAACCGTATAACAGCTCCCAAGCATCGTTCATGCCGTCTCCGTCAGAATCTTTTTTCGCCGGGTCCTCGAGGGTATGGTCGTTCACGTTGAGCGTGAACACCCTCTTCTCGGTGTGCACGCCGTCCTTTACGGTCAGGGTTATCATGTGCTCACCTGGGGAGAGGGTCGTTGACATCATAGGGGTCGATCCAATGACCCCTATGATGCTCGACGTCCATGTAACGGTCAGTTCCTCGTTGCCGTCCGGATCCACTATGTAGGCATTGAACACGATCGTCTCGTTGTCGAGGAAGCTTGATCCCGCAACGGGCGAAATGATCTGGATCTCAGGAGCCATGTCCATTCTCAACCTATAAACGGTCGTGCTGTTGCGACCTACCTTATCGTAAGCATCGATGACGAGAAGGTTCACCGCTCCTTCGCTCCAGGTCTTTCTGATCAAATACTGGTATTCTTCATATCCGAGCGAGTTGTTGAAAGGGTCCGAATCCAGAGGAAGGTCCGATGAGAACGTTGATCCGTTATCGGTCGAATACCTGTAGGTGACCTTCATCGGGTCTATGCCGGACCCGAGATGGTCATGGACCGAGATCTTTATCGGAGCTGAGGGGTCACGTATCCACTCGGTACTGACCCCATCCTCTTCGAGGAGGAGGTCCATAATGGAAATGGAAGGTGCCCTGGTATCGACGAATATCCTGAACTGGTCCGACCTGGTCTCCTTGGATGCGGCCAGATCGTTCCCCTTGAGCTCTACGAGGTTGTCCCTTCCTTCCATCAGGACCGGCTCGAGGTTTACCACCTGTTCGGGAACGCCTTGGCCGTAGTAATTGCAGCTCTGCCATTGGGACCATATGAAACCGTTGTCCCTTGACCAACGATAGAAGAGGGTGAAACCGTCTATCCCCGATAGCTCATCGTATACCCTCACTTTCATCTTTGGCCTGTTGTCCTTTATCCAAACCTCGGAGTATGGTTCGATCAGATCATATTTCGGACCCGTGTGATCGATTATAAGGTCGGTATAGGACCTGGGTCCGAAGTTACCTACGTTGTCGAAGGCCCTTACAGAGATATTGACGATACCTTCCGGGATCTCCTCACCCACCCGGCTTCCCAGCTCGTAGGGGCCGCTGAGCACATCCCTCGCTATCTTGAAGGGTCCGTTGGAGGCTTCCAAGCGATACCCTGCGACCCCTGATTCAGCATCCTCGGCCTGGGACCAGTTGACGAACACTTTGTAGTCGTTATCGATATTGATCGGCTCGTCCTCCAAAGAGTCCGGATGGATCAGTATCCTGCCGACATATGAAGGGGGATTGGTGTCAACCTTCAGCTGGAATTCTATCGGGTCCGATAGTATGTTCTCCTGGGGAACGTTGGTCATCCGAACCTCGAACCTCATGGTGGAGGTGATGCTCTGCGCCACCCAGTTCGTCTGAAGTGATTTACCCTGCTGTATGTATTCCCTCTTCGAAGTGCCGAAATTATCGATGATATCTATAGTGACGATACCGGGTCTGGGCTGGATGTTGGACCTTTCGTAATAGACCTTCAGATTGTAGAAAACGAGCCTGGCGCCCCCTCCAACGTATCCGTCATAATCGATCCTCTTGCCGTTATCCAATTTTATCAATACCTTGTCGTCGTTCCACTCCAGGTCGTTCTCGACCCGGTAGGCCTGGTCGGGCGTGTGGTATCCGGGGATCGCCGATCTCCCGGTCGAATAGAATGTGAAATTCCTCTCCGATTCCGAGGGATATTCCAGCATGAAATCCATCGCGAAGGTCACCTGCATGGCGGCGGAGTTCTGAACCTCGTGCGCGGACAGGGATTCGACCAATCTCGCCCATTGGAAACCGGATGTCTGTATGAAGGTGCCGTTCCCGGGGAAATAATTGACCCTTATACTCTCGTGGTCCGGAGATAGGGTCATCGATACCATGAAGATGGACTCCCACGACTGGGAATGCCATACATCCACCGTGAAGAGGTAATCCTTGGAGCCCGCGTATACATCGTTCCCGCTCAGACCGTCCCCGTTCGTCAATCTTCCGTTCTCCAGAGTGACCTCGTCCTTGTGGAACATTATGGCGAAAGGAAGTGGAAACTGATCCGAACTACGATAGGAGAGAGATAAATATTCGACCCCTGTAGTGTCATCCGGTTTCTCGATCCCTATCAAAGCATAGGAGCCAGCGGGGTAACTGCCAGGGACCGATAGGTACTGGTATTTTATTGCGCCGTTGCGATGGAGCATCGCCTGGAACTTGCCGCCCTGTGTGGGGTTCCACTCGACTATGAAGACGTCCTCGCCGTCGATCTGGGTCGTGAGATGGAACAACCTGCCCTTGTTATTGTCCTGGCATGACACCATATAAGTGTAAGAGTAGTAAACGGCCAGAATGCCCCTTGGTGCTTGGGAGTTGGGTATCGTGGAATGATAATATGCCCTCTGATAGTTCGCGTTATTGTTGTCAACGAAGGACATGGCCCCATGGCCGCTTATATGCACCCTGTCGTATGTGCCCCCGTAGTAGGGGAAATCGAAGGGCAGCATCACGGTGCTCAATGAGCTGGATTGTGATGTGTCCAGACCCACGCGCGATGGATGGGAGCTGACGTCGATGTATTCACACTCCACCTTGGGATCCGGGTCCTTGCCGTCGGTGTACATGTATCCGCCTTCATCCTTGTTACCTTGTGCAGCGTCCCCTGTGGATGGGATGATCGCTATCAGAGATGACGCCATGATGAGAGCGGCAAGGACGAGAGATAGACTGGGTTTCATGAAGATATCTCCATATGCTGTTCTTCAGGACTTCATGATATTACAGAGTTTTTATCTTTTTGGTAGGGGTAAGGGTTTTTTCACTCCTCTGAGAAGAAACTGCGCCTCTGGCGCTCCCTCTTCATTTTGGAGGACCTCAGGAAGCCGTAAACGAGTAAAAAACCCGAAAGGATGGCTATCGCCCCCAGTAGAACGAACCAGAGCGTCTGGTCCCGGTCCCCATCATCCGCGACGTTGGGATCCGTCCCTCGCATGTATTCCTCGAGGTTCGAGGCCCCATCGCCGTCCGGGTCGAGGTCCGCATCCGCCGGATCGTAGGGATCGAGCCCGTGCTCGATCTCCCACCAATCCGGCATTCCGTCATTGTCATCATCAGGATCGGCGTTGTCACCGATCCCGTCGCGATCGCTGTCCTGCCATTCTTCTGGGTCCAGCGGGAACCAGTCCAGATCGTCCGGCACACCATCACCGTCAGTGTCGGTGAGCATGTCCGGAGCACCTGTTGTGAAGGACCAGTTGAAATCCCTGTCGAGGCCCACGCCTTTCAAGGATATGATAACGTCCTTCAGGAGCATCCTGTACGAGCTGAAATTGACCAGAGGCCATTTCGGGTCCACCCTAAGCGTCAGGTCCAGTGCATCATAGGATAGCTGAAGTTCGATCGGTACACCGTCCGGACCCGTCAGAATGACCGAGGCCTCGTCCATGCTCTCCCTGTCCATGGGAACATCGAAGGTGATGAAGATGGAGGGTCTGAGCCTGATGTTCGAACCCTGTGGGCCGAAGGCCCTAATGGTCGGTGTCCCGTTATCAGGCCTTATCCTCAACAGAAGGTTGTAGGTGCTCGCTTTTCCGATACCCTGACCGTCGAGGTTTTGCCCGTTTAGGTTTTTAAGGGAGCTCGTTATTACGATATTGTACGATCCCCCGAAGACCATCAGGGAGCGGGGTGTCCACCTTATAATGCTCCCTGATACCATCGAGAGCGAACCACCCACCCTCGATCTGTCCGGCCCAATGACATAGAAGCTATCCCCGTGGACGCTCACGGGGGACATGTCCTCCGAGAAAGTTGCGGTGATGGAAGCATCCGCGTATGCGGAATCCTTGCCTCCTTCGATGATGACGCTCTGGATCCTGGGCCTCTCCACGTATTCTACAGGATGGTTTATGATGATAGAATAAGAATACACGGTCACGGGCGGATTGACACCATCGGATACTGTCGCGTTTATCGTATAGCCACCCGGGGGGATGCCCGTGGTGTTCCAAACATACTGTCCGTAACCTCCGTTCTCGGACGACATACCGCTCACCAGGAAGACCTGGCCATCAGGGTCCTGGTCCGTATCGTAATAGAGCTCGAAATACGCGTCCTCCTCCTGGTCCCGTACGTACCATTTGATGGTATAGGATGTGTGGGCCTCGTCGTTGAATCCGTCAGGTTCGAGGAATTGGAACATGGGGGGTTCGTTCAAACCTGTTCTGACATCGAGTACCGCCGAATATGATCTCTGATTTAGATCGTCGCTGACCATCATCCTGAACCGATATACGGTATCGGGGAGGAGGTCCGTGAAGGCCCAACTCGTCCTGGCCCTGTCAAGGATCGCCGCATCGTTCATAAAATAATCCGGAACGGGGGCCGCGCCCATGCCATAGGTGAGGTAATATCCCTTGAAATCCACCTCAGGTGACATATCCCAAAGTACCTCGATCGAGTCCCAGGAGATCGAACCAGGCCTGAGGACAGGCACCGCTGGAGGGGGCTGCATCCCCTCACGCTTGAAAGCCGCCGCCGTGAAGGGATCCCCGTCCTCATTGATGTCGTTCTCAGGGTTCGGGTCCGTTCTGAAATCGATCCAGAAGACCTGGGGTCTATCCAGATAACCAAGGATCTGGGTCGAATACCTGTACATGTTGGCGTAATATATTCCGGGGCTCTTCGGCCTCTCCCCTAGATCTATGGAGTCGTCCACTATGTGGTCCTGCGAGACGGGATCTCCTTTCTTCAGAACATACCCTGCCCTGATGTTGTAGAAGTCCCTGATATCCAGCTCCGTCCATGCCACGGAAAAGGCCCGGTCGACATAATCGACGACCGGATACATCTGGTCCTGCCTGGTCAGGTTTCCCGCAACGAGACGATGGGTATCGGATATCGATCCGGCAAAGAACGGGGAGAACACAGGCTCCATTGCATAAGATATCCTCCAACCGACCTCCGTGGATTCCTGATAGACGATCATTAGATCGCCTTTGGGGGAGATGTCGAGATCGGGATGTATCTGGCTGGTCCCATCCAGACCTGATCCCACTCTGATATTTTCCGAGAACGTATCCCCACCGTCGCTTGAGTGGACCAGATAAATGTCGCCGTTCGACCGTGATATCGAGTCGCCGTTCCTATAATCCTCCCAGGCGATCGCGATCCTGTTCCCGGACACTGAGATGCGGACGTTGATGCGGTCCGAATCCCCCTCATTATCGTTCAATCTTCTGGGGACATCGAATGTGGCGCCGCCATCGTAGGATCTGGTGAACATCACGTCATGGGTTGCTAACCCGCTCTGCGCCGGCGGATTGGTCTTTAGATAGACGAGAACCAATGCCCCCGTGGGTGTGGACCTTAGATATGGTCTCATCACGGACAGGCCAGTGCGGTTGACTATCCAGCTCTTGTTCCATGCGTTGCCCTGGCTGGTCGATCGGCTCATCGCTATTTGTGTGGACCCGCCGATATCGAGTATCCAGGCAGCGAAGAGTACAGACTGCTGGTTTATCGTTATCGACGGGTTGTAATGGTCAGATCCCTGGCCGCTCTCGTCATTCACTATAACATCGTTGTTGTTATACAGTCCGTCTCCCCAGACCTTTCCATCGGGTGATGAGCTGAAGCGTATGTCGTTGAAACCCAGCCTCCTGTCGGCCCACACCGCGTAGAGTTTTCCGTCCACGCCCTGAGCGACGTCCAGGTCCCACTGCTCATCAGCCGCGGGCTCCATGTCCTGGATCAGGTAGTTCTCGGGATACTCCCCCGATCGCCCGGAGGCCGTGAAGAACGCGGCCGGTAGAAGCAGAAGGACAGCCGTGATGAGCATAAGGAACGCCGCTTTATCCATCATAACACCTTTTCACGGGTCTATCTGCGTTCCGGGAATAAAACATTACTGGTCATATGTCACAAGGAACGGTTCGGGACCATACGGCGAACGGTATTTCTTCATATATCCAAATGGCCGATTATACGGAGATCGAGCCCCATCTCAGCGATCAGTTCCGTTTCTGTCATGGGCCTTCGACGGAACAGGGCTGCGGCCCTCTTCCTACCTATCCCCGGGATCGCGCTCAGATGGGAGAACGGGGCAGTGTTCAAAGGGAAGGGCGTTCTGAAACCGGAGACGGACCTCGAGGATGTCGATGTGACGCATACATCGGCGAATGCACCCAGGTCCCACGGATGGTCCATCCTTACAAGGATCGGGTAAGATCCTATCTGCCTGCCAAAATGGCGATGTCCCTGTGAAGCCTCAACGAACACGCCCCTGAGTGTGCAGCCGAAAGGCAGCATCCTCTGCGTGAAAAATGTGTCGAACCTTTCCCTCACCTCGGCCTTGAACCTCCTGAACGCCCTTTCGAAGGAAGCATCCCCGACATTCCAATGTCGATCCCCTTGCGAACGGTCCCAGATGACGGACCTGATGTTGATCCTGCGAAGCATGAGCCCCTCGCCGTGGATCATCTCCAGAAGCTCCAGATCGTGCCGGAAGCTATCGGGGGTCTGATCCTTCAGACCGCCCAGGAAGTTCAATCCCGGCAGAAGGGCGGGCATGCCGTTCTCGCCCTTGACCGAGCCGACCTCGTTCATCACCCTCACCGCCTCCAGCACCTCCTGAGGGTTGCTGTTCAGGTTGTTGGCGGCCCCGACCTCGGGGTCCGCCGACTCGATCCCGAGGGCCAGGACGGATCCGGAGGTGCAGTTCCTCACTATAGCATCCAGGGCTTCTCTGGACCTCTGCGGATGACGGGCGATGACCGCTGGATTTGCGTTGTCCGTATGAACGATACCGGTCTCGATCCCTATTCTCCTGCCCGTGTTTTCGGCGGACCGGACCCCGAAACCGGAGTGGAGGACCGCCCTAACACCTGAGAGCATCTCCTCGATGAGGGATGGATCCGGACAGGGGGCATCGTCCCGATGCGCATCCGGGCTCATGTAGGAAACGAGATCCGACTGACCCCCTATTCGCAAGTTCTCAAGGCCGTTCCCGGCGAGCGCCCTCACCTCCGATACGATCTCGTCCGGGGTCCTGTACTGGATCGGCCCCCTCGAAGGCTCGATGCAGAATGAGCAGCCACCCGTCAGATATCTGGTGCAGCCCCGTGATGTCTCGATCTCCGCTATCAGCGGACTAGGATGGTCCGGATGCAGCCTGATGATGAAAGCGCCCTCGACCAGGTCGTCGTTCCATTCGGCATGGGTTCTCTCCCTCATCCTTGGGGAACCGGAGGCGGCGAGGCTAAGGCCCAGGACGCCCGGGTCCCCATCAACGCGCTCCCAAAGAGGGGGGCCTGTAGCGCTCTCGGGCTCCCATACGTATGTATTTGTCCCTTTGAGGCTCGGGACTATCTCCATGACCTCCCTCGAAGATATGGGCGTCCCGCGAAGGTATTTCCCCGGAACGATGCATCCCTTTACGATAACGCAGGATTCGAGCTCGGACCACCCCCTCCATTCACCCGCACCACGGAGTCCCCGCACCTGATCGATCGTGAGATAGCCTACCTCTTCGTGGTCCGCCCCTCCGTTAACGAGGCCTCCGGCGAGCGATCTCACCTGCGGAGATATGAACGGAGGGACTCCCAGGGCGGATGGCTCGTCCACATAGCCGTCTATGATCAGATAGCGCCATCCCTCGTCGATACGGCCTTTGGTCACAGCGGACAACGGGCGAACCATCGTATCCGCATCGCATCGGGCCCTTATATCCCTTGGCCGGTCAAATATTCATAAGAGTTCATCTTTGGGCAATGGATGCTTTTTCCATCGACGTGCGGACTGCTCGAAGTCCACTCCGCCCTTCTGTCGCATTTCGGCGACCCCCATTGGTGGCCGGGGGAGACCTCTTTCGAGATCGCGATCGGAGCGATACTGACCCAGAACACCAGCTGGTCCAACGTCGAGACGTCGATCGCCGAGTTGAAGAGAAGGAGATTGCTCGACCCACACGCCATGGCCTCGGCATCTCTGGAGGATCTCTCCATGACCGTAAGGAGCTCGGGCTATCACCGCGTCAAAGCCTCCTACCTTCGCTCCTTCTCCGAGTATCTGATCGTAAGGTACAATGGGAGTATGGAGGACATGCGCCATGTCGAAACATCCGACCTGAGAAGGGAGCTGCTGGGCGTCAGGGGAATAGGAGAGGAGACCGCTGATTCGATACTATGCTACGCACTTTCACGGCCGGTTCTAGTCATCGATGCCTACACCAGGAGACTGATCGACAGACTATCTGAACGGGGACTTCGCACCGGGGCGACGGGGCGCATGCCCACATATTCCGAACTACAGCGGGACCTGATGGGCATGTTGAAGGGCGATAACATGACATATAACAGCTTTCACGCCCTTATCGTCCTTCAATGCAGGGAACATTGCAAGACCAGGCCGCTGTGTATCAACTGCCCTCTACTGACCTGCTGCGCCACCGGAAAAAAAAGAATATAAGAGGACCACGTTAGGGACCTCGCTTGTCGAAAGCAGGTGTTAACGGTGACGGTTACCAAGACGGAGATAATAAGCGTGGAGGCAAAGCGCGCGAGCGCGATGGCCAGGAAGATGAACCTCAGGATAGACAATAACTCCTCGGTAACCCTCATATCGCTCGCGGACGATGAGACCGCGAAGGTGGACTTTCGATACACGGCGACGTACTCCGGGGTCGGAACTATAGGTATCGAGGGCAGGATCACCTACACCGGAAGCGCCAAGGACCTTCACGATAAATGGACCGATACGGGCAACATGCCGGACGAGATCGCCTCGGAGATCCACAGCGCCATAATGCAATCCTGCATACCCGTGGCCGTGATCCTCAGCAGGGAGATCAAACTGCCGCCTCCCATCCCCATTCCCCAGATACAGTTCCCTCAGAAGGACCAGAAGAAGGATCGGAGGAGCTCCGGCATCGAGGTCGCTTGAGGCCCTTTTCGACCCGCTCATTGAAGGTGTGCTCGAGGGACATATGATATTCTAGCCGTATCTTTAATAAGACCCTACTCTCATTTTGTTCATATATGCCTTCATCGACGCTTTTCGGGATCACAGCTGTGGCCATCGCTGCCCTGTTTCTTTTTCCGCATCCAATACCTGAAGCCGATGAGGGTGCGACCCTCACCTGGATAGACCTTTCGGTGATGACCATGATAGAGAGGGTACGAACTCTCAGGGATCGGGGTCTTGATGCGAGCGTTCCCATGGACGGGACCACCCTGCTCAGGCTCGTCCAGGATGAGGGTGAATATTCCTACTCCTCCAGGTCCAACCCGCCTCCGGCAAGTTGGACGCTCGTCCATACCGGCACCTACTGCAGGGTATTCGTTGCCCAAGGGGAGAGCGTCCCGCAATCGGAGATCGAGGCCCTGGCCAACACGTTCGATGAGAGGATATACCCGAACGCGACCTCGTGGTTCCATCCTGATGACCCGCCTTCGAGGATAGACATTCGAATATACGATATGGGAGATGGTGAAGGGGGCGTCGGCGGGTTCTTCATCAGGTCATTCCCCACGAGGAACGACCTCTTCGTTGACAGTAGCGACGTCGGCATAGCCGATGAGGTCTTGGCCCACGAGTTCCAGCATCTCCTCCACTACGATCTCGATCCCAACGAGGAGGTCTGGCTCGACGAGGGGCTGGCGGACCTGTCGATCAGGATATCCCTGGGGCCCGACAAGCCCGCGCTGCAGAGCCACGTCCTCGCTCTGGAGCTTTATCCGGTTAACGATCTCCTGGACTGGGGCGAGGGCACCCCCCCCGATTACTACGAGAGCATCGCGGATTACGGCGCGGCCTACACCTTCATCGCTTACCTGACCGAGCATTACGGAGGAAAGGGTCTGATAGCGGACCTGGTCAAGGACCCCTTGAATTCCATCGCATCGGTGGATAACGTGCTCGCCGCTTACGGACACTCGGACCGTTTCGGGGATGTCTACAGCAAGGTCAAGGCCGCCAACCTCTTGGACGAGCCCGTTTACGGAGGCGGGGTGTTCGACCAGGGATTGATCGACATCGGCATACGCACAATGTACGGGGGATCGAACACCTATCCCTATTCCGTCAACGTTTCGGGTACCAAGCGCTACAGCGGATACTATTTCAGGTTCGATTCCGGCAGGGTTGGGCTAAAGGCCGTCATCAATTCCTCCGAATCCGTTCACGCTACATTCATCGGCCTCGATTCGGGATCCGTTATCTGGTCAGATAACGCCAGCTCGGGCGGGGGCGTTCCGGGCAGCATTCCGCTCGACGGCTTCGGAACGGAATACGACACCTTGTATGCCATCCCCTCGACTGAGGTGAAGGGATCTTCCTTCTCCCTCGAGATCGTCGAGATCGAGATCCCCAGGACCACATTTCTGATAGACCCTCCAGCCCCAGACGGGCTTTTGGGGTATTATCGGACCCCCCCGACCATAACCCTATCCTCCGAAGATGCGATGATCCGCTACAGATGGGGGCTTGGGCTTTATGAATTGTACACCTCCCCCATTACCGCCCCCGAAGGGACCAGCCGGCTGGAGTTCTACTCGCTCAGGGACGGGGCGAGCGAGACTCCGGTCCTTCTGGAGTTCGACGTCGATTCGATCCCGCCCCTGACGATCTTGGAGATAGATCCCCCCGAGCCCGACGGGGATCTCGGCCTATACTCAACATCCCCAACCATCTCGCTCTCTACCGAGTCGGGAGCGTCCACGTACTACATCATCGATGGAGATACGGTCAGCTATACTGGACCGTTCACCGTCGGCGAAGGGGAGACCACCCTGCTCTACTGGAGCGTGGACCCGGTAGGAAATGAGGAGGAGAGGAGATCGTTCCTAATAAACGTGGACAGCTCGCCGCCCGTCGCCTCGATCGTTCTGGACCCTCCCTCCCCTGACGGCAAGAGGGGATATTACACGAGCGATGTCACGGTGTCTTTCCAGTACGATACCGGATCCTCGGTCCTCTATTCGATGAACGGAGGTGATGAAAGGGAATATACCGGCCCTTTCATCGTCGGGGACGGAACTCATACCATAAACTACTGGGCGAGGAGGGATCCCGGACGGATGGGACCGGAGCTGTCGGTGATATTGAAGGTGGACACCATTGCGCCGGAGGTGTCGTTCGCTCTCGATCCACCCCTCGCCGATGGTTGGAACCGCTTCGCTTCGGAGCTCGAGGTCTCCTCGAACGAGGGCGATATGATATTCTACAGGATCTCTTCCGAAGAGGCCGCGGAATACATTTCGCCGATCTTGCTCGCCGACGGGGACCATTCCGTTGAGATATGGGCCGAGGACCAGGCGGGGAACATAGGAGGGCCTAAAACGTTTCGGGCGAGGATCGACACGATGACACCCAGGACTTCCCTGAGCTTCTCGAGGGACCCGGATTCAGGCATTTGGTTCCACGATGCTATACCCGAGGTTATCATCGAGAGGCAGGCCTTCGTCCTCTCCCCGGAGAGGACGTACTACTCTGTGAACGAAGGGGAGAGCCGCCTCTTCCAGGGGTCGATGGAAGGGCTCGTGTCCGGCATCAACAGGATCAGCTATTACTCCGTGGACGAGGCTGGCAACCAGGAGGGGGCGCGTTCCAAACAGGTCGGATTGGACCTCGCTCGGCCCGTGCCATCGCTCAAGGCGAACAGGACCATTGTAGGCGGGTCCGGGCCGGTCCTGTTCGACATGTCGGCCTCCTCGGACGATAACGCCGTGAACATGTTCAGGGTCCATTTCGGGGACGGGACGGACTCCGGATGGGTTAGGGATCCCATTATCGTACATTATTACGATGGATTGGGCGATCGTGTGGCCTATGGCGAGGTTGTCGATGTGGCGGGAAGGATCTCGACCCTCAAGCCCTCTGTCCGCATCGAGGTTCTGACTCCCGAGGAGGCCGCCCGAAGGCTTCAGGGGAACGATCGGGCCGGGATCGTCCCCTTGATCGTTCTCATACTTATAGTGATAGCGGGCCTGGCGGCGGTCGCGGCTCTTGCATTCGTCCTTCTGAGAAGAGGCAGGCGATCTGCGAGTTATTTCGAGGACTGAAGGTATAGCGACGCCCGGGAGGAGAACGGCCTATGCCCCACCCTTAAGCGATCTCTTGATCTTTCTAACAAGTCTGAACCTCAAATATACGAACAGGAGCATGTTGATGAGTGCCATGAAAAGGCCGATCAATATCGAAGCCAGAACGTCATCGATCCCTTCCCTTCTGAAGAAGAAAAGGGATACGAGCATTCCCTGAAGGAAACTGACGGCCGATGCCGCCAGCCCCCCTCCCCAATCGAGCGTTATTCGGTTAGAGGCTGGTCCGAGGGTCACCTTGACGCGCCTGTAAAGACCGAGGAGTATCAGTGTCAAATCGTTCCTCCTGGCGGTGAGCGTGCCGCTTCCCCTATCGTAAGAATCTATGTTGAATCGGGCGTCCATGAGCACGTCCTTTACGATGTCAAGGGCATCGGATCGCGTTGTGCGATCAGCGTCAAGGAGCACTCGATCCCTCATCTTCTATCACCGCACGACGCCCGTCACCATTTTCCCGCCCCCCTCATGGTGGCGCGGACGACCTTGGCGAAACGTTCGGCACTGTCACTGGCGCATGGTCCCATGTCCTTAGCGGGCCGGCCCTGCTTCTCGAAAGCGAACATTATGTCCCTTGAGACGTTGATGAGGACACCCTCTCCGTTCCGGTTCGTGCCGTTCTTCACGACATCATCGATGCCGCCGCCCTGGGATCCGACACCCGGGACCAGAAATGGCATCTCCTCACCCACGGCACTTCGGATCCGCGCCATCTCCTCGGGATACGTCGCACCGACGACGGCCCCGAGGTTGCCCTTATCGTTCCAGCTGCGGATCAGATCGGCCATTCTCAGGTAGAATGGGGCGCCGCCGCAGGATGCGTCCTGAACCGCGGCCGATGAGGGGTTCGATGTGCGGCATAGGATGAAGCATAGCCTGTCAGGGTCCGATGAGAACGGGACCACCGCGTCCTTTCCCATGTACGCGTTGAGCGTCACGGCATCGGCGCCGAGATGCTCGAAAGCCGCCCTGGCGTAGGCCTTGGAGGTGTTCCCTATGTCCCCCCTCTTCCCATCCAGTATCACAAGTATTTCAGGGTGTTCCCTTAAGATGTAAGAAACGGTCTTCTCCAGAGCGCTCTGGCCTCTGACCCCCTCCGCCTCGTAGAACGCCAAATTCAATTTGTAGGCGGCCGCATTCCCGGCCGTATGGGACACGATCTCCCGGTTGATCTCGAACTGGTCCATGCCGCACCCTTCCGGTCCGAACCTCGTCATGTCCGTGTCAAGTCCAACGCACAACACCGTCCCCTTCTCCGAGACGGCCCGCCCAAGTTTCTCCTTCCAGCGCATCCGACGATGATGCGTTCCGCATGTTATCTATATTTCCATGGCGGTATGCTGCACAACGATTATGATTGATGCGAATATGTATCCTCCCATGGCCGTAGGGATCGACGAGGCGGGCAGAGGGCCGGTTATCGGCCCAATGCTCGTCTGCGCGCTGTATTGCAGAGATCCGGAGCGGTTGAGGGAGCTGGGCGTCAGGGACTCCAAGCTCATGGACAGGGTGAGCAGGGAGAATATCGGAGACCGGCTCGAAGGGATCTCCTCATGGACGTTAGTCGAACTGCCCGCGAGCGCTATTGACCTGGCCCGGCGCCGCATGTCACTGAACGAGCTCGAGGTCATCTCCTTCGCTTCCGCCGTCAGTTCCCTGGTGCTTGGAAGAGGGGTCCTACACCCTAAGATGCCAGAAGGATGCGCAGTGGATGTGGACGGTAAGGCCCCAGAATGCGCGGTACTCATGGACGCCGCCGATGTGGACGAGATGCGTTTCACGAAGAGGGTCAAGGCGGCGTGTTCGGACATCATCGATGTCGCATCACTCTCCTTTTTAGGTCGGCATAGGGCCGACTCCGAGTATCCCGAGGTCTCGGCCGCATCCATTCTGGCCAAGGTCAGAAGGGATCGGCGCGTGGAGGAGATATCGCGTGAGATAGGGAGCGACATCGGGTCCGGCTATCCATCGGACCCTAACACCATAGCGTTCCTGAAAGGCTATCTCGCAAGATGGGGCGATCTCCCGCCCCATACCCGAAGGTCATGGGACACCGCGCGGGCCCTCCTGTCATGTCGCAGGAACAGGACCTTGGGCGATTTCTGATCAGATCGAACGCAACATCTTGCGGTCCTGATCCAGCACCGTGAACGACCCCCCATCCGGACCGGGGCATTCCATGGGCAATACGACCCAGAGCTGTCCATCGGGGTTGAGGGACCTTATGGCAGCATCAATCATCTCCTCTTCCGGGAGCGAGTCCATCCAGACGAGGATCCTGTCGAAGCCGCCGGATGTGGGGATCCGATCCGTCACTTTGGTCCTGGAACCGATGCATGGATCGAACCATTCGAGAAATGGCTTCGGAGCCGATGCTATCAGCAGCGAGGAATCGTCCTCGACCTCGAGGAGCCTGAGGATCTCGGAACGGGTTAGAAAGTACATCCTGGGCGATCACAGCATCCCAGGATTAAAAAGGTTCTGCCTCGATCATCCACCGCGGCTGTCTCGGGCCTTGGGCCTGAGGCCGCTGTAGCCGCAGCGCCTGCACTGGGTGGCCTTCATGGCGTTCCTGGCATAACAGTTCATGCAGATGCGCTTCATGAGCCTTCGGCTCTCGACGATTTCCCTTATCTCAGGGTTCAGGCTCTTTCCCATTTTATCACCGGTTTGTCGGGCCAAAAGCTAGGTATTATTTAAACGTTGTTTCGGGCCGAATGGCCGCGATCAGGGGCCAGCGAAGAGGGGCAGGTTCTGGCTGAAGGAGCGTACCTGCGGCCTGGTGATGAGACCGAGCAGGGCGAAAGCCCAGGTCATCTTCCTGAACTTGAGCCTTTCCTGATCTGGTGTGAGGGGTGACCTCGAACCACCTCCGGAAATCTTATCCCCAACCTCGTTGAAATTGAACCCCAGGAGTATTATCTGGGATGCCCCGAAATGCTCGGCTATGAAGGCCGACCGGTCCCCATCGGAGAATCCGCCGAAGTTATAAAGGAACGCGCCCCTCATCGGGTCGAGCTGGGTGGTGCCGACGACCTTCCCGAACAGCCTGGGAACGGCCTCGCGTATCCTCAGCATGTTGTCCCCATGGGCGTGGACAAACATTATCGATCCAGAACCAAGGCACGCCAGCTGGTCCTCGAGGTCCCCGTCGAGGTCCGACACTATCAGATCGGGGCGGATCGAACGGGCCATCAGGGCCGAGGTGGCCCCGTCGGCCGCTATCAAGACGTCGTTCTTGGAGGGGGAGGCCCACTCGTCCGCCTTTTCTATGAGGGCCTGCTCCAGCTCCTCCTCGAGGTCGGGTCCCGCACCGAATATGTAGGCGCTCCTTCCTGATACGAGGGGGCCGACCTCATCCATTACGGAGTCCCTTGGGATCACTTTTCGGTTGTCCTTCAACATGTCCGCGAGGAGCCGCGACGCCTCCATGTCCCTGTTCACATCCAATTTGAGGTCGGAACATATGGCTTCGTAGTATGGGATCCACCTGTCGATCTCCAAATCAGCACCCCCTCATCGCATCCATCCCATCCTCTTCCTGCCCCGGAGCTTGTTTCGGTTGTAGGTGTATGACATTCCGCTCACGAGCAAAAGGACGATCCCCAGGACCATGAAGGCTATGGTCCTGTCAAGGTCGAATTCCCCCACGAAGTTCAACATGTAACCGAGGAAGTTCAACGCCGTGCCCGCGAAGAACCAGATCGCTCCCAGCGATAGTATGAAGGTTATCGACGATCTGGAGAATTTCCCCGTCCTCATGAAGGAGTCGAGGGAGTTTCCCAGGATATAGGATGCCGCGGATGCTATCACGAAACTGTAGAACCAGTCTATGAAATTGTAGAGGAACTCGCCCGCGGTATTGTAAACCTCTGCCTTGAAATAACTGCTGATGAGACCTGCTACGAGCAGGGAAATCGCCATGACGGCACCGATGAAAAGGAAATAACGTCTGGTCTGGAACGCGGACCTCATGTCGTCGAACATTCGTGCCAGCTGGTCCTCTATTCCCAGCGTTTTCGATATCACCACGAGGGATAGTATTATGACCACCAGGCCGAAGGCGAGGGTGGTCTGCCCCAGTATCATTAGTATGCCCCAGAGCATCAATATCGATGCCATTGGGAGGATTATCTTCTTGGCTATCTTCGGGCTCTTGAAGGCGTTGACGATGATGTAGAAGGTGGATTCGAGGTTCTGCTGCTGTTTTATGACGACCCGGGCTATGTGCTCGACCTGGACCTTCTGGGATATCAACGGGAGTATGATCTCGTCCTCGGCCCCGTCGGATACCAGGACGACGGTGTCGGGGGTGAACTGCTCGAGGACCGCGTAGAACTGCTTCACGAGGTTGGCGTCGGATTGATGGCCGACGTTCCTGTCGCCGCATATGGTCGCGATCTCGACGGACCTGCCCATCTCCGTGTATTTCTTGTATAGCTTCAGGCCCATGAGCATGACGTTGGCGTCGGAGTCCTCGGGATCCTCTAGACCGAGGGCTATGAGGCCCCTGAGGTTGTTCTTCTTGCCGATGACCGGGCTGGTGATCATGGCCTTGACGCCGAGATCGTCGTCGCGATCCACGCACAGGACGAGGGTTTTCATTCTTGTCTCAATATGCCCCCTTGGATATATAATCGTATTTGAGCCATGATCACTATATCATTTTTCCAACCCAACGGTTCGTTCATTGTCGTATTTATCTTATTTCCTTGTGTTTTTATTTTATCCATATTTTTGTTATAATTATTTTTATTTTATGTTCTTTTTCACTTTTTATCTTTTATTATGTAGTTAATTATTTCCTATAAAGGACTCTCCTATGTTATCCATCCCTTGGCTTTGAAGGGAGTGTGTCCGTCCCAAGGGGATCTCGAGGGACCGGCCTATGTAGCGTTAGGGATCGGATCCCTTGTGGTCCAAATGAATCCATAGATCGCTTCAAGGCACATAACGCTCCCAAAAGACATGTAAGGGAAAAGCTTCGGGAGATCCCCCATGGGGAAGGATCTCAACAAAGGAAAAAGAATAAATACTTTTCAGAAGCATCACGTTTCAGTCCAAGAGGCAGGCGGGTGGCGGAAGAGGCGGTGCTTCCCGGTTGATGGAGGTGTGAGA
>JARVGK010000043.1 GCA_029762535.1 Thermoplasmatota archaeon
GTCAGGCCCTTCTTCCAGAGCTTCTGACCGTCGGACCCCAGACAAAGTGCCCCGTCCTTGACACCTATTATGACCTCGGGGGTGTCGCCAGCCGTGACATCGGCCACTATGACGGATGCGAATATCGGCGGAGGCTTGAAGTCCAGACCGGAGGTCTGGGGGGTCTGGCCGAGATAATCGATTATATCATCGGTCCAGGGGTCCTGCCAATAATAGCCTCCTGACATGGGCTCCAGGCAGTATATCGCATCGCCCGCGGAGGCTACGACGATCTCCCTCCTGCCGTCGTTGTTGAAATCGACGACGGCCGGGGACGAGAGCGGCTCGCCTGCGACCTCGTAGAGGGTCGTGGACCATTTAAGGGTTCCTCCGCCGGACCTTGTTATCCAATCGTTCCTCTGCGGCGTCCCCACTATATCAACTGGTGTATTGATGTTCTCTGCCAGCTTCGTGAACAGCTCCCTCTTTTCGTTGACCCAGGTGTCGAATATCAGCTCATCGACGTCCAGATCGTCCATGTATCTGTAAAATACGTATCCACCCACGCCGACGGCTATCATCATAGCGAGAACGCCTGCGGTGAGGATCCACATTGACGGTTTGTTTCCCTCGGTTTCCATTCTCATACCTCCGGTTTTATAGCTATCTCTTTTGTAATGCGTTGTTTCAAACAACGGTTTGGATATAAATATATTACTGTACACGTGTTGGATTGACCCGATCGCCCTGGAAGGGGGTCTGGATGAAAGGAGGAATCCTTAATAATCTTTTTGAGTAGGACCCGTACGTTCGTACTCAGTACATGTCCTTGTTGACCTTCTGATTGCCGATCTCATCCTTGATGAGGGGTATTATCTTGTAAGGAAGTATGTTCTTGTTGATGTGGGTCACCTCAAGGATGCGGACATCGTCCCTCCTCCTTATATCCTGAAGAAGGGGGTTGCGGGACTTCTTGTGAAGGGTCAGTATCAGGGGTTTGTCGGATTCGAGGACCTCCTTGACGACGACCACGAACCTGTCCGACTCGACCTCGAGCTTCCCCACCTCGTCTATGACTATTACCTCGGCCTTCTCGTTGGCGGTGGCGATGGCGTTGACCCCTATGGAATCCAGCACTTCGATGTCCACGCCGTAGTCCAGGAACCTGACCTCGGACCTCAGGGTCTTATGGGCCAGAACCCCCTTGTTTCCGGTCATGACGTCCTCGACCGAGAACCCGACCTTGACCCCGTTCTCCGTTATGGAATCCGTGATCATCCCGCCGACTATGACATCCTCGCCCTGAAGCATCTCCACGACCCTTCTCAGGGCGTGGGTCTTTCCCGCTCCGGGAAGGCCAGTTATGCCTATCTTTATCTTCTTGCTCAAGTTCGCTCACCGTTACCGGGCCAAGGAGCCGTCTCGGGCCACGGACCCGAATGGAAGGAAGGCTAATTAAATTATGGATTAGAGCCCACCTCGGGGGTGTTCCCCGAGAAAGGTCGCCGAAAAATATATACAGATAACCGCCCATGGTCGGTAAAGGTGGTTACATGGTGATCGGTTTCATCCTCATCAGCACGGCCCCGGCCAAGGAACATGATGTGTTCAAAGCGCTTATGAACGTCTCGGAGATCGTCGAGCTGCACCCACTATTCGGGGAATACGACCTCATCGCGAAGATAGAGACCCGCGACTTCAACACGCTGGGGCAGATAGTGGTGGAGAAGGTACGTTCGATCCCGGGTGTCATCGACACCAAGACCCTGACCGGGATCAAGTTCTCCTGAAGCAACGGCGAGATCGTCCCGGACGATAGCGCATGGCGGGTGGATAGAAGATGCATATCGGCAGATCGTATATTGCAGCCTTGATGTTGCTTTGGATACTGTCAGTATGCACCCTGGCGCTCCCACTGGCCTCCGCGGCCACGCGAACGGAACATGATTATCATAACGATCCCTTCACGTACCTGCTCTTCTCCTTTCTCATGAGCTTCGCGCTCATATGCATACTTCTTGGAGCGTTCGCGTTCAGGTTCGGGAAGAAGAGGACCAGGTCCTTCTCCGTACCTATGATGATCGGAGGTGTCGTTATCTGGGGCATCTGGGCCTACTTCAACCTCATAGCAAGTTCCGAATATCCCGATGATACCGTTTTAGGTATAATACACTGGGTCGCAGCCCCGCTCTTGAAACCGATCATGGCCGTTCTCGGCGTCGCGGCGGGCTTCGGGCTTGGGCTCCTGATCTTCCTGAACACCATAGTCAGACCCTGATCATACACCGCCGAGCACCGATGCCGAATCGTAATACCCTCCAAGCATGCGCGATGCCAGCTGCGTCGGGTCAACCACTATCAGGCTGCCCGAGCCCTCCTTGGCTATCCTGTTGGCCGCGGTCACGAAGACCTGGTCCTTGGGCTCCAGCAGGAAGGTTATGAAGGAATATTCCCCTGCCCTCCTTATGGACCTTATCTGGTCCAGGGCCTCCTCCATCGACCTGTCGAGGTCCCCGGCCTCCGGTTCGCCTCCGAGCCCTGTGTATGCCTCCGGCAGCCCGTCCGTGATCAGGAACAGAAGCCTCCTGTCGGACCTTGATGATGCGAGCAGATCCCCGGCCAGCCTGGCCCCTTCCTGGAGGTTCGTGAACCCTCTGGGTTCCATGGACATGACCTCCTTCAACGTCACCGGGCGGGCCCTTGTGGACATCGATATTATGTCCACCATGTTGCGGGGGTTGTCCCTCTTTATCGCCTGCGTTAGGGCCAAAACGGAACGCTTGGCAGCCTCGAGCCTCCCGTTCTCCTCCATCGATCCCGATGTATCGACGAGTATGACCGCGTGAAGCTCGGAGGTGCTGATCTCTCTCAATACGAGCATGTCAGACGGCTCGAGCCCCCTCTCGCGCGGATGGTTGATCTTGGAGTTGATGACGGACGCGAGCATGTCCATCCTGGATTCCTCGTGAACGGTCCTGAGCCTGTCCTTCTCATAAACGCCCAGATCGGATCGGTGGCGGCCCTTGTGCTCCCTTCTCCCGTAGCCGCTGCCGTGCAGCTCGGCGTAGAGCAGCTCGGAGAACTTCTCCACAAGGGCCTCCGTTATCTCGTAATCGGCATCGTCGCCGTCGCGCTTTGCCAGAAAGCCCATCATCGACAGGGTGGAGATCATCTCTTTCCTCAGCTGCTCCCTGGTCATCGTGCTTACTTCTTTGTCCATCTCCTTTACCTCTTGATCGAACTGCCTCTCCATCCTGTATATGGAGTCCCTCATCTCCTCCTCGGTCCTATCCATCCGCTCTCTTCTCCTCTCCGCCTCCGCACGCCTGGATTCGAGGGAGGCCTTGGCGCTTTCGGCCCTGGTCCTGACCTCCTCCTCGAGGACCTTTGTCGCCTCCTTTCGGTACCATTCAGGATCCGCCGAGGACCGCATCCTCACCAGGCCAGAGGAGTATCCGTACCTTTCGGAGATCCTGCTGTTCACCGCCTTCTGCAGCTCCTTATCGCCGTGAAGTTTCCTGCTCATCTCCCTCTCCCAAGCCTCCAGATCACCTTGGAGCATCTGGAACGGGAGGGAGATGGCCTCCCGCCTCCTGCGCTCCTCCTTGCGATTTCCCCCCCTTTTCCCCTTTCCGAAGAGGGCCCTGATCCAGAATAGGAAACGGATGAACATCGCCCAAATTCGCCGGAAGAAGCGTTTGACCGCCTCTGTCAACCGCCTCAAGAGGCCTGGTCTGAGTATGGGTGCCGGCTCGTACTCCCTCGATTCTATAAGATCGATTAGCTCGGAGGCGAGTATCTCCCCCCTAATGTCCTCGGGCCTGATCCTTCCGCGGCCGTCGTCCATCAGACCGTCGGGAGCCGACGTCCCCCCCATCCTACCGCTGGCCGCCATGCGCTGTATCTCGGCGTCCAGCGCCTCGCGGCGACTGGCCTTTACCCTCTCCACCTGTTCTTTGATGCTCTGACGGATCTCGTCCATCCTCTCTCTTACCGCCCCCTCAACGTCCTTGCCGTCAAGATACTCGTCCAGGCCCTGAATGCCCTTCTCGGCCAGCTTTCGAACCACCTTCCTCCTCTCGCGGGATCCCAGGCGGAACGGCCGGTATATGCCCTTGCTGCAGTCGGGCACCACCACGTCCCCTATCCTCAGGACGGGATATTCGCCCTCCGCCGATCCGGGCATTATTCGACACCTCGCTCTATCATGGTCCTTGTGCAGGCCTGCATCCGAAATCCTTCATCTGTCCCATTATACCCACGACCGCCGACCGGACCTCCTCATCGGTCAATCCTCCGGCGTTCCTCTCGTTCACCGATATGAACTTCGCCAGCAGGTCCCCGTCGGCCCCGCCGGGTATGGAACCTTCCGATATCGCCCTGGCCAGCTTCTCGGCCCTCTGGGCACTGGCGCCCAGGTCCCTCTGGAAGAAAGTGCACCAGTAAAGCCTGAAACCCCTCTCCACCGAGAGCTCCATGTTTCCCGACAGGTATTCCCTGACTATCTCCTCGTTCCTCTGGAACGAATCCCCGCCCCGGGCCCGTATCCTGCCGTACATCGCATCCTTTACCCCCTTTTCGAAATCCTCGACCGCGACCTGCCTGGACCCCCGCAGTAGGGCGTATGCGATCGACCTTGAGACCATATCGAGTATGGTCCTGTTCGAGCCTACCTCCGATAGCTCGGGTAGGTCCACCGATAGGTCCCTCCACGCCTCGACCGTGAATATGGATGCGTGCATGAGTATCTCCGGCATCATCACCCCTCTGGGGTCCGGCCTCCTCGCGACCTCGAGTATCCTCCTATTCCTACTATGCTCCCTGATGTAGTCCACGTAGATGTTCGTTAGCCTGTCGTTCAGTGGCTCGTTGATAGCATCCAGATCTCTCAAGTTCGAGGTCGTCACCGCCACGAAACCCGCCGGAAAGGTCTCCCTGGACTTGGCCGGGGTCACGATCCCTTCCTGAAGTGCCTGCAGGAGGACGTTCTGCGTCCCGAGGGGCAGCTTTCCCACCTCGTCCACGAGGAGGAGCCCCCTGTTGGCCTGAAGCAGCTTCCCCGGCTCAAGGACAAGGGGGCTCGTGGGATCCCCGATCTCCTCCAACCTGTGCAGGTTGAATACGCCGGTGAGATTGTCCGGGAACACCTCGGCAGAACCCTGGACCCTGGCGAGACCGTATCCCTCCCGGAGCCTGGTCCTGACCACCGGGACCGAAGAAGGGTCCACCATGGAAGGATCGAACTCGCCGCCCGGACCGAAACGTGACTCGCAGCTGGGACAGCATGGGGACCGGGCGTGATGCTCCTTGTCGAACACGGAAAAGGGGTCGTCCTGGACGGGGCACCCTTCGACGGCCATGACCTCTTTCGGAAAGATCCTCCAGAGCTCCTTTGCCAGGCTTGTCTTCCCCGTCCCGGACGGTCCGAACAGCAGTATATGGCTGCCGGCAAGTATGGCGGATATCAGGCTCTCCATCACGTCCGGGCCGACTATGGTGCTCCTGAAAAGGAGCGCCATGGCCTCGTCCCTGGAATAACCCTTGGCCCTGGCCCTCTCGATACTATCGAGCACCGTCTCCGACAGGGACTCCTGGGCGGTCCTGGGCCTGTATCCGCTGTCCTTCAACATCGCAGCGTTGAACTCCTTATCTTTTGGCATGTTCCATCCTCCGTCCGCTATTCGGTCCGGTGGTCCTTTGGACCCCCGGAGAACGGTTATTATTATTAGGTCGGTATCGATGCGGTCCAATAAAGGTTTTGGGTGGAATAAGATGGATAGACCCCGCATCCTTCTGACGAGGGCCCTTCCGGAGGAAGGGATCGAAAGGCTGCATGAGGAGTGTGAACTGGACCAGTGGGATCATGACCATCCCATGCCGCGCGGCGAGCTGATGGAGAGGATCGCATCGGCCGATGCGCTGATATGCCTCCTCTCCGATCGAATAGACGAGGAGCTGCTCAGGAGGGGGGCTCGCCTTCGGGCGATAGGCGTTTACGCCGTCGGTTACGACAATGTCGATGTGAACGCCGCCACGGCCAGAGGGATCCCCGTCTTCAACACGCCGGGTGTCCTCACCGACGCCACTGCGGACATGGCCTTCGCCCTGCTCCTGTCGCTCGCCAGGAGGATCGTGGAAGGGGATAGGATGGTCCGGGAGGGAAGGTTCCACTCCTGGGGGCCGAAGCTGCTTCTGGGCAAGGACCTTCGCGGATCGACGCTGGGCGTGGTCGGGGCCGGCAGCATCGGAGGCGCCGTCCTGAGGCGCGGCAAGGCCTTTGGAATGGACCTGGTCTATCACTCAAGGACAAGGAAGGACGCCCTGGAATCGGAGCTCGGCGCGCGGTATGCGGGCCTGGACGAGCTGCTGTCGGTATCCGACGTCGTCTCCCTGAACGTCCCTCTAACATCCGAAACGCATCACCTCATGGGGGCCCGGGAGTTCGGCCTCATGAAGGACGACGCGCTCCTTGTAAATACGGCGAGGGGCCCAGTTGTGGACGAGGTCGAGCTCTACGAAGCCCTGGCGTCCGGCAGGATCGGAGGGGCGGCCCTTGACGTTTACGAGAGGGAGCCCGATGTTTACGCTCCCCTGCTGAAGCTCGACAACGTCGTGCTCGCCCCCCATCTGGGATCCGCCACTGTACATACGAGGACAAAGATGGCCCGCATGGTCTGCGATGCCGTCCTCGATCACCTCAGCGGGGGACGGCCTGAGAACTGCGTGAACCCCTCGGTGCTGGTCTCTAAGGGGGAAGGCAAATGAGCCCGGAAGGATGCTCCTTCGAGATAACGCATACCGATCTTGCCGGCAGGATCGGAAGGCTCAGCGTCAATGGAAGGACGGTCACGACGCCCGCACTGATGCCCGTGGTCAACCCCAACCTTCTCTCGCTGCCGGGCGCCCTGACCCCTGCCGAGATGCGCTCCGACATGGGCTTCGAGATGATCATAACGAACTCCTACATCATCCGGAAGGGCAAGGAGCTCAAGGACAGGGCGCTTTCCATGGGCCTACACGATCTTCTGGATTTCGATGGAGTGATAATGACCGACTCAGGAACGTTCCAATCCTACGTTTACGGGTCCGGCGACCGGGAGGTCGAGGTGGACCCCCTGGAGATCGTCGAGTTCCAGCGGGATATCGGATCGGACATCGGGACGATACTCGATCGCTTCACGCCCCCCGATGTAGGATACGAGGATGCCCTCGCCTACCTGAATACCACAATGGAGAGGGCCGGGGCATCCGTCCCGCACAAGGGAGAGATGGAGCTAGCCATACCGGTACAGGGCGGAGTCCACATGGACCTCAGGACCAGATCCGGGGCCGCTGTCCGCGAACTTGGGGCCGCCTACGCACCGATAGGAGGGGTCGTGCCCCTTCTTGAATCCTACAGCTATGCCCGGCTGGTGGACGTCATCGTAGCTGCCAAGAAGGGGTTGGGCCCGGCCATGCCCGCGCATCTCTTCGGTGCCGGGCATCCCATGGTCCTGCCCCTGGCATCGGCCCTGGGATGCGATCTCTTCGACTCCGCATCCTACGCCAAGTTCGCCGCTGACGGCAGGTACATGACCCAGGACAGGACCCTGCACATCGAGGACATGGAGGAGCTGCCGTGCCCCTGCCCGGTCTGTTCCAGGAACGATGCGAAGGACCTTCGCTCCATGTCCGGTTCCCTTCGCACCGCCGCTATCTCGAGGCACAACCTCTGGGTCCTGGGATCCATCATGGCCTCAATACGGACCGCCATCCGGGAGGGCACCCTTTGGGAACTTGTGGAGCGCTCAGGGGCCACGAACCCTTCGATGGCCTCCGCGGTGAGGAAACTCTCCGATCACACCGATTACATCGAGAGGGAGGCCCCACGCTCCACCAGGAGGTTCATGTGCGTTTCGGACCACTCCCTTGACCGCCCGGAGTTCACCCGGACGGCCAATGATCTCGCGGAGAGGATCCCCCCCGCGCAGAAGGCATTCACCCACTTCATAAGGGAACCAGGGGCATCCCATCGCCCTCACGTCGAAGGTTCGGCGAGGGCCGTCCACGTTGCTGGAGGGGCGGTCGCCGTGATAACACCTCTGGGAGCGATCCCTTATGCGGTCTGGGAGATGTACCCGTTCTCCCAGCTGGTCATCTCCGAAGTGGACTCGCTGCCGCCCGCCATGCGCTCTCTGTACGACTCGGCGATGTCGTCTTTGGGGCCAGATGTATGCGATCTCGATGAGGCTGATATCGTAAATGCCGCTGGCAGGGAGGAGTTCGACCGCTTCAAGGCGGCCCTGATGACGAGGATGCAGTTCGGATCCTACGAGGGCAGGGGCGCCGATGATATCCTATTCGGAGGCTCCCCTGACCGGATAGAGCTTGTCCGCTCCCGAAGGACGGGCAAGCTGAGGAACGTGAAACTGCCCTCGAGGGGAGGGGAGCATGTCCTATCGTTGAGGGCGCAGGACGGCCTCTTCAGCCTGAAGTGGAAAGGAGCGCAGCTCCTGCATGCCTCCACAGGGGGCGGTTATATGAGGGTCATCGTGGAGGACGGAACGGGGGAGTTCAACGCCAAGGGCTACAACGTCTTCAACAAGTTCGTCCTGGATGCCGATCCGGGTATCAGGGCCGGCGACGAGGTCCTGGTCGTCGACAGGGAGGATGGCCTGTACGCCGTGGGCAAGGCGGTCGTGGGTGCGGCGGCCATGATCGATGCGAAGGCCGGCATTGCCGTCAAGGTCAGGGAGGGCAGGGACAAGGCACTGCCCGATGAGGCATCATAGTTAATAGAGAAAAGACATATCCGGGGTCGATAAACATGATGCAGGGCGAGGGCAAAACGGCGGCGCAGGGACTTGCTATTCTTGAGCCAGGCAGCTTCGGAATGAGGCGCAGGGCGCTTATCAGGATATTCAAGGCGGACCCGGATTCGAGCGGGTCCTCGGTGACGCTCGTTAGGACGCTGACGACGTCAGTTGTCATCGACAGCGGAGGGGGCAAGGACCGAGAGTACATCATCAAGGGCTTCAAGGACAATCAGCTGGCGGCCGAGAAGATCAACGTTCTTCTGACCACATGCGCCGCCTGCGGCTATGCCGAGAACGACGACCTTTTCCCCCACGCCCTGCAGCACGTCTCCAGGAGTGATTGGAGCAGCGTCAAGGGATCCACATCAAGGCGGGTCATGATCGCCACCGACGTGCACTGGATAGACAGATACCTGAAGATAATCAGGTTGGACGTCGAGGGATCCGAAGTTCTGACCCTGCAGGTGCATTTCCCGGCCAAGGAGGAGCTCATGGAGCCAGCGTCAAGGGAGTTCTGCGGCAAGGTGGTCGGGGTCCTCGGCGCTGCCATGCCCTCGGCCAGGATGTTCTTGGAACTGATCGATGAGGTCAGGCGCGAGAGGGCCGCGGGTGCCAAAATGGAGACAGTCCCGAAGACGATCAAAGACATGCTCATGTCCTGCGACGTGGTGATCCCGGGCAGGGGCGAGACGATACACCTCTGACGACGAAAGTTTTAAACGATGACCCGACCGTGGGGTCGGATATCATGCAGGGAAATGAGCATTGGAAGGCCGTGGAGGATGCCTCGGAACGCATAAGGAGCATGAAGGTGCGCGGCGCCGGAAGTATAGCCCGCTCCGCCGCCCAGGCCCTATCCGACTTCTCAAAGTCCTACAATGGGGAGGACCTGGTCATGGACCTCCGAAAGGCCGCCAGGATGCTCCTTGACACGCGCCCCACCGCCGTGTCGCTCAGGAACGGGATCTCGATGACCCTATCCGGATGTGACAGAGGTGTTGGCGCCGATGAGGTTCGAAGGATCGTCATGGACAATGCCGACGATTTCGTCAAGGGATCGCTCGGCGCCGTCTCGGAGATCGGCAGGATAGGCTCCGAGCTGATACCGAACGGCTCCACGGTGCTGACCCACTGCAATTCCAGCGCCGCCCTCTCCATGATAGGGCACGCGTTCGACGACGGAAGGGTCAAAGAGGTCATATGCACCGAATCAAGGCCCTGGAGGCAGGGACATATCACGGCGAGGTGGCTCGCCGGGAGGGGGATCCCCGTCACGATGATAGTCGATTCCGCCTCGGGGCTGATGATGGATGAGGTGGACCTGGTCGTTGTCGGTGCTGATACCATAACATCCGAGGGGCGTCTCTTCAACAAGATCGGGACATCCCTGATCTCCCTGGCGGCCAGGGAGAGGGGCAGGCCCTTCTACGTCTGCGCCGAGACCTACAAGTTCACGTCGGACGATGTCTTCGAGGGGCGGATAGAGGAGAGGGACGCATCCGAGGTGTCCGACCCCCTATCCCCCGGGGACCTTCCAGGCGTCCGTTTCAGGAACCCGGTGTTCGACGTGACGCCTCCTGAGAGGATATCTGGCATCGTGACGGAAAAAGGGATCGTCGAACCCTCCATGGCCAAGCGGATCGCGGAGGGACTCATGTCGGGACCGGCCCATAATTGGATATGAAAACGGAGCTGAACATCATGAACGATGAAGGTAAGGAGATCGGGGGGATCCCCGGTATATTCGACGTGTGCCCCATTGACCTTGAGACGGGGGAGTTCACGGTGATACTGAACAGGGTGGACGCCGATGCCATGGGGCTGAGGTCGCTCGATCGTGTCAGGATATCCAGGGAGCAGAGGAGCATAACCGCCATCGTAGAGCTCACGGACACGGTCGTACCTCCAACGTCCGCGGGGCTGCTGATAAAGGGACGGGAGTATCTTGGCGTGAAGGCCAAGGACCGGGTGAGGATCACCCCAGTCCAGAAACCGCATTCCGTGGAGCTCATCAAGAAGAGGCTGGACCGGCAGGAGCTGACGGCCGAGGAGATCCATCTCCTGACCGAGGAGATAACGAACCACGCACTATCCGACATAGAGCTCTCCGCCTTCGTCACGTCCACCTACATGCACCCTCTGTCGAAGAGGGAGATCAAGGACCTGACCCTTGCCATGGTCAAGACCGGAGAGAAGATAGAGTTCGACGTCGAGCCCATATTCGACTTCCATTCGGTCGGAGGGGTCCCCGGGAACAAGGTCACTTTGCTCGTCGTGCCGATCGTTGCAGCGGCGGGGCTGTACATGCCCAAGACATGCTCGAGGGCGATCTCCTCCGCGGGAGGGACGGCGGACATCCTGGAGACGATATGCGACGTCACCCTGCCCTCCCACAGGATCAAGGAGATCACCGAGTCCATGGGCGGGGTGATATCATGGGGAGGCGGGGTCCACATCGCCCCCGCCGACGACATCATCATAAGGGTCGAATACCCACTGGCGATCGATCCGTACTCCCAGGTGATAGCATCCGTCCTGGCCAAGAAGAAGGCCGTGAGCGCCGACTATCTGCTGATGGACCTCCCAACGGGGGCCCATACGAAGATAGAGGACATGGACAAGGCCAGGATGTATGCCAGGGACTTCATGGAGATCGGGGAACAGATCGGGATCCATGTCGAGTGCGCCATTACCTACGGCGGGCAGCCCGTCGGGAGGAACATCGGCCCGGCTCTCGAGGTGGTCGAGGCGCTGCAGGTGCTCGAGGGCAACCCTCCTTCATCTTCCACGCTCGAGAAGGGGATCTCCCTCGCGGGGATCGTCCTCGAGATGGGGGGGGTTACCAATGACGGGAAGAAGATGGCCTCCGACCTGATCAAGAGCGGGGCGGCGCTCGATAAGTTCAGGGAGATCGTGAAAGCGCAGGGGGCATACATCGACGACATCTCGTCTAACAACATCAAGATCGGGAGATACAGCGAGGAGTTCACCTGTCAGAAGAGCGGATACGTATCCTCGATACACAACAAGAACCTGGTGAGGATCGCCCGCGCGGCGGGATGTCCGCATGATAAATATGCGGGGATCGTCCTCGAGAAGAAGAAGGGGCATCAGGTGGATAACGGGGATGTTTTGTTCAGGGTATATTCCGACAACGAGCAGAGGCTCAAGCTCGCCATGAGCCTCGCCAAGAAGGTGGATCCCTTCTACATCGAGGGCATGATCCTCGAGACCGTTCCCAAGGAGAAGATCTTCCTGTAAGGGGATCCCGCCGGAGTTTGTTTGGAGTTCAATAAAAATATGACCGAGATCGAATGGGATTCAATTTTGGTAAGTTGTATATTCCTTGTCATGTAATTGTATCAAAGAATTCCATCAGGTCAGTGTTGAAAAAGCGAGATCGTAACTTCGAACGGATCTACATTCACTGCATTGTCGGGATCACGATCCCGGAGTTTGTACACGAGGTCCGTTCCCAATTGTTCCAGTTCCCTGCCGGTATGATCCCCGTCCGAGTTCTCGTTCCAGGAGATCTCCATCCCGTCGAGGATCCGATCCCAGTCGGAATCGTAAGAACAAGGTTCAGAGAAGTAGATGTCCTTGCCTCTGAATCCGGCTTCGATACTGTATGTCGCTTCAAACATCTGATCCTGCTTGAAACGAACATATCGGCAATGGATCGTGGTCGTTCCCCCGTTCGTGGTCACATCGGCCAGATGAAAGAAAAAGGTGTCCCACACTATAAGATAGATGTTTTCACCCTCGATAACCCTTGTCACCTCACTCCCGTCTCGCAACCTGAAGGACCTCATGAATTCCGAGGAGGTGTAAGAGTACTGCGTTCCGTTGTCAAGATACTCGTACTCCACATAATCATCGCTAAGGATATCTTCGTTGTAAAAGATCTTGTGCAAGGATCCGTTATACGATCCTTCCAAAAGCTTCGAGAAGGACAACGCTCCCTGATCGACCGTGATCCGGGCCAGGACCTCGTTTTCACCGGTGCCTTCCCCGCCATGGCCGAAATATACCTTGAATTCATCGCCATCGGTGAGTCCATCGTCATTGTAACCGAGATGGTCAAGATACATATTTTGATTTTTCCTCTTTTTTATCATTTATTTTCTCCTTTGGTAAATAATTTTTAAAATGTCTATATTTGTTTATTATCATAACAGCTAGAACTAAAATAATAATTATAAAAATAATAGTTGATATCACACCTAATATAAGAAATATTGTTGGTAATTTATTATTTTCATTTATTTCATAAATAGAATCCATACCAGCTAATAAATGTGTTCCGTTATACATATAATGTGTCGTAAAACTAAGTATATATTCCTTTCCAATCTTCAAAGTTGTATTTATAGTGTACATTGGATCATTTAATATCTCAATAATTGTACCAACATCTATTATTTCGTCGTGATATTTATCTATTATCGGTTTTTGTACTTGAAATAATATATTGTTATTATTGATATTTACTAATATTACACGTGATTTCTCACATTTGAAAGTTGACAATGATAACGCTTCATTATAAGATATTAATAAACAACTATAAATAATAATTATAACTACATAATAATATTTCCTCATTTAATACCTCCATAATATAATCTATTCCATTCATTTAAATCGAGTCCATTAGTTCCGTTATACCATCCTCTTTTTTGCAGATTTATAGGACTCTTATAATCATAGTAATAATAATCAAGATAACCATTTTTAGAGGAATAATCTACAATATCATTCGCATCTTCATGATAACTCATGCAACTTTTATAGCCATTATTTGGACCTATACAATATTTATGAGTTTTGGAAAAATCAACATTATCACTAATGTAAAAATAGTCTGCATTTAATCCCAAATTATGTCCTAACTCATGCATAAAAGTACACGAAACATTATTAGCATTCTTACTAACGATAAAAATGTTTGATGATAATCTTGCCATTCCATATAAATTCTTTATATTTCTTGTTGAATCGAATATTTTATCACACATCAAGCTAAAATGATATATACCTTTTCTCTCATTGGAATAATTACCATATTTGAATACAGTATCATTAACTTTCAAATAAGGCGTTCCATTACCAATTTTTAACTCTTTTTCGTATTTTACTTCCTCTCCACCTCCGTAACATCCATCATCTATATGCAACATGATATTATATCGTGCAAAGGAGACGATAATTCTATTAATATCGCTTTCCTTGATATTGCATCCTGTCATCCAATCAACTTCAACGAAGATATCTTTGACAAATACATTTGAACCGAAATGTGAAAGGTTGTATTCATGATAATTTTCTATACTATCTCCATCATCATCAGCCATATGTTTTATCGGATGTTGAAATAAATCATAGTTATATTCAAACGGATCATGAGGGTCCATTCGATTCCTGATCTCGTAGGAATCGTCTAAATAATCCATTTCTATATATATACATAGATGTTCATTAGATTCATTCTTATTTTTGTCTTCACTAAGATTATACATGCGATCAGTATTTTTATAATCACATCTGGTTCCGTAGTAAAACAATTCAGACCAACTTGTCAATTTATCATGATCGAAATCACCGGGTCGGAAATAATTATTATCCTGATCGCGATAGAATTCCCAATTTATTGGAAAGATATCAAATGATATTATACCTTCCATCCCACTGTCCTTACCATCTTCGAATCCATTACAGTATCCAACGGAACCGAATTCATGAGAAATTAATGTATTATGCCAAGTTTTATTTAGATAATCAGAATATTTCTCGTTACCGATCAATCGTACTTCATCATCTATCAGATCCACATCAAACCCCTCAAGAATATTGGCACCCTCATTAATTGACCAAGAGCTTGTTCTCAAATTATATTTAATATCCAATCTCTTACCATTAGTCGCTGAATTGATCTTTTTCAAATCATGAGGATCATGATATTTTATTTCGGGATTTAATTTGTTATAAGAATCAGGTTCTGGAGAGATATCATACAAATCAGGATCACTATTCTGATCGATATCGTAAATGAATATATGAAAGTTGACATACCATGCAGAATTGGGAAGGCCATTTGTTGAAACGCTGAATTTATCTATCATTTCATTTGTTGTCTTAACTCCATCATTCATCCATTTCTCCTTATTCCGAATCTCGATATAATCATTGAACGGATCCCCACCCTCATCATCATCATACCAGCTGCTTATCGATCTGTAATTGTTGTAATATCTACGATTAAACCAGATATCACTTCCTGATTCGAATTCTTCATAAAACCACCATGACCACTGAAGGTTCATATCAATCCAGTCAGAAGATGTTGGCGAATCGTTCATGGAATAGAATGCCCTGGCCATCATCAACAGATCGGCATTTACTGAACCATCATCATTATCATCATATCCCAATGCTATGAACTCCCTGACAGTGAACAACAATTCGCAGTTTTTCACCATTGGCTCGAAATCTTCACCATCTACTACACCATCTCCATCAGAATCCGAAACTAATGGATTTGTCCGAGCATAATAATATTCAAACCCATCCAACCAACCATCATCATCGGTATCATTCAACAAAGGATTAGGATCTTCACCGTCTTTCATCAGGTCATTGTCCGTATCAGGATTAATTGGATCCGTTCCTCTCGTTCTTTCGATAAAATCGGACAAACCGTCATTGTCCGAATCGGTATCCAGAGCGTTTATTATCCCATCGCCATCAGTATCAAGGTTTCTCTCTCTTGGATCGTTGTCATATAAACCATCACCATCGGAATCTTTTTTCAGTGGATCGGTCCCCCAATAAAAGACCTCAACATCATCGGGAACATAATCTGAATCAGAATCGTTCGTCAGAGGATTTGTACCATACACATTTACCTCATCTCCATCGGAAATATTATCATCGTCAGTATCATCATCACTCGGGTCGGTTCCAAGAATCATTTCCTGGGCGTAAGTAAGCCCATCACCGTCTGCATCATTTGTTTGAGTTAGAATGGAATAACCCGTATTAGTTTCATCCAAGGGATAATCATCCTCATAATCATCTTGTCCATCATTGTCAGAATCATTGTCCATTGCATTTATCAAACCGTCATCGTCTATATCGCTCAACCATATCACTGTTGAATTCTGGTCACAGTCTCTGGAATCTTCACCATCAGATATGCCATCCTCATCCGAATCATCACAATAAGGATTTGTCTCCCAGGCCGAGGAGTAATATGGATTGTTTGCATGATATCCTACAACCGCACCGATCTCACCGTTGTGATCGTAGTCCTCTTCCCCGTCAAGAAGACCATCATCATCGGAATCGTCATCCAGAGGATTGATCACAAAGTCCCCATCCACATCGTATTCCGTCTCGGGATCCGTCCATCTGTATTGGAGGTTGAAGAAATATTCATGACCATCTTCGATACCATCGTCATCCGAATCAGGTGATAAAGGATCGGTCTCATCTGATATGTTCTCCCATATCCCGTCACGATCGCGATCCTCCCCTTCCCAATAATTCATTACGGTATCTATCCTCGATGCGTTCAGGAACCATTTCCTCTCGTCGGTATCGAACCACCAACCGTCAACCAATCCGTCGGGTATCCCGTCACCGTCCGTATCGCAATCCACAGGATTAGTGCCGGTGGAGACCTCAATATCATCCTCGATCCCGTCCCGGTCGCTGTCAGAGGCATTGGGGAGGCACAGATTGGCATACTTCTCGTCATCATCCAAGCCGTCGTGATCCGTATCCTTTATCGAAGGATCCGAGCGGACATCATACATCTCCAACATGACAAAGCCCTGAGAGGTAGGTATTCTCACTGACAGATATTTGTAGTTTCCCCACGCATGATACTCCATACCGTCATCTATACCGTCCCCGTCCGAATCCGACAGGAGCGGATCGGTGTTCGAGTATTGCTCTTCACAGTAGAACCTCTGATAGTCGTATCCCTGGATCGATGCTCCCTTGATGTACATCTCTCCTCTCTTCCAGTCCCCGTTTGAGTTCTTGACATCGAACCCGTCCCAGAACTGGTCGTTGTCGGTGTCACTATTCAATGGATCGGTCTCGTTTTCATCCAGAATTCCGTTTCTGTTTTGATCTTCTCCCTCCCACCAGTCGAATGTGGAATTGCCAGTGCTGAATGTAAAAATCAATGAATACTTAACATGAAACATATAAAACTGTCGCACATTATTTGTGATAACATATAGCAAAGTGTATACCCCCTTATTTTTTACACATAGAATAAAAAATATAATTTATAAAAATATTCAATATTATTCGGAAATAAATATAATGTCAATAAATTTTCATCAATAACATTTATCTCATATGTCATATTATATTTTTTATCAATGCTCCATTGTATGGATTCATTATTATTAAATGAAACAAATCCTTGAAAAATATTATTTACTCCAATTATTTTCTCAATATTCAACTCATTATTTATATTTTCAATTTTAAATGTAAAATGATATTTAGAATAATAAATAAAATCCTCAATTCCGATGAAATTTTTTACAATTTTTATTTCTAGGTCATCTTTAGTATTAAAAAAATCAAGTTGAATCCTATCATTTTCTCTTTCTATATTTAAGAATAAACTGAATAATAACACATTTTTATTGCTTACATTAGAAAGATTTAAATGATTCTCATTTTTTATATACATTACAACTATTTTTTTATTTGATTTATCAAAGGATATACATCCACAAATAGATATTATGAGGATAATAATAATAAATAATTGAATTATTTTCATATTAAAACCTCACAATTGTGTAATCAGATTTTGTTAATAAATTTATTTCATTCCATTCTTGACATGAATAATCAATTGTGTTTAAAATATATTTATAGTTCATACAAGTTTTTGAACCATTTTCATCATATCCATGGAAACCTTCATTATCTCTATCAAGACCCAAACAGTGTCCTAATTCATGCATAAAAACACCACCAACATTTAAATCTTCTGTTATTCCATTATTTAATAATGGATGTCCTCTTGATATGCAAAAAGTTTCATAATTATTTTTTACAGGCATACCTAAATGCGTTCTAAATATTATGTTTTGAATACTGTTATCATCTGTTTCGAGTTGCTCGTCGATAACACAATAGTAAAATATTCTAAATCTACTAAAGTTGAATTGAGGATTATCGCCCTGATACCATGTATAAATATTATATGTGGAATCAGTATATTCTTTATATGAGATACTCCAATTATTACCCCATTTAATATCATAAATGTCATTGTTATTTCCATATAAGGGCTCTAATCCAATATAATTAATTTTCTGATATTTTATTCGCGTTCCACCACCCATGCCACCTATATCAATATGTAAAGAATATTTTTCTTTACAAAAAGATTTTATTAAAAGGAAAACGGTCTTCGTTGATATATTAAATTCAACATGATGATATGAAGGGGCTATCATACTTGATTGAAAAGGACTCTCTTCAATTCCATACACTTCTTTAACCATGCGATCTACTTCTACGAAAATGTCTTTATTATTTGGATGTGCCCCATATTTTTCAAGATCGTATTCATGCCAATCGGAGATTCCATCTTCATCAGGATCGTTTGTATCATTTCTGATGGGCCCCCCATTGGCAGCACTTAATGGATCTCTATTATGGACCACTTCCCAGCCATCGGACATACCATCACCATCTGAATCCCATGGATGCTCAGTTACATTGGTCGCGTTCCTCTTTGTTCCCCAATATACTCTTTCGGACCAATCAGTAAGGTTGTCATTATCAAAGTCATTCAGCCCGATCCCAAAAGACATGTCGCAGTTATCATCATGTTTTTCATCATGTTTGCCAGTTACATAACCTGCATCATCTTCATCGAATACTCTATCCTGAACAGATGTATTCACAATAGAGCCCTCCTTCATGAATATTTTATAATCACCTGTAATCTTAAACAAATCAAACCCTGACGGAATATTGTTATCTTCTGCATGTCTAAAAAGACCAAGATCGTTCCATAACGAGGTTCGAAGATCGTAATATAATGTTAAAGATGTTTCTTCTTTTTGTGGACTTATATCGCAACGGTCAGTATCATCATAATAAAAACCTTCTAATAAGTCAACTTCATCTAAAACAATATGTATCTTTATCCATAATGCGTGTGCATTGATTGAATCAGTTTTAAATGTGTTATCATCTTGAATGTTGTATCCCTCAAAATATTTTCTGTGTTCTCCTTCATTTAGTAACTTTTCCCATTTCCATGAAACCAGTTGTTCAAAAGTCACTGTAAGTCTGAATTCAGGAGTGGGGCTGAGTATCCAATCGAGTTCTTCAAGTGCGTTGATCTCATATATGTTTAATTGCAGACTGAGACTTCTAACCATTGGCTCTATGTCTATCCCATCTAAAACGCCATCACCATCCGAATCAGGATTATTGGGATCGGTCCCGCTTTGCAACTCTTCTCCGTCAAGCAAACCATCGGAATCGGGATTACTTCTCGTCCTGAGATGATCGTTACCATCCGTATTTGTAAGAAGAGGGTTGGATCTAAAAACATTTATCTCGAATCCATCTGATAATCCATCTCCATCAGTGTCCGCATTGGTACTATCCGTACGATAAACGAATTCCTCCTCCTCATCGGTCAAACCGTCATTGTCCGAGTCGGTATCAAGTGCGTTTATGATCCCGTCACCGTCAGAGTCCAGATCCCGTTCTTTTTCGTGATTATCCCACAAGCCGTCTCCGTCGGAATCCCTTGACAGCGGATTTGTTCCCCATGATACCTCGATCCCATCCAAGATTCCGTCATTGTCGGTGTCATTAACACGAGGATTGGTATTCTTAACCATGACCTCAAGATAATCATTCAAACCGTCACCGTCAGTGTCTGGATCGGTTAGATTAGTGCCATAGAATAATTCTGCGGAATCGTTGAGTCCGTCTCCATCCGTGTCAGCTGAAGATAAATTGGAGGCGTCACCCTCATTATATACGCCCCAAGGCGCAGTCGTATCTTCGTTGCAATCCAGTATCCCATCACCGTCATCATCAGGATTCCCGTTATTATTAGTGTCACCCATGTTAAAAGGATCGAGCGGATATTGATCACTATCGTCATCATAATCATCATTATCAGAATTTCTATCCATTGCATTGATCAAGCCATCCTGATCCGTATCAGCTTTCCAGAATATTAACTGGCGTCCAACCGTGCCGTTGTCCGGACAATCAAGCCCGTCTGGAATACCGTCCCCGTCCGAATCGGCACAATAGGGGTTTGTCTCCCAGGCTCGAGCGTAGTGTTCGTTGTCGCCTGGAAATTCAGGTTCTCCCAGTTCAGCCCAGATCATTCCATCATGGGAAGCATCTTCCTCGCCGTCTAGCAAGCCGTCATTGTCAGAGTCGGTGTCCAAGGGATTGATGTATTTGTCATTGTCAACATTGACCTCGTTCTCAGGATTTGTCCACCTGTAAAGAAGGTTGAAGAAATATTCGAAAGGTTCGATAAGTCCATCTCCATCTGAATCAGGATTCGTCGGATCGGTCTCATTTATTTCTTTGTCCCAGGTCCCGTCACAGTTTCTATCCTCTCCCTCCCAGAATTCTCTGGATTGGTTTACACGTGAACTATTAAGGAACCATTTTTTTTCCTGAGTATCAAACCACCATCCATCGACCCACCCGTCAGGGATATTGTCCTGATCCGTGTCGCAATCTTTCGGATTGGTCGCTCCGGCGATCTCTATGGCATCTGATATCCCGTCCCGGTCGCTGTCAGATGCATTGGGCAGGGTACCTTCGTCATACTCGACGTTGTCCAAAACACCATCATGATCTGTGTCCTCTTCCGAGGGATCCGACTGGACATCGTAGAACTCGGCCATGACGATCCCGTTCCAGGTAGGTACTCTGATCATCATATATTTGTAGTTTCCCCACGCATGATACTCCATACCGTCATCTATACCATCCCCGTCCGAATCCGTCAGGAGCGGATCGGTGCTCGAGTATTGCTCTTAATAGTAGAACCTCTGATATTCGTATCCCTGGATCGATGCTCCCTTGATGTACATCTCTCCTCTCTTCCAGTCCCCGTTTGAGTTCTTGACATCGAACCCGTCCCAGAACTGGTCGTTGTCGGTGTCACTATTCAATGGATCGGTCTCGTTTTCATCCAGAATTCCGTTTCTGTTTTGATCTTCTCCCTCCCACCAGTCGAATGTGGAATTGCCAGTGCTGAATGTAAAGGTCGAAGAGAGAGTCACGTTGACGAATCTGCCCGATCCAGATTCTGCAAGGGGATCCCAAACGTAATTATTCACCCAACCGTCACATAGTCCATCCCCGTCCGAGTCAGGATCTTCCATATTCACCAATCCGTCGTGATCGTGATCCGAGAAAGGTTCCCGTTCCCAACCGTCCCAGATCCCGTCCCCGTCCGAATCAGGATCGATCATGTTCTCCCGGTCATCGTTTTCATCCAGGCCCTGGCCGTCATTCGTCTCGTTCCAACCTATCTCGTCCCCGTCTTCGATCCCGTCATTGTCGGAATCGCGATCCCGGACATTGTAGATGGTATCGGTTCCGAGCTCTGACAATTCTCTACCGGTAAAAGATCCGTCAGAGGATTCGTTCCAGCGGATCTCCAAACCGTCGAGGATCCCGTCCCAGTCGGAATCGTATGAACAAGGTTCGGAGAAGTAGATGTCCTGGCCGCGGTAGGCGAGATCGATACTGTAATTTGCAGTAAATGATTGATCCTCGATGAAGAGGATATAGTCACAGAATATCGTAGTGGTATTATCTTCGACGATCGTCTCCATCTCATCCAGGCACAATGTGTCCCATACGATCAGATACGTATCCGATCCTTCCACTACCTTTGTGACATCGCTTCCGTCCCGCAACTTGAAGACCTGCACGCAGTCCCAGACCGTGTACGAGTACTCCGTTCCATTCTCAACATATTCGTATTCGACGAATTCGTCACCGGTCAGGAGCTCGTTGTAGAATATCTTGGAGGTATTCGTTATCCCGGAAAGAAGTCTGTTGAAGGATAATGCTCCTTCCTCGACATCGATCCTTGCCAGGACCTCGTCCTCGCCGGTACCGGTGCCGCCCTGGCCGAAGTATGTCTTGACCTCATCGCCATCGGTGAGTCCATCGTCATTGTGACCGAGATGGTCAATATCGCTGTTCCTGTTCTTGGGATCCGTGCAGACGATATACTCCTCAAGGTTGGACAGCCCGTCACCGTCAAGGGAGTGATTGTAGAGCGTGTAATGCATCTCGACACCTGAAAGCGAGGACCAGGAACTACCGTTATGGCTCCACGTCTCACCGCCTCCGCTTGAGGAATTGGCCCATTCCACATCATTTCCCGTATAGGGAACGACGATGAAGAAGGACCTGTTGGCCTCCAATCCGTTGTAGAATATGCCCTGGGGAACCTTGAAGATGTGGTTCATCAACCCGTTCAGGGGCTCTTTCTCC
>JARVGK010000044.1 GCA_029762535.1 Thermoplasmatota archaeon
GATATCGCCACATCCACCTGGTCTACTCCGTATTCCGTCCCCACATCGCCGTGGGAACGGTCGAAATATGCGATCGCACCGAAAACACCCAATAACATCATCGCCGCTATTGTCACTATTATGATCTCTTCCTTCTTGCTCTGCATGTCACTACACCTCTCATGATAGATTCTGAGATATGCTATCGAAAAGGTGCAGGAGGTACCCTTATTTAATATTTTTTGTACGGTGGTCGAATGTGATCCGGCAAGTATTTTTATGTCAGTAAATTCCTGTCGGCACGGATACCATGGCAGTACAGCTCTGGAGCGGCGACTGCTCGCTCGTGAAGGGGCGGAAGCTCATACCAGGTTACCTCTCCCTCAGCTCGGCCTCGATGGAGTTCATGTCCCGTTCCAAGGGTTTTCTGGGCATCGGCGGAACGAACTACGAACGCATCTGGAACGTTCAGGCCTCGAGCATAACGTGTGTCAAGATCGGAGATGAGGGGTGGAGGTCAGGCATCGTCCTTGTGGAATACAACGGTAAGAGGGTGAGGTTCCATTTCGAACCATCATCGGTCCTGTCCGCCGTCACCTCGATAAGCTACGCCCTTGACGTGTCAAGGAGGTTGGGGGACGGGGAGAGGTTCTCCATGAAACGGGCCGTCCAGGAGTTCAACGCGGAAGCTGCCAGGACAGCATGAGATCCCTTGTTCTCGATCACTTTCCAGATTAAAACTCAATATCATGTAGAAACATCTACAACTTATTACATAAATATCGGCAACTCCAAATTGAACACAGCTCCCGCCCCCCTGTCCTCGGGATCCTCCTTCCTATCTATCGATCGTTCATTTGTCTATGTTACCGATAATAAATATGTGTGGTTCATGATCATCGCCCGTTAATTGAAAAGAAAGGATCCGCACACTACACCGGCTTGAACCTGTTCTTCCTCTTTCGGAGGATCCCCCTCACGATGTTGACGATCCCCACCATCAAAATCACAAGGGATCCCAGTAAGCATACGTATATCCCGATCCCGAACGATAGGCCCTCCTCCGCTCCCTCGAGCCTGAGGGCGAGAAGGGATACCGCCTCCATCATCCCTATGTAGAACCACAGCACCGATCCGAACCCGAACATCGAGGATACCACACACAGGTTCCTGAACACGGCGCTCCTCCTCGTTATCGCAAGGATCCCCAGAATTGAGGTGAGGATGCAAAGGGATATCAATATCGATGAGAACGGGATCCCCGCCCCCTTCAATATGGAGACGCCCGATACCGGCCTGACATTGATGGGATTGGCGTTCCCTGTGAGCGTCTGCCTCTCCCCCCTTCCCCAGAAATCCGTCATCGAGGCGTCGATCCTCACGAACACCCCCATGACCTCCACGTTCTCGGGGAACTTGACCCCGGCATCTATCCTGAACGACTCGTTGGTCCCCCTCAACGTCCAACCCTCTTTTGATGAGAAGAGCAGCATCTCCTCACCGGTATACCCGCCGGTGTCGGGATCTATCCTCGTCCTTGCAAGGACCTCCACGCTGTTGACGTTCACTGAGAATTCAGGGTAGAGGCTTTGATCGATCCGATCCTCCAGATCGTGCCCCAAAAGGGTCACTGTCACATCGATCCCGTTACTTCCCCTCTCGCTCCAGAAAGGTATCATATCCGAATGAAGAGAAACGTTTAGATAGACCCTCGGACTCCCGGACCCGGACCAAACGATCCCCGAATCCGCAGGGGGGTTCAGCATGATCAGCTCGTAAACGTAGGAACGCGTCCTGTATGAGTCGTATATCAGCCCCAGGTTGTCAAGGAACTCCCCCCTGGCCTGGGGATAGGTCCTCCTGACAGGGCCAATCGTGGCTCCTCCGCCGAGGTCCCCGCCTATCATACCACCGTCTGTCGGCTGGGTCCTTATCTCGTATTCGAAACCGATAGGATCGCAGCTTGCCTTCAAAGTGTAATCGACGGGGCCGATGCCCCTGGTCCTCTCGAAATCGGCCCATGTGTAGAAGGTGGAGGCCGAACCCGCGACCAGCAGGATCCCTAGGATCATGAACGATGCCGATATCCAGTCTATCTTTTCCCGTTTCACGCACCGGTAATCCGAGCGGTATTATATATAACATGGGTACAAGCGGCCCCGCATTGGCGGGGCCTTGCGGGTTCAGTCCATATAAATGATAGCGGCCATGACCTAGGTCAGGGGCCCATCCTCCCCTTCCTCTCGCACGAGCCCGCCACTTCTTTTTCCTCGAGGAACTCACGAAGGTCTATCGCCAGGCTCTTCTGGAGCGCGTCGATCTCGTTCACGAGGTTCTCGATCCGGACTTCGGTCATGGCCTACCCCCTTTGATGGATGGCTGGAAATACTCATTTCCAGTGGAACCATCGATACGGGATGCATATAAATGAGACGATGGGACATCCCGGGGACACACCCAAACGTATATCTGTTCGGCCTATTCTCCTCCCGTATGAGCGACGATATCAAAGGATACGGGAGCGTGATACTCCATGATGGTAAGAGGCCCGTTCTTGTTCGCTTCAAAGGCGGTTCCGGCAAGATCGAAGGCGGCGGGGGTTCGATCTCGGCAGCGACCCTCGAAGGGAAGGGCCCCGGCGACCGGATCAGGATCGGCTCAAGGGAGTTCACATTGGTCCGACCGGACATCCTGGACCATCTGGTCAACCTAAAAAGAGGGGCGCAGATCATCCTGCCAAAGGACGCTTCCTACATCGTCCTTCATCTTGGATTGAGAAGTGGGGATACCGTCATCGAGGCGGGAGCCGGGTCAGGGGGATCCACGCTGGTCCTGCTGAACACCGTGGCTCCAGGCGGCATGGTCTTGACCTACGATATAAGGAAGGAACATCTCGACCTAACAGCGGAGAACGTGGCACGCTCGGGTCTCTCTTCCTCCTGGGAGGGCAGGCTCGGTGACATAAAGGAGGCGAGGCCACAAGTAAAGGCGGACGCGTTCCTCCTTGACATCCCGGACCCCGAGAACGCTCTCACCACGGCGAAGGAAGCCCTGAAGCCTGGAGGGAGGCTGTGCTGCTATCTGCCCACGTTCAATCAGGTCGAGAGATGTCATATGGCCATGGAAAGGACCGGCTTCATAGACATCAGGGCGGTCGAGCTCCTGGAAAGAACGCTCTCCGTGAAGGAGGGCGCCACCAGGCCATCCACGGAAATGCTTGGACACACGGGATACCTGGTCTTCGGCAGAAAGCTATCTTAGCCTGTCCTCTATGATCCTCTTCAGCCTAGGGTCCGTCACGCGATGCTGCAGATTGCTGTATATCTTCTTGGCCTCGGTGAAACGGACGGTGTCCATGAGCAGCTGGGCGAGATTGAGGTGCGTGTTCATGTCCCCGGGTTGTATCTCCAATGCCTTCCGGTAGAATGACTCCGCGTCCTCGTAGTTCCTTGCCGCGTGGTGAAGCGCACCCAGAGCGGCGTAGGGCTCGCCGCGCTCAGGGTCCATTATCGATGCCTTCTTGTATTCGAGCTCCGCGGCCCTGGGCCTGTCCGTCTTCCTGAGGAGGTCCCCGTAGTTCAGATGCACTTCGAAATGGTTCGGATCATATGCCAACGCCTGGGTGTAGAACCATTCCGCTCCCTTGAGGTCCCCTGCCTTGTGGAGTTTGAGACCCTCCTCGAACATCTGCTTGGCCTTTCTCTTTCCAAGGAAACCCATAGGGACCACCTCTACTGCTTGGTGAAAACCGCCATATATTTAAATCATATTCGATTAACTCCCCCCGGACGTGCAAGAATGGATATCGGGATCATCGGCTGCGGTTTCATAGGGACCACCATCGCCCACTATCTCGAGAACATGGACGAGATCGGGAACATACATCTGATCGATGCGACGGATGCAACCTCCATGAAACTCGCCTCGACCCTGAAAAAGGGGGAGTCCCACCCTATCGGCGATATACAAGGGTTCATCAGATCGTCGGACCTGATCGTCGAGGCCGCCTCTCAGGAGGCCGTTTTGGAGTATTCGGAGATGATACTTGGGTCCGGAAAGGACCTGATGGTCCTTTCGGTTGGGGCCCTGGCGGATGCGGCGCTGTGGCAGAATATGAAAGCGGCTGCCAGAGGGAGCGGGGCTAGGATATTCGTCCCCTCGGGAGCGATCAGCGGCCTGGACGGGATCGGCGCCGCCTCCATGTCCGGGCTGGGATCCGTTTCCTTGACCGTCAGGAAGCCACCCGGGAGCCTATCACTAGGAGGAGATGTCCCCGAAGAGACCGTTCTCTTCGAAGGAAGCGCTCGGGAGGCCGTTTCGAGTTACCCCAAGAACGTCAACGTATCAGCCGCGATCGCATTATCCGGGGCTGGGTTCGAAAACACCAAGGTCCGTATCATCGCCGACCCGAACGTGGATAGGAACACGCACACCCTGAAGGTGAGCGGAAGGTTCGGTGAAATGACGATAGAGATGAGTAACATGCCCTCGGACACCAACCCGCGTACCAGCTACCTCGCCCCCCTTTCGGCCCTGTACATGATCGATAAGATAATCTCGGGAATATACATAGGGAGCTGATCTGAGATGATCGTAAGGAGCATCGATCTGACGTCAAACGACCTCGTGGTCGGGGACAGGGTAGATATAATGATCGGTGAGGCGGACCTGAGATCGGGCGAGGATGGTTCGATCCGTATGACCATGATCGCTGGAAAGCCCGTAGGGGACCTTTCCGTAAGGTCACTGATAGGCTTCTCCAGTTCACGCTTGGAGATGTCCAGTACTGAAGAGGGGTGCGAAGGTACGCTCAACCTCGTTGCGAACGGAGATCCTGGAGATGCCAGGATCGAGATCACCTTAAGGACGGGGGATGTCGGGGCCACTGCCGGGACCGCATTGATGGAAACGAGGATCGGTGAAGGGTCCATGGGGATCGAGCTTTCGGAGATCCCCGTACATTGGAACGGCAATGAACCCATATCGATACCTCTCATCTTGAGCTCCCGGTCGAAGGTCAAAGGCAGGCTCGTGGCGCTCTTGAAAGATACCGGGGATACCCTTTTGAACACCAGCGTATCGTTCAAGGGAGAACATCATCTGTCGATCCTTCTGGACCCGTCAAAAGCACACGACCTGGAGAGAATGGACATACTTGTACGTTTCACCTCCGGGGATCGGAAGGAAGAGGTGTTGTTCGATGGCGCCGTTTTGCTGGATCGTATCCCTGATGACCCAAACCCCATACCGGAGATGCTCACAGCAGGGGGGGAGATGGACATTGGGTCCATGGGAAACGGTTTCACCAGTGCCACCCTCACGGCGGAGAAGGACCGGACCGTTCTGAAGGCGATCGAGGGAAGGGAGGGAAAATGGGTCCGCATACCCGAAGAGGCAAGAGGGGAATACACGCTGGAACTCGAGGGACCACATGGCAGGATGATGAAAAAGATCTCGATAGATCCCATACCTCCGTTCCAGCATCTCTCGGTCACCGCCGAAAAAGAGAGCGTCATGTCCGGGGATGAACTGGACCTGATGGTCCATTTCGAACCCAATGAGACTTCGGACCAAGAGCTTCGCATCAGGATCGGCCATGACAGGCGCATGTTTTTGAGAGCGCACCTGGATGGACAGAGAACGAGGATGAGATGCTCCCTCAGCGTGCCTCCGGACCACCCTCCTGGTCCCCAACCGGCCATTATCGAGGTATTCAAGGATGGGGGCTCCGTCCACAGAGAGGTCGTTGCCGGTTTCATCAATATCATATCATCGTTGTCCCTTCCCGTTGCATTGGAATTGCCGGAACGGGGCAAGCATCAATATCTTTTTCCGGGTGAATCGGTCAGGGTGGAAGGGTCCTTGGGGCCGTTGAGATGCCTCGAACTCACCTCCGGCAGACGCCTCCTCGCGCTGGAGGGTTCCACTTTATGGGGGATCGGTTGGAAGGAGGAGGACACGGAAAGAACGCTGGAACTGTACCTTGAATTCCTCTACAGGGACGCCCTGAGGGATATGGAGAGGGCAAGGTCCATCAGGCAAGGCGCCTTGAGGCAGATGGCCTGCGCCGAGGAAGCCATCTCCTCAAGGCCGACGCCGAATGGAGAAGCGCCGATCGTATCTTGTTCCTTCAGATCGATGGCATCGGGAAAGGACCCTAACGAACTATCGAAAGCGATCGCCTCATTCAACGGATCGCTCCTGTCCGGTCGTTCGCTGCTAGAGGGCTTCGACGCCAGGAACTCCGCTAGAGAATTGGTTGAATCGGTCGTGAGGTCCCTCAAAGGGTATCGGTCATCCTCCACTACCCACACCATTGCGGCGATAAGGGACGCTGCGAAGGGGATCGAGGACGCTCTGAGAGAGCTCCGTTCTGTTCCTGAGGATCCCAGGGGCCTGATCACGAAGACATTGGACCTGCTTGTTCATGGATCGCTCCTGCAGATAGAGCTCTCATCCGTGTGGACCGATCCGGCCATATCCTCCTGGGATGATCTGAGGACGCTGCGACAGAGGTACATCAAGCGTTCGATACAATGCGCTCTCGACGGCCTTGAGGCCCTGGCCTCGATCCACGCACGAGCCGGAGGGAGGATAAGATCTTTGAGGAACAACATGGAAGTGAGGAGAGCCCTAAGCTCGACCCGGGAGATCATTTTGAAGGGGACACCTCTTCTAAAGGCCACCGGGACGGGCTCATTGAAGGGGGAGATCGAGATCGTCCCGGGCCCGTTGAAGGTGGAATCGGACGTTTACGTCTTGAACCCCTCCCCATCGTGGCAGCTGATCTCACCTCTTTCCACGCGCGACAGGACAGGGCACTTCATCGGACGCTACGAACTGGACCGCGGACATCCTCTAAGGATCGAGCTGGAGCTCATTCCACCTCAGGGCTCGTTCACGGGATCCCCCGCGATCTTCATAAGGCCATCGAGGTATTACCTGGAGGAAGAACCGTGAGCTGTGATATCGACACGCTTATCAGAGAGTATCTCTCATTTAGCAATTACAGACATGGCAGACAACCTCTGGATGGGATGGATCCCGCGTCGAGGATACGCAGGTCCATTTGGAGGGACGAAGGTGTGGATATCGAAGCAATGACAGGAAAGGGTATCGACGATGGCGACCCGATGAACTTGGTTATGGAGATAGGAAAGGCGAACGTGAGGGTCGGATTCCTCCGTAGAAAAAAGGAGAGGATGTTCATAAAGGGCCTCGCCGACCCCGAAAGGATCCTGGAGAAGTGGACGGACCTCAGAGGACTCTTACTATCCTCCCGTCTCCTTTCAGTTCCGCTCATCCTCAAAGAAGGAAGAGGTTTAACGGATGCTATCGCTAGCATGTCCATCCCTCCTTCCGCTCAATCCGAGACCTTCTCCCTGGAGCCGGTAGGACGATCTCGACCTTCGGCATCCCATGGGACCGCGGAGGAGGACCTTTCCATTTTCGATAAAAGAACGGCCAGGGACCGTGAGCTCGTCCTGAGAGGGGGCCGTAGAGTGAACGACCTCTCGTCGCTGATAATCGCAGTGATGGAAATGAAGGATGAAGAGCTCTCCGAACTGCTCTTGAACGGGACCCTGACAGGCTTTGCCCGAAAAGGGCTTGGATCCCCCTCCCTTGAGGCAATATTCACGGAATTGTCAACGGACAGGGACGCAGTGGACATGAAAGGTGTTCGTCAGAGGTTCGGTCTGTGGCTTATGGAGGGTCCTTTGGGGGCGAGAGCGGTGAGCGAAGTGGTGACGCCCCTGCTGGGTCGAATGGAGAAATGCGGGAGTAAGGAGGCATACCGGATCGCAAGGATGCTCGATCCGCTCATGGACGAGCGGTCCGCCCAGATAATCCTGGATATGATGTTCAGGGCGCCGCCGGCCAACAGGCCTCCGATGATCAGGCTGCTCTCATCCACGATGTCCGACATTGCTGTGGACCCCCTTACCAAGCTCGCCGAGATGAGTCTCGTTGATTCGGACAGGAAGGAGGCGAAGATGGCCCTTGAAAGGATGGGCATCGGACGGGTCAGGTCTGAACAACGACTATAAACTTGATAACGTAGAAAGGAATTCACTATCTGTTCGGGGGACCGGTCATTGAGGTTTGACGAAAGGACGGAACCACTTCTCGAGGACATCGCCCAGAAGATCATAACATGCAGGAAATGCGCCTTGCATGAGGGAAGGAAGAACGCCGTGCCGGGCGAAGGACCCCAACATGCGCGTTTGATGATGGTCGGCGAGGCGCCTGGCGCGAAAGAGGACGAGAGCGGACGTCCCTTCGTCGGCCAGGCGGGAAAGCTAATGGACGAACTTCTGGCCAAGTCAGGTATCAAGAGGGAGGACACGTTCATCACATCCGTGATAAAATGCAGGCCCCCGGATAACAGGAACCCGAATGAGAGCGAGGTCATAAGCTGTGTACCATATACCCTTGCTCAACTGGATTCGATCTGTCCGGCGGTGATAGTGATCATGGGCAACGTCGCCTACCAGATATTCGCCGAGACCTTCTATCTACCCAAGAAGAACATAAGTGATGTCAGGGGCAAGGGCTTCAGGCTGCATTCGACTGGCGCCAGGATACTGGTTCCCACCTATCACCCTGCGGCACTGATCTACAACAGGAGCCTGATACCACAGTTCCTCGATGACATGAAGACGGTACAATACCATCTCAAGGTCCTGCCTTAGGCCTTATCCTGTACCTCTTGTTGGACATGAAGTACGAGAAGTATCCCATGAATGCAACGGAGGTCCTCAGTAGCCACCAGAAACCGATAGGTTTCTCGAGCATCTCCTGAGGCTTGTAGTTCCCCCAGAGGGAGCCATGCTTCATCGTGAGCTGCTTCCTTCCGAAACCGTTCCAGAACGCCTGCTTCATGAAGCCTATCACCGTGGAGCGTTCCTTATGGTAGATGACCATATCGGGATCCTCATGGATACCGTATCCCAGCTCCGTCGCCCTGAAATTCAGGTCAACGTCCTCGGCCGTGACGAACCTCGTGTCGAAACCGCCCAGCTCATCGAGTATGTGTTTTCTGTATGCAAGGTTGCAGGAGGGGAACGTGATGTCGTAACCCTTATGATACACCTCGACCCGGCCAAGGTTCCTCATCGGCTCGTAGCCCATGGTTATCGTTCTTCCCCCGACGATGTCATGGTCCTTCAATGAATGCCTGATACACCGCACCCAGAAAGGGTTGGCTATGCAATCCCCGTCGGTGAAGGAAACGTACTTTCCTTTGGCCATTTTTATTCCTGCATTGCGGCTCTCTCCTCTCTGGGCATCGTGCAGGTGCAACTTGACGAACGGGTAGCGCTTTGAATAACTCTTGACGATCCCCTGGGTGCCGTCGGTGGATGCCGCGTCGATAATGAGTATCTCCAGCGGAGGTTCCTGGACGACCAGAGAATCGAGAAGGAACCCGATGTTCGCGGATTCGTTCTTCACCGTTACAACGACGGAGACCAGAGCTCTGTTCCCCTCGTTCTTCGGTTCGTCCATGAGCGGTTCACTCTCACCTTTTCTTCTTCACTATGAAATCGGCCAGGGTCATGCCGGTAGAGGATGCGGCGGATGTCGCCCTGACATCCTCGACCCTCTCCATAAGTGTGATCTCCAGAGCCTTCTCCAACTTCCTTACAAGACTATCAGGTGGATGCAGTTGTTTCGTCTCCAGATGCGCTATGGTGGACACCTTCTCGTTGATCATTCTGCCCAGGTCCTCTCTGGATAGGGCCTTTCTCTCCCTTGCCCTCTGTATCCTCACATGATAATCGTCGGCGAGCTCCAGTTCCCTGTTGGCCAGGGCATCCTTGTTCGGGTTCGGAGCACGCGTCCTTGTTGCTCCTGCGGGCTGGACAGGTCTGCTGGAGGTCTCCTTTATCGGCGTGCCCAACCTGGAGCAGTCCGGACAGACGTACATTCTGGCACCCTCTATGGAATGCAGTGAGAGGGCTCTTGAGGACCTTCCGCATCTTTCGCAATCGGCCATGTGGATCTACCCTTTGTACCGTATGACGTATGATTTCAAATAAATTGCCCATCGCTCAGGACATTCCCCAGGTGGGTTTCTCGCGTCTTCTTATCTCAATGATATGTTCCAGGACCTCTTTCTCTTCAACACTAAGGTCCCTGGTCTTGAGATCAGTGACCTTCAAGGAGGGGATATCGATGTAGAGAATGTCCTCCTCCCAGAAATGCCTGCCCACCATTGGACCATCGATCGCCATCGCCACCTCGTCCCCCATCTTCGCCTCCTTGATGTTCTTTCGATCTATCTGCATTGAGGAGATCCTGCCAATGACCTTCCCGTCCTCCCTCATGACGCTCTGGTTTATCCGGATCCTTCCGGCGAGGACCCTTATACCAACGACAGCGGGCTTCGATATCCTGAAAACATTGTCTCGAAGTACCAGAAACTTCGCCGGGTGAGCGTACTCGCTCCTTCTTTCGTTGTCCAGCTCCATTCTCCTTAATTTGGTCCATTCCTGGAAATCCTCTATTATCTTGTAGATCACATTGTTCATGATCAGCTTTACGTCCGCCCCATCGGCATCGTTCTGAACATCGGGCAGGGCCTTGACGTTGAACGCTAGGATGACCCTTCTCAGAGGGTCCTCGACCGCTGCGATCTCCTTGATCTCGCGCTCCGAGATGTCCCCCACCTCCGCTCTCGATATCTTGAAACCCTGTTGCTTGAGAAGGTAGGACATCGCCTCGAGGGAACCGATGGCGTCTGCCTTGATGAATATCCCCTCAGGATCAGTCTCTATCGACACGCGGGTCATGCTGAGGACGTCCTCGATCGCCCTCTCGGCGGTCATCTTCCCCCCTATGACCCTCAGCGGGGCTCCGGCAACAACGTCCCCGGATCCCCTGGCCAGTATCTTCACGCCGGAAGCGGCGTGTATCTCCTTGATGTTATCGAAGCTCTCCTTGGGATCGCGTATCTCATCAAGGGGCTTTGGCTTCAGGAGGGATTTGACCTTCAGCAGGACAGGCTCGGATCCGGTGCCCACCACGAATGAATCCTCCCGGCGTATCATCCCGGAATAGATTATCGTATCCAGGGTGGTGCCCAATCCCTTCTCCTCCTTGACCTCCAGTATCGTTCCCTCGGCCGGGCCGTCCTCGGTTATCAGATTGCCTTCAAGATATTTTTGGGCGAGGCCTATGAGTATCATGAGGGCGTCCGGGATGCCCAGACCGTTCACGGCCGACATGGGAACGAGGGCGATCTCCTTGGAGAAATCACCTATCCTATCATAGCGGTTAGCATTGAAGCCGTGTGCCGACAGGGCTCCGATCAGGTTGAACATCCTATCGTCCAGCTCCTGTACGAGGAGTTCCTCCTGATCCCTTATATTCAATGCGAACGACTGGTCCTCGACGACCTTCCAACCATTTATCCTGTCTATCTTGTTAAGGCCTATGATAAAGGGGGTCTTGTACTGTTTGAGAATGTTTATCGATTCCACTGTCTGCGGCATCAGCCCTTCACGGATATCTATTATCAGTATGGCCATGTCCGCAAGGGACCCACCACGGGCCCTGAGAGAGGTGAAGCTCTCGTGTCCGGGCGTGTCGATGAAGAGCAGCCCGGGGACCTTGAAGTTGGGATCCCTTATCATGGACCCGCAGATCTTGACTATCGTCTCCGTGGGGACCTCGGTCGCGCCTATATGCTGGGTGATCCTTCCAGCTTCTCTCTCCACGATCCCGCTGCCCCTTATCCTGTCCAAAAAGGTGGTCTTGCCGTGGTCCACATGGCCCAGGACCGATACGATGGGTTGTCTTATACGCATGAATGACCCCCGGAATTCCCCCGATACACCTATTGTTATAAAAACCCTGACGACCGGCTCGTGATAAAAAAGATATGCTCCTCCTCAACGAAAACCTCGACCGTTGTGGAAATGTATGTATGCTTCGAATTTGGAACGATCTCGACGGCTATCTCAATGTTGTTAAATATCCGATCGTCCCATATCAAGAGCTGGAGGCTTTGACCTGATCCTATCGCCCAGAGAGCTCGTTCCTCTCGTTCACGTTCTCAAGGGAGCGAGAATGTCTGTAGAGGACCTTGCCGATGCTTTAGGAGTATCCAAAAGGCATGTCCTCAGAACATGTTCCTTGCTCGAATCCAGAGGCCTGCTGGTCAGGACCAAAAATGGTGATGAGTATATGGTCGAAGCAAGGTCCGATGACCCTCTGATCGTGAACCTGGGATCATTGATGGGGTCCTTGGACGCGTCCGCCATGATCGCTATTCTCGACAGGTCTAACGCTCTTCTAACCTTATCGGCCTTGGGGTGTGGATCATGGACGATCGACGCCCTCATCAAGTTCATCGATTGCTCAAGGTCTTCCGTTTATCGCACGATAGAATTCATTGAACGGGTCCTTCCCGGGGCCATGATCAGGGATGGAAGGAGATCGTCCTTGCTCCGTTTGAACCACGAATTGGAGTATATGGATCCCCTGATGAAGCTGGCAAAATCGGTCCATCCATTGGAAGGCATCGATGGAATGGAGGACATGCTCTTAAAGGAGATCACAACGGTCCGGTCAAGGCTCGTCCTTCATCTTTTCCGGTACCCGGATCCCGGTGACCGATACAATGCCCCGGTGGAATTGACCCAGAGGTTCATAACCAGGACACTTAGGACCAGCCAGCCCCTGATTAGCCGGGAGCTCAAGGACCTGATGGACAATGGTCTGATCGAAAAGACTCGGTTGAGGGTGCCTGGTTCGAAGAAAAGGGAGAACTCATACCGCCTTACGGAAAAGGGATGGAACGAAGGCGAACGCCTGATGGAAAAGGCAAAAAGGTCCATGGTGGACCTTATCGACATGGATGGTGTCCAGGTCCGGGTGGCACTGACCGAGGTTCCCAATATGAGCAGGGTCTGCATAGACCTGAACGACGTTCTATATCATGCGGGATACATGAGGCCTCTGGTACTGGATAGGATCATGAAGGAGGCGGAGGCCCTGAGGGAGATGGATTTCATCAAGGGAATAAGCGGGACCTCCGTACCGGAGGACCTCTTCGGAAGGAAAAGGGAGGAAGAGGAATACCTAAAATGGCTGGAAGGGAAAGAGGGCACATTGCTGGTGATAGGGCCACCGGGCATAGGTAAGACCGCATTCATCTCACAGATGCTCAAGGGAACCAGGTCCGATCATATTGTATTCTCTCATGCGCTTAATGAATGGAGCTCCCCTGGTTCGTTCATGAAGCATCTCTCCATCTTCCTGAAGGAGGATGGTATCCGCCATTGCTTTACGGATCCATCACCCAAGGGATCGATGAGCCTCAGGGAGCAGGAGATCATGTTCGAGAGGATGATCACCGGAACCAAGGTCCTCATTTGTCTGGACGATTCACATAAGATCGCCCCCGTGATGAAAGGCTTCCTCCTGAAGGTATTGTCCCTCTCCGGAGAAAATTCGAAGGTCGTCCTGGTCGGCAGGGAGAGACCAAAGGACCTGCCAATATCGAATTCTTGCCGTGTACTGAAGCTGGGAGGTCTGGACCTGGGATCCGCGATGTCGCTGCTTCAAAGGTCTGGCGGCCCGGTGGGCGACCTTGAAAGGATCCACGAGATCACAGGCGGCAATCCCTTGGCGATAAAACTCATCGCAAGTATGCACACAAGGGATTACGACGACCTTGGATCCCTGATCGAGCGGGAGATGATGCCCAACATATCGGCTAGGGATATGGAACTGCTTAACTTCCTGAGCGTTCTGAGGTATCCTTTCCCGCCTGTCGTAATGAACTATCACTACATCGACGACGGAGTTAGACCATTGTTCAGCCTCGAAAGGTCCAGAAAGCGCATGGAGGATCTCAGATCAAGGTCGATACTGACCCACAGCGGGAACCTGTATCGTATGCATGACATAATAAGGAACCATTTCCTCAAGATAATGGACCATGAGACGCGTTGCAGGGCGAACAGGGCGGCATCGAAATACTACCTTGAACTCGAGAACGACCCCGCCCGGATCGAGGCGCTGCATCAACTGCTGTCCTCTGGGGATACGGAAGGGGCGATGACCCAAATCGTGGAACTTGGAATGCCGCTGATCAAGAGGGGATATGCGGATGAGCTGCGAGATGTCCTGTCCTTGATGGACCCAGCTGAAATGCCGTTGAAGCTCTCCCTGGAATACCATCATATCCTTGGAGAGGTCCAACATGTGATGGGAGATTGGGAATCCGCGATGAAGAGCTTCAGGAAAGCGTTGGAAGTGTGCGAGGAGATAGGCGAAACCGGGATGAAAACCAGATCGAAGATCATGCTTGCCAGACTGCTGATGCTCAGGGGCAGGTCCTCGGAGGCGATCGAGATGTTCCGAAGGACACTTGACCTCTCAAGGGCGAACGGGCAGTTCATGCACGAATCGTTCGCCGTTCGCCAGCTTGGATCGATATATTATCTCATGGGTGACAACGAGAACGCAAGAACATGCCACGAGAGGTCCCTTGAGATCGCCAGGATAACCAGGAGCAAGGAGTGCCTTGCCAACGCATATTTTCTGGGATCGCTGTTGAAGAGGCTGGATGGGGACAACGAAGGATGCGAGATGGAGATCAAGGCCGCCATGGCGATATACGATGAACTCGGCGATACGATACAGAAATTGAAGCTTATAAACAATCTGGGATGGCTCTACAGCCTTCAGGAGAGATGGGAGGAATCCCTCGAGCTTATGGAGGAGGTCCTGGAGATGGCCACCTCCTGCAGCGACCTGGAGAACATCGGATACGGGCTACTCAACTCCGCGGATATTCTCATCCGTTTGAAGCGTTACGATGAGGCGAAGGGAAGGCTGGAAAAGGCCGAGAGGCTGTTCCACCGATTGGAGGACATGAGGCTGATAAGTTCGACCGAGTTCACTTTCGCACAGCTTTACACCGCAACGTCCGAATGGGATGATGCCGCGGAACGGTTCGACAGGTCCATAGAAGGATACGAGAAGCTCGGGATCCTCAACCAGCTGCCGGAGCTCTATTTCTACTACGGTAACATGGAACTCGGGAGAGGGGATCGGGAAAGGGCGAAAGAGTTGTATGTTTTGGGTCTGAAGTATGCCCGGAGGATCAAGGATTCTTCCTGGTTGGAGAAGATTACGGATAGGTTATCCTCGCTCCATTAATGGCATTCCTCCGATAACATATCCGACCATGAGACTTCATTATTATGAAGAATAGGTATCTTTTTTGAAACTCCATATTATTAATAGAATGGGAAGGTATAGTTTGTATACCTGGTGGGTCAAATGGCAAAGAGACAGATAATAAATATCGATCATGAACTCTGCAACGGATGCGGGGCATGCGTTCCCGACTGCCCCGAAGGTGCGATTCAGATCATCGACGGCAAGGCGCATCTCATATCGGATATTTTCTGCGATGGGCTCGGAGCGTGTTTGGGCACTTGTCCCGAGGGAGCGATCTCCACCATAGTTCGTGAGGCCGAGGAATACGACGAGAAGAGGACCATGGAGAACATCGTAAAGGGTGGGCCGAACGTGATCAAGGCCCATCTCAAGCATCTCAAGGACCACGGGCAATGCGCCTATTTCGACCAGGCCCGGGAATACCTCAATGAGAAGGGGATCGATGTCCCCGAGATCGAGGAGGAGACGCTTCCGTGCGGATGCCCCGGAACCGAAATGAGGGTCATCGATGTCAAAGGGGAAGGGGGATCAAAACAGAATGAGGCGAGATCGGAATTGAGACAATGGCCTGTCCAGATCCATTTACTCCATCCCAAAGCGCCATTTCTGGACAATTCCCACCTGCTGCTTTTATCCGACTGCGTGGCCGTGGCGAACCCCAACGTTCATTCCCAGTTGATACACGGCAGAACGGTGGCCATGGGATGCCCCAAGCTCGACGACTCCGGGGCATATATCGAGAAACTCACAGGGATCCTCGAACAGAACCGGATCAAGTCCATAACCGTGGCGGTGATGGAGGTCCCCTGCTGCTCGGGAATGGTCAGGATCGCCAGGGAGGCGATCAGCAGGAGCGGAAAGGAGATCCCCCTGATCGTGGAGACGATCTCCGTTGATGGCAGGGTGCTGTGAAACCAGATCAGGTCCAGTAAAAGTTATTTCATCTCCATCCTACCTTTTGTTGAAAGTTATTAATCCATGTAGTGGATTACCCAGACCAAGGGGATCGTTATGACCGAGGAATATCAGAAGGTGTTCAAGGGAAAGTATGGCTCTTACAACAGATACCCGCAGAACGAGAACGACAAGATACTTGCCGCGTTCTCGTATTTCACATGGATAGTCGCGCTCATCGCCCTGCTTGCGGTAAAGCCGCAGTCGCCATACCTGAGGTACCACGCCATTCAAGCCCTGGGACTGATGTTGTCGTTAATGGTCCTGACCTTCGTAACGGTCTTTTTATGCTTCCTCATCATCGGATTCATACTACTTCCATTCGTATGGGTGCTGAGCTTCTATCCTATCGTCATGATGATATTGGTCCTCATCGAAAAGGAACATAGGATCCCATGGCTCTCCAATTACGTGGAGAGGAATTACGTCTGAAAGATAACATTCATAACAATCATAACGTTAGCATATTATTATCCTATTAACGCATGTTCCATCATCATGGAGGCCGGGGGGATCCCCCGGGAACATCCCCTCCGGTGGGATTAACAGACGCCCGGCCTCCGGTAAGGGGTTGACCAGAGGATCTGGATGCAAGCGGGCAGACCGGGTACATTGACCCAACAGACCGTACCCTTTGATATCCATTATCGATTATCATTGATGTGGGATCGGCTTTTTCCATCTTAATGACCCTTTCTTATTTGCGAAAGATAATAATCTCAGGGATAAGGATAAGTCTTGGATCGATGATCAAGGATGGGTAAAAGCATGATGTACTGCTCCAAATGCGGATCGGACCTGAGGGGGAACAGCAGCCGCTGCCCTACCTGCGGGTATTCTCTCAGCCAGATGAAGCTCGAGGATTCACAGAAGAGGATCGGCTACCGCCATTCGGAGATCGCACGTGAGAAACCGCTCGGAGACATCAAGCGCGACGAGAACGGCGATCCAATCATCCCCCACACGGACGAATGGCGAAGGGCCCGGGAGGAGGACCAAAGGCCAAGGGTCCTGACCTTCAGGAAGTTCGATGACGAGAACTGATCATCGGTCCAATCCATCGAGAACACCTATGACACCATCAAGCAATAGCTCATGTGTATTCTCGAGAAGGATATCCGGGCCTTCCTCTTTCAGAACTTGTGGGCCTCTTATACCGTTCGAGATCCCGATCGTGAACATGCCCAGCTCCTTTCCGGACCTTATATCCGTGTCCGTATCGGTTATGATCACATGCCCCTTACCGTTGTAATCCAGGTAGCTTCCCATCAGATCGTGCTTGATCCTCCACCTGGGGATCTTCTCCTCCCCCGTGGAGAGAACATCGAAGAACATATCGGCGATCTTGAGATGGTCCAGCTGCCAAAGCAGGTTCGCCCTGTTCCACCTGAGGGTCGCAAGGACGTTCCCCGGACGTTCCCTCAGCGCCTTAAGAACCTCAAACGCCCCTTCCTGAAGCCGGTCATGGAGGAGGTATTCCCTCTCCTCGATGATCTCCTGCCTCCTCCTTCGGTATTCGGTAACGATATCAGAGGATCCAAGCTTTTCAAGGACATCGGATTCGAGCATACCAAGCCTCTTCATCGCCCAGTATTCATCCTTTTTGAACGATGGTCTTCCGTACTCGGCCATTATATCACGATGTATGAGCCAATACCTCTCGGAAACGTCAAGGATCGGGCCGTCGTAGTCCCAGAACACGGTCAGTGCGATACCCCCATGGAGAAGGCCATGTCCCTCAATCCCTCGTGAACAGGCCTCTCGTCATCCTCCAACTTCACATCGTAAGATGTGCAAACGGACCTGACCAGCTCGTCCATCCGGCGGTTGTCAACGACAACCCCCTCGATCCTGTGAATGCCTTTATCATTCAGAAGGCCGGGTATCATCAGGGATAGGTCCCTAACGTGAAGATATTCCTTCGACCCTTCCCTCAATTCCAGGTCCTCTCCCGCCAGATATTTCCTGAACAGCCTCGGAACGAGCTTGTCATGCGTATCCCCGGCCCCGAAGACCGAGGGGCATCTAATGACCAGATTGTCCGGATCCCTCAGGACGATCCTCTCGGCCTCGATCTTGGACCTTGCATACGGGGACAGGTCATCGCTCTCGACGTCAGTGGACGAGAGCAGTATCATCTTCGACCCGGAGTATAGGTCCATGACGTTCTTTGTACCATCCACGTTGACCTCGAACAGTTCGGGCGTGTCCCAGTATCTCCTGTCCACCAGGGATGCCATGTGCAGCACCGCATCGAAAGGCCCCTCATCGAAGGTGGATACGTCCCTCACATCCCCGGAGAACTCGGTCACCTCATGGCCGGAGGCCTTCAAGGCCCCGACCACGTGCGGACCGATGAAACCTATGGTGCCCGTGCAGAGTATCCTCATCATAATTCCTTCATCAGGCCCTCGTATTCGGCGACCTTGGCCTCTATCTCGCTTTTGTGTATCAGGACCGGGATCACGTCTATTCCCCTTATCCAGTGCATGTCCTTCTGGCAGGGGTTCATGACGCCGAATGGACCGTCGTACTCGCCGAAAGCGAGCTGTACGAGTATCTGCGGCATGTTGCATCCTGTCCTAGTGATGAAGTGATGCGTGGTGAAGAACTTGGCGATGTTTATCTCGGTCGGATTGGGGAAACCCTCCCTGTCGTAAGTGAAATCCACGCTGAAGATCCCGTGGGGCTTTTTATCCGCCGATCCTATGCATTTAATGGACAGCTCGTCCAGGAGGGGATCGGATATCGTTGTCCCGGTCCCCGTCAATCCGGTGACGCCGGATTGCGCTCTGTTCGAGAATGCCCAGTACTCCCTCTTCCTGCCCTGGGCGACAACAAGCTCCCCTTCATACCATATGGACTGCCATGTGGTGGTGTCCGAGGTGAGATGCTCCGCCGCCACGGTCCTGCCCCAGGCGTTCCTCGAATTTATGTGGGCCAGCGCCATCTCGTAAGTGGGTCTGGACAGGGATCCCTTCCCCGCGGCTCCGACCGTTTCTCTGATCCAGATGTCCTCACCGAACCGCTCGAAGGCACGCTTCAGGTCCTCTTCGTTGTTTATGTCCATGTTCTCGGGGACCTTCAATCCGGCATTTTTCCAAACATAATAGGACCTCGACTTGTCCCTGAGGAGCTCGATCGTATCCTGATCAGGCATGAACAGCCTGCATCCGGTCTCCATTATCTCTTTTCGGTGTTTCCCTATGACGTAGGCCTCTATCTCGGGCTGGGAATGGAGGAAGTCGATCCCTTCTTTTTCTATGACGTGCTTTATGAACGGAATGTAGTTGGGATCGTCCGCCCTCGGACAAAGATATGTTCTATCCACCTCCGAGCGGTGTATATTGTAGCGGTCGCAGTCCGTCCCCACGATATAGTATTCCTCTTTTTTGGGATCCGCATCCCTCAGGCTTCTGGTGAAGCTCAGGGTGGATGGGCCCCCGCTCGCCGTCGTCAGGATCCGCTTCATGTTGATCGCCCTTTAATATGGCCGGAGGCTATAAAAACTATCCTGAAAGGGAAAATTCAATGAACAGGATGCTTCATGGTGTCATATGGCCCAGGACCGATGCGATATGAGCCCCATAGGGATCGTTCACACGCCTTTTACCGATACCGCAGAGATGCCGATCCAATCGGTCGGGGGATCGGACATCGAGGGTAACGTGGAGGTCTTCGAGGAGTACGCCCTGGGATTGAAGGACCTCGGGGATTTCTCCCACATCATCCTGATCTATCATTTCCACAGGTCAGAAGGATACGATATCCTGGTCAAGCCCTTCCTGGACACGGAGGTCCGGGGGCTCTTCTCGACAAGGGCCCCGAGAAGGCCCAATCCCATAGGGATCTCCGTCGTGGAACTGCTCGGTATCGAGGGGAACGTGATGCGCATAAAGGGAGTGGACATGCTCGACGGCACCCCTCTTCTGGACATCAAACCCTACGTCCCGGATTTCGACCGGAGGGAGGTCCACAGGATCGGATGGCTCGAGGGAAAGGCGGACAGGGCGAGGGAGATAAGGTCTGATGATAGGTTCTCCGGAAAATGATATGAGATTAATAACGTTAAAATAGTTATTATGTCTTTACGTCCTCATGAACCTGCGCATCGTGGTTTCCTGCGTTACGTTCGAGGTCGCCAAGGTGATCTCGCCGATAAAACATTACAGGGCCGATAAGGCGATCCTTCTCCACTGGGGGGAAAGGGAGCCTTACACCAGGTTCCTCTCCGAGATAGTGAGGCTGCTCAAGAGGGCCGGGATCGAATACGACAAGAGGGACATCAACATCATGGAGTTCCCGATCGTGATGAGAGAGGTCCGCTCTATAATAGTCGGGGCGAAGGGGAGAGGGGATCACGTTTACGTGAACATAGGCGCTGGGCCGCAGGTGTTCTCCTCCGCGGCAATGGTCGCGTGCATGATGGAGGGGGGGATCCCGTTCAACGCCCCGACGGAGGAGTTCACCGTTGGGTACGACAAATTCTTCGAGAATGAAAAACCCGTGGGGATCGCCAGAAAGGTCAGGGACCCCAGGGAGATCCCCGTGTTCAGGATGGATCCCCCGGATGGGGATCTGGTCCGGGGACTGGCGATCTTCAAGGACGTGACAGAAAGATACAGGGTCCGTCCCACGAGACACGTCATGGAGGCACTCAAAGAGGCGGGAATGCTTGATGATATCTATCTTGAGGGCGCAAGGAAGAAGATCTCCCAGGGGGCGCTGATGAGGTTCCGGAGGAACTTTTTGGAGAAATGGGAGCGGGAGAACTGGATCGTCTGCGACGGGAGGGGGAAATACTCCCTTACCGATCAGGGGCTGATGATGCTTCAGATCTTCGGGTGAGGGGGGGATCCTCCATCATTATTTCGTATGAGGAACCGTTGCCTCTACCACTAACAGTAATGTAATCTTTACATTTCAATTTGTTCAAGGCATCTGTAAGCGTTTTGTTATCCAAACCCGTGCTTTCTCTCAGGTCCCTTCTCTTTGATCCAGGGTTGTCCAATATCCATCTCAGAACGGTGTAACTGATCGGATCCAATCCCATTCTGTTTGCCTCCATCGAATTATCTACGGGGGCAAAACAGCATTGATTCCCATCCTTCCTTGAAGTAATAAGATCGTATCTGATCAGAATATCCAAATGATATCGGAGAGTGCCTCTATTCAATTTCAAAACCC
>JARVGK010000045.1 GCA_029762535.1 Thermoplasmatota archaeon
ATCATAATCAGTTATTCACAGAAACGGCCCTGGTAAGAGTTCTATCACATCCCAGACTGTCAGTTATCGATCTGTTTATGGGAGATGATGATGTTCTGAGTTTGATCGCATACGATCAGTATGGGATCGATATAACTGATGATTGCGAGATCTCCTGGTATGGGGATCACGTGATGATCGATGCCAATTCCGTCGTTCCCGTATCCGGTGTGATACGGGTCCTTGTTGTATATGATGGTATAGAGCTTGAGGGCGAATATGATGCGGGTATTGACCCGGATTTTGTGGGAGTGAACGACCCAATCACTTTGAAATTAATTATCGTGGGATCGATCCTTGTCCTTCTGATCGCAGGGATCCTCCTCATAGCGAGGAGGAGGGGATCCAGATCCGGGCTCTCTGAAGAGTGAACGTTTCTTCTCTTAAGGAATTGATCCCCCAGGAGAGGCTGTGCACCTACTGCTGGACCGGAAGGGATTGAGGTCCGTATGTTCTATGGGGCTACGAAGGCGCAATAGGGACCTGAAGTGTAATGGGCATCCATTATAGGTCTGATATGTCATAGACCCTTTCGATAGGTATGGCCAAGAAGATCGAGAAGACGAAGGAACAGTGGAAGAAGGATCTGACCCCCGAACAATACCATGTACTAAGGGAGAAGGGCACGGAGAGTCCTTTCACCGGGGAGTACTATCACAACAAGGAGACGGGGACCTACCTCTGCGCCGGATGCGGATCGGAGCTGTTCTCCTCCGAGCACAAGTATGACTCCGGATCCGGATGGCCGAGCTTCTTCCTGCCTCTGAGGAAGGAGAACATAGAGGAGAAGGAGGATCCCTCCTTCTTCATGACCAGGACCGAGATCCGATGCGCTGGGTGCGGAGGCCACCTGGGGCACGTCTTCGATGACGGGCCGGATCCCACGGGCCTGAGGTACTGCGTGAACTCCGCTTCCTTGAAGTTCAGGAAAGAATGAAGCGGTCCTCAAGGACCCTTGCCCAGATTCCAACTCTCGACCTGCGATTGCGCGATCTTAACATCAGCGTGCTTCGCCGCCTCTTTCAGGACTATCCGGTATATGTTGTTGGAATGGAAGCGCCTTTTCCTAGCCTCCGTGACGAACCTTATCCCGATCCGTATGAACCTATCATCGAAACTGACATATATCATCGGCTCGACGTCCCTTTTGGGCAGATAATATTTCTCACCGAGCGCCTCGATCTCCCTGAGCGCTTGAGGCGTTAGATCCGCACAGTAATCCTTGACATATTTTAACAGGGGCCCTATCAACGCCTCCCAGTTGCTGTCGAACGTAACCGGGACCACGATCTCCTCCCAGATGAAGTTGTGATCCTTGGTGTAGTTCTTCACCGCGTTCGACAGCACTGATGCGTTCGGCACCAGGACGATACGCCCTGTGGCCTGATCCCCTTGCACCCATCCTCTCGTTTCCATCAGGGTCGTATACAGGATCCCTATGTCCATGACATCCCCGAACGTTTCGCCTATCTGTATCCGATCCCCAACTCTGTACAGATTGTTGAGCAGGATCAATATGCCGCCGGTGAAACCCTTGAATAGATCCTGCAGAGCTATCGCGATGCCGGCGGCGAGAAGTCCGTATGCGACAAGGATCGCCTGAGTGTTCTCGATCCAGATCGCTATCAGGATAATGGCGATCAGGATGAGGAATACCAACGAGTTGGTCTTGCGGAAAGCATACCTTCTTTTGTAATCCCTCAGTCTATTATGGACAGAACCTTCGAGAACCACCTTGAAAAAAAAGAAGATGACATTGATGGCCGCAAGGGATAATACGATCTTTTCGAGGTCGATGTCAGGGACCCAGAAGTTGATCGAAATAGAGGCGATCAAGCCGATGATGAGGCATGTTTGGATGAGGACGCTCTTTGCGAAGTTATTCATGACCTGAGCGATATAAGCATATGGTCGTATCTATTTTTTGATGGTGCGGGAGGCGGCATCCATTAATTTGATGGGGGAATGCATCCCTTCGAAAAGGCCTTTGAAGAAATGGCGGGCATTGCTTCCCAAGGATCTCGTCCTGTATCCTCCCTCCTGCACGACAAGGGTCGGGACCCTCAAGGAACCGATCATCCTGCCGTTTCTCTGGAGGTCTGTACCGGTCAGGTCCCATGAACCGGTGGGATCCCCCTTTGTTGTGTCAAGTCCTAGCGCTACGACCATATAGTCGGGGGAGAATCTCCGGATCGATCTCAAAGAAGCCCTCAAGGTCTCGGTGTATCTTGAGGTTTCGAGATGCTCGGGGAGGGGATGATTGATGTTTAGTCCGATCCCCTTACCCTCACCTGTCTCTTCCTTGAATCCTGTGAAGTAGGGGTAAGCGAATCTAGGGTGGCAGTGGATGGAGATGGTGAGCACATCATCGCGGTCGTAGAAGATGTCCTGAGTTCCGTTCCCATGATGGTAGTCTATGTCGAGTATCGCCACTCGTCCTTCCTTTGATAACCTGTTTGCGGATATGGCCGCAGAATTGAAGTAGCAGAAACCTCCAAAATAGTTTTTGCCGGCATGATGCCCCGGAGGCCGTACCAGAGCATACGATAACATGTCCCCTTTCAGGAGCCGGTCCGCCCCCGTCAGGGCGCAATCCACAGCCCTCCATGCGGCCTGATACGCGTTCGCGTTGAGAGGGGTGAACGTGTCGATGCAGTAATAGCCAGCCCGGACCAGGAGATCCTTGGGTGCCCTGGCCTGGTTCCTTATCGGGAAGACGTAGGGATAAACGGATTTCCCCTCTGGCAGCTTCCCACAGATGGTCCTGAGGTAATTGACGAAGTTCCTATCATGGACGGAGGTTATCTCCCTCTCCGGGTGTTTTAGAACCCGGATTTTTTCGAAGAGGCCGCTCTGGTCCAGCCCTTTTATGATGGAGCGTATCCTCACCGGAGATTCGACGTAACCCCTGTCGTGGACATGGTGTATGTCGTGCTTGTCGTTTATTATCAGGGGGATCCGGAGGTCCTTGGGAGGACCAGGATCCGGCATGACTGGTTCGTCCGATCTCGTATGTTTGAGCTCCCGGATCCTTACGGGATCGTCTTGAAACGATGACACAACGCTCTCAACGTATTCGCGGGGGCAGAGTCCCCGGTATTTCCTCTCCAGAATTGCACGGACTATTTCTCTGGCGTCGCTCTTCCTCAATCGTAACCCCTTTCCAAGGTCGTCGAACAACAGGTAAGGCGGATTCCTGTCCTGTGGAGTGAGAGGGGTCTCGTATCTCGTGTTGATTATCGGTCTTGCCCCATACCTTTCGTAGAAACGCAATCTGGAAACGTTATCGATCCTGATATCGGCCTCAGGTTCCGCCTCTGAAGTTTCCTGAAGTGCCTCCAAGAACAGGCCCTTGCACTGGAGGGAATTCGCCTCTGTTCGGACCCTTTCGTAGAGCGCGCTTCCCGTACCTCGTCCCGCGCGTCCCTTTTTCGTGGCTATGTAATCCAGGTAGCAGAATCCGAGGTCGGGGAAGTGTAGAAGGATCGCTGCTCCAAGGAGCGACCCAACCTTTCCCTCGGCAACAAAGATGACGGAGCGATATCTCCTGTATAGAGGATCGCCCAGGACCCGCGGGATCTTAAGGATATTCTCCTCCCTCTCGTCCACGAATCTGTCCCTTACAAGGTCCTGGACCTGTTGCACTGATACCCTGTTGGCCTGGGTCGTCCTGTCGTGTATCCTTCTTATCCGGAACATGTAATATCATGAACTTACGATGATATAGATTTACTTGAGGCCATGCCATCCCTTGACCGTACGACAACATCATGTTCGTCCAACAATTATTTTTACTGGACGGGTTTTATTCCACTTATGGTGATACGATGAAGGTCCTGGCGATATGTGGCAGTGCGAGAAAGGATGGGAATACGGCGACCCTAGTACGCCATCTCTTCGAGGAGCTGGAGAGGGAGGGGATCAAGACCGAGATGATACAGCTCGCCGGAGAGAGAATAGGCGGCTGCAAAGCATGCTACGAGTGCGTGAAGAGAAAGGACCGCAGATGCGCCGTCGAAGGGGATATACTGAACGAGATCATCGGGAAGATGGATGCATCCGACGGGATCGTCCTCGCCTCACCCGTTTATTTCTCCGACGTCTCGTCGGAGTTGAAGGCGGTCATCGACAGGGCAGGAGTGGTGGCCCGTGCGAACGATTACATGTTCAAGAGAAAGGTAGGCGCGGCCGTGGTGGCGGTGAGGAGGGGGGGGGCGATCCACACCTTCGATACGATAAACCATTTCTTCTTCCTCGAGCAGATGATAGTGCCGGGATCGATATACTGGAACTTCGCCTTCGGAAGGGATAAGGGCGAGGTCGAAAATGACGAGGAGGGGATCCGGACCATAAGAGAGCTTGGCAGGAACATGGCATATCTTTTAAAGAAGTTGGAATGATAGATATCTATTTCAAATACCTTTTTACCCATTCAATGAAGATGACGGCCGATCGAAGGGCTTTTTCAGCGTTTGCCCTCGATATGGCGTCACCCATGTAACCCGCATTGTTCCTTATGGAGAGACATTGCTTCAACCGCTCCCTCTGGGAACCGTCATTGATCTTGCGCGTGACATCCAGGTGAAGGTCGAGGGCCTCTCCATGATCGGCGGACCCTCTTCTCTCCAGGTAATAGATAGTGAGAGCGTCGTTGGCATTTATCATAGCCTGGATCGCATTGAATGCCGATACATTGAACCTTGAGAGCGCCATATTTTCCCTGGAGGATTCGAGGAATTCCTCTGCCTGATCGAGGTATTTGATCGCTTTCGATTTGCTCACCGCTTTAACCATCCGGGATCACCATAGAGTATTTTGCCTTCATCAAGAGCATTGATTATGAAAGTATCGAATCTGGATAGGCGATCCAAAACATCATCCATAGAGACACGGATGGTGTTGAGGTGAACTTCATATCTGTGTTCGATCCTGGAAATGGCCTCAAACTCAAATGAGGGGTCATAATCTGGTCGGACGATGATAAGTAAATCAATATCTCCGGGCTTTAGAGTGTCCCCTCTGGCCACAGATCCGAAAAGGATGATATTTTCAATATTGTCCTTACGGACGATCCTAACGAATTCATTTGCCGTATCCCGATACGCGTTAAGCTCTCGAGCGAAGAGTTCCATCATCTCTTTGAACAAAAGGTGATTTCTATTCAATTTATATACTCTCGACCTTCCCACTTTCATGCCGAGTAAAATCCGGATATTTTCGAGGCTCTTGATTGCAGGGTGCGCGGACCCCAGGGAGAGACCGAGATTATCCACGATCTCCTGAAGTGTGTATTCTCTGTCATTGTGTGCGAATAGCCGCAATATCCTGATCTTGACCTTAGAACCAAGGATATTTTCGAGCATGTTATAGACAATACAATTGATCTAATTAATATTTCGTTTTTTCGATGCCGAGATCTTTATTTAGAAATCTACATCTCTCATCATCAATTGGATCGATCCTAAAAGACCGAATTTTACAGCGAGGATCCTCGATCTTCAGGAGCAATGTATATATCACATTCCAATGTTCGTTCGGACATGGACAGAACTCTAAAGCAGGTGATCATCATCGTGATCACCCTTGTGGTCTTCATCGCGGTGTTCTGGTTCGCCCTGCCCATGCTGGGGCTGAGGGAGATGCTGGGGGGGGCCTACATCGTTGTGGCGATAGTGGGAGGGATAATATTGAGCCTCATAATTAGCAGGGTCCTCAACAAGGTCATCAAGTGATGCTTGATCCTTGTATAACACCCCGGATCTCCCGCGCCTTCCCTTTTCCGATCCCTTCGACGGATTGGAGTTCCTCCTCGGAGGCTTTGAATACCCCCTCCAGGCTGCCGAACCTCTCAAGCAGTCTCCCGGCCAGCACCGAGGAGATCCCCGGCATCGCCGATAGTATGCGGATCCTAGCGTCCGTGGATCCCTCTGCCTTGGGTGAGGGGCTGACCCTTGGCCCTTTACCCCTTGAAGCCTCCCTGCGCGCCGTGGCGATTATGAACTCGGCTGTCATAGCCGGATCCCTCGTGAAGAAGATGGGGATCCCGAAATCCAGATTAATGGAGGAGAGGGCGCCCATCATGGCCTCCCTTGAGATGTTCCTCCTGGTGAAAGGATCGTCGCCCTCGACGACGAGGATAGGCCTATCATACCTCTCCCTCGATCTCGATATCTGGTCGAAGAGCCTTCCATCAACGAGTGAATCGGCGAGGTCCTGTGCGGTCTTCCTCTCGATGACGGCACGGTCGGAAACTATGTAATCGCCCTCTCCCGCTTTCACGGGCCTTGCCCTGGCCCCTTTTCTCACTAGCTCCTCCACGACGGATGAGACCATCTCCCTCTGATCGACGGCGATCTCGAGGCCATTCTCAACCTTCATCTCCAGGGCCGGAGCGAACGATTCCAGGGTAGCAGGGGAGGGCATCTCCTGCGGACTCCTCTTTTTCAAAGGCTGCCTCGCGATCATCTTCCTCAGCGTGATGAGCTGCCTCTCCATCCTCTGCTCCTTGTCCCTGGCCGAGTAGGAGTAGGCGATGTCCCTGGTCTCCTTGGACATCAGGACGATGACCTTGCCGGATGCATGCCTTCCCGTCCTTCCCCTGCGCTGTATGGTCCTGATCTCCGAGGGGATCGGCTCGAAGAATATGACGAGGTCCGCGCCCGGGATGTCGAGCCCCTCCTCGGCGACGGATGTGGCGATCAGGACGTTGAATCTCCCCGACCTGAATTCATCGAGCAGCCCTTTTTGCATCTTCTGGCTCAGTCCCGAATCCTCGCCCCGGGATGCCTGTCCCACGAACCGTACGGGCTTCAGCCCCTGGTCCTCGAACTGCTTCAATCTCTCCAGGACCGTGCTTGCGGTGTCCCTGAAATGAGTGAAAACGATGATCCTGGAGGACGGGTCCTCCCTCAGCCCCTGTCTGACATACCGCACCACCGCCTCGACCTTGGGATGCTCCTCGCCCCTTATCGCCTCGGCCCTGTTGAGGGCGGCGGAGAAGAGAGGGTCCGAGACCACCGCCTTCGTCGCCCTAGAACTGTCGGTGCTGCTCGTCTCCTTGATAAGCCTCTCCATGTACTGATAGAGAGAATCCGGACCCTGGGTCTCTGCCAGCTCCATGGCGTGGGACACCTTCATGGCCTGGGCCTGGATAGACATCGCCTGGTAGTACGCCCCTCCTCTTTCCCCCCGGCGTATGAACTCCTGTATCCTCCCTGCGGCCGAGATGAGCTCCTTGACGGAGGTGTTCTTCCCGGACCGCAGCACCCCCATCCTCTGCAGCCTCTGTATCCGTTCCAGGTACATCCTCTCGAGCAGCTCGATTATCGCGCGGGTTCCAGGCGACACCTCAACTTTGATCCACTGGACGTCTATCTCCTGGATGTAGGGCTTGACGTCCGGGTCGGAATCGATCCTGACCTCGATGTTCTCTATCCCGAGGTTCTGGCATACCTCGTAGATCCTCGAGGCGTCATGTCCGGGGGACGCAGTGAGGCCCAGGAGCAGCCCGTCAGGATGCTTCGAGTAGAACTGGTCCGATATGAAAGTGTAGGGATAATCCCCCGATGCCCTGTGCGCTTCGTCCACAACGAGCGTCCTGAACATGGAGAGGTTCAGATCCCCGGATATGATGTCGTTCTTGATCACCTGGGGTGTGGCGACCAGCACCTCCGAACGCTCATAGACGTCCCTGCGTTTTCTGGGCAGGGTCTCCCCCGTCAACATGGTTACGTCGATCCCATTGAGGTTCTCGGTCAGGAAGGCCCTGTGCTGTTCGACCAATGGTTTGGTGGGGGCGAGCATCAGAATGCCCTTGTTGCCGCGGTGCAGCCTTTCGGCGATGAGGATCAAGGCCACCACGGTCTTTCCCAATCCCGTGGGCAGCACGACCAGGGTCGGGACCGTCATGGCCTTTACGGCGATCCTGGTCTGATAGTCCCTCCTCCTGAGCTTGCCCTCGGCTATGAGCGGATGCTCAAGAAAGACCTCGGAAATATCGCTCACGGAGGGAGACCGCAACAACCAGTATAAAACCGTTTTCCGGGAGGGGGACATGAAAGTGCCTAACATATCAGCGATAGAGGACATATCCTTGCAGGCCACATCCATTCCCTTAGGTGAAATAATGACCTCGATCGACTGTCTCACCAGGATCTGCGAATCCCCCGACGTATCCTGCCCCACATGCAGCAGGAATATGTCGATGTGGGTGTGGAAGGAGAACATCATATACCGCTGCGACGAGTGCAACGCGATCGGTTTCAAGGTCAGTGATGAGCAGATGAAGGGTTTGGTCGAGAATACAAATCCTTACAGGGGGCGAACCTCGATCGACTGCTCCGAGTGCGGCAAGAGGATGGAGTTCTCCGTTCTGGACGAATGGATCGTTGCCCGCTGTTCCGACTGCAGGAACATATTCGCTGTTTTCGATGAGAGAAATGAACCCCCGGAGATGGAGGATGTGGAAGGCTCCAGGGTCATCTCGGTCCTCAACTGGATAGGCGGAGTTTACGACAGGATGACATCCTTGTGATGATCGCTGAAGGTCCTGATTGATTATATTACAGGAATAATATTGCCAGAAGGGTTATTATAGGGTCATAGGTTTTTTTCCACAATGAGAGCATGTGATGCGGGATCCATATCTCCTGTCGGAGACCTTTTCGCCTTCGGCATATGCATCGTCATGGTCTTGTCCCTGTCCAGCCTGGTGCCCCTCCTGGCCGGAGATGGCCCGGGAGATGAAGGACTTCCACCCAGGACCCTCTCGGCGTTACTCGCGTGGAGGGGCTGGGACCGCAACGGCGACGGCGTCCTGGAATCGGAGAGCCTCAGGGAGATAGTCCATTTGGATGGATACAGCTCCCCTTTCGAGGACGATCTCGCAGTTTTCGTAACCTACGCCCAGGAGAGATACGGATTCCAATTCCATGAGGGCTATTGTCGTCCGTTAGAAGGCCAGGAGGTTTACGGCATCCTCCATTCCCTCTGCGTTTTGGTCGAGGAAAATGGCGAATACCATCCCGGTACGATGACCGTCGGAAGAGGCGGTGGTCCTCGATGAGGCCCCTTCTCCGGTGCAGGAAGGGCATGGAGACGCCCGTGTCGATGATCTTGTTGATAACTGCCTCGATATTGGCGGCCTCGGTACTCGCACATCACATGCCGGAGGAGAAAGGCGAGGACATATACGGCATAAGGCAGGTCCAGGCCAGGTCCGTTGCCCAGACCATACTCCACTACAGGGATCCGGACGGTATGATGTTCAAGGACATGATCGAGGAAGACCTTCATCTGATATCCGTGGATGGTAGGGTCGTCTTTCTCGAAGGGACATCGGACGGCAGAACGGACGTCCTGGCCGCGATCATCGCATCCACTCCCGATGATATGATCGTGTCCGTCCGAATATCATCTGAGGAGAACCCTGCCCCGGGCCTGAGCGGGGAAAGGGTCGCATACTCCGCAGCGCTTTCGGAGAAGCTGCATCTCACGGTCACGATCTCCATGCACAGGGGATCGATGTCGTATGGAGGCGAAGACGCATGAGGCGGCATGGGATCGCATATGATACTCGGGGCAAGGAGGCCTTCGCCTATCTTGCGGTGATACTTCTACTTCTCACAACGGCCTCTTTTGTATACTTCCAGCATCTGAACAGGAGCGTCGATAGCGACCTTAAGAGCGTTCAGGACGTACTTGCCCTATCGGCGAGAGCTGACGACATCTGCCTCGACATCAGGTCCCTGATACTCTCCGAGCACGATGTTCTGGTCGATTCCGCATCATCATATCTTAAGCCGGGGGACAGGCTCGACGCCGCGGTCGAATCGGCCCTTTACGAGCGGCTCAACTCGACTATCAGGGAAAGATCCACCGTCCTCGGGCCCAAAGGATCGGAGTGGGAGTTGGCCCAAATTCAAGTGGAGTGCGTTCCGATCTTTGCCGGGGTCCCGGGGCCGGTACCTCAGGTCTCCGAGGAGAGCCCGAACGGGACCGGATCCACCTCGATGGCCGACAGATGTGAGGTGATGGGGGTCGACTCCAACATCGAGGCCCTACTTCGTTTCTCCTCGATGGACAATTCGGCATCCCTGGAGAGAAAGGTCATAGTGGAGACCTCCCGCCGCTCCCTTGCAAACATGGCCGTTGCGAGAACGGACAGGCTTCGTTCGGAGATCGAGGGGGGCGAGATGGACCGCCTGGTGTCCTACATGATAACCACCTATGCCCAGCAGAAGGCCATGCTTGGCTACGGACGCCCTCCCGAGGACATGGGTGCCGATCACAGAGGTCCGCTTCTGAGAGAGGAGGAGATCGGGCTGATAATGGACCTCGCCGCGGGGATGATATCCGGTACCCAGCTCCTCGGATACGATGAGGCCTTCATGGACGGCATATCTTCTGAGATCGATGTACTGGAGCTCTCCGACGGCAGGGGGGCGAGCCTCAATGAGACACTCTCGGGCGGGGACGACGCGTTCGATCCCTCGACGGTTTTGATGCTCACCACCGGTTTCATGAGCGAAGGGGACCTCCCCAGCGCCGATGAGCTCTTGAGGCCGATAATAGAGGGCCTCATGGAGCGCCTGGTCGAGAGGCTGCTGTCGTATACGGGGTTAGAGGACATGTACATCGATGGGCTGGGATCGTACTTCCAGGTGATGGACCTGGCCAACGAGGCCGTATCCTCCGGCCTGGAAACATTGTTGGGATCGAGGCTGGTCGAAGAGGGGTCCCTCACGGCATACGAGATCTTCCTTCTAATGCTGGAGGAGGGGGGATACGATGTCACAGAGGGGTTCTCGCTGATGAGGAGGTCCCATCCGGCCATCAACGGCGGTAAAGTGGAAGGATACCCACTAATCGACATGCCCGACATCGAAGGGACGTTCGAGGTATACGTCAGCGTGGACGATCCGGACCACATCTATTATCTGGATGGCGAGGGTAATTTGCATCTCGGGTCCGAGTACAGGACGCCTGAGGACGTTTACGCGGGGCATCTATGCAAGATATACGAGGTGGACGCATCCTTCAGCAGGGCGCCCGCGGAATGCCCACTGGAGGAGGTCTTTCCCTGGGACGATGATGCTTTCAGGTTCGAGCTTATGCAGGTGCTGTCGGGAGAGATGGACCCCTCCGTCGTATCCGCTTTGAACGAGGTCAAGGCCATGGGCCGCCAGGCCCTCATGGCCGCCATGAACAGGACTCTGCAGTTCCTCTCGAGCGAGGAGGATGTATGGGAGGGGATGATAAAAGGTTGGAACGTTTCGAACCCTCCTTCGATATCCGACGATAGGCCCCCAATCCTCCAGCTGATGAGCATGAACATGGAGGCCATGGAGGGTTTCATGGACCTTCTGGGGGTCGAACTGGTGTCCCTTTTAAAGGAGATCGGTTACGAACACGGTCTTGGTTCGCTGCAGTATGAACAGGGCAGGGCGCTGGCGGGATGGCTCAACGAGAGCTATCTTCGCTGGGTCGGGTCCAACGAGCAGATGTCAAGGGCGTTTCATACCAGCATACAGGACTTCCGCGACCTGTGCATGGTCGATGTCTTCGACATACGTGAGGCAGGCTCCGGGGTCGAGAAGGACAGGAAGATACTCTTCCCGTATGACGGCATAGATGACATCGACGGCATCGCCTCCAACTGGGCGGGCCTTGCCTACTGGGGTCTGAAGGACTGGGACGAGGATTGGCTGCCGGACAGGGTGGGTGCGGACCTCTCGGTCCGGATCAGGGATGCTGTCGAGGAGTGCAGGCGCAGGGAGGTGTATCCCGGAGGCGCCGTTTCGAACGCGTTGATCTCCTCCGGGACGAGAGGCGGCCTGCACATCGATCTCACGAAGGTCCCATCCCGGCTGCTAGATTGCACATTGGACAGCCTGCTCTCCATGTTCGATGACGTTAGCGCCCCTTATCATCTGACCGGAATGAGGTCCATGCTGCCAAGCGTCGATCTTTTCAATGGAACGATCCAGCCGTCCGTATGGGAAGGAGAGGGATCGGCGATGCCTCCCTTTGCGCCGCGGACGAAGCTTAAGGTATTCGGCCCGACGAGCATCGTCATCGGGGGCCGCACCGGCATAAAGGACACGGACGTCAATTCCAACGGGACACCGTACAGGACGTTCTACGAGATATCCCTGGACCGTTCATATGGTATAACTTATGACCTCAATGGTGATCTCTATCCAAATAACGCCTCCGCCCGGACCATGGCCGCCGTATCGCTGAACATGATCCTGGAGATCGACACGGCATGGCCCATGCACGGATGCGAATACGATCCTACAAGGACGCTGAAGGACGATATGATCGACCAATCCGAGGCTGCGTCGAGGGACATACTGTCGCTTTTGATGGACTCCTCGTCCGGATTGATGGGGGATTCCCTATCCTCCCTGTCGGAGATCCCCCCTCTGGTAATGGACCTGATGAACGGAAAGGACCTGGACCTGGGCGAGATCGCCAGGGTGATGACCAACGTCACGCTGGATATCACATCCACCGTAAGGGAGGGGGTCAAGTCCCTTGTGAAGGAATTCGTGGAAGGAGGGCTCAGCGCCGCCATATTCGCGCTGCTCGATCTTCTGGGCATCGATGCGCTGCATCTGACGCTGCCCGTGGGACCGGCGATCTTCAAGCTCAGCTCCGAAACGAAGGCTCTCAAGGGCGGGAACGGAAGCATACTGATAGCGAAGGCGGACATACCAGGGATCGGGCTCTCGGCGGTGATGGGGCTCAAGAGGGCGGGGAACGCGAGCGTGGTGTTCAACGCCACCGTGGAGATCGATAACGGCCCTCTCTATCTGAGGATAGAGCTGGACCCGTTCATGGAGCATCGCTCGAGCATATTCACGCTGGAGGGCATCTTCAGGGCTGCGGGTGAGGACATACGCATATCTCTCAAGGCCCCGGAGCTCGTTCAGTACAGGAGCGCGGAGGTTTCGCTCAAGTCCACGCTGGGGATCGAGCCTTCGGTGTTCATACCTCCGATAGGTGTGTCCGTTTTCTTCAATGCGGGCTTCAGGATCAATTACCTGCAGCCCGATGAGCTCGGGCCGAAGATAAACGAGGTCGGGTTTACGGGTGATAACATATCGGACCTGGAACTCTACAATCCTCAAAGGGTCGCCGTGGGCGGATACACTCTCGAGGTGGGGAACGATCTCGGGATCGCTTTCAGCCACAGGCTCACCTCATCCTCTGAAGCGTTGATACACTTCAGGCTGGGACCGGACACACTCAATTCCCACCTGTTATCTCTGGATGCCGAAAGCGATTATGTGATCCGGCTCCGGGACGCATCGGGCGAGGTGCTGGATGCCGTCGAGTTGACGGGGGTGAGGAGGGGATGGTACTCGAGGGACGCGGACGGCTACGGCGTTTTCAGGTGGGGGAATGGCACCCCGGGGGAGACGAACTCGGAGATGGTATTCACCTCCTTCTCCATGCTGTTGTTGTCCATCGTAATGGCATCGATAAAGGAGGCGTGGTCCGAGGCCTATGCATTGTATGGGATAAGCTTCGACACGCTGGTGTATTTCATACAGAGGGCGCTGGACCTCTTCGTGGAGAGGATATGCGGGGCGATCGCCGAGCTCGTCCTTGATGTGAGGATGTTCCTGAGCATGAAGATCGCTCTGGGCGCAGGGGTTTCCGCAGGGATCGGGTTGGAACTGTCATTCTTAGCGGAAGGGGAGGCCGTGGCGCGTTTCCTCATGTGGGTATACGAGAACATCAAGGTCCTGATAGGGAATATATTCCATCCCGAGGGTGCGGGCGATTACGTGGCGTTCCCCATGGAGATCCTGACCATGTGCCACGTGGAGCTGAGGATCTATACCGAGGTGGATACGCCTCCGGCCCTTTCGAAGATGGCATCTCCCGGCGTCGAGATCCCCTCCACCCTGACCCTGGCCGTCGCCGGGCGTTTCAACATCGCGCTCCCGATGAAGCTTTTGGGTAAAGATATCGGGAGCTGGAAAGTGTCTTTGGGCATCTACGTCATGGAGGCTCCGTCCGCTATCGTGTCGATGCTCTACGACGTGACATCCCTGGATTGCAAGTATGACCTGTGGCTTCTGAGAGCTTCCGTATGGAGCGAGCCTAAGTGATGGTCTTTGAAAGGACCATATCCTCTCCTTGAATGCAGGCTCTCCTCGTGAGCTTGAGGGACCCTCCATTGGGGATCGGTCCCGGATCCCTTCGAATTTCCCACGACGGCGGGAGGGCCACTATCGATCCGCACGATCCGGAGAGCGTATTGAAGTCCCAATTGACGAGGACCATCCGCTGGCCCAGGGACCCTCCGTTTTCCATTGTGAATGTGAAGGTCTCATCGAAACCGATAGGGGGCAGTCCTCCGTCCGAGATGAACGCTTCGAGCTGTCCTGTGTCCGGGGCGGGACCTTCGGGATGAACGAACGATAATACGCTGGCGTTGACCTCGATCCCCTCGACGACGAGCCTCGATGGCGTCCGTATTGAGAAGCCATTTACCATGCCCTTCAGTTCGGCAAGGGATCCCTCCTCCATCGCGGAAGCGGGAGGGAAAGCGGGTATGATGTCGTTCCTCTTCGTGACGATCTCCCTGCCCCCTTTCCAGTCGATGTAGATGAGGGAGGGGAGGACGTGGATCGTGTAATGCTCCCCGCCCAGGGTCGGGGAGAATGACAGTGCGCCGTCGGGATCCTCTCCGAAGGAGAGGACGATTCTGGAATTGGATGTCGAGGCAGAGGCGAGAATAGAGGATAGGTGGGAGGCGAGATCCCGCGCGCTTTTTTCCTCCCGGACCCCTCTCATCGCTAGAAGAGCCCCTGCAAAGACCCCTCCGAGTATCAGCACGCCAATTATGAGCCCGATCCTGAATTGGATGTTTCCGATCTCCATCTCCGGAAGGAGGGATCCCCTTGGTTGATAACTTTTTCCTCGTTCTTATTGAAGTAAAAGAGTAACGGGGGCGCTTTTACACATGTTTACAATATTCTTATATAATCGCAAGAGGCCTGTACTTTCCAATGGGTATGGCAGAGGAGTCCGAAATAGCCCTATTATGCGCTTTGATCGGGATATTATTCTCAATGACCCGCATAAGAGAGCTATAGGATATCCTTGGCCAATGATAGAGGGAAAGGAGCTTAGTTAGCATGGGACGTATGAAAGCCATATCGATCTATATTGCCTCAATTATCTTGTTCTGCCCCCTTGTAGTTATGAACGTGAGCGAATCCGAGGCATGGGGATATAGCTTCGGGGGCGGATCCGGGACGAAGGGGGATCCCTACATCATCGAAGATGTGTGGGATCTTCAGAACATGAGCAGGGATCTAAGCGCCCACTATGTTCTCGGGAACGATATCAACGCTTCCGATACGATCAATTGGAACTCCGGGGCGGGATTCGATCCCATTGGGAAGGCAAACTCACCTTTCATTGGAAGCCTTGATGGGAAGAACCATACCATATCTGGATTATTCATAGATTCTCCAAATACTGACTATTATGGCCTGTTTGGATACACTGGTTCCGGGGCTTCGGTAAAATGCATAAGTATTGTCGATCAGGTTATTAAAGGGAGCAAATATGTGGGGGCGATTGTTGGATGGAATGAAAAAGGCCTCATATCAGACTGCTTTGTTACTAGAACTAAGATGGATAAATTTTCTTATCTTGGAGGAATAGTTGGATACAACCTCGAAGGCATAATTTTAAATTGCACTTATCAGGGAATTGTTAAGGGGTATGCATATTCCATGGAATCTCATGTTGGTGGTATAGTAGGTAATAATGTCAATGGTATGATCTCAAACTGCAATATGATTGGAAATGTAACCGGAAGTTATTATGTAGGCGGTATCTTAGGATACAATGATGGTTTTGTCTCAAACTGTAATATGAATGGAAGTGTGAAGGGTAGCCAGTTTGTGGGCGGAATAATTGGAGCCGATGTTGGTACAATTGAGAATTGCCATTCCTCAGCTATTGTTATAGGATTTAGGAACGTCGGTGGTCTTATCGGATGGAAAAAGGGCACTATGTCCAATTGTTATTCGACGGGAAATCTTAATGTAAGCGATAGTTGTGTAGGCGGTCTGATAGGAACTTTAAATCAAGGTATTGTTTCGAACTGTTGGGCAACAGGGAAAGTGTTCTCTCGCGGATATTATATTGGAGGTTTGGTCGGAAGCAATTATGGTAGACTATCAAACTGTCATTCTTCTTGTAATATTAGCGGATCCAAGGAGGTCGGCGGATTGGTAGGACGAAACGGAGGAAGGATATCCGACTGCTATTTGATGGGTAGTGTGACCGGAAGCACATCAGTTGGCGGGCTCGTAGGATACAATTATGGTAAGTTATCCAACTCGCATTACAACATTGAATCGATATCGATTAACAACGGGATAATCCTCACGATAGGTGGCCTTTTCGAAGATCAATACAAGGATTGGCTATCCAACGACCTTACTTTAGATATAAACGATTACGAATCTTCGCTGGCATTGTACGATGGATATTATCATATCGATAACATTCAAGGTATCAGAGATATGTTGGGATTCTCTGACGTCGAAGGTTATCGGTTCCGTTTCTCTCAAGATATAGATCTATCAAGCGAACCGGGTTTATACCTTCCATATTTTGGAGCATCGGAATTGGATGGCAACAATCATACTATAACCAACTTAAGCCTTGATCTTTCATTTGTTTCGAATATTGGTATGGTCGGCTATAATAATCATGGCATAATAAAGAACCTCCGAATAATCAATAACAATGTCTCGGGATATGAGAATGTCGGTGGATTGTTAGGATATAACAACAACGGTGATGTATTTAACTGCTATGCATCTGGAACCGTTAATAGTATATTTGAGAATACAGGCGGTCTGGTGGGATTAAGCAGTGGTATGATATCTGATTGTTTCACTAATGTAAATATCAGTGGAACAGATATTAATATCGGTGGTCTTGCGGGAAAAAACAATGGAAAGATATTCAACTGTCAAATAAAAGCAGACGTTAATGGGACTTTCTCGGTCGGTGGGCTATTAGGATTAAACGAAGGAATTGTTTCAAATTGCATATTTACAGGTAATGTAAGTGGAACTTCATCAACCATCGGTGGATTGGTGGGTGGTAATCAAGGGAAAATATCCAACAGCTACGCTAAGGGAAATATTAGTGGAAGATACTCTATAGGAGGACTTGTAGGTTATAATAACATTGAAAATGGAGAAATATCTAATTGCAACTCTATGGGGAATGCAGTTGGTGTTATGGCAGTTGGTGGTCTTGTCGGTACCAATGAGGGTTCAGTAGTAATGAGTGTAGCTAAGGGAAATATTAGCGGAAAAGAGTATGTTGGTGGTTTCGTTGGGAGTCAAGCGGGATCAATATTCAATTGTTATTCAACAGGGAGTGTGACCAGGGTTTCTGGTAATTATACCAGCTTTGGAGGATTTGCTGGAATAAATATTAGAAAGATAATAAATTGTTATTCGAGCGGAAGAGTGATTTATGATAATGAAGAGGATCCAAGGGATAAGGGTTTTGTCGGAAGCGTTAATACAAAAAAAGAATACGAGATGAGAGGGAATTTCTGGGATAATGAGACCAGTCATCAAACGACCACATCCGGTGAAGCTATCGGAATGAACACGACCATGATGAAGACGAGGAAAATGTTCACCGATGCGGGTTGGGATCTCAGAAATGTCTGGTGTATGATAGAAAAGGAAACCTATCCCTTTCTTCGCTGGCAGGATACGAAGACCCCCATCGCAAATGCCGGTCCTGATCTGATCGTTGATGAAGGCACCTTTGTAGTATTTGATGGTAGCGGGAGTTATGACGATATGGGTATAGCGGATTATTTATGGAGTTTTATCGATAACAAACCTGTTACTTTGTATGGAGTCAAACCTGCGTATCAGTTCAACAATCCTGGGTTTTTCATAATCACATTAAATGTTCAGGATGCAGTGGATACTTGGGGATCTGATACGATGAGAGTTACTGTTTTGGACATATCCCCGCCATCAGCGAATGCAGGTCTTGACCTGACCGTCGATGAGGGAACAGTTGTGACATTCGATGGGAATGGAAGCTTTGACAACGTAGGGATCGTGAACTGGACCTGGACGTTCGCCGACGGGGATCCCATCGTTCTCTACGGGATGGATCCCAGCTATCAGTTCAAAACTCCGGGAGCTTATGAAGTGATCCTTAACGTGACGGATGAGGCAGGTCATTGGTCAACGGACTCTATGACTGTTACGGTCAGGGACATAACCGCTCCAGTAGCCGTTGCCGGTCCAGATCTGATCGTTGATGAGGGATCCATTGTATTTTTCGACGGTAGCGGCAGTTCCGACAACGTCGGGATCTTCAATTATACTTGGACGTTCCTGGACGGGATCTCGATAGCTTTATACGGGCCTCAACCTGAATACAAATTCAACAACCTAGGGGCATACATAGTAACCCTGAACGTATCGGATGCCGCAGGCAACTGGGCAACTGCTACAATGAAAGTAACGGTCAGAGACATAACTTCCCCCATATCGAATGCAGGGCAGGATCAAAGGGTCGCAGTTGGATCCACAGTTGTTCTCAACGGTATTATGTCCACGGACAATGTAGGGATCGTTCGTTATTCATGGACATTCACTTATGATGGAGTGGAGAATAATCTTGTAGGAGTTGTTGTCGAATTCGTATTCGGCAAGGCTGGAACATACGAAATAAAATTGAAGGTGTTCGACGAGTATGATAATAGTGCAGAGGACACGGTCCTGATCACCGTCATCGACACCGGGATCGTCAAGGGGATCGTCCTTGATGACAAGGGAGTTCCTGTCGAGGGATCATTGATAGAGATCACCGCTTCGAACGGCCGGGAGTTCACTTTCACTACCGGGGAGAACGGCTCTTTCGCGTTGATCATCCCCCACGGTTCCTTTGAATGGAGGATCTCCAAAAGCGGGTATGTCCCGATCTCCGGGACATCAAGGGTGGATCCCATGGGCGAAGTGGAATTGGATCTATCCGGCACTCCGCTTGTAAAGGAGAAGGGATCCTCTCCGTCGATCGTTCCCTACCTCATCCTGGCTGCTATCCTCATCCTCCTCATAGCAGGGATCCTCCTCATAGCGTGGAGGAGGGGATCCGGATCCCGGTCCAGAATAACCGCACATAGATTAGTTCGTTAGATCAACCTCCATCCCCTTCCATCCCGGCAGAAGAATTGTCATCACAGGCATAATAACTATATAGATTATCCATATAATATAATATAATATAATATATATTTATTTACCGGAAATTTACGGTGGTTTAATATATTTTCAAGATTATACCTACCAAGGTGATCCAAATGAGAGGGATCCCGGGTGATTTAAGAAAGCAGTCGACAAAGAGCGGTCCTTCCTTTGAGGGGGAACTCACGTCTGATAATAACTACGATGGAATGGTCAGCTTTGTGGAAGCATACTGGAAAGAAGTGGAGAATCTTTCGGGAACGGGACAGGATCCCGTCCTTTATCAATGACGATATGGAGAATGGAGTATAAAACGAGGTGAAACGAATGACATCCGAAAAGAGAACGAATGCGATCCTGAGCGGTATTTTGATCTTGATAATGGTAGGAACGATGCTCCTTCCATCTTCATTATTGGTTTCGGGTTTCTCAGATGATGGGAATTTCTTCGAGACCGATGATATTGCATTATGGTTAAATTTTAATGATGATATATTTGACAAATCAAATAACAGATATGAAACTTGTTCTTATAACCCTCCAATATATCTAACATCAGAATGTTACGACGAAAAAATGTTCGGAACTTTTTATGGGGATCCAACAACAAATTACTTAAATTATGTAAGAGTGACTGGCAATCAGGCAATAAATGATTTATCTTTGAATGATGAATCAACAGATTGTCATATCAGAATTTCATTATGGGTTAGATGCCAAGTTTGGGGATATCCACCTCCGGCCCCTCCATTGATAAGTCCTTATTCCTTGTTGAGTAAATCTGATCATATAAATGGTGAATATGTTGGTTGGGATTTGCAGATAGATCAGGTAACTCTTACAGGGGCAATTATTTTCAAATTAAGTGTTCCTAACTATCCATATGCTCCGGTAGTATTAGATCTTGATCCAGTTATTGATTTTGGTGAATCATCATCATTTTTTTATGATGAATGGATTTTAATTCGCGCGGGATGGGATTTCTTCCCAAATGGAGGTTCTGAAGGGGAAGATTGGGGTATCGCTTTTTTAGAGGCCATATTTAAAAATGACTTTCAGAACCAAGAATTTTCAATTTATCGTGATTCTACCACCATATATAATTTACCACGATCCGCAAATCGAGATCTATATGTCGGAAGAGATTCGGAAATTGGAGTTCAGGAGACTAATTTCGCAGGAATGATGGATCAGGTACAAATATCAAGGGGAAAGCCAGTAGAGATCTCAGAAACAGAATATGAAAGCGATCCGAGTTTGTATTGGGATCAGCGAATTTCAAGCAAGAACTGTTCGTTGCCCCATGAGGATATGATAGCGTATTACAACTTCGAGAACATAGAGGACAAGGCCTCGATACAATACGATCAAAACTGCACGATGTTCTTCGATGGAGCGCATCTGACCCCGCATAACGGGATCATAGAAGGCGGTACATACGATCCTGCTGAGACAACGAGCTGGGACGGGTCTACGGCATTCACCCTTGATGGCGATGTTTACGGCAGGGTCCTTGAGGATGTGGACGGATGGGATTCTTCGGGCGGGGGATTCATGCTAGGAGGTTGGTCCAAGGACAA
>JARVGK010000046.1 GCA_029762535.1 Thermoplasmatota archaeon
ATCCCAAACGTTTTCATAAATTACTGAATGATAACCTCGTACTCCTGTAGCCCATTTTTTCGAATTATTCCCAAGATAAAAATTATAATATGAACTATCTAATCCATTTCCTATAATAATTGCAGGACTACATTCTTTAAACAATATTTTGACTAAACTGGTTGATTGGATTCTCTCCTTCGCAAGGGGATTTCCTTTCGGCTCATCGGTGATAATATGAAGGTGATATATTCCATCATTTGCAAGTGCAATGAATCCTGAAGGTATTATTGTTAAATAAAGGATCGATGGATCCCACTGGCCCTTGTTCTCTATGAAAAGAGCCTTGGATTGGGAATAAAGAGAGATCACATCGTTTGATATCGATGTATCAATATTCCCCTCTCGGGGATCGGTATTACCCTCAAGAGCGAACACGGAAGGTAGTATCAACATTATGGCAAAGAGAATTCCGGCAAACGCTATCCGAGATCTCATGATCGATCCTCCGGAGGCGGAGGGATCTCACCCTCGCCAGGAGCGGGATCCCGGATCGCAGAGGGGATCGGGGGGCTGGAAGCATCCGGGTGCGGGGGGGATCCCCTTCTCCTCAACATAACCGCAGCAACGATCCCGAGAAGAAGGAGGAGAACGACGATAAAAGAGATCGCAACTGCCAGAACAATCCCGGACCCCTCCTTCACCTTGCCCTCCACGGGATCAGATAATGGGCCCTCTCCGTTATCGTTTACTGCGGATACCCAATATTGGTATCTCCTTCCTCCTTCAACGTCTCGATCCACGTATTCGAGTATGTCCGGCCCGACCTCGGCAATGAGTATAGTGCTTCTTTCGGAATATGATCTGTAAATCAGGTATTTTATGATCGGCAGTCCTCCGGTATCTTCCGGTGGATCCCACGTCAGTACGATTGAACCTCCGGATTCCTTCGCATCCAAATCGATCGGAACCGAAGGAAGACCGACAGGCTTTGCCTGGATCGGAGGGGAGAGAGGCCCTTCCCCAACCTCGTTCACGGCGGAGAGGGAGTAGTGATAGACCTGCCCGTTCTCGAGGGATCCGTCAATATACGATCCCTGGACCTGGTCCAGATCCAGCAAGAGAGATAGCGAATTGGGATCGGTCCCTCTGTAGATCCGGACCGCTGTGATGGTCCTTCCCCCATCATTTATAGGCGATCCCCAGAAGATCTCGACCTTCCCATCTCCCGGGAACGCCTTGATCCCGGTGGGGATCGAGGGTACTCCCGCGGGATAGGCCATTCCTGTCACCTCAGGGCCATCCCCTTGGGAGTTGAACGCTTTTATCTCGTAATAATACGTCCTGCCATTCTCGACGGCTGTATCGTTGTACTCCAGGACTTTACCCCCGACGAGATAGCTCTCTATCAACGAATACGATAAGATCCCCTTGAATATTCGATAACCTCCGATACTGGCACCACCATCATCCTCGGGAGGATACCACTTCAAGAGGACGAACCCATCCCCCGATACTATCTCCAATTTTTCAGGTTTTCCAGGTTTATCTACAGGGATCATCGCTGATACGATCTCCGAGGGATCGGACTCTCCCGCAGAATTGACGGCGGTCACCCGGTAGAAGTACTCGATCCCCTTTTCTACCACATCATCCGTGAATGATCTATTTCCATAATCCATCTTTTCCGCTAATTTCCACTCATCAGAATTTTTCATTTTATATACCTTGAATCCGAGGATCGGGTGGCCTCCATCGGACCTTGGATGATCCCATTTGATGTCTATACGATCAGGTTTAACATCAATGATCAGATTAAATGGGGGAGAAGCCAGACCGACAGGTTTGAACGAATATTTTTCTGAATTGGGCCCAAACCCAACTACATTAAGACATTTTATTCGATAGGAATATTCGACTCCATTATTCACCGAAGTATCATTGTATTCATTCACTGTCCCGTTGACCGTTATCGTTTCTGTTTTTGAAAGATATGTTTTGGTGATATTGTAGTTAATAATTCCTGTCCCTCCATCATCAAGGGGAGGTATCCAATTCAGATGAATGAAACCGGAACCTATCGTTGCATTCAGATCAAGGATCTTTCCAGGTTTGGTCATTGGTGTGGCTTTGATAATATGGGTCTGATTCGATTCTCCTACAAAATTGATGGCTGTCATCCAATATTCATATGACATCCCATTTGTCACCTCATTATCCATATACGATAGTGAGGATGCATTTATCAAAATAATATTCATTGTATCTTGTGCTTTTTTAAACAGTCGATAAAAGAGGATATCTACATTTTTCCCTCCTTTATCTATTGGAGAAAGCCAGCTGATTTCAATGGTGTTATTTCCAACTGATGATATATAAAAATCTGATGGAGGAAGAGGTTTTTTAGCCGGGCGTGTTGTAACTATATCGGAGAATGGGCCCTCCCATACTTTGTTAATGGCCGTTATACAATAATAATAAACTATTCCATTTTCAACGGAGGTATCGTTGAAAAAATGACCATAAGATGTTTTATAATATTTTAATAACCCCGACCCAAATGCTCTATAGACCGAATATTTTATCACTGGAGAACCTCCGTCATACAAAGGAGGATCCCAGGATAGATTGACAAATGAATCACCCCAGGAGAAATTCAGGTTCTCAGGGGAGGTCGGCTCACCGGTGAGATCGATCTTCGTAACAAAGATATCTGCATTTCCCGGGGCACTACCCCTATAACAGCCTGGACTTGTAGGGAAATCATTGGATATCGTAACTCCGATTACAGTAGGCTGATTCGATACCTCATCCACCAATACATCCGTCCCGAAATCATACAGGTAACCACCTAGATAGGTGGAGTAAATGTTCTTGGATAGGTCGTAATTTAATTTCATATAAAAACAATCCAACTCTCCCCCGCCATATATGGGTTGGAGACAGGTTCTGTTTACGGGGAACATGCCTGCTGTGCTTCCTGTTATATGTATGAACCCTTCAGCATCCACGGATATCGAATGAATTAAATCTCCATAAACAGCGCCACCGCCAATGTAAGTAGAGTATAACAACGATGAATTGACGCTGTCCATGCATATGACGAATCCATCCAACCAACCATTATATGTTGGATCGTAACTGTTGTTCGTCATAGGCAGGTCTTTTGACCCTGTTATTCCACATGCATATATGAATCCATTTTTATCAACAGTTACATCTGTTATTTCAGTTATATCTGAACCTCCAAAGTATGTTGAATATGTAATAATAAATGAATTGGTATCCATTATCAAAAGAAATGCATTATTACCCCATCCTTTATTGGTTTTTTGGTAGGCATTTTCTGTAATATTGAAATCAAATGAACTAGTGCTTCCTCCAATGATTATATCGCCTTTACAATACTCGATTGTATAAGGTTTATCTCCTCCTGAACCACCAAAATAAGTTGAATAAATCAATGACATTTTATTGGTATCGAAACAACAAATGATCATGTCCCCATTTATAGTTGAAGATATACTTTTCTGATAAGCATTTTCTGTTACGGGAAAGTCATTTGAATACGATGTTGCTGTAACATATATGTTATTAGAATTATCCGAACATATACTGGGATCCTCCTCAGTTGAGGATCCACCAAGATAAGTCGAAGAGATGAGTTCTGTTAGTGAACCGCTAATCTTTGTGATGAACAAATCCTTATCTGTAGCATTTTTGGTTCTTCGATGAGATCCGTTTGTTGTGGGGAAATTAGTTGAGGAGGTGGATCCGACAACGATAATATTGTCATCAACATCGACGGTGATGCTTTGACAATCGTCATCAAATATTCCTCCTATATATGTGCAAGAAATCATCATCGACCCTGTCTTATCGAACCTTAATATAAAACCATCATAATCGGTGGTTGTTTTCGTGGTTTCATAAGCCCCGTTGGAGACCGGAAAGTTCAAAGATCTAGTGGATCCAGATATCAAGTAATTACCCACTTTATCTTTACAGGATTCGAACGCGACATCATGGTTCGATCCACCTATATATGTGGAGAAGTTCAAAGCGTTCACGTTGTATTCCGGATCGATAATAACTCTCATACTATCATCATATTCGGAGAGATCGAACCGGTAGGTCGAACCTGAATGACGAAATGATGCTTCGATCCTTTCCCCATTCGGATGGAACACATCCAATCTAGAATCGGTAAGGGTGATGTCGATCCCAGTCTCAATGGTTAGAGAACTTCCATAGGATGAGATCCCTTCCGAACCTTCGACCGTCATTCCTATCAGGTCTGGATCGGCACCCGGTTCCAATATGATATCGTACTTGATCCTTCCATTTGTAAAATAATACCTTATGTCTATACCTGGCCATACGTTCTCGTAGAGGACTGAATCGAAACCGGAGCAATCTGGTGCCCATCTGGATGAGTCGTTGCCCAGGAAGAAGTTGTATCTTGTCACTACAGGATCCCTGCCCTCGACATTATCAGGCGATCCTCCCTCAAAGAGGATCCTGACGAGGGTCTGATCCTTAACGACGGTCTCAGTAGGGAAAGGGTTGGTGATGTTTTGTTCCATCTCTTCGAGGATCTGGATCAGATGGTAGATCCCATCCTTTGCCAGAGCCAGCTTACCATAGGATGTCCGGGTTACGAACAGGATCGATGGATCCCACTGGCCCTTGTTCTCTATGAAAACGCTCTCCCCTGTGCCGATCTCATCAAATCGGATCGTATCAGGTGGAGGAATGTCATCATCGGATCCCGAGATCACATTGGGAATGAATATGACAAGAAGAACTGCGAAAGTGATGAGATCGCTGTGGCTTATCATGACCTTCACTGTATCGGATCGACCTTTCCCTTATAATTTACCATCGGTTCATTGTCGTATCGATGAGGAGATCGCCCCTTTCAACACCTGGATCCCCTTGATATATTCCTCCAGGTGGATCCTTTCATCATCGGTATGGTCCAATTTGCTGTCCCCCGGGCCGTAGGCGACTATTGGGGCTGTCCACTTCTCTCCCAGCACGTTCATATCGGACGTCCCGGTCTTGTTCTTGAAAGAGGGGGATCCTCCTGCATTGCGGATCGATCCCAGAAGCGATCTCACCAGATGGGATCCCTTATCCGCACGATACGGAGGGGTGTCCTCAAGGACATAGAACCACGACTCAGAGGTGTTCTCCAACCGGGGCTTTGATCCCATCGGGTATCTGATATCGAGCCTCGCCTCCGTTCTCTCTATGTCCCCCTTCATGGACACGATCCTCGGATCGCACTTTTTTTTCACTTCGTTCAACATTTCAACCGCGACCTCGGCGGAGAATCTCCCCTCTGCTCCGGAGTGCGAACGCTTGGCCCTCACCATCATGTCGGCCAGGATCCTGCCCCTGTACGATATCGTGATCCCGTTCCAACCCCCGGGCTCGAGCACGATGCAGGGCATCTGGGGCAGGGAATCCCTGAGCCTCCTTGCCGTCGAGGAGCATCCCTCCTCGTCGGGGACCGCAACGAGCATGACCCGATCATGCGCTTCAGGTAGCTGAGATAACGCGTACAGAGCTGCACAAAGCGGCCCTTTCGCATCAACGCTGCCCCTGCCTTTGATGAACCCGTCCTCCACCATTATCGGCCCGCATCCAGGCACGGTGTCCAGATGCCCCAGGAGAAGAAGCCCCCTAGCCTTCGGGTTGACGATAACTGCCCCTCCATCGATGACAGCCTCCATGCCCTTATCCAGGCACCATTCCATCAGGAATCGGGTGCATCTATGTGTATCTCCGGTGACGGAATCGATGGACACTGCATCCTTGAGTAACTCGATGGCCTCATCCATTCAGAACCTCTCCTATGGTTTGTACCGCATCATCTATGTCCTCTTCGGAAATGACCAGGGGGGGCAGGAAACGGATCACGGTCGCCCCGGTCGGGATCGCAGCTATGCCCCTCTCCAGCAGCGCCGAGAGATAGGGTCCTGCCCTTACCTTCAACTCGAGGCCTATCATGAGCCCTCTGCCTCTAACTTCCCTGACCAGTGGATGCTCCATCTCGAGCAGCCCCTCCATGAACCTGGCCCCCAGCTCCATGGCGCGGAGGTCCAACCTTTCCTCCTCCATGAACTCCAGCGCCGCAACCCCCGCGGCGCAGGCGAGTGGGCTCCCGCCGAAGGTGGATCCGTGGGATCCTTTTTCCATCTGACCCATGGTCTCGCCGAGAACGGCGGCCGCGATCGGGAGCCCGCCTCCCAGAGATTTCCCGACGCACATGACGTCGGGTGTCACACCCTCGTGCTGTATGGCGAAAAAGTCCCCGGTCCTGCATAACCCCGTCTGGACCTCGTCAACGATGAGAAGCGCCCCCATCTCGTCGCATAGATTCCTCACGTCCCTGAGATAGCCCTCGGGAGGAACATGCACGCCGCCCTCGCCCTGAATAGGCTCCAGGACGACTGCAGCGGTTTCCTCATCAACGATCCCACGAAGGCTGTCCATGTCAGCGAAATTGGCGAACTTTACAGGCAACAAACAGCCCTCCATCCCCTGTCTGTGGGAGGGGTTGAAGGTCAGTGAAAGGGATCCCAGACTGCGGCCGTGGAACGCCCTCTTCGCCGCCACCAGCCCCCTCCTTCCGGTCTTCCCGAAAGCGAACTTGATGGCGGCCTCCATGGATTCCGTCCCGGAGTTGCACAGGAACACCCTTGACATACCGGGTGGTGAAACCGAAAGCAGTCTCTCCATCAGTTCCTTCCTGGATCCGTTGTCATAACTGGATGAGACATAGATAAGCTTCTTGGCCTGCTCCTCAATGGCCCTCACCACGCGTGGGTTGCAATGGCCCACGTTGCAGACCCCGTAGCTGGCTCCCATGTCGAGATACATCTTCCCGTCCGCATCCCATATATGGCAGCCCTCGCCGCGGACGATATCGATCCCCCTCTTGGCGATGACCCCCGACTCAAGTTCCGCCTCTAGCATATGACGGTCCCCTCCCCGTTCAGGGCGCTTTCTATAGGCCTTTGGGCGTTGGCGTTCGAGATCACGACCCTCTTTACGCCTCCTTCGAGCGCTTCCCTGGCGGCAAGGACCTTCTTCTTCATCCTGCCCTCGGCGATGTCCATGGCTTGATCGATATCGTGTTCGGCCACGGATCGGATCAGGCTGTTATCGTCCTTTACATCCTTGAGAAGCCCCGGTTTGTTCGTCAATAAGAGGAGATCATCGGCCTTGACAGCTGAGGCGATCGCCGCGGCCACTCGATCCGCGTCCGCATTGAGCCCACCGCCATCCGTCGCCTCTATCGGGATCGTGATCACGGGGACGTATCCGCCCTTCAATAACAGATCGAGCAAGGAGGTGTTCACCTCCTCGACGGTTCCGGTATGGTCCCCGTGGAGGATCCGGACCCTCCCGTTCTCGACTATCCGGATCGATCCCTTCCTCTTTCCCCGGAGAAGCCCTCCGTCGATCCCGGAAAGCCCGAGGGCGTTCACCCCCTCTTTTCGAAGCCTTTCGACCAATCCCTTGTTCACGGAGCCGGCATACGCCATCCGGATCAGGTCCAATGTCGCCTCGTCCGTCACCCTCGAGGTATGTCCGGACGGCGAGGTCACGAACCTCGGGGGGACCCCCATATCATCGGACAGTTTGTTCAGAAAGTCGGATCCACCGTGGACCAGTATGACATCCTTCCTCCCCGCCATGTCCCTGAGAAGATTGTCGAACCCGGTCCCGACCCCTCCTCCGATCTTGACGACGATCATGATCATGCCTCAGATAGGATGGAGCCCCGGAAACTCCAGACCCAGCCTCTCATCGAGGCCCAGGATCACGTTCATCGACTGTATCGCGCTTCCGGCCGCTCCCTTCATCAGATTGTCTATGGCGCAGAAAACGACCAATCTCTTTTGGTTGGGGTCCAGTTCGAAGCCGATGTCGCAGTAATTGGACCCGGACAGTATCTTGGGCTCGGGGTACCGGAAGTTGCCCTTCGAGGATCTGACGATCCTGATGAAAGGCTCGTTCCTGTAAGCCGCACGCAGGTAACCCCATACATCTTTGTCCGCAAGGGGCTTATCAAGTTCGATGTGGATCGTCGTGGATATGCCCCTGACCATCTCCACGGCATGCACGGTCATCATGACATCGACCCCGGTCTCCTGGAGGATCTCCGCCCTGTGCCGGTGATCTACGGGTGCATAGGGGCGGATCACACCGCTCCTCTCCGGGTGATGGGACGATTCTGAGGCGGACCTGCCCGCAGCGGAGGATCCGATCTTGGAATCGACTATTACTCGCTTTGCTATCATCCGGAAGGGGTAGAGTCCCAGGACCGTGGACGTCGCCACGCACCCGGGGGCTGCCGCCCTTCCCTTCTCCACCATCTCGGCCCTGTGAAGTTCGGGCAGTCCGTAAGGGAAGGTGGGAAGCAGTTCCGGGGATCCATGGTCCTTGCCGTACCACTTCCTGTAGGATTCGGGATCATTGAGCCTGAAATCCGCCGAGGTGTCTATCACATGCTTCGCATGATCCAACAGCTCCATCATCCTGGAATTCGAAGATCCGTGGGGGAGCGCGGTGAACATCACATCGACATCCATGATCTCTTCCGGGGATGTGAACCTCATATCGGAGAGCCCCCGAAGGTTGGGATGTGCCGAGTGCAGATGCTCACCCAGGGAGCTTGAGGACGTGATCTGGACCAGCTCGAGGTCCTTCCTGGACAATACCAACCTTGCCAGTTCTCCGCCGACATAACCCGAGCCGCCGATAATAGAGACCGTCGTCAAATGCTAACACCTCGCCCTATCGATGAAATGCCGCAGCATCAGGAGTGGAATATCAACGCCCGTCGGCGCCACGCTGTTCTTGAACTCCATTGTGTGGTTCACCTCGTTCACGGAGAATCCGGTCCCGGTCTCGAAGAGGTCCACGGCCACGATCTCTCCGTTGACGGCCTCGTTCGCCCTCACGCAGATATCGTTCAACTCCTCGGTTACGGGGCAGGCCGAAGCCTTCCCACCCCTTGCGGTATTGGTGATCCAGTGCTCTGAATTCCGGTATATCGCGCATATGGTCCGATCGCCCACCACAAAGGCGCGGATGTCCCTGCCCTGCTTCTCTACGTAATCCTGTATGTAGATCGCCGAATGGGGGTAGCCCCCGAGGGTGTCCTTGTGCTCCAGGATCGCCTCGGCACATTCGCGGTCGTTCACTTTCGCCAACAATCTGCCCCAGGACCCGACAACTGGCTTGATCACGCAGGGATAGCCGATCCTCTCGATCTCCCGAAGGGCCGCCTCCGGAGACAACGCCATGGAGGTCCTCGGAGTGGGGATCCCGCTGCGGACAAGAGCGGCCGAGGTCAGGTACTTGTCCCCGCATATCCTCACGACCTCGGAGGAGTTCATCGTGAGGATCCCCGCCTCCTCGGCCATCTTCAGGAAATAATATGACCTGAACTGGCTGATGCCCCGGTCCAGGACCGCGTCGGATTCGAAAGGGACGTCTCCCAAGGCGGAGGAGAGATCCTCCATCCTCACCGTATCAAGGGGGATCCCCTCCCTCTTTGCGGCATCCAGGATCATCTTCTCGTCATGGCGTATGACGCTGTATGCCATCGACAATCTCAACTGGACCTACTCTCCCCAGTCCTCTTTCTCCTCGGGGGCGGGTTCCAGCTTGAATGGCGAAAGGGCGATCACCTCAAGGTCGCTGCCGCAGTCCGGGCAGGGTATCAGTTCGTTCGTGAGCAATCCGTTGTTCGCGATATCGGCGCCGCATACGGGGCAGTCCTCTGTCATTTTTTCTTTCTCCTTCGCAGTTCAGACCTTTGCGGTCGAAAGGCGTGTATATATATCAGGTATTTAAAACATCACATACTCGTAAGATTATTACGAATATCGTTTAATGTGCCAAATATTCTCATAGAATTCGAAATAACGATCATGCCTTGATCGCCCTTGCCGCACCGAGAACCTCCTCGAGCGAAAAGGACCCTTTCTCCCTTGACTTTATGAGACACAGCAGTCGGTCCTTCTGGGCTCTGTCAAGGTCCAATGTGTGACGGCTGAGAATGCTCTCGAGGAGATCCGTGCCCGAGAATTTGTCGATCTCGAACCTCCGCTCCCTCCCAACCGCCTCCGCGGGGATCACCTCGTAGAAGGAGGGCCTCAGTAATGCCGCGGACACGTGCAGGCCCCCATTGTGGGAGAATGCGTTCCTGCCGACTATCGGCGCGTTCGAGGCCACTTTCATGCCCGATAGCCCTTCGACCAAGGAGGACAACTCGGGGAGCATCTCCAGGTCGTATTTATCGACGCCGTAGTGGACTTTCAAGGCCACTGCCAGTTCGGAGAGGTCCGTGATCCCCGCCCTCTCCCCCAGCCCGTTCACACAGGCATCGATGAGGATCGCCCCGTTGTCGAAGGCAGTGAGGGAATTTGCGAGGGCCAATCCGAGATCGTTATGACAATGGACGTTGATAGATGCACCGGTCCTGTCTATCAGGTCCTTCACGAAGGGACCGATCATGGAGGGGATCGCCGCCCCGACCGTGTCGGCGACGCCGATCCTGTCGGCCCCTGCCTCCAGGGCGGCCCGGGAGACCCTGACCACGCTCTCGAAGTCGGACCTGAGCGTGTCCTCCGGGGTGTATCGTACCTTCAAGCCGTGGTCCTTGGCGTATTCCACGGCATCCTCCACCAGATCGCAGACCTGACAGAGGTCCTTCCTGAAATGATCTTTAAGTCTGTCGTCGAGAACGCTTATGAAGAGCCCGATCCACTCGACATCGCATTCCAGGGCAAGGTCTATGTCGGAGATCATCGCCCTGCTGTGTGCGAGCACCTTTGCCTTCAAACCCTGCCTTGCGACTGCCTTGAGCCCCTCCTTCACATCGGGTGAGACGGCGGGGTGGCCGGCCTCGATGAAGTCCACGCCGAAACGGTCCAGCATATCGGCGATGCGGATCTTCTCATCGACGGTGAAGGTCACCCCGGGGGTCTGCTCGCCCTCCCTCAGGGTGGAATCGAGGATCTCAACCATCACTACACCTGCTGTTCTCCCAGGATCAGCCTGGTCTTTGTGTACTTGACGTCCTCCATGGCCCGGATCGCCTCTATCGTGTTGTTCAACTCCACCGTGTTCGAGACGTCTATGATCGCCAGTATATCAGAATCCCCGGAGATCTCATAGACCCGCTCCACGCCCTCGAGCTTCTTGATCTTCTTCGCGATCCTTGTGGTATGGACGTTCACCTCGATGTTCACCTCGATTATGGCCTTGAGCCCCCTGGAGGCGGTGTCAATGGTGAAGCGGACGATAGCCCCCTCGTTCCTCATCATCGCGATCCTCTGCCGGATCGATCCCTCGGAGACCTGGAGATCGTTAGCTATCGCGACGTTCGTGGTCCTCGCATCCTTCTTGAGGATCTTGATTATCCTTATGTCAAGTTCGTCTAGCTCCGGCTTCATGATGCCGGATGAGGTTTGGATTGATATATTAATCTATTCATTTTCGAAAAATTTTTACGATATTCGAAACAACGTCTCTATCGCCCGCTCGGATCGAAAACGATCCAGGAAAAGCCCCTCACACAGGTTGCATAAGGATTATATATACGGTCAAGTTGCTTGCCGTCCCGTGATAGACTTCGAGGTCGTCTTCGCCACTTTCATATCGATCATAGCGATCGTGAACCCCATGGGTGCGGTCACCACGTATGCCGCCCTCACCTTGGGCTATACGAAAAAGGAAAAGGAGCAGGTCGTCAGAAAGGCGGCCCTGGTCGCATTCTTCACGCTCGCGGTATTCACCATCGCAGGCAGGTTCATCTTCGGTTTCTTCAACATCAACGTGAACAGCTTCAGGATCGCAGGCGGGATCATCATTCTCCTCATCGCGATAGACATGGTCCGCGGCCAGACATCCCCGATGAAGATCACCGACAAGGAGAAGGCCGATCATCTTGAGAGGGAGCAGGTTGGCATAATCCCCTTGGGGATCCCTCTTCTGGCGGGTCCGGGGGCCATCACCACCGTGATGATAGCCACATCCCAGAACGACACCGGCCTTGGCGAATGGCCCTGGATCGGGGTCGTGGTCATATGCTGCGCCCTCGTCATGATAGCATCGTACCTGATACTCAGAAGGTCCGATATGATATTCGACCGTATAGGCCGGACGGGGACCAAGATCTTCGGCCGGCTCATGGGACTGATACTGGGCGCCGTCGCCGTCCAGTTCATAGTGAACGGGTTGAAGGAGATATTCCCTTCCCTCTCCGGCGAGGCCGTTGGAGCGATCATAGCGATCGCAAGGTCCGTTGCTATCTTTTTGGGGTGCTGAAGAATGTCGATGTTCAGCGATCTCTGGGAGGAATATTACAGGCGGAAAGAGGTCCACTGGGGTGGAGGCCCGATCCCGCTTCCCGACCTTCCAAAGGGGGCCAGGGTCCTCGAGATCGGCTGCGGCACAGGGAACATAACGCTCCAGGCCCTCGAGAGGGGCTACGATGTGACGGGGATCGATCTCTCGAGAACGGCAGTACAGACGGCCAGGGAGAGGGCCTCGTCCAGGGGATTCACCCCTGATCTGGACGTGATGGACATACTCATGGACGACCTGCCCGAAAATGAATATGACGCGGTCTTCCTGCACCATGTATTGGGATCCATGTGGGAGGAGGAGAGGTCCGAGGCCGTGAAAAGGTCCCGGTTCGCGCTCAGGAACGGGGGAGACATCTCATTCATCGATTTCTCCATGAACGATATGAGGTTCGGAAAAGGTCAGGAGGTCGAGAAGGACACGTTCCTAAAGGGGACCGGGTTCATACAGCATTTCTTCACCGAAGGCGAGGTCCGCTCGCTATTCTCCGACATGCAGATAATGCGGGTCGAGGAGATAAACTGGGAGCAGAACGTCGGTCCCGAGACCGCGACAAGGTCCAGGATATTCGCCCATTTCAGGGATCAGCGCTTGAGGACCTGAGGGAATGCCTCAGGCGCATCGATCGGCCTGAACGTACCGGTGTCGATGAAGACCCCCCACTGCCTCGCCCTGGCAACAACCTCCCCGTCGCGGACGAACTCGGAGGCCAGGGCCCATTTGGGACCGACGAGCTCCTCGACCCAGATCCTGCCCTCGACATCGTCCAGCAGCTTCAAAGGCCTCCTGTAGTCGATCTCGGAATGTGCGAGCACGGGCAGCCTGCCGTCCTTGATCATTTCCCTCAGGTCCATGTATCTCGTGAGCAGGTCCATCCTCATGTCCTCCAGCCATCTGAAGTAGACCTGGTTGGATACGATACCAGCGAAATCGATCTCGTATGTCATCACCCTGATCTTCCTTGTGACCATGAACTGTCTTTCTTCCATTTGGGATCCCGGCGGGGGCAACGCGCTCAAAGTTAAAAACCATGTCCTCCATGAGGTTGAACGATGGATGGTCATCTGCATGATGACCGGGGAAAATGGCTCGACCCGGTCAGGACCCCAAAGCTAGCCTTGGTGGTCCTTGCCCTCATCGTATTCATGTTCGCGCTGGCCCGCCTGCTGCCGACGGGATCCCCCGGCGAGGAATGGGGGACCCACGGGGATCGCAACTTCATACTGCATGCTTTCGAGCTGACCTGCCTGGCCCTCATGATAGCATCCTTCCTGCATGCAAGGATCAGGTGGGGCTTGAAGGACGCCATGCTCTTTTTCACCGTCGGCCTGGCATACGGGGTGATACTCGAGGACATCACAGTGACATTCTCGGGCTATTACACTTACAATCCCGATGCCTGGATACAGGTCCACAACACCATGATGGCAGTCCCCTTCTGCTGGACCGCCGTGATATATGTGTGCCTTTACGTCATAGACGAGAATCCCAAACTCCGATCCCTCGCCAGGATCGAAAAGGGGTTGCTCGCGGGCGTGCTCGCCGTCTCTCTGGACGTGGGGATCGATTCGGTCTTCGCCGCTTACGGTCTATGGCACTGGGCGGAAGGACAGTGGTTCGGCGTTCCCATGGCGAACTTCACGGCATGGTTCATGGCAGTGGGCGGGTTCGTGGTCATATGGGACGACATGAGATCGCTCAAGGCCCACAGGGTGGTCAGGGAGATGGGCATGATACTGGGTTCCGCCCTCTCTTACGCGGCGCTGTTGGTTATGGTCTACCTGACATATGTGGCCTCGGAGGTGGTCTTTTGAAGGAGGCGTTCCTTCGATATTTCCCTCGCGCTTTCATCCTCGCGGCGCATCTGGGCGGGGTCGCGATCTCGCTTTGGATGAACAGGTGGGACCTTCTTGCGGCGGGGATCGCTTTCGGGATACCATCGACGCTGCTGTTCCTCGACCTTCTCCCGGGGGGAAAAGGCCATATGATAAAACTGATAGAGCGCATCATCCGTTGACGCAGCCCTCTCATGTGAACCTATACATATATATTCCAAGTGGCAACTGGAACCATCATGAAGGATATCGAGGAATACGATCTGATCGTGATAGGTTCCGGAGCCGGTTTGAACGTTGCCTCCGATGCGTATTCGGCCGGCATGAAGGTCGCCCTTTTCGACGACGGCCCCATCGGCGGGACATGCCTGAACAGGGGCTGCATCCCCACGAAGATCATACTCTACCCCGCGGAGATCATCGCCTCGGCCGCCCATGCAAAGAGGGTCGGCGTCGATCTCGGCAAGCCCAAGGTGGATTTCCCCCTTATCATGAAGAGGATGAGGTCCCTCATCGATGAGGATGTCTCCGGTATGATGAACGGGATCAAGCACGCCAAGGGTCTGGACTTCTTCAACGAGCCCGCCAGGTTCGTAGGGAATAAGGTCATCGGATCGAGCGGCAGGAAATTTAGCGCTCAGCTTATATTGATCGCAGCAGGGTCCAGGGAGACGATCCCGGACATCAAGGGATTGGAGGAAGCGGGATACCTGACCAGCACCACCGCCCTTGAACTGAAGAAAACCCCGAAGAGCCTCGTGATCATCGGGGGCGGCTACATAGCCACCGAGTTCGGGCATTTCTTCTCTGCGATGGGAACGGAGGTTACCATACTGGGAAGGAACAGGCACCTGGTCCCTCAGGAGGAGCCCGAGATCTCGGAGGAGCTGAAGGTCCGCCTCTCGGAGAGGATGGAGGTCCATACGGGAAAGGAAGTGTTCAAGGCCGGGAAGAAGCTCTTCGGCAAATACGTGACCGCCAGGGATAGAGATACCGGAGAAGAGCACACTTTCACGGCCGAGGAGATCTTGGTTGCGGTGGGGAGGGGTTCGAACTCCGATATTTTCCACCCGGAGGCGTCCGGTATAGAGGTGGATGGAAAAGGCTGGGTTAAGGTCGATCGGTATCTGAGGACGAACGTCGAGGGCATATATGCTGTAGGGGACGCCATAGGCAGGAACATGTTCAGGCACACCGCCAACTACGAATCGGGCGTGGCGTGGAACAACATGATGGCCAAGAACGAGGAGGATCTGGAGGAGATCGATGAGCACGCGGTACCCCATGCGGTCTTCACCTATCCCGAGATAGCATCGGTGGGAATGCGCGAGGAGGAGGCCGTCAAGGAACATCTTGTAATGGTGGGCCAAGCCAGCTACACCGATGCCATTAAAGGATATGCGATGGACGAGCCGACGAGCTTCGTAAAGGTGATAGTGGACGCCAAGAGCAGGGTCATTCTCGGCGCACATGCCATCGGACCTCATGCTACTGCCATGGTCCAGCCGTTGGTCTACCTCATGAACGCCGGAAAGGGCACATACATGCCTTTGATTAGAGCGCAGACCATACATCCGGCGATGGAGGAGATTATGGTTCGCGCTTTCGGGAACATGAGGCCGGGCAGGGGCCAGGAGTCCAAATTCGGGCACCATGATTACGGAGAGCACGATCATTCGCATTGAGCGAATGGGAATCGACAAACCTTTAATAAAACGCATACGTTGAGTATCGGCACGGTGGGAACGCATGAGGCCGGAGAGCTATCTGTCAATTTGTGCGATAATGGTTGTTTTTTTGATCTTGCTCGTCCCTCATGCATCTGGCAATGACGGCTCGAACGGCCCTGCGACCGTCCTCAGAGGCAGGATCGTGTACGAGGGCGGGCCCAACACCAGCATGCCCGCATCGGGAGCCGTCGTGATCCTCATCGATGAGGACACGTCCGAGGTGGCATCCTCGATAGCGAACATTTCGGGCCATTACCTTTTCGAGAATGTGACCTCGGAAAGGAACTATACGATCAAGGCCACCCCCCGATCCGAGATGCTGGGCATCCTTGATTCATACTCCGGTTATCTCGAGAACATCACCAATGTGTTCGTTGAGGACGATCTTGAGACCGTTCAAGATATCGAGCTCGCCTACCATCTCCACGTGGATCCCACCCCGCTTCACCCCAGGATCAGGATCCTGGACCGAGAAGGGGAAGGCCTTTCGGGAGTGGAGGTCATAGCGGAGACTTCCACAGGCAGCCATTCTGCGGTCACAGGGATCGACGGATGGGCGGTCTTCGAGGATATCACCGGAGCGACGCTCCCGCCTGGCACCGAGCTTTCCGCCAGCAGGGAAGGTTACAGGACCATACGCTGGACGCATGGGGATCCGGTCCCGCCCATGGGAAAGGAAAGGAAGGACGACACACTGCTGGTGATCGTCCTCCTCCTTCTCACTTTCTCTTCGGTAGCGATCCTGGTCATTCTGGGACTCAAAGGCCGGGATCGCCAGGAGAGATGAGCACGGCCCGTATCCGAACCCACTTCCAGTCCCGAACCAGCCTTCATTACAAACAATTAACCGGAATTATTATATAACTTAAACGACAAGAGGAAAAGGACCGTTATGTTTTATCGGGGTGAAATAAGATGACCAAAAGACAAAGAACGAGCTTGATAATCGGAATGTTGTTAGGAGCGGCATTATTCCTGGCGATCGGTCAGGCCGGACCGGACGTCCATGCCGCAGGAACGCGCGCGGGAGATGATGTCCAGAACACTTTCACGCTATGGGACAGCATGGAGGCATACAAGGGAACGGATCCCATGGACGGGACCGCGATAGGCGACGCGCTTCCGGACCATCCGGGGAACGAGATCGTGACCGTGTCCCGGGACGGGAACACGTATCTGTCCCGTTTCGACGATGCTTCCGGCTCTTTCATCACCGAGACGATATGGGAGACCCCCGGCCAGCAGCTCACTCCGGTCATAGGCGATCTCAAGCCCGGCAACGGCAACGAGATCCTCAGTGTGGGGCTTGCCACGGGAATGGAGGACGACGCCACTCCGGGCAATGGCACGGCGACCGTCCTGACTTATTCAGGTGGCGTGTGGACGCCCGAGAGGGCCTATACGGGTCCGAAGCTCGTCCACGGCGCCGACATAGGCGATCTGGACCCGAACATGCCCGGCAACGAGGCTGTAATAACGACTTTCTCCTTCGAGGCGTACCTTCTCTGGTGGGATACGAACTCCACCGAGTGGAGGACGGACCTTATCTACAACGATTCCCACAATATCAGGAAGGTGGTCATAGCCGACATACTTCCCGAGCGTCCCGGCAACGAGATGGTCGCGGTCTCCAAATCCGGCAATGTGACCATCGCTTATGGGACCGTGGGCAACTGGACTGTGGAGCGCATACACAAGAGCGTTCCCCTGGCCCGTGTGGCCGTGGG
>JARVGK010000047.1 GCA_029762535.1 Thermoplasmatota archaeon
CGAAGGGTTTATAGGGCTCATTACATTCACCCTATAAACCGAGCATTTTGGGCCCGTAGGGTAGCTTGGTCCATCCTTGTGCGTTCGGGACGCATAGACTCCGGTTCAAATCCGGGCGGGCCCACTCGTAACATTTTTTCCTTACTAAGAAGAGTGAGCCCGCACGTTTCAAGCATATTCTCATTGTTGGTATGGAAAATTGCGTCAGCAATTTTTCAAGGATCCGGGCGGGCCCACTCGATTATCATTCGTGTGTATTTATTGAGTGGGATCCGCCCGAGTATTTGATTAGAGTACGTTGACTTTGAAAATCCGAAGGATTTTTAATCGGTCCGGGCGGGCCCACTCGTAACATTTTTTCCTTACTAAGAAGAGTGAGCCCGCACGTTTCAAGCATATTCTCATTGTTGGTATGGAAAATTGCGTCAGCAATTTTTCAAGGATCCGGGCGGGCCCACTCGATCATCAACAGTGTATATTTATAGAGTGGGATCCGCCCGATTCAAGAGTGTTCTCATTTTTTTTTATGAAAGTTATATTCATTCTATGTTGTGAGCTTGTAGCTCATTAGGGTCTCATTTACGGATCTTTCTCCCATAGAAGACGGAATAGATCGCCGACAGAAGATGATGATCAACGTCAACGAAGGGCATCATCTCCCTGACAAGGTCCCTGTTTGCGCGGGTCAGCTCCATTATCTTCTGAAAATTATCAGTGGCCTTCTGGATCTGCCCCTCCCTAGCGTTCTTCATGGACTCCGAAACCGTCTCTTTGAGCTGAAGTGGGAACTCCTCGTTCGCAAGAACCTCTTCAAGGAACTTCCCGTAGGCATCGGAGGATCCTTTATGGTCCCCAAGCTTGTACATCAAGGATGCCCGATACGTAAGGAAATAATATCTCATCCTCTGGTCGATATCTCCCGTGAAACCGTCCAGGATCGATAGGGCCTCCGCGGGTCCCTTCACCCTCTCCACGGCCCATGGCATCCAGAAACGCGCAGCTATCCTGCAGGCGGATGCAAGATCGCCTCGAGGTTCGGATCCCGAGACCATGTTCAGATATCTTATCGACCTCTCGTGCTCTCCTCTGTGTATGTGGTTGAATGCGTGATAGAAGGACTGCAGGATCGATCTATCGTCCTTCTTTTCCCTTAGAGGAACGTAATACTTTGAGAACTCCGGAAGCAGCTCGCCAGATGGTATCTGAAGGATGGCCCTGACAAGCATATCGAGCGCCCTTTCGTGATCCCCGCAGAGTAAAAGATGTGACATCGCCTCGGAGACATACATCGGGGTAGGTCCAAGCCCTTTCGCGTCCTCCAGCGACAGGGGCGAGGGGGGCACGTCATCGCCGATATCCTGATAGAAACCGCTGGACTGGAGTTTCTCCAAGAAAACCCCAGCGATGTCCCTGTGCGATCCCGAACGCTCCTTAGCGGCCATATTGGATACGGATTGGTCCCTGATCAGATCGTGAACGATATATCCTGAAGGTGTGTGGAATATGAGCCTGTTGTCCATGAGATGCGACAGCGTCCCCTCATCGACCCCGGCCACACCGAGTAACTCCTCGTCACCCAACTGAAGCCTGCAAAGGGATATCACGCTAAGTGCCTTGAGTTCCATTTCGCTCAATCTAGAGAAGATCTCCTGCCTGAGGAAATCATCGAAGTCGGATATGTCCGCTCCGTCACCCTCCTTCTCCACCAGAGCAAGGGCCAGAGGGTGCCCTCCGATCTTCTCCACGATGGCATCGACGGAATCCGGAGAAAATCCCCTATTCAGCAGGAAGGTCCTTGATACGTCCGGCTCGAAACCCAAAAGCTCCAGCTCCCCGACCATCCCGGATATCCTCACATCCCGTATGTCGTAGAAACCCGCCCTGGTCCTTGACATGACTACAAGATCGACCCCCTTCATCGCCATGAGCCTCTCTTTGAAAGAAGAAAGGAACATAAGGACCTCTCTGGGGGCTCTGTGAAGGTCATCGAATATGATGAGAAGGGGTATGTCCCTGGGTATATTCTTGAACAGATCGCAGAAGGCCTCGATATCCATGCCGCCTTCCTCGATATAATCCTTCAACTGGGACCAACCGATAAGGCATAGGAACTCCGAAAGCTCTGTTAGAAGGTAGTTGAGGGAGGTCCATTCCTTGATGTCCAGGTAGAAAACGTTCATCTCCGTCCCAAAATCCTGTGAGATCTTCCAGGCCAGGGTGGTCTTGCCCACCCCGGCTATCCCGTAGATAACCGTGACCTTCCTCTTTGGGCTGCGAATGGCCGATGAGATCTCCTCCATCTCCCTCTCCCTGTCGAGGAACAGGGCCGGAGGATTGAGGGTCTGAGTGTATGAGGGTGCAAGGTCCTCCCGGCGGACCTGCCTGTCCTTTCTGAGGTCCAACTTTCTGACCAAAAGCGCCTTTGAAAGCTCCGACAGCTTGATCGCCTTCATGGAAAGGAGATCGTGTATGGTCCTTTTCTTCCTGCCCGATTCGTCCTCGACATCTATCTCTATCGCCCCGATACGTTCGAGCATTTCCCGGGCCTTTAGCACGCCTGTGTCCGTAAGCGCGTATACCTTTCTCCTTCTGCTCAGCCCCTCTATGTGGGCGAGGTATTCCTCCACCCATCTCTTCTCGATCAATCCCCCGACAGCTCTGGGAATGGCCGATCGGATGATCTCCAGCCTGTCCGCGATCCCCTCCTGAGTGATATCTGGCGGGGCTTGAAGCTCGCCTCTGTAACGCGTGTAATCGAGAAGAAGTAGCAGGATCTTGTCGCTTACGGTTATCCGGACGTTCTTCTTATCCAAGGGGTGGCCCTCCTTTATCCCGCATCGGCCCCCTCATCGTTCATCGGGCCTATGAATGTATGGGAATGTGCGATCCATTTTATATCCATTGTGCAAATGACGGCCCATGCCCGTCAAGTTCACGCATGAATTGATGTACTCGTGCAGGGGAAGACCGCCATTGGGCTGCCGCTACTGCGACAGGGGATCGAAGATGGTCCTATACATCACAGGGATATGCGCATGCGACTGCTTCTACTGCCCTCTCTCAGAGGAGAAGAAGGACAACGATGTGATCTACGCGAACGAGCGGCGCATCGACGGGCCAGGATGGGAGGATAGGATGATCGAGGAGGTTCGCAGGATGTCGGCTCTTGGAACCGGAATTACCGGGGGGGATCCGCTGATGTTCCCGGAGAGGACCATATCCGCCATCGATAAGCTCAAAGGTAGGTTCGGGAGAAGACATCACATACATCTCTATACATCGATGCCACCGTCAGAATCCTTGGCCCGTTCCTTGGCCTCGTCGGGTCTGAACGAGATCAGGTTCCACCCGCCCATGCATCTCTGGAGCAGGTTCGAACACCTGGGACCGGGAGCAACCGATGGGGATCCCGGAGATGCCGCTTTATTCCACGATGCCATCACGTATTGCGGGAGGAGCGGCATGGACGTCGGGATCGAGATACCGTCCGTTCCGGACGGTTCGGACGATCTCAAGGCCATGATATCTTACGCCTTGAGGTCTGGAATGGGATTCATGAACATCAACGAGCTGGAGTCCTCACATACCAACGCCGATGCCTTCCGAAGAAAAGGGTATGCCCTGGTCGAAGACTCCATGGCGGTGTCCGGGTCCAGGGAGCATGCGCTCCATGCCATCGATGAGAGTTTAAAGCTGCGACCCGGAAGCATTACCGTGCTTCATCTTTGCTCATCGACCTACAAGGACTCGGTCCAGCTCAGGAACAGGCTCAAGAGGACGGCGAAGAACGTCCGGAGGCCATATGAAATGGTCACTGAGGACGGTACGCTGCTCGTCGGGGTCATAGAGACCATGGACCCGAGCGGGTCGGTCTCGTATCTCTCATCCGATCTGGGGGTGCCTGGGGACATGATGGAAGCGGATGTGGATTCGGTCAGGATAGCCCCGTGGATACTGTCGGAGATCTCCGCATACCTCAACGAGGACTGCTATATATCGGAGAGGTATCCAACGTACGACGCCCTCGAGGTCGAGAGGATACCTGTTTGAGTTTTCGCATCCAAGGATTTTATAAATGATGGCGCATCAGGGTACGATGCCGCTCAGGATCGCCGTCGTGGGCTTACAGGGAGACGTTCAGGAGCATATATCCGCCACAAGGTCGGCGTTATCGGCATCGGACATCGACGGTGAGGCGTTCCAGGCCAGGTCCAGAAGGGACCTCGAGGATGCCGATGCCGCGATCATCCCCGGCGGGGAATCCACAACGATCTCGAAGCTTCTCCACAGATCGGGCATGGACGGGGATATAGAGAGAATGGCATCGGAGGGCCGGCCGATACTGGGCACCTGTGCCGGGTGCGTCCTGTTGGCAAGTGCCGGGGACGAGCAGGTTCGAAGGACCGGGACCGAACTCCTCGATCTCATGGACATGGAGGTATCCCGCAACGCCTTCGGATCGCAGAGGGAATCCTTCGAAACCGATCTGCACATCGACGGTATAGGCATGTTCAGAGGGGTATTCATACGGGCCCCGCTTATAACCCGGGTATGGGGGCGATGCTCTCCAATGGGCCATCTGGGGGACAGCGTGGTCCTCGCCAGGCAGAACAACCTTCTCGCGGCCTCCTTCCATCCCGAGCTGTCAGGCGACCTTCGACTCCATTCCCTTTTTCTGGGCATGATAAAGGAGTAAAGCGGCTGAAAGCTCCGCCGATCATCGATCCCCTTTCCTGTTCCGGACCAGGATCCATAATACGGCCGCGAAGAAGATCGATCCCGAGGAACCGAATATCACCCAGTAGGTGAGTCGGTTCCTGTGCTCATCGATATCCTCCTCCCATCCGCCGGGCGTTCTCGGGTCAAGGTCCCAGAAGATCGCGGAGTACATTCCATCCTCGTCCGTCACCGTGAGGGTCAGGTTGCTGGTCCCGGGCATGATGTGATACCTCAGATGCGGCCCCGTGGATACGATTACGTCGTCGATCTCCCATCTGTAAAGGACCTCCTTCCCCTCCGGATCGATACCGGTGGCGACCATATCGATGAAGCCGGTGATCGAATGAGTTGCGGGATCCCCTTCTATGCGTACGATAGGCGGATCGTTGACCGGCTCCACTATGACCTTGACCTGGGCCGATGTGTTACCGTCATCGATATCCAGCATCGCGGTGCCGTGCCAGTCCCCTGATGCCGTCACGACAATCCTTGACCCCTCCGATCTTGCGCTCACGTTATCCTCGCTCGATGCTATGATGACGTCGGGACCTATGCCCAGATCCTCCAGTGTGAATTCTGAGACGCCGTTACCGCCTTCCTGCAGGGGTATGATGAATTCCATACCTTTGCCTCCCATTGATAGGAATAGAACAAGTATCAACGGCGGCAGTACCTTTTTGAACATCGCTACATGATCGCAAAAGGTCCGTATTAAAGCTTGGTGAAAGAGAAGATTATTGTCGATTGAGGTATATCACCCCTCATGCGAGGCCTTTTCGTAGGTAGGTTCCAGCCGCTGCACAACGGACACGCCTACATCATCGAGAGGGCATTATCCGAGGTGGACGATCTCATCATCGGCATCGGATCGGCCGAGAGCTCACACACATCCTCCGATCCGCTGACCTCCGGAGAGAGGATGGATATGATACTGAAGGCCTCCGCCGTCCAAGGCATAAGGGATCGGATCATTCCTGTGCCGATACGGGATGTTAACAGGTATTCCGTATGGGTGTCCCACGTGACATCGCTGGTTCCCCGTTTCGATGTGGTCTATACCAACAACCCATTAACGGAAGAGCTCTTCCACGAGGCCGGTTTCGAGGTGAGGGGAACGGCCATGGTCGGAAGGGAGAAGCTCTCGGGCATCCACATCAGGAAGTGTATCCTTAAGGGATCGCCCTGGAAAGATATGGTGCCCGCGCCCGTGTTCGAATACTTGATGGGGATCGACATCCTCTCGAGGCTGAAGGGGGCGGTCCCGGATGAGTGATCCCTGCGATGCGAGGACGCTTGTCAGGCTCTGCGGGGAAAAGGGGCTGAAGATATCGACGGCCGAGTCCTGCACAGGAGGATATCTCTCCAGCAGGATAACCGATGTCCCTGGTTCATCCTCCTGCTATATTGGAGGGGTTGTGACCTACTCCAACGAGTCGAAGGAGAGCCTGCTCGGGGTGAGTAAGGATACCCTGGCACTGCACGGGGCCGTAAGCAGGGAGACGGCCATAGAGATGGCGACAGGGTGTATGAGGCTGTTCGATGCTGACCTATCCGTCTCTCTAACAGGCATAGCAGGTCCCACCGGAGGGACGAAAGAAAAACCAATGGGCAGGCTGTTCATCGCCGTATCATCCCGATGGGAGGATCCCATCTGCGAGGGGTTCAACCTAGGATCCATAGGACGAGGCCGCTTCAAATGCGAGTCATCGAAAAGGGCCCTCGGGATGATGATAGGAAGGGCGAGAGGTTACGGTTCGGCCGACCCGATGCCATGAAACCAATTAATATACATGCGTTGATACCCAAAGAGCGGAGGTTCGCGAATGGAAAGCGTCTGCCCCCTTGATTTCAGATACGGCAGGGAAGAGATGAAGAGGGTCCTGAGCCACGAGAGCAGGGTAAGGAGATGCCTCGACGTGGAGGCATCCCTCGCCAGGGCTCTCGCGGCCGTCGGCAGGATCCCCCCCGAGGCGGCCAGGGAGATAACCCTCAAGGCGAAACTGGAATACGTAACCATAGAGAAGGTAAATGAGGTGGAGGCACGGATCAGGCACGACGTGATGGCGATAGTCAAGGTGCTCTCCGACGCCTGCGAGGGAGATGCGGGAAAGTACGTGCATCTGGGCGCCACGTCGTACGATATCGTCGATACGGCCCTCGCCCTTCAGATGAAGGATGCCCTTGAGATCATCCGATCGGACCTCAAGGCCCTCGAGCGTGCCCTGATAGAGAAGGCCTCGGAGAACCGGGACCTTGTTATGGTTGGAAGGACACACGGCCAGTTCGCGATCCCGCTCACGCTCGGGTTCAAGTTCGCCGTATGGCTGGCGGAGGTACACAGGCACATAATGAGGATCGAGGAGTGCAGGAAGCGCGTGTTGGTCGGAAAGGTCTCCGGAGCCGTGGGGACCGGAGCTGCCCTCGGTGAGGAATCGTTCGAGGTGGAGAGGCTGGTGATGGAGGACCTGGGCCTACTTGCGGAGGAGGGTGCCACGCAGATAGTGCAGCGGGACCGGCAGATCGAGATACTCTGCCATCTCGCGAACCTCTCGGTCACGGTAGAGAAGATGTCCACGGAGATAAGGACCCTGCAGAGGCCGGAGATCGGGGAGCTCATGGAGTCCTTCGACAGCGAGAGGCAGGTCGGGTCATCGACGATGTCGCACAAGAGGAACCCCATCACCTGCGAGAACGTCACGGGGTTGGCGAGGGTGCTTCGATCATTCCTCACCGCATCGTTCGAAGGGGGGGTCCAGTGGAACGAGAGGGACCTGTCGAATTCCTCCGCTGAGAGGTTCATCCTCCCGCATATGCTCGTTCTCGCCGACGAGATACTCGTGAAGATCACTTCGGTCATGGAAAACCTGGTCATAGACCGCGAGGCCATAGAAAGGAACCTGAATAATGCCGGGTCGGTCATCATGGCCGAGAGCGTCATCATGGCCCTGGTGTCAAAGGGAATGGGCCGCCAGGAGGCTCACGAGATCACTAGGCAGGCGGCGATGGAACATTACCGGGGAATGGCCTACAAGGATGCCCTGCTCAAGGACGGGCGTGTGATGTCCCTGTTGAGACCAGAGGAGCTCGAGAGATCTCTTACTCCCTCGTATTACACTGGAACGGCCCGGGATAGGGTGGATAGGATCATAGCTTCGGTGAGATCACCATAGAGGGCTAGTGGGTGATACTTCCCTGTTGCGCCACTGGTCCGAAGAGGTATGGGTCCCGTCCTCTCTGGAGAAAGAATGAATGCTCGGCGTCCGGCCCGGGTTCGAGGATATCAGGTGCTGATACAGGACGACTTCGCCCTCTCCTGTGAGGCTGGCGGAAGGATACGCTGTCTCCAGGGCAACATCGGATCCCGAAGGCCGATCGCTCCTTGGTCCCGGGTCCACCCCCCAGATAGTAGATACGGTCATCTGCATCATCCAGGGTTCTCGCGAGAGGCCCGCCAATGCCTCCTTCGGTCCGCTAACCCAGAGGGTTCGGGTAAGGACACCGCCGCCCTCTCCCTCCCATCTCGAGGTAAGCCCTGTCCAATGGCCTTCTCCGGACAGGGATAGGAGCGTGCTCAGTACTTCGGAGATCGATAAAGATCCCCCTTCCCCGATCCTCTCCATCATCTTCTCCTCGATCGCGTCCCTTTCCGATACCTTGGACCCTCTTGCAACGAAGGAGATGTAGGATACGCCTCCTCCCATGGAGGGGTAGCTCTCGAACGGGAAGCCTCCGCTCCCGGCGTGAAGGATCTCCATCGAGGGGGACTCGATCTCCCAGCTGCCCTTGAGCGCAAGGTCCAGTAGGGCCTCGGTGGGTTGGGCGGGCCTGCCCGATCCCTCCCGGATCTGCTCCGTTCCCGAGTCCCAGGTCACAACAAATGTCCCGTCTTCGAGGTCCAGATCTATCCTGGACCCGGGATCGGTCATAACGTGGGCCTTGAAGTCTATAGGCGGGGACATCAGACCGTATATGGACAACACCGAGACGTAGCCTGGCGATGAGGCGGATATATCCAGCCTGTCGTTGAACTGCGTGTATGATAGAGTCAGGACAAGGTTGTCGGTGTGTATCGGCTCGAGCAGCGGTATCAGCGCCCCTCTCTGCAAGTATATGTTCATCAGATTGATCATGTAGAGTATCTGTTCCGAGGTCAGTGTGGATCTCCATGTCTCGAGCCCGCGAAGCGTTTGTATGGCGGCTATCTGCACCTCGGCCCTTGTCCATGTATCTTGAGGGTCAGAACCGGCCCGTTGAAGGACTCGTCCCAGAGCGGTGAGTGGGGCGAACGCGCCCCTGAAGGATTGGAACGCGTACTGCTCGAAGAACTCCGTGGCGTTCGCCTCGGGAGGTATGATGTATCCTGATATCTCCTCCGTGCTGAGGTTCACGGTCTTGTAGATCATGAACCAAGGGATGTTATCGTTCGCGGGATGGGTATCGAACCAGGAGGTCACTCTCACAGGGAATGTGAAATTTATGATATTTTCGACCCCCTCATGGCCGGGGACGCTGCCGAGGTATCCCTTCGCCGATCCCCTGAGAGGTACGGAGCCCTCGATCATGAGGTTCCACTCCATCCTGAAATCGTGCGCGGGCGGTTTTTCGGGAGGGACTATCCCCCCGCATCTCGTCTCGGGATCCTCCGCTCGGGTCAAGGGGAAATCGATTGTTGTGTTGACCAGAGATTCCGGGGTCCGATCCAGGTCCACTTCCGTGTACCATGCCCGAACGCTGTCGATCCCTTCGATCCTGAAGTCCCTGGCGGAGACCATGTAATCGGTCTTGAGATCGATGTTTGGCTCGAAGGGCAACGTTTTGTTGGCGTTCATCGACGGGACGTTCAATCCTCCGTCCTCGGGAAGAGAGACCACGGTCCTCATCGATGAGGCGTCGCGTAGGTCCTGATAATGCCTTGCGTTGACGAGCATGGATTCCTCCAATGCTCCCTTTGTGTCGAACATGTCGAACCTGGGAGAGGCCGGGGTGTTGGCGCCGCTCGTGCTGAAGAGCCTGTCGAGGTACAGGTACCTGGCGAACAGGTCTGCCGGATCCACATGCCCTCTCTGAAGGGCCACATCGAATAGTCCTGATGCGCTCCTCCTGCCGGAGGCGGGCCCCGCCAACTGCGAATATAGCTCGTAATTGGTCCGCTCGGATTCGCTCCAGAACCTGAACCCGGTCGGGTTCATCATGAGCGACGGAGAGGCCCTTGTGAAATATGCATCGATAGAGGACATCAGGCCCTCCGGAACCTGGCCTGTTAACGAGGACAGCCTTATGGCGAGAGCGATGTTCAGGGCGAGCTCCACATCCCCCTCGTTGAGGACGTTGAAATGGCTCTGTCTGTTCTGCCATCCTAACCTGTTCTCCGTCCGGACACGCGCCAGCGTGTTGAGCATGTACTCCACGTCCCTGGCGAGGCCGCCTCCTTCTTCCATCTCATCTTCGGCGATCCTCATGAGCGCAAGTACCGCTCTGTTGGGATCAACTATCTCGCTGGTGAAGGAAATGTTCGTGAATATGCGTTCGCCTCTTCCTACAGGGTCGAGCCGCATCTGTGATATCACCTGAGCGCGCACCACAGGGATCACGCCCCTTCCCCCCGATCTGCCGTAGAGCATGCTGTTGGGCCCGTAGCTGCCGTCGGGGAGAAGTATCGCCGGCGGGGGATCGGATACCGATGAAGGCATGTCGTAACGCTCAATGGACACCTCAACATCGAAGAGGCTAACGGAGTACCCCTCTACCCCGACGATCGATAGAGTGGCGATGTCCGGCAGCGAGCGGGAGATCTCCCTCTCGATCTCCGTATCGGGTCGATCCCTCATCTCAAGGAGAAGGCCGGTGGTAAGGGAGCTGAGCTCGCCTGCGAGCTGTACGGTGTCCGGTTCATTTAACTGGGATTCGCTTGTATCATATGCTGTGTATATCATGATCCCGGAGAGTACGATCGCCAGGACGAGGGAGGCCGCCACCGCTTCCTTGGACAGGTCCTTGCCGCTCATTCCACATCCTCCCATACCGTTATAGATATCCCGACCATCCCTTCAGGGGTGCTGCGGGAGAGGCGATGCTCCGTCATGTACGAGGTCTCGTTGCCTTTGCTCAGGACATCCTTTTCCCCAAGTCCCGGGGAGGATGCGCTCAGCCTGAGATCGCTTCCGTAGAGGAATGTCAGGACCGCGTCCATCTCGGAGATAGGGCCATCCTCACTGATCAGTTCGCCCTTCAGAATGAGGTAAAGGCAATCGGCGACCGGAAGGTTCAGATACGTTCCGTTCTCGGTCTCTGCCGAGCTGATCGTTATCGATAGGAAGACGGCCATGCGATCATCGATCTCCTCCTTTGGAGGCGCCTCGCCCCCCTGGATGATATGAGGTGAGACCGCGCTTATGATCCCGGCCGATGCCAGAACGATCGATATGATCACAGCGGCCTTGAAGGTGATGGGAATTTGCCTTTTCTTGTCCCCCTTTTCCCTAAGGTCATCGTATTCCCTATCCCTCACGGACGGTCACCTCCAGGATCGCTGCGGAGCGCCTGCCGTCGCCGTGGTCAACGGTGATGTGGTTCGAAGAGGAGCGCGAGAGCCCTCCGGAAGAATCGAATACGGACCTCGAGGGGTGATAGAGATCGAATCGAACCCCGTTGTGCAGTTCTATCGTGACCTTGATGATGTCATCCTCCGATGCGAGCTGTTCCAGATCGGGGTCCGCCATCAGCGAGGGCAGGTACACGGTGTTCTCGCTCGAACCGTATGTTATAAGGAGGTTGTCAGTATGGTCCTGTGATCCGGAGCTCAATCTCTGGATCGAGTCCTGCCTGTCGTTGATGTAGATGGAGTAACCGATCCCCGCCAGCAGTATGAATGCTCCGGCCAGGATCACCAGCGAAGTTCTTAGGGGGCCGCCTGCGGATAGATCAGGCGGGTCCGGATGGCCTTGCCTTACCTCCATGAGATTTCCATCCTTTATGGTGATATCTACTTTTCGGATAAATAATAAATCTTTTGGTTCAGGACAGTATCGTGAGCGGGTGTGGACCAAAAGATTTATACTATTTGAAAGGGCATCTTGCGGTATGCGATCGAACCTCGTCTCGGCCTTGATGGTTTTGCTGATTTTATCCGGAACTTCGCTGTTGTCTTCGGAAGCGGCCCCGACCAGGGGTGAGGAGACCGGTTTCTTCTCCAGCGTCCAGATCTTTCGATCCGCCAGATCGCTATCGGGCGGGATCGGTATCGGGGACGTTGACGACGACGGAAGGAACGAGGTGGTGATATGCGACTTCGAGGGGAACGTGGTCATGCTCAAGGAGACAGCTCCCGGGGAGTTCCAGTCCACCAAGATATGGGAGGATCCCAGAAAGGGCGCATCCGTCCAGGGTTTGCTCGATCTGTATGTGGGGAACGTGCTACTCGACAGGCCAGGGGTCGAGATCCTCGTAGGTGGTTACTCAAGGAACCTCACCGTCATCTATCATACCGGGTCCGGTTTCGAATCCAGTGTGATATACGTCAGCCCCTATCAGATATTCAACATCGCCGTCGGCGAGTTCGATCCCGCATCTCCCGGGGAGGAGATCTTCCTTGCGTCTTTTGAGATGGGGGCGACGGACGCATCGGCCGACAGGATGCTCAGGATGCTGAGCCGATCCGGCACGGAGTTCGTATCTAGGGAGTTCGAGCTGCCCGACACCCCCAAAGCGGTGGAGGTGGCGGATATCGATCCGTCCGTTCCCGGGACGGAGGTATGGGTCACGACCTCCGGCCGAAGGGAGATCGACGGCGGCCCCGAGTCCGGTCTCTACCAGGTGACCCTCGACGGGAACGTGGTGGAGAGGTACAAGGACCCCGAGAGGCTCATAGCCAACGTCAAGGCCGGGGACCTCTGGTCCGGAAACCCCGGCAACGAGCTCATAACCGTCGATTTCGGCGGATGGTGCAAGGTCATGTGGATAAAGGACGGCGAGCTCGAGGTCCAGGAGATATTCAGGGCCACATCAAAGACCGGGGACACCGCGCTTCTGGAGGGGCTGATTGTCGGGGATTTCAACCCGAGGCTTCCCGGGGTGGAGGCCCTGACCACGGGATATTACAACGACGTGACCCAGATCGCCGAGGTCGGCGGAGAGATGATCGACGATCTGATATGGGCCACCGATGTGGAGGACCCTTTTCTGGAGCTTGCGGGACTCGCCATCGGGGATTTCTCCGAGATCAGGCCGGGCAGCGAGATAGCCCTGGCCTCCCGCCAGGGCTGGGTGCAGCTCATATATTTCGAGCTCGACGGGATCGACCTCGACGCGGACGATGAGGTGGTAGAGATGCCCGACGGTTCTACCAAGGAGTTCTACGTGACCGTTGTTCCGAGAGGTTATATCCGGGGTTCGGTCTCTTTCAGCGTCGAGGGCGGGGAAGGGCTCGAGTTCACTTTTCCCCCGAACGTCATGATCACATCCCACGATCCGTTCCAGGTTCTGGTGGAGGTCGAGGCCGATTTCGGTGACGGCGAGGCAAGGTCCGTCCCTTTCAGGCTGCTTGCCACCTCGGGAGCGTACAGCGCTGAAATGGATATGATGGTGGATATCAAGCTCCCGGGGAGCATCTCTTTGGGAACGTCATACATCGTCATGTATCCGGAACTGGGGATCTCCCGCGAGGTTGAGGTCACGCTTACCGGACTGGACGAGGTGGAGCTTTCGATCGAGGCCCCGGAGGGTCTGACCGCGGCATCCTCCCAGGTGTTGAAGAGGGGGGTGCCTGATAAATTGATAGTCGTTGCGGAAAAGGATGCGCAGCCGGGAACCTACCCCGTGACAGTGAGCGGCGCCGTTTCCGGTGAGGTCCTTGCGCAGAGCGTTCTCCTGGTCAAGGTGACGGGTCTTTCCGAGGATGTGAGCGTAAAGATCGAGATGGTCTCCCAGGACAGGTACCGGGTCACTTCAGATTACAAGGGCGGGAGGCTCGATGTCCCGGTCGATGTGGCGGTGTTCGTCGGCAAGAACATGCAGGATACCAGGTCCGTGCTGCTGGACCCGCTCGTCCCCGTGGTGTTCGAGTTCGATTACCGTGGGAAGACCGATCAGATGGTGAAGGTGACCTTTTCCGGTCCTTCGGGAGAGGTGGGATATTCAGTTGAGCCGGGGGTGGTATACGCCACCGGCGGCGAAAGGGGGATCCCGGTGGGGATCCTGATCCTGGTCATAGTTGTGATCATTATCGTCGCGGTGTTGATATTCTACGGATTGTCGAGGATGAAGCCCGCTTCCGGGGAGGATGAGAGCCTGATCGGGATCGGCAGGCCCACGAGGTATGGAAGCGGCAGGACGGAGCCCGAGCGAAGAGGACCTGCCCGAGATCGGTATGCTGGCCGGTCCGGAGAGGAAGCGAGAGGGGGGCGGGGGAGGGATCCCTTTAAAAAGGCTTAAGTAAAGTTAGAATATTGCCGGGAAGCGATCCGGCCGGGGCCAGAAACCTTCTTTTGTCGGGGTGGCTCAGCTTGGTGGAGCGTCGGACTCATAGGGGCCCTAAGGGGCGAAAGTAAGCTCCCATCAGGATCCGGGGATATCCGGAGGTCGCGGGTTCAAAGCCCGCCCCCGACACCAATGTAGTTGAAAACAATGTGAATTTGACAACGTTTTAGTTCTCATTGACGAGAGGGCTTTGAACCCCATTATTTGCTCTCTCATTCGTCTGGATTTTCGTGAGGGACTTTCGATCTTTTTTGTATTCATCACCCTACGAAATCAGAAAAATTGGCAACTGTTATTTTTTCATCCGTCTCCGGAGTACTTGAACACCATCTCACCGAGATCGGATCCCAGATACTCGGAGACGACATCGCATTTGACGACGAGAAGGAAGAACACTCCCTTGGCATCGCTGAGCGATTCGAAATTACCCTGTCCCTTGGAGACGATGATGTCCGCCGTCTTGAAAAGATCGAGATGTTCGGGTTTGATCCACCCGTCCTCCGGAAGATCCACGATCTCTATGTAGTCGTCATCGATCCCCGCCTCGAGGGCGTCCTCCCTGGTAACATCGTTCAAAAGCGGGGATCTCTTCACGACGGCCTTGAAACTCAATGAAGGATGATATCTGTGTATCGTCCTCATCAGGAGGTTGTCAAAGACCACCTCTCCCGAGTTATCGAGTATCATCACCATCTCCCTGGCG
>JARVGK010000048.1 GCA_029762535.1 Thermoplasmatota archaeon
GGCATGTTCCAGCCGGGGACGAAAGCGAAATCCACACGGTACAGCATGCTCCCGTCGGTCTCTGCGATGCAGGAGGGTATGTCCAACCAGCACTTGTTGAGGAATGCTTGTGAGGCTCTGAAGCTGAAGGTTCCGTTAGAGGGATAATAGTATATATCGATCGAACTTCGATCGTTCTGCAATACCAAAGACATGCTTATCTCCCGAATGGTGGAGATCCCATGAACAGAATATACCTCAACACGCATCATGTACGGACCGCCAACAGCGCTGAGATATGGCAGCCATGAACCGTTTGAATATACCGTATCTGCATTGATGATCACCATGCTCCGGGCTTTGATCTCGCGAGGATGCAGGGATTTGGACAACCAGAGGAACACAGCACCCTGTGCTGACCCGTCCTCATCCATATCGTATTTCGGAGCTCCGATGACAAGATCATACCTGGAGTCGCCATCGATCAGAGCGGATGATATCGATTCGCCGAATTTGCTATCCTCTCCGGGACCGATGATCTTTGGCATTTCGGTGGAGTTGATGCTGCCTCCGAGCAAGTTTCCTGCTGCCATGATCACGCTTACTGCCCCGGAAATGCGGCCGCTGTCGGTATCATACCAGTAAGGAGAGCCAAGGACCAGGTCCGATCCACCATCGCCATCGATGTCCGAAGCATGAATGGATGCACCAAGGGTCTCGCCGACCTGGGAACCGTATATCGTGAGGTTCGAGCCATCCTTTCTCAATCTGTGAACGGCATTTGGCATCAATTTCGAAAGGTAGGCCCCTTCCAGAACATATACGATCCCAGCATTGCTGACCCTGCGTAAATACCCGTCCGCACCCGGTGCGGAGACGATCAACTCCTGTCTCATATCACCGTTAAGGTCAGCAGTGTGGATGACCGAACCGAGTGCATCGTAAGGCCATTCACCGTCTATCCTTACGCAGGGATCGTTCTTTAGATCGATCGTATCAGGAAAAGAGGCACTACCCTGGACAATGTAAACAGCACCCTGCTGCGTGATCGAGCCGGGTTTGGATTTGGGCACGCCCATTATAATGTCACCGAACCCGTCCCCGTCAATGTCGGCGATATGCATTTTCTTCCCCAGATTGTCCCTATCCGCGGCACCGTGGATGATGACATCGGCTCCTGTCCAGTATCTGTTCGATCTTGTAAGTGGGCCGTACCAGATCCTGACGGTCCCGCCTTTGAACCGGGTCGGGTCAAAACCGCTGTGGGATTCCGGCACTCCTATTGCGATGTCGTCGATGCCGTCGCCGTTGATGTCCCCGATCACGAACGATTCACCGAAGCGCACATTCAGGCCACCATACATGAAATTTCTCGGCATTGAGGCCATCTGCTGCCTTGTGCCTCCCCAGTAGATGGATATGATACCCTGGTAATCACCACCAGGGTTGTATGTCACGAAATCATTGTAACCGTCATTGTCCAGATCCCCTGAACCCAAGCAGGAACCGAACTGTCCATGGATGGCAATGTAACCCGGCGCCGGATACACCAGGTCCGCATCCCTATCATCGAGATAACGTCCTCGCCAGGGTTCTACGGTCCCGAAATAGACATGCACCAATCCGCGTCCGCTCCCCCCACCCGTGGGCGAGCTGATGATCAGGTCATCAATACCGTCCCCATCCAGGTCGCTGAACAAGACGCCCGAGCCATGACCCCCGGCCACGCCATCCGTGTAGAACATGGCCTCGAAAGAGGTGTCGAAGCCGAAAAGGGATATCAGGCCGGATCCGGACCCGTCAGGGGATGTTGCGCCGGGAGAGGATATCAGTAGTTCGGTGAATCCGTTGCCGTCCATATCTATGACGGAAATGTCCGTGAACGAACGATAATCCTCCCTTCCGTTGATGATGAGGGATGCGTCGCTTACGTTCGAATGCCTCGGGTAAGAGCCGGAGAAACCGAAACCGAACAGCTCTCCGGCGCCGTCCATGGTGTTCTGGTAGCCATCGGAATGGGGTGTGGCTATGTAGAACTCGTCGAAACCGTCGTTCTCCCTATCCACCATGATAATTCTGGTCCCGAGCCTGTCGGATGCGTCCTCGCCGAAAAGGGTCCATACGGCATCTGTCCGATCCTTCCGCCCTGAAGGTGGAAGGGATCCTCCGAGGAGGAGATCGACCTGCCCGGCATTCGCCTTCCTGGTCTCCCATGCAGGGGCTCCGGTCATGCCAACCAAGAGATCCGCGTACCCGTCACCGTTGGCATTCCCCGCGCTCAGGATCGCCTCTTCGAAGCCATCCGGGCCCAGAGATATGGTCAGGTTGGGTTTGAATATGGGGTTGGGATTCGTGGAGGTAAATGGAGCGGGATCGGGGAACACATACGTGGATCCTTCCGGAACGTATGGATATGATGGTCCGCCCCTGCTCATGGCGATCCAACCCTCGGAATCCGAGCGGTACGAGAAGATGAGATCGTCATATCCGTCACCGTCCAGATCAGCCAATGCCAATCCGTTCCCGATGTGCGTCGGTATCTGGCTGACAGCTCTTACTTGCGCCCCATAATAGCGCACCATTGACCCGACATTGCCTATATCGTAAGTACCGATCGGCGATCCCGTGCCCTTGATGACCTCGATCTCCCATGAATCGATGATCCCGTTCTCTCCATCCGGCGATTTCTCAAGATCGGCAGTACCTCCGGAACCATGACTGACCAGAACGATGTCTTGATGCCCATCAGCGTTCAGGTCACCGACTTGAATGTCCATGGCAAGACGATCTCCGGCGTCCCTGCCGATGATGCGCCCCCAGTCGGTCATATTCTCTATCCCGTTCCGGGCACCGTAGAATATACGATCCTTCCCGGATATGATATAGACCTCGCCGCAGTCCCTCCTAACATTACCTACTCCGTCAGCGAACGGAGCACTGATGAGAAGCTCATCTTTGCCGTCGCCGTCAAGATCGAAAATGAACAACTTCTCTCCTAATCTATCATAGCGATCGGAACCCTCTATGATGACATCGGCCCCGTCCAATCCATGAACGCTGGTCAGTTCATCCCTGTCCCTGGCAAAGTACAACAGGACCATCCCCGCCTGCCTTCCGTACATCGATTGGGGGATTCCAACGGCAATATCTCCGAGCCCGTCCCCGTCCAAGTCCCCGGTCGCTATCGACATACCGAAATGTGCCGTATCGATATCGCTCCAGATCTTGAACTCCGCGTCTGTGTTCACATCTAGGACCGGATCATTGACAGCGGGTATAAGTGCATTGACATCCTGAACACTATCCGGTATCGTTAGGCATGTACCGATCAAAAAGATGAGAATCATGGACGCGAAAATTTTTCTTGACATAGTGATACTTCCATGGCATGCTCCCTTCAATCGATGAGCGAATCCGAGAGGTCATTCCATCGGTCGCGAGATATTAATATATTCCGGAACACATCGGGATTTATAGATCCTCCAAGTGGTGATCCGTTCTGTCATGAGGGAGATGCAGTATCAAATCGTATCTCTGACGGATTAGTCCTTTTCCCCATTTTCTCTCCCTCTGCTCCCTTGTAAGAGTAAAACCGGCCTGCTCGTAGAGTTTGGCAGCTCGCTCCAGCACACTCTCCGTGAGAAGGAAGATGGATCGGTAACCGTTCGCTCGAGCGAAATGGATCGCTTCATCGAGAAGGTATTTACCCAACCCTGATCCCCTGATCCTCGGATGCAGTAGATACCATCTCAGTTGGGCTTCTTCCTCACTGTTTCGGACGATGGTAATGCATCCGAGTATCTCTCTGTTTTCCTCCACGATCCAGATCTTCTCCCGTTCGTTCTGGCATCTGAAGAAACGGGACTTGTACTCCCCGACATAAGACTCGAAGATATGATCGAAACCATATTCCTGGGAGTAAACATCTGCATGTAATCGGATCAAAGCCCCAAGATCACCTGCTTTGATATCGTTCCTGATCAATAAAGGCAAGGAGATTAGAGTCATGGACATCCTGATGTGACATGGAGGTTGTTAATGTTTGTTCATCCAGAACGTTTTTCTTTCTTCTCTTATTTAATCGGGAGCATGAAACAATAGAGCTGAATCATGCCTCTCGTTCCAAACAATGAACCGATATTAATATACGCCATATGAATCATGGTCTATCGATCACTATGCGCTTCGGGATCGCATCGCTCGTGACGATCGTTCTATTGATAATCCCGTTCGGAATATTTGCCTCCGATACCAGAGATGATCCTATACGGGATATGGAATATATCTCCCTCGGCGGGACAGAGTTGGTGGAGGATGCAGCATCGGTTCGGATCATCGGTGAACCGTTCCTTCCTGTCGGTGGAGCTCTTGGCACCTATTCATGGATCGGTGACGTCAACGGCGACGGAATTGCCGACCTTGCAGTGTCAGCGCCTCAGTCCAGGGGAAGGTCGGATCGTATCGAGGACGGGAGGCTTTATGTATTCTACGGCAGGGATGGTTGGCCGGATCGGATCGTGGACCTGGACGAGGTCACGCCTGACATCACGATATATGGCAACAACACCCTCGAGGATAACCCGGGAGGCAACCGCAACAGCCTCTCGATCTCATCGGCCATTGCCGTGGGGGATTACGATGGCGACGGATATAACGATCTCGCGGTCTGTGCTCCGACCACGAACCAGACCCCTGTGGTGATAATATTCTACAGTGTGATGGGTAACTTTCCCGCATGGATATCTGTCAAGATCGATGATTTTCACATGGGTCAGATCGGCAGGAGCGCTATCAACCACACCACGATATTTGCGGACTCTTCCGAGGGGCCGCTTTTAACGACGGTGGTCCGCAACTTCGGCGGTATCAACAAGCCCACCGATGCTCAGATATCACGGTTCATGAAATCCTTTGACATAGACGGCGATGGCATCGATGATCTGGTTGGCGGCGGTCTTTTCGATAAAGTGGAACTGTCATGTAACGTTCGAATACTGTGGGGCGGAAGGAGGCATTACGATGCTCGTGGGCTTTATGTCCCCGATATGAGGTTGACAATCATACTTGATGAGAGCCCGTCGAGGTTTGGCAATACGCTTGATGTCGGTGACATCGACGGCGACGGATATTACGACATGGTGGTAGGCGCTCCGTTCAGCACCAGAGATGACCGGGGCCTGATCAAGGCAGGTGCCCTCTACATTTATTTCAACATATCGACTCTGAAGAACATGTCCACCACGGATCATCTATCGATCCCGCAAAAGATCCTGTACGGGTCCGGCATGAATGACGAACTCGGAAGAGCGGTCCAGCTCATCGATCTTAACAGAGATGGAAAGGACGATATCATCGTCTCAGCACCCAACGCCGACGGGCCCGGAAACGATCAGCGCGACAGGGGAGAGATATTCGTATTCTACGGCCGGGTTCCCAACGCTTTTCCGACTGTCATGGACGCCGAATCCGATTTTGACCGAATGCTGCTCGGCCCTGACGGCAGGATGAACAGGGAAGGGAGCGGTTTCAGGCTAGGTGAGATGTTCCGGGCAGGCGACATCACGGGCGACGGGCTGCCGGACATGGTCGTTGCCGTCAAGGGAAAGGACCTGCCCTCCATAGGGACGGACCTGCGCTATACTGCGGGGACGGTCATGTTCTACGAACATTCTACCTTGTTCTCGCCCGGTAAAAACGTTGTTCAGTTAGCCTATCCATCGAGCCTGTTCACGCTTGAAGGGATGGATATCGAGGATGTTCTGGGTTATCATATCGAGCTTGGGGACCTAAACGGCGACGGAATAGACGATATCGTGATCGGCGCTCCCAACGGGGACGGTGTTGATAACGAGCGTCCCAGGGCTGGTGAGGTCTATGTGATCTATTCAACACCCATAAGGCTGGGTAGGCTAATCCCTTCCGGCCCGGGATATGATAACGGGTCCGTCTTCGCCTCTGGAGGGAGGGTCAGGTTCTCAACCGAAATGATCTCCTCCAGGCCGAAGTACATCACGGAAGCTATATTCGATATTGGAGAAAATGGGCCCCTCATCGTAAGTGTAAAAGAAAACGGTACCGTCAATGTCTTCGATCCATATTCCTGTGTTGGGGAGGTGAATGGAGCGATCGAGTTCGATAACGGATCACTTACCGGAATTGCATGGTTCGAGCTTGAGTTCAAGTGGAGCTATCCTTGGAGAAGAGGAAACAATGTGGTGTTATCCGTCAAAGACCATGAAAACCGAACAACGGTTCGCACATATAGGAACGTCTTTGTACTGGAGAAGGACCTAGTGTTCGGTGAGGATATATTTATATCTGTGAACGGAAAACCTCTCCATGCACCTGGTATCTGGGTTAAGGGTGGAGATGAATTGACCCTGGGCGGGATACCGGTCGTATATAGGGACCGGCCAGACCGTGAGGTCCGCCACGGTGAGATAGAACTGTGGGCCGGCGTAGGTGAAGATGTATTTATCACGCCTTATACTTCCAACTGGTCGATCACGGACGAGGCTTCCATATCTCCCCATCAAGACTATTTCTTTGAAATACGACTTGTTGGAGAAGGGCTTCCTATTCCGCTCGCGCCGGAGGTCGAATCCGGCCATCATATTCGCATCTTCGTCGATGATCGGGTACCTGAGATACCTTCCGCATCTATGTACCAGGGGGATCAAACGATGCTCCACACCGGCAAGCCCGGGTCATGGACCGTATGTTCATCGACCGGTTTCGGGCCGTTCTATGACAGCGGAGGGTCTGGAGTAAAGGAGTACTGGTTATCCGATCGTAACGGTTCGACAGAGCCGATACTTATGCCAGGGGGTTTAATGGGAACGTATTTTCTGGATGTGGATATGACCGAATATGCGTTCCAGGTCGTGGACGAGGGAGTTGATTTCGCCTGGGGGCTTTGGGGACCTTATCCCGAGAAACATATTCTTCCACCTACCTCTTTCTCCGCAAGATGGCACGGGTGGTTGATGGTCGAGAACGAGGGGCCATACATGTTCCAATTGACCGGACGCGGCGAGGGCATCATCCTTCTCGATGGAGAGGTGCTCATCCCTAGGGACGACCTCGGTTACTCACCAAAGAGCAAAATGCTTGAACTCGTCCCGGGTCGGTTTCACGAGATCGTACTCTATTATTTCCACACCTGTCCATCGGAAGCGTCCTCTTTCCATTTCAGATGGATCGGGCCCGAAGGGTCAATGGAACCCGTTCCATATTCGGTCATGTATCACCCAGAAAATCGAACTGATGTTTTCATAGCCAACGAAGTGGATAACGGATTGAGCATCGTAGCGGTTGACTGGGTCGGCCACATATCCGAATCCACGCTATCTTTTGCTCCCATCGATGCTTTTCCACCCATGATCGAAACCACCTCGATCCCAGCTTGGACCAATCGGACCTCCATATCGTTAAGGGCGAGGATCAGTGAAGTCGCGTGTAGTAACGTCTCGGGTCTGGATAGTGACTCAGTTATGTTTCGTGTCCTTCGCGACAAGGAACAATTCGGCACGTGGCAAACCTCCGGTATCAGGTTTGAAGATATATCTTATGAGAACGATATCGTCATGGGGTTCACCGCTTTCTTCAAGTTGAGTCTCGATCGCGGCTTCACCGGTACCGTGGAACTTTCGGTTTCAGACCTGGCCGGGAACGTCGCGAGATCTCCCAGGGTGCCGATAGGTGTGGATATGGAACCGCCATCAGTGCTGTTGATGGACCCCGATCCCCGAAACGTCATGCACAGTCAGAATCTATCTTTGCGAATACGACTTGTTGACCCAGGTTCGGGGATTGACTTGGGTTCATTGGCCTATCGCCTCGATCACGGCAATGGCTGGAGCGCATGGTTGAACGCTGGTGATTCCGGGTATGGAAACGATATGATTTTCGCGCATGACATTGATTTGATGGAGGAACGTAATGATATCCAGTATCTTGTGTTGGACAATGCGGGCAATATGGGGTTATCCTCCGTTTACGAGTACGTGTTTTCACCGACTCTCGTGAACATGCCTCCGATCCCTGTCATATCCTCTCCGATGAACGGAACCGTCATTGTTGTGGGTTGGCCTGTGGACCTGTCCGCGGAGGGGACCCGGGATGATGGGCTCGGGTTATACGATCCTGTTCGGTTCAGCTGGTCCTCGAACATATCCGGACATCTGGGTTCGGGGCTGAAGTTGAGAATATATCTGATCGAGGGCGTTCACAGGATCACGCTTCATGCCGATGATGGTTTTTTCAACGTCAGCAGGTCGATAGAGGTTAACGTGGTAAGTCCACGGTCGGATCCACATACTGATGGCGGTGCTCGAACCGAGGATGCGGACCTGTTAATGGCCCTGATGCTGCTTTTATTCTCATTGTCAATGTTGACCGGTTTTATTGTTATTGCCGGGATGGCATACAGAAAGAAGAGGATACGGGAGTTGAAGTTTAAAATCCCAGGCGAAACCAGAGAGGAATAGATCGGTCATTCCTTTTCAACAGATGTTTTCGGGTCCGTTTTGATCTCATCCTCGATGGGTTTCGAGGCGCTCAATTTGCCTTCGGCCACAACCGGTTCTGATCGTTCCCCCTCAACCGCCTTGCTCTCGATCCTCTCCAGATGATCCGCGGCTTCGGTGATGATCTCCTTCGTGCCCCTGATCATATCTTCGCCGGTGCTGACACGCCTTTTCCTGGTCAGTATCATTATCTGCAGAACGATCACCGCAAGAAGCATTATGCCCAACACTACCATGCCAGCGATCATGAGAGGCGAACCCAATATACTGTCTCCTTCAATGACCGTTATGCGGAAAGACATCTCGGTCTCATCGATCCCGTCGCTGATGGATACCCGGACAGTGTGATCGCCAAGTTGATGAGCGTAGGGAGTCCAGGTGATCGAGCCGTCCTCTTCAGAGACCTCCATGCCTGCAGGGCCATCCTTCAGTGTAAAGACCAGTTCGTCATCCTCGGTATCGGCGTCCTCACCGGCCATGGTGTAATGGTAACTCTTCTTGACCTCTGCTTTCTGGTCCCGTATCCGTTCGATAGTCGGGGCATTGTTGACCTTGAACGAGCTCACGCCATGTTCGCAGGTGCCGTATGTGCATCGGTCGAAAGGTATCACGGTCCAGTAATACGTCTTACCTTGTTCGAGCCCGGTCACGTTCAAAACTTCCCCTGAATGATCGTCAGAATGTATCGCATCCGCTCTTCTCCCTTCCACAAGATCCCGATCCTCGTGAAGATAGATCGTGTATGTCAAAGCATCGTTCTCAGGGTCGACGCCCTTCCATTCTAGTCGCGTCATTTTAAATGAGGTCCTAATTCCTTGAGCTGGGGCCAGGAGCGTCGATCGAGGAGATCCGGTCGGTATTATTTTCAACAGGAACACATGAGTAATGTGCAGGATTCCATCGGATGCCCTGAGGTTCACCTCCAGTTCATCGCCCTCTCCCTCGAATACCCTATAATCGGCCCTCCACTCTATGAGCCCGTTCCTGCTGTTGATGGTCATATTCGATTCCGGTGAGGTCCACAATGAGTATTCCATAACGTCATCCGGGTCCGGATCCATCGCTCTGACATTGGACCTGAACACGGTTCCGTGCACGACCTCGGCATTCGATGGCACATCTGTCCACACGGGTCTGTCGTTCACGTCCTCCACGGTGAGATCGAATACCCTGCTCCCGGTCAGGTTCCCCGGATCCCTGACGGTGACGTTGACGGACCATGATCCCACATCATTTTGTCCCGGTGTCCCGGACAACTCACCCGTCACATCGTCCATCGTCAGGAACCGTGCATCAGTGTATAGTTCCCAGGACAGGTCCGTATCTCCGTCAGGATCCGTTGCCTCGAATCGTCTGTAATATTGTTCTCCCTGTTTTATGCTTCTCAACGGTGAGGTGGTTATGAATGGCGGTTTATTGACGCTCATCACGTTGAGCAGAAAAGAAGTGGAATTGATCCCGCCTTTCCCGTCATTGACCGTGACAACAACGCTCATGATCCCAACATCACGGCTCTTTGGCGTGCCCGATAGTATTCCGGTGTCCTTGTCCATGGATAGCCAAGAATCGGATGGATAAACGGACCAAGTTATCGATCCCTGCCCGTCATCCGATGAATCGTAATCCACCACATATTCAAGCCCCTCGTAGGCGACGAGTACGTTTTCGGTGAGTATCCTCGGGGGGGTATTGATCACCTCTATCTGGAATTCGTGAACATCTGAATGTCCCCTGTCATCCCAAATGTGTATGATGACGAACCATTCATCGATGTGGTTGTTGTTGGGGATACCGTGAAGGACCTTCTCATCCTCATCCCATTCGAGCCAGCCATATTCATTGAACGATATTTCCCAAGTCTCCGTCTCGTATCCGAAATTCCAGTATCTGACCCTGTACTCCTCATGCTCGATTGCCTCGGTCACGTCCTGGAGCGGCCTGAGCTGGATGGGTGTATGGATCATGAACTTTGCTTCAACCTCAGGCGATTCAATCGAACGAATGGTCACGTTCTCGAAATAATCCATCGTCAGGGGAATATCAAGAAAACATATGTATTCGCCCGAACTCGGGCCGGTTTCCGTCAGAACAACCGGATGATTGAACACTGTTATTCCATCAGAGGTGATGTTGACGAAAGATCTGTCCACCGTTATTGGATTGGAATCCAAACCTTCTACCTTGATCCATACCCTTTCTCCGAGGTCCATCTTGTCGATATCGTATTCGAATGATTCGTCGTTACTGATAGATACAGAGCTCACATCTATCGGCCTGAACGGATAATCTATTACGATAGATGCGCTGATCGAGGGGTCCTTCCATGATACTATATCGACAACATCGAAATAAATGGCATTCTCCGGGATGGGGAGGGCGCCGCGGAAAACGCCGGAGTCCTTGCCGGTCTCCAGAAGCGTGACCTGTCTTCTTGCCACAGCTCCGCTCCGATAAGTGATGTTCACCCTTGCACCGCTTATCATGCTCGTGTTGGCATCCAGGCCGTATAGTTCGACATATGCCTTCTCCCCGATGTCGAACAGCTCCCTCTCCTCGAAGAAATCAGGGCTGCCGTAAACCTTTATGTGATGGACCATGAGCGGTTCCAGCCATGGGACCAGGTCCATCGAGAACAGCACTGCATCCGATGAGCCTTTCAATGTGTTCTGGTACGATTCGTTCAGGACGGGGAAATTAGCCGAGGTGGTATGGCCCGTGAACAGAGCTCGACCGTTGGGGTCGACGAACATGCCAGTTAACGTGTCGTTGCCCGATCCGCCCATAAAACTGCAGTAGGTCTGGTTTTTAAACCCGTCCTCAAGGATGGTTATGAACATATCCTTACCCCCTGCACTCGTCTTCTGGAACGCATCTTCGGTTGTGAGTAGGTCGGAAGATGAGCTGTAGCCAGCTACAATTACCATTCCCGTCGGATCGGTATCAACACACACGGCATAATCCATAGAACTGCCGCCGACGAATGTCGAAGCTACGATATCCGACATATTCGCCAACAGTTCGGTCACGAACCCCTCATAATAACCGGCGAACGTCGTCCTGAACGCATTGTCAGATAGAGGGTAATCGTTCGAGTATGTATCCCCGGCCACCACTATATTTCCGTTATCCCTGACCGTCAAAGAGTAAGCCCGATCCGTGCTGCTACCGCCATAAAGCGTGGAGGATAAGACGGCGGATGCGTCGCTCTTCAACCTGGTCAGGTAACCATCCGATGAACCTTTAAGGGTGCGGCTGTAAGCGCCTTCGGTCGTTGGAAAGTTTGATGAATATGTATATCCGGCTATCAGTATGTCGCCGTTCGAGAGTTCCTTGAGATCCTCGACGTAATCGAAATTTCCAGACCCGCCTATATACGTAGAGAATGCGATAGTATTTCCGGAGCTCTGGAATTTGGTTATGAAACCGTCGTTACTTCCGGACATGGATTCCATTAATACTCCGCTCGTGGTCGGATAATCGTTCGAGCCTGTGAACCCCCACACGAAGAAACCGCCATCCGATGAAGCGGAGATGCCTTTGGCTCTATCATAAGACCCGCTACCCCCAAGGTAGGATGAGAATAACAACGATGTGCCATTTGAATCAAGTTTGAGGAACACTGCATCATAATAGCCTTTCAGCGAGTCCTGATAACAATCGGTCGTTGTGGGAAAGTCGGACGAACCTGTGATCCCGGCAAGGAGTATGCCATCCTCCATGACATCGATCGTGCAGCCGTAATACCCCTGAGAACCCTCGGATCCTGATCCGCCTATGTACGTGGAGAAAATGAGGTTGGAGAGGTCGTCATCGAACTTGGATACGAAGTAATCATCATAACCACCTCCATAGGAAGTGGAATATGCTCCTGTGCTGGTGGGGAAATCCTGGGAAGAGGTGCTCCCGGCAAGGACCACCCCGCCGTTCGGATCTTTGGCGACCGAGTAGCCCCACTCCTTTCCCGACCCACCGAAGAACGTAGATGATACTATGGGATCTATCACCACTCGCCGGTCACGCTGACGGTTAGGGATCGCGAAACCATATGTGTCCTCGGTGATCAACACGAATTCCGAGGGTATCTTATCATCGGGATCGTCCAAGTAGAAAACATCCAGGTCCCTGTCCATTACCACGCCCTCAGCGAAGTGGATCATCAGCGATCCGTGCTTATCCAAATCCAGTTTATCATGGCCCAGGACATCTATCCTGACATCCTGAACGGATGCCCGCGGTTCGAGAATGATATCGTATTTCAGCCCCTCGGTGGAGAAATGATACCTGATATCGATGCCATCCCAAACGTCGTGATATATCACCTCCCGATAGCTGTTCGCATGGGTGACCCACCTGTTCGGATCGTTACCGAGGAAGTAGTTGGTCATATGGGGCAGAGGATCTATCCCTTTCGGTTCGGGGGCGTAACCATCCTTGAACTTGCATAAAATGACATGGCCGGAGCGACGTCCTGCATACACATCGTGTTCAGGAAGGAACATTTGGCCCTCATCGAATGTGACGGGGATCATACCGTAATCCTGATCGATAATATCCAGATAGACCCCTTCCGGTCCAAGCCCGATCCGCCCGAAAGATGCCTCTGCAACGAAGGATATCCTATCATCCCACTGACCCAAATTCTCAGTGAAGAATCCCTGGGCTGAAGGCAATCCATATTCTTCCTTCGGCACGATATCTTGGAATCCTTTATCCTTGGTAATAAGCATCCCCGGGAAAATTAGGGCCATCACAAGAAAAATTGCTTTGAACGCGGTGGAGATCTCGATCCCTCCTGAGCTGCTGTCGGAGGAGCGCCTGTTCATCCGAACCTTACGCTACTTATCTATGGTGCCCACTCCGACTGTTAATTCTAGTTGATACTATTTGCTTTTTACGGGACAATGGCTGAACGTATCGTTACGTCCCAGTATCATGGCTATTCCATCTTTCCGGTATTAGTTGAGTAACCTTTATTACGGACGACCCGGATTAAAAGATGATCTTCTCCTCCAACCCCTGGTACAGAGAAGACCCCTGGAGAAGTCATAAATCAAAAAGACCTCTTCTCCAAGTCAGATAGGATCGGTCTTGGTCTCATCGATGATCTCGTCGATACCGAAGGATCCCTCCTCCTTGAATGGATCCGCTTCTTCACCGATCTCTTCCTCATCTTCTTCCATAATAGGAGGAGGCTGGGTGAATTCCGAATCCTCAGGAGGGATCGATCCCGGATAGTACTACCTGATCATTATCTGAAGCAGTTATTCAACTATTGAGATCACATTCACTCCTCTTTGGACCCTTCAGATCTTCTAGGTTGTGATCCCCTCCTCCTTGCTATGAGGAGGATCCCCACGATGATGAGAACAAGGATCGATCCCACAACAAGGAGGATCATCGCCAGAGGGATCTCTCCGTTCGTTACAACATCGACGACGATCTCACGGCTAATACTGGTCCCGTTGTAGCTGACATGGGCCGTTACCTTACCGGACAACGCCTCGAAAGAGGAATGGTCCATCTTATTGTGATCCCCTTCGATCTCGATGGTGCACAAAGATGCGATGTCGTTACCATTTTGATCAAGGGCTATGATGCGATATTTCTCTCCCTCTATACGGTCCAGTATAACATCGGTCATGACAGTTCTCTCAAGCACATCGACATCGATACTTTTCTCGAAATCTGATCCGTAATACGAGCAGGATATCGAAACGGCATATCCACCGGGAACTTCTGAGAGTAGAGTTAAAGAACCCTGAGAATAAGATAGGGACAATCTCTCATCCGAATCGAATGAGAGAACGGCATCAGGGATCGGATCCCCGTCCCGGTCGATGAGGGATATATTTACCTCTACTATATCTCCCTGATAGAACGTTATCTTCTCACTCTCAACACGGATACTATC
>JARVGK010000049.1 GCA_029762535.1 Thermoplasmatota archaeon
TGGGTGGCCGCTCCGGCCCCCTCCCAGCCGGTTGTTGATAACGCAAACGTTAATACCACATCCGACAATCCACCCATCTAAGGGATAAGGTCACGATAAGTTCGAGTCAAATAGAGGTGTGCAACATGAGATCAAGTGGGGTAGGCAAAGGCAGTATCGCCGCAGTGTTCCTGGTAGCGACCCTGGTGCTTGCGGGTTTGATAGCATTACTTGTACCATCCGCGGAGACGGAAGCCATGCTGGCCGAGGAAAGCGATGCTTTCGGCTATATATGGCAGGACAGCAGGGATCCCGATCCGAAGGTTGATTATGAATGGATAGATGCGAAGACGAACGGTGATGAGTTCGAGGATATAACCACGTCAAGTGGCGTGGCCAACAGATCCCTGCCGTTCACCTTTCCCTATTACGGAGTGGACTACGACACCATCTGGGTAACAGCAAGGGGTTATCTCACCTTCCAGGAGATCTCCTCGGCCAGCACCAGTTACAGCAGCAATCTCCCAAACGGTGATGGCCACGATAATATCGTCGCTGTCATTTGGAACGGTTATTACACATATTACACTGCTGGCGGTACATACGGCGGGATCCATTACTATGAGGACCCTGCCGGCGATTTCGTATGCATAGAATGGAACCGCAATTCCCAGGGACAGACCGCGGAGGTCATACTCTACAAGAGCGGTCTCATAAAGATGCAGTGGAAGGATCTCGGAACATCGTATCCCACCGGACTCTACACGGTCGCAGGTATCGAGAACGAGGACGGGTCCGACGGACAATGCTACTCGTTCTACCAGGGTGAGGAGCTTGGGTCGAGCCTTGCCGTGGAGTTCTCCACCGAGATCGCATCCATCGCTGGATTGGAGCTGGCTGACGGCGACGGTGAAGATGCGCATATCTGCTATGCAGAGCACAGGAACTACGAGTTCAGGACCGCCGTCTCCAGCGGTGAAGGGTGGTCCGACATAGTGCATGTTAAGATGTTCTTCGGACCGGTATCCCTGGGATTGGGGGCCGAGTTCAAGATCGTGGGCGGCCTGCCGGATTTCGATCTCCTTCCCGGTTCCGGGGATCATATGGTCCTCGAAAGCATAGATGTCAGTGCGAACCCGGACGACCTGAACCAGGTGAACGTATCGGTCCATGTCATGTTCCTCTTTCCCATCCCGCTCAACGGGAACATATCTGTCTCCGTATGGGCAAGGGGCCGATACGCACTGCCGATGATGCAGACGTTCGAGGACGTTCTCTACCTGGAGAACATGGCAGTGATAGCCGGTGAATTCGAGATCATAGGGAACAGGGACAGGGAGATCAAACCCGGCGAATATACGATGGAGAACGAATCGGTGACCTTCACGGGGCTGATGCTTCAGTACGAGCATCATACGGATGGTATATACCCGCCAAATTCGAGCTTCACGTTCATGATGAGGGATGAGCTCAACGAGGTCTTGATCGACGTGAACTCCTCGGGAAGGGATTTCCATTTCAACATCAACATGCCCATGGAGGCCATCAGAAAGGTGTTCACCTTCCTACTTGACGGGATCCCCCTGAGCAACGTCATAGGGGACCTTCCCGAAGCGGCACTGACAGTGGACAACACCCCACCCTCGGCCCCAACGACGATGACCATAAGGGCCGACTCCTGGTCCGATGTCCAGACGACGGTAGATAACGACGACGTTCTCTACGTGACATGGTCAACCGCCTCCGATATAGGGTCAGGGGTGGCCCGTTATAGGATCCACGTTTCCTACGAAACCGAGGACGATACCATCGCCTATACCGATTCAAAGACCACGCGCTTCGTCTGGGAAGGGACCGAAGTGGGCGAGTTCACCCTCCTGGTCTGGGCCGAGGACGAGGTAGGTCATGCTGGCACTCCCGTCAGGAGGACTATAATCATCGATAAGGACCCGCCGGTCTTCTCGGAGTTCAACATTCTTCCAAACCAGTGGATCAAGACCCTAACGCCGGATTGCAGAATAATCGCAAAGGACGCGATAACCGAAGGCGTCACCATGGTTTCCGGGGAATCAATTGAGTACTCGATCTCGACCGCAGGGATCGAGAACTTCCAGGAATGGATTTCCGCTGATGTCCTCGAGGATAACCTCGAGGTGAACGTGCAGGTGAAGCCCCAGTTCGAGGAAGGGACCGACAACTGGATCCGTTACAGGGCCAAGGACATCGCCGGGAACGGCTACGTTCAGTCCGAGGATTTCAGGATCTGGATAGACGTCACCCCGGTACAGATAATGGACGTGTTCCCGACCCAGAACGTCTGGCACGATCTATTGGTCATAGAATCCAGGGAGATCGAGGCGTTCCTATACGATGAGACCTCCGGTGTGGATACTGGGAACATATACTACAGGGTGTCCACCTCCAAAGATGATGAAGGGGATCCCATATGGGACACCGGTATCGCCCAGGAAGGGAACTGGATAAAGTACAACGTCAGGCCTGCGGACAGATTGGACGGGGACAAGATGGTCCGGGTCCATTTCAAGTATTCAGGTTTCCAGGAAGGGCCGGATAACACGATACAGTTCCGTACGAACGACAGGGCCGGCAATGGCCAGACGGGCGGCTGGACCTTGTCTCCTCTATATTCCGTATGGATCAACACCAGGCCAATCGCCATGATCGGATCTCCGGTCGATAACCAGCAGTTCTTGATCGACGAACTATTCACTTTGGATGGGTCGGATTCATACGATATAGATCAGGACCGGAACAATCTGAAGTTCGAGTGGTTCCTTGGATCGAGGCTGCTGGGGACGGGTATGATCCTTGACAACGTCAGGATATCCATCCTTGGATTCCATATCATCACACTTTATGTGAGCGACCCCGTACACAGGTTGGACGAGAACACGGGAGAGGACGCCAGGTCCAACACCACCGTCAGGATCGAGATAATCGAGACCGTTTTCAGCAAGGATGTGGACTCGGACGGGGATGGAATGGACGACTACTGGGAGTTCTTCTACGGGCTGGACCCATACGATCCCAGCGACGCCAACCTTGACTATGACCTGGACGGATATACTAACCTGGAAGAGTATCTGGGATTGGACGGACTGGGGCCGTGGGCTGGTGAGCCATCCACGTCTCCGAGGGACCCCACTGAAAAGCCCGAACAGTTCGACCCTGTAGGTGCACCTCCGATTGACCCGCCATTCTCTTTGATAGTGTTCCTGATCGTGATCGTTGTGGCCGTGTTGATCGCGGCATTGATCGTCGTGGTGGGCTATATCCGGATCAACAGGACCGAGGATCGTGAGAAGAGGGAGGATGCCGAGGAGGAGGCCATGCTCGTGACTCCGCAGCTCGACATCCCGACGATGCCTGTCATGCCAATGATAGACACATCGGTCCCGACGCTTCCGGCCCCGGGCGATGGCGAAGAACAGGAAGCACTTCCGCCTGCGCCGGAGGAGGGAGCCCCTGCTTCCTATGTGGAGGCACCGCAGCCGGTACCGGCGCCGGAGGGGGGAGCTCCCGTGTCCTCTGAAGAGGCACCGCAGCCGGTACCGGCGCCGATGGAGGGGGGGGCGTCCCCACCGGATGCCGAACCGCAGGTTCAATGATAGAGATCGCATAATGGGTGTGGGGGGAAGATAAGGAGGGAGGCACGTCAAGCCTCCCTCCTCCAATTCATACCCTGATACCTGAGGTGGGAAAAGGATCCCAACTTCGATCATCCGTTAGTTATTTATATATAAGCATATTCGATTAACCAGACCAATGAGCCGGAGGCGCGAGGCGGATGGGGATCCTGGATAACGTTCTGCGGAAGCTTCGGGGTTTGTTCCGAAAGAAGCAGGCCTCCATCGGGATATACGGCCCTCCCAACGCCGGGAAGACGACCCTCGCGAACAGGATAAGCAGGGACTGGACGGGTAAACCCCTGGGAAAGACATCCGATGTGCCCCACGAGACAAGGCATGTGAAAGAGCGTAAGGAGATCGTTATCAAAGCGGCCAGGTCAAGGATCAACTTCGACATAGTCGATACCCCAGGAATAGCCACCAAGATAGATTTCCACAACTTCGTAGAGGACCATGGTCTCGATCCCGCAGAGGCCAGGAACCGCGCCAAGGAGGCCACCGAAGGCGTCATCGAGGCCATAAAGTGGCTCGATCGTGTGGATGGCGTTCTTCTCGTTATGGACTCTACAGAGGATCCCTACAATCAGGTCAATGTGACACTGATAGGCAACCTCGAAGCGAGAAAGCTCCCAACGATAATCATCGCCAACAAGACGGACCTTCAGGGATCGAACTGGGGTTCCATAAGGGATGCCTTCCCGGACCACCCCACGGTACCTGTCTCCGCTCTTACCGGAAAGGGTATGGACAAGCTCTACTCGACGATGGTGGACCATTTCAGATGAGGTGATGAAAGAATGGATGGCAATGTCGGTGGGGGACCTGCGATGGAGGGCATATCCATAGACCTCATCTCGAACGAGAGATTGGACGAGCTCGGCGGGGATAAGATCAGGTTCATAATCGATGCGGTCAAGAAGGGCAAGGTCATGGTATTGGAGAAGGGCCTGACCCCCGCCGAGGAGCTGGAGCTGATCAGGGTCACGATGAGCGAGATCGACCACGACCATTTCATCGGTTTGGAAACTCCAGGTTTCAGCGGCAACGTAACGAAAAGGACATTCCTACAAAGAATACTTGGCAGAACCCCCTCTCCAAGGATGATGGTGGTCGGACCTGCACATCTTCTGCGTACGATCAAGAAGGACGGCAGGACCATTCAGGCGATCATCCTTACCAGGGATGACCGGGTCATGAAAGAGGAGCTCAGGGCCGTACTCGAGGAATGATCGTGGGACCAAATTAAATAATCGATAACGCCTTAGACCTGCCCTGGAGGCCTGCTTTGCCCCATCAATGTCTGAACTGCGGCATGATCATCCCTCGGGGATCACCGGATATCCTCAACGGCTGCTCAGGATGCGGCGGTAAGAAGTTCATGTACGTAAGCACGCCCATGGACGAGAAGAAAAGGCTAGAGATAAAGAACCAGGCTGACAAGGTAAGGGACCAGATCCTCTCCAAAGCCGATAAGCGTATCCTTGAAGCGCTGGAGAGAAAAGGGATCGGCGAGATCGACGGCGTGAAGCTTACCATGGAGGGGCCCCGGGAAAAGGGCTGGTTCAGGGTCACTCCCCCCGCGGAAGAGGCATCCGAGCCCCCGAAGGTCAAAAAGAAGGCCAGGGAGATCATTGAGGAATACGATAGGGAGATGGCCGCCTCGGGAAGGATCGTAAAGGAGCATGTGCCCAAAAAGGCGGTTGAGGATAAACCCGAACCCATACAATTCGAACGCGAGATCGAACGGCCAAAAGGGATCGGACCACGTAAGAAGAAAAAGGCGGAGACCGTACATGAAACCCCGCCGAGCGATGACATCAACGTCATAAAGATAGTAGAGAAGGGCGTTTACGAGATCGACGTACAGAAACTGCTGGATGACAGTCCGATAATAATCGAGAGGGACGGAACATATCTGATACACCTTCCCTCGCTCCTCGAGCTGAAGAGGTCATCGAAGAAGGATCATTCCTTCAGATTCTGATCGATCTTCCTCGCAAGGGTGGGTGTGATCCCCTGAACCTTTACCAGATCGAAAGGCTCGGCCTTCTTGAGCTTTTCGATGCTGTCGTATCCCGCATCGAGAATGAAGGATGCTTTCACCTCGTCCATGCCGGGGATCGAGAGGAGGCGCTTCATGGCCTCTCCTCTGGCATCGACCTTCTGGAATACGGGCTCTTCGGGCTCGGGCATCCTCTCGTCATCGGGTGCAAGTGTGTCGAGCAGGGTCCTTCTCATCGAGGTCCTGTTCACGATCTCCTTCCATTTCCTGATGCGATCGGGCATCTCTTCGAGAAATGAGAGGTTGTCCCTGAACCAGTTGTCCCTCTCCTCCAAAGACTTGCGAAGGGAACGGACCTCCTGGTCCATTTCCTCGGTGAGGTAATAGAGTTTCTTATATCTGCCTCGCTCCTGCTGCAGGGTATCCTCCAGCTCCCTCACCCTGTTGGTTAGGTCCTCCACTTTGTTGGACACGCTGGCCTTGGAAACCTCGTACTTGCGGAGCTCGGAGTCCTTTGCCTCCATCAGCTCTCTGAGAGTGGCGATGATCCGGTCCTTCTCTCGCTCCTTGGCCTCCAGCTCCTTTATAAGGGTCAAGGAGGTCCTGAGCTCCTCCTCCTGCTTCTCGTATCCATCCCACAGCTTTAGGAGGTATTTCCTGTCCTGTTCCATATCCTGGGTCATCGCGTGTCCTCCAGATAAACAGCTTGCCGCCCGTTACGGACCTACCGTGAATGGGACCATATCTATATAAATTGTCCATCAAGACGGCCCTGTACGATGGACACAACGATAGTTTGGAGGTATATGGCCTCGCAAAGGTTATATTGCGATTATGCCCTTTCTTCCGACTGACGAGGTGTTGACCCGTGAACAGATCCGATCCCATGTCCACATTCGTGCCCCTTTTTATTATCGCGATACTTTCGATCATGCCCCTATATGCTATGAGCATCGAGTACGGATATCCCTCCGGCGTTGAGGAAGGCAGGTCGCTTTCAGGTATATATTGGCCCAATATCGGCAGGGACCACAATCACAGGTCACAGGGGATCCCCGCATCAAGGGGTATAAGGGACCCTGTGATAAAATGGGACCAGTCAGCGAACCAAACATCCCCTGCGTCCGCAGGGGCAGAGTTCACAGGCAATGTGGTATTCTCCGGGACGACCCCCGTTAAAGTGTTCGGTATCGCCTCGTCTAACGCCACTCACCTGATGCTCAGGGACGGTGAGAGCGGGGAACTGATGTGGAGCGTGGACGTCCGCAGGGTCGAGGGAAGGTCCACCAACAGGCTCTTCGTGTCCCCTACGATAGTGAATACCGACAGCGATCAGAGTCTGGAGATACTCGTCTGTATCTCCGATGGTAACCTCTATCAGGCCGTTCTCTACGAGCCCCGTATAACTCTCAACGCCACGGGATACTCCCACGACGAGGACGCCTTCTACAACGATAGGGTTTGGATCTCCGATCCCGGGTCCCTCGGCGCGGTCCGATTCTCCTCACCCGTCCCATATGATCTGACAGGGGACGGGGTCGAGGACATACTCTTCGGCGCTGGCAACTACCTTGTATGCCTCAACGGCGTCAACGGGTCACTGTTATGGCATAGGGAGATAGGTCCTTTCGGAGAGGTCCTATCCGCACCCGCGGTGCTGGTGGGCACCGGGATGACGAGCCGTATCGCGATCAACTCGCTGAATTCTGCAAGGACCGTTCTGAGGACGACGCTCGTGAACTTCAACGGCCTTCACCTGAACAACATCACATACAGCTTGACCACCCCACACCCGGGTCCGGTGCCGATGCCTTCCATAGGGGACCTGACCGGAGACGGTTTCATGGAGATAGTCGTGAACTATCCTTCGGTCACGGGTCTGGGTAGGATAAGGGTATTCACCTACACATTATCGCTGCTCACGACCATCTCTTCGATATCGGGTTCCCTTGAGACATCCTCGTCCCTCGCGGATATGGATGACGATTCCGTTATGGAGATAGTGGTCCATTCCAGGGTCTATACCACGAGGGCGCTCATCAGGATGTATTGCTTCGAGATCTACCAGTCGGGGGCCGACTGGCTCTCCAGAAGCCTATGGTCGGTGGATTCGACAACGTTGGCTGGCTCTCTGTACTCTCCCCCGCTAATATGCGACATGAACGAGGATTCCCTGCCCGATGCCGTCTTTTTCGCATCCGGGTGGGCCTACTGCATGACCAACACGGGGGATGTGTTATGGAACCTGTCTGCCGGGGACCATAACTTCCAGACAGCCGGTATCGTCGGGGACCTGGGAAGGGACCAGTTCACGGACATTTTCATCGACGGGATCATGATATCCCAGAGGGTAGTTGACCTCTTCGTTGCCCAGCCCTGGTCCTCCAACCTGCTGATATCCGATCCGGAGCCTGTTGAGGGACGTGAGCTGACCATAAGCTGTATTCTGACCAATGACGGATACTCACCCGCCCGCAACGTGGTCGTGGAGTACAGGAACGTGTTCAAGGGGGACCCCTATCTGATAGGCAGGGACGTGGTCCCTGAAGTTGTGCAGACTCGGGAATCCACCATGACCTGGATCCCGCCAGTGGACGGAACCCATGAAGTGTTGGTCATAATCGACCCCGATGACAATATCACCGAGACCGATGAGGCCAACAACATGGCCAACATCGAGATTCAGGTGGGAAGGTCGCTTCCTGACATCGAGACCACGGGGATGGTATTCAAACGGGCGGACGGGGTCGAAGCCGACGGGACGCTGAAGAACATCGTGGACGGCGATCCCTCGACCATCGAGGTTGAGGTGAGGAATATTGGATACAGGAGGAGCGGTCCGTTCAACCTCACTCTGTTCATCGATGGAACAATGGCGGACACCACCCCCATTGAGGACCTTCCAGGTGGCGGTCAAAGGACCCTCATTTTCCATTGGACGCCGGATATGCCTTCGGGTGGAGAGGTCATCGTGACGGCGTTCTCGGACATAGAGCGTTCCCTCACAGAGGTCTCCACGGATAACAATGAGCTATCTGAGAACGTTACCGTCAAATCAAAGGAGCCGATCTCGGACACCTACAGGATAATTGGGGCCGTGAGGGACACCGAGGGGGCCCTCGTCAATGAGGCTATAGTGACCCTTATATGCAACAGGACAGGGAGGTCCGTCTCCACAAGCACCGTATCCGGTTCGTATGTGATCGATCCCTCTGACCTGGATTCAGGTTATGAGGACGGTGACGAGATGGAGATAAGGGCCACCTCCCATGCATTGTGGGGCGCAGCCTACTTCAGGGTATATTCCCAGGACGGGGGAAAGGCGGTAAATATCAATCTAACGGACGTCCCCACACTTATGCTGGACATGTTGCCCGTTACGGATACGAACATGTCGGTGAGGCCCGGTCACTCCGAGACGGCGACGGTAAGGTGCATAAACAGCGGGAACATAGAAGGTCAGGTCTCGATCGCCCTTGAGCTCAATCCTTTGAGCACGAACACCTCCTCGTCCGATTGGATAGTTTCGGCAAGCCCTTCATCGTTCCTGCTCGCTCCGGGATCCGCTAGGGATGTGGATGTCCTTGTCATCGTACCTGACGAAGCCGCCCCTATGGACACGGCCGAGATCATGGTGATAGCTCTCATGAACGGCACTGAGATGGCCGCGATAGACTTCACTTTGACCGTCCAGAGGCTCGCGAGCCTACTGATAGATATGACGTCCCCAACGGATATCACGATCGACCCCAACGAGGGAAGGTCGCATACGATCGCCCTCTTCGTCGAGAACACTGGTAATGTGGATGCGGACTACGCCCTCTCCCTTACGGGGCCGATCTCTGCCAGTTCGGTCATCACGGACGGCAGCGCGGTGCTCGCCCCGGGCGAATACAGGGAACCTGTGGTGACGATTACGGTGGAGGGCAACTCTCCTGATTCCTTTTCCGGCACACTATCATTGACATCGGAGGAGGCATCGATCGAACAAGAATGGATGGTCACGGTGGAGGTGGTGCTGCCGAATGTTCGAACTGATGGCGATATAAAGGCCGACCCACCTGGCCGGATATTGGGAGAGGAGATCAAGCTTTCTGTGGATATATCGAACAGCGGAAGAGCGGACATATCACTCCTTGAATACGAATTCAGGGTGAACGGCGTGTCCCTGGGCAGGCAGGTCGCTCGCGATCTGGTCGCAGGTCAGAGCGCTGTGATCGTGAGCTACTGGACCCCCTCCACGAAAGGGGAACATGTGGTCGTGATCGACCTTGATCCTGATAACGAGCTTATAGAGATCGATAAGGAGGACAATACCCGGAGCAGGACGCTCACCTTCCTGCCGGACCTCATAATAAAGACTTTGACGCCATCGACATTGACGCCCGGGAAGGGCGAGAGCATGGTTTTCAATATCGAGATAGAGAACAGGGGAACCGCCAGGTCGGATGGGTTCGTCATATCGGTGATGCTGGGATCCGAATCGGGACCCCCCTTGCTTATGAGAACATACACCCGCGCTGTGGAGCCCACCGCCTCGGGTTCCGAGAACTTCGTTCTGGATATCGTTGCCCCCTCATCAACTGGTAGGCAGACGCTCTACTTCAAGGTCGGCGTGCCTGAGGGAGATTCCGAACTCGACATCACGAACAATGTCCAATCCATAGAGATAGATGTGAAGGACGATGATGGGGAGATACCTATCGTCATGTATGTGATGGGCGGAATTTTACTGTTCCTGATCATCGCTGCCGCCGTGGCCTTCATCCTTATCAAAAAAGGCGTGATCCTTCGTGAGGACGATGCGGAGCCTCTGGAAGGCCCCCGGATCCCTGAGGAGATATCCGAGGATATACTTGCCGATGAACCCGCCCTCGAGATGAAGATCGAGGAGCTCATCGAGGAAGGGCCTGAGGAGCCTGTCGATGCGGAGGTCATCGTGGCGGAGCCGGTAGGAGAAGAGGAGCCATCCGATGAGGAAGAGGGTATGATCCCGGAAGTATGAGCGTCGATTCGATAGAAATAATACGGTTCGTGCGTTCTCTACTTTCGATGATGGACCTCAAGATCCTGCGTCTGAACTACAATCCACCAAACGTGCTTGAGCTGGGTTACGGTGAGATATTCAGGAGCATGGACGAGGTGATCATCCTCACATCGCTGATGCAGACCTTCGATAGGTTCATGCTCGTATGCGAGGTGACGTGGAAGCATGAACCAGACATGGAAAACGTTAAGGAACTCAAGCTCGTCGAGAGCGCGGAGGAGATCTCCAGGGACGGCATGAGATCGCTTATGATGGTATCAGGCGTCTTCCCCGACCCATACAAGCAGATAATCCGGGAGTTCTTCGATACCTTCAACTGCTTCATAGAGTTCCCGGCCAGATTCACAATGGATACGATGACCGGATCGATCGTGGGGACCCAGGAGAATATAAACCTGTTCCTGGAGTTCGCGTCCACATGGGGCGCCAGGTACCAGATCCTTTCCATACAGAAGTACGAGCCCAGGGTAGAGACGCTTCTGGCGGGGTTGACCCCCAAGCAGTACTCATGCCTCGAGGCAGCGGTCAGGGAGGGTTTCTTCGATATACCCAGAAAGGCGGATTCAAGGGAGCTCGCGTCCAAGTTAGGGATAGCTCATACCACCCTGCTGGAACATATCAAGAAAGGCGAGCGCTCGATCCTCCGAAAGCTTTTCAGGGTTTAGATAAGGATTCGGGAAATATTATATATCATCGCCATCGATGCTCCGGTCGTGATGCTGGATATCGCCCTTCCGACCCTGGCAATACCACTCGTTGTGATAATAGGGCTTATACTCGTCGTCATCGGAAGGGAGACGCTGGAAGTTATGTCCTTCGCCATTGGAGCCTTGGGTGGAGGAATACTCGCCTACATGATCCTCAACGGCTTCCTATATCTATATGAGATCCCGATCTACGTGGAGATCCCCGTGGCCGTGCTCTTCATATTCGGCGGAGGGATGCTCGGTAGGGGGGCGATGGCGACGATCATCGCCTTGGTGGCCTCACTGGTCTTCCTCGATGTGATACATGCGATGTTGGGAGACGATATGCTACTTGTCACGATACTTATTTCCATATTCATATTCGTTGTTATGATCGCCCTGATACAGAAATATCTGGCAGTGTTCTCCGCCTTCATCGGAGGGAGCCTGATCGCCATAGCGTTCAACGGTTTGCCAATCGAGGACGTGATGATCATCAGGGTGGTCCAGCTATCCATTGCGCTTATTTTTTGCGCTATCGGGGGAATAGTCCAGTACAGGATCAAGAAGTGGAAGGACACCAGGGGGGAAGAGATCGTCTGGGTGCCTTCAGGCTGACGTTCTCTTTGGTCCGCTCAGTCTCTTGATCTCCTCCGCCACGGACCTCTCGAACCTTTTCCAGCCGATGACCACCTGATGGACGGAGAACCTCGGATCGTCGATGAGCGTCTGGAGATCGTCCAGCTCATCGAAGAGTTCCCCTTTTACCTTGAACTTCTGGCTGAGGAGCAGAAGCTTCAGCCTTGCGTTCTGTATCTCCTGGCGTATGAAGAAGCGGAAGAACAGCTCGGTCATATCCACCTTGACGTTGCCCTCTTCGATGTCCTGGGAGATCCTCTTGATCTCCTCCATATCCTCCTCCTGATCGAGGTACAGGGCCCTGAGGGCGCTCATCACCTGGAAGAAATCCCCCCGGACCTCAAGGTATGGGTTCGCCTCCGATGCCCTCGCCTCGTTGGCGAGGAGAGTGATGTCCTTCTCCAGGCGAGAGATCCTCTCCTTGAGAGAGGAGATCTCGGATGGGTCCATGCTATTTCCTTCTTCCATCTCCTCCCATATCTATCTCTGGATATTAACGATTTACTTCGAGCCCACAGGCTCGAAGGGTTTATAGGGCTCATGCCATCCACCAGGCTATCTTCCCCGAAGATAGCCTCCGGCAGAACGTTCCTCCTGTGTCCTTCGGACCCAGTC
>JARVGK010000004.1:0-81632 GCA_029762535.1 Thermoplasmatota archaeon
GTTAGTCTATTCCATTGGTCAGTATAAGATTCGTACTGCATTAAACGTATTGAATCAAACGATACTAAACCAAGTTAAAAAGCCTACTCAGAAACCTACATTAAGATGGGTGTTTCAGATTTTTGAAGGATTGCATTTAGTAACATATGAAGAGAATTCAGAGGTAAAGTATCAAATATCGAACTTGAAGGAGAAGCATGTACAGATAATCAAACTATTGGGGCCAACCTTTGAAAAAACATATTTGCTTTCTTAGAGGTGCGGAATGTGGGTTATCAGACATCATATCTATTTAGAATACAAATGTGGATGGCGAATACCTTAACATATAATGGGCATATGTTTTCTGCGAGCTAAGGGAACTATATCAAAACTTATTAAAAATATAGGAGATAAAGTTTTATAAAAAAGGACTTTATGGAACTAATTAACGTAAATATCCAAATAAAATGTATAATCATAATATTCATGTCTTTTTGATCATTATAATAAATTCACAATAAAAATACCATATTTGAAAAATTCATATCCATTGTTCATAATAGAAACCCCAATCTTTAATGTTATCATGAATTATCAAAACTCACCCTTGCGATAGAGTGGAAAATAACTGCTATTTTTATCTGTCATTTTAATGCAAAGTCTATCATATTCCTTTCTATTGAATACATGTCCGCAAAAATAGACCGGCCTCTTTTCCGTTGCCCACCCCTCCTTGAACTTTATCAGACCATGGTCGTCATCTTTCAATCCTGCACCTCCGCCGATATCAAGGCATGTTAAACCTTGGACCTTGAAATGTTCTATCGCATACCATCGAAGGGCATATGATGCTGACATCCTGTATCCCATATCGTTATAGGCGCTCATGTGAGTATAACCGAAGTTACCATTCACATACCATATATTCACTCCTACCGTTTCACCCCTAATTTTCGCCCTGAATACGTGGATTCCCTCGACCTCAAACTGCTTGGAATGAGATCTTCTCGAGAATGCCTTGATACCTTGTATATCATGCCTTTTCAAGAGGTGTGAATAGAGCTCGATCCATTCTTCAAATATTTCATTGGGATCATCGATCCTCTCCACTTCGACCATTTGTAAAGCTTTCCTTGCTCTTTCGCGATGATGTTTGGAGACTATTCGTTCCATGGACAGAGATGTATCTATCAGATAATGTGTTTTGAACGGCTTCACGATCTCATTGAATGTATCTTTGAGTGATTCTTCGCTGTAATTCCCGAAAACATCCGTCACAAGGAACAAGGATACGTACTTTTCCTCATCGAAATTTTGAATATCAAATTTAAGATCCTCCCATTTCTTACAGCAGAAGATCGGATAACAGCCCATCACATCATAATGTTCAGACCCGGGAATGGAGCGTTCTATCGCATAACCCCGACAATGGTCAAGATAACGAACAATTCCATGTTCCTCGAAGGATTCGGCATATTTTGGATCGTAATACCCTTTCATTTCATAACTCCAGGACATCCTTTGATGCGTTTATGCATGATCTAACCCCAATCATACCTCTTACCAAGTAATCTGAACAAGTCCTCATTATACGGATCGTAGAATTCCCTGAGAATATCTCTTGAGACCTCGTCCATCCTCTTTCCGCCGTATTCGCTGCGATGAGCATCCTTGAGATCGACGCTCTTGAAATCGAATCTTGGTATTTCGAGAAAATCCGTTATTATATCAAGCGTTTCCAGCTTATTTTTCTTCAGTTCGGAACTCTCTATGATCAATAACTGTTCTTTAGGAAAGAACCTGTAATAGTTTTTGATCTGCTCCGCATACATCCCCCTTCTCACAAAACTGGGAGCATATCTGAACTCACCCCTTTTTATAGAGGAGATCTCCTCATTGATATAATCGTTGAAATTCATATACATATCGGCATTGAGGAATTCCCTCATCTTCATTGATCCATCAGAACCGTACTTCTCGATCAAACCGACTATGAGCCTATCCTTGTCATGACCGTCCGTTCTGTTGTAATACTTGATGAAGTGATTCCACTCTGAATAGGCCCTATCCACCGGATTTCTTAATAACAGTATCAACTTTATATTCTCGTTGAACTTATGGATTCTCTCTGCAGTTTCCGGTATGAAAATATATTCGGGGGTTTTTTCGAATATTTTATATTTCCTTGAGAATCTTATCGGGAAGAACTGTCGGTAATAATCCAGACCCTTGAAATAATTATTATTTGAAAAAAAACTCACCTCTTTTCTTGCTGAACGAAGAAGAGGATGCTGATCAAGATAGTATTTGAGAGATACGGTCCCTGCCTTCTGGGCCCCTATTATCAGAAAATCTGGAGAATTATCCATTCCCAAACTGATGAGCATTTTCTTTATCCCAATGTATCCTGCATTTTTTATTTTGTCTAACGTCATCATTTCACTCAACTTAAAAATGAGAAAAGAATATTTTACTTTTCCAAAAAATTGATCCTTGCATCCTTCATCCCCTTGCAACCGGACATGTATATGTCCCCTTTTTTCGATTCCTCGATCAATCTTCTTTTGACTTCCGGATCGATCCCCTCCGGTTTCATGACCTCATTGCCATCTATTGTAAAACTATTCTTGATCCTCTCTTTATGATATTCCAAATATTTATCAAAGGTAGAATAAAACCTTGCGGGGACTCCAACAACACATGAATTAGGAGGTATATCTTTATTGACCAGAGAACCTGAAGCTACAACAACATTCGGTCCGATGGTCACCCCGGGAAGAACGATCACATCAGTTCCGATTATGCAATTCTCTTTTATATGTACCCTCCCCAATCTTCCCCACCCTTCAAGGTGAGGAAAGGTGGAGGCATCATGAGCAAGTATCTTCGCATCACGGCTGATTATGGTATTATCTCCTATCTCTATCAAATAACAATAATGTGGATCGATCTTAGCTTCAGGATGTATCAGTACATTCTTTCCGACCCTCATGCCATCCTTGATCATCTTTTCTATCTTTCCCTTGTGGTCGGTCATCAGTCCCAGTGACATTAAAACCTTTTTTTTCAAATTCAAGAAACCGATGATGATACTTCTTAATATCCTTCTGATCAAAGAAAACACCTTGGGATCTTATCACTAAAAAAAAAGGTAAAAACACTACTTAAATACAGTAAAATAACATATCGAGTATTTTCTCTTCCAAAGTGCGATCCAGCGGACATACCATTGTAGCTCATCTTATCATACTTCTTTTCCTTGATCGTAGTAGCATTATTACCATATAAAAGGCTTTCCAGAAGGTTGAGGAAAGAAAGAAAAAACGCATCATCCATCTGTTTCGCAATCATTTTCTTTTTTAGGGAAATGCCCAAACGGGTTACAATCAATTTTTATCGTCTCTTTTCTTGCCGGATCGAATTTGTTTTCTTCCTTCATAATGATCGGATGAGACAACATCTGATACGTTTTATACATGGCCCCTTATTATCAAAAGGTCGGATCATTGGATCATCAATCCAGGATCACCTTCATGGTTCTGACATGCTCCATCAGATCGTTCTTCCCATTTCTGATGTCCTTAATGAAATGTATGATCTCATCACGATGGCCCTTGTCCGTTTTTAACAGGTCCTTGTGCTTTTTCGTTCTACCATTCCGGATCAGTTCAAGCTGCCTGAAATCGGTCATTCTGGCCATGGCGTTCTCGCAGTAGATCTCCGCGAACTCCTTGGAGGTCGATGATTCACCAACTGTATTATATACGATACTGGCAAGGGATCCGTCCCCCATCTTGAGGGTCATGGCTATGTTCTCTTTTGATTCCTTAACGGATAGAGCTGGATGGTCCACCTTGAAATAGTGATGATCGATTATGGGAGAACCTATCATGTACTGACAGAAATCCACGAAGTGACAGAGTTCGGAAACATATCTGGATCCCCCTTCTCGATCCTCGTAGACCCAGCTGTTCGATGGCATCTTGCCGGCGTTGACCCGGTAGAATATCATCATCGGACCTTTTCTGTCCTTGAAGAAATCCCTCATTCTGAGTGTAAGAGGAGCGTATCTTCTATTGTAACCCACCTGGAGGATGACATCGGGATTCTTCTTGTGTGCCTTTTCGATCCCCTTAAGCTCCTCGATGCTCAATGCCAGAGGCTTTTCGACGAAGACATGCTTTCCAGCCTCTATCGCCTCTATGGCCATCTTCGCATGTGTGGAATTTCGGGTCGTGATAACTATGGCATCTATGTCCTTGTCCTTCAATAGCTCTCTGTGATCGGATGTGACATAACGGAAACCATGTACCTTTGCCGTGGATTTTGAGCTGGCGCCGGATCCCACTGACAAACCGACAAGGGAGATCCCATCCATGCCCTTGATGGCCGGAAGCAGCGTCGTTGTGGCGAAGGATCCCGCTCCGATCCAGCCGATGTTGACATCCCCTTTATGTGTCTTCTTCTTGGTACCCTCGACCTCGAACTTCTTACTGGGATCCTTTTTGGTATCGTATGTGAGAACTATTCCCATGTAGGGCTTCTTGGTCTTTGAGCTTATCAGTTCATAGGCATCTGCGGCCTTTTCTATATGGAACTCATGGCTGATTAGATAATCCAGAACGATCTTTTTCTGGGATAGCAATTTGAGGAATGATTCCATGTTCCTCTTTTCCGTCCAGCGTATGTAGCCGATCGGATAATCATGCCCCATCTCCTCGTATTCAGGATCATATCTTCCCGGACCATAGGAACAAGATATTACGAATTCAAGCTCCTTGGGGTAATAGATATCTCTGGGTATCTCCATACCGGAAAGGCCTACCAGAACCACTCTCCCCTTTTTTCTTGATATCTTCCCGGCAAGCTCCAGTGGCTCGTTCGATCTCGTTGCGGCTGTGATGATTACGGAATCGAACCCGACACCCTCGGTGAAGGATTCTGCCTGAGACTCTATGTTCTCGGCAGAGGCTGAGCATCCATCGTCAAGGCCCAGTTTTTTCCCGAGTTCTATCTTTTTCGTATCTATCTCTATTCCGAATACCTCGCATCCGGACGCTTTAAGGATCTGGACGGTCAATTGACCTATGAGTCCCAGGCCTATCACTGCGACCTTTTCACCCACCCTCACATCGGCATTCCTGACGCCCTGCATCGCGATGGATCCAAGCGTGGTGAAAGATGCATCACGAAGGCTTACATCATCTGGAACCTTCACACACAGGTTCTTCGGGACGAACACCATGTCGGCATGATTTGCATATCCTACGCCGCCGCAAGCGACCCGGTCGCCCTTGTTGAAAGGTGAATTCTCTGATGTTTTAGTGACGATCCCTGCACATGAATACCCCATAGGCTCGGGCTTGTCCAACCTGCCGGTTACGGCCTTGTAAGCTGTGATCGGACCCTGTTTTTTCGCAAGCTCGACAACTTTCATGAACATGTCGGGTTTCTGCCTGGCTTTGCCGATATACGAGGATCCGGCAAGATTTATGAGCATGCTTTCGGTCCCGGCGCTGATTACGGAGAAATGGTTCTCGACGATCACTCCCTCCCCTTTCATCACCGGAGGAGGCACATCATCAACGATGACCTCGCCTGATCTGAGATTAACCAAAGCCTGTTTCATCTTGAGACCTGCCGTTTACTATCTTTGAACGTTGGATGTTACTTCAATGTTATGGACATGAGATGTTGTTACCATTGCCGAGCACCTTGACGTTGAATCCCGCCTTCATCCATGCAGCGTGATCGAGGACGTTCCTGGTGTCGATGATGTTCTTGTGCCTCACGAGGAGTTTTCTGGGATCCAGTTCCTTGAACGCATCATGGTCGGTAATCAGGACCAGACAATCAGAATCCTCTATCGCCCTGTTGAGGTCCAGGATATTGTTGGGATCCCCCTCTATCAAAGGATCGTGGAACACCACATCGATCCCCTCGTTCTCGGCGACCGAAGCTACCCTGAAAGCGGGGCTTTCTCTGACGTCATCCACATTCGCCTTATAAGCAAGGCCGAGTATCGTTATCTTGGGATCCTCTATTCCGTGTATCATGTCCTTGATGTGTTTTAAGACGTGGATCGCCATGAAATCGTTGATCTCCCTTGCTACGTTGATGATCTTGGACTTGGTCGATTTCACCACCATGAACCACGGATCTATGGCTATGCAATGGCCGCCGACTCCGGGACCGGGTTTGAGGATATTCACTCTTGGGTGTTTGTTCGCAAGTTCTATCGCTTCCCAGACGTTGACCCCGATGTCCTCGCTGATGAGAGCGAACTCGTTCGCTAGGGCGATGTTGATGTCCCTGAAAGTGTTCTCCATGAGCTTGACGAATTCAGCGGTGGTCACATCAGTCAGGAACAGGTTCCCTTCGATGAAAGTTGAGTAGAGATCATGTGCCCTCTTTGCGGATGCTTCATCCATACCACCGATTATACGATCGTTTTTCACCATCTCCGTTAAGGTCTTTCCCGGTATGGCCCTCTCCGGACAGTGTGCGTATGAGAATCTTTTCACGCCTGTCCTTTTGAGTATCGGGATCACGAAGTTCCTGGAGGTTCCCGGCTGCACGGTGGATTCCAGAATGACCATGTCCCCCTCCTTGAGAACAGTGGCTATTGATTTTGCCGCGGCCTTGACGGCCTTGAGGTCCGCCATCTTCATCTCCCGGTCTAGCGGTGTCGGAACGGCGATGATGTAGACATCGCAATGTTCGAGAGTCAAGGAGGCCCGGAAGTTATCCTTTGCCTCCATGAATAGCTTTTCCAGACCCGGTTCATCAAAGGGCATTATGCCCGCGTTCAGCTTTTCGATCACATCCTCTTTGATATCCACTCCGAGGACGCAATTTCCGTTCCTGGCCAGTATCAATGCGTTGGGAAGTCCGATATATCCTAAGCCTATCATTGCGATATTCATATCTTTGCACCTCAGATAACTATGAACGAAATACTAATCATGTAAAATATGGTATTGATGGATATGATCGATGGTAGATGTGTTATCATTCTTCGACCATGGAGCGCTTTTTACTCTCATTTCTATGATTATCCGAAAACGGGTTGAATAGGATATTGATATGGAGAGATGATAGCGGGTCTTCCCTATCCTTTTTCGGTTTTGACTCGTCCCCGGTCATGTTATCGATGTATGAGCCCGCTTGCAGACTTATAAAGACCGCTGTATTATTCTTAGTTCAGGAGAAAAACTGCCTGGACAAGGTATATATGCCACTTTTGTTTGTATGAGAGAACAATGAGGTTGATGAATAACCGGTATTATCTTGACCTTCTACTTGCATTCGTCATTTCCTCGCTATTCTACCTACTTTTCTTCTTCATGCCGGGATCGAAGCTCATGAGGGCAGTGCTTGGTATCCCCTTCCTGTTCTTCATCCCAGGGTATATGATAACAGCGCTTCTCTTCCCTCCTGTACAAGAGGATGAGGACGAGGAGGAGGATCCTCCGCCAGTGAAGAGGTCCAGATTTGGATTCAAGTTCTCAAAGAAGGAGGAAGGATCCGATGAGGAAAAGATCGAAAGGGGTGTGGATTGGCCTATCAGGATCGCGCTCTCGGTGGGGATATCTTTAGGAGTGGTCGGTATAGTCTCATGGATACTCAACGATCTATACCCCATAAATCCTGAGTTCTTCGGTGTCAGGTCCGACAGGATGGTCCTCATCATCTACATCCTTTCAGTGGTTTGTGCTGGAGGCGCCATCATACGCAGGTCAAGGCTTGACCCCGAAATGCAGGAGAAGTTCAGGATCCCATCGATCAGGCTCTTCGAGAACGATCCCAGGGACATAATCATCACAAGTACATTGATACTGATACTTATCGGTGCCATCGGTTACGGCGTTTATCTGAGGCAGCATCATCATCCTGCAAGCGATCGCTACACGGAGCTGTATATCCTCGGCCCCGATCAGAAGATAGAGGGTTATCCAAGCATTGTTATGATCGATGAATTAAGGACGTTGTATCTGGGACTTGCAAATCACGAGTTCGAGAGCCGGGATTATGATATCGTCATGTCCCTCGATTACCAGGGATTCGACATAAGGATCGATGATCTGAGCGATCTCAGGATGAACCGTTCCGTCAAATACCTTTTCAACATAAGCTTAGGGCACGGTCATAGGTTTGAAGAACCCATTTCATTTTTCTTCGACACACAGGGCCAGTATCTGTTCTCCATAATGGTCCTGGACAAGGATGGAAGTAAATACAGGGAGGTCAAGCTCGATATCACGGCTCTTGAACCTTCTAACATGATACGATCCGATGATATGATAATGTATCTGGCTGATGAGTATGGGATCCCATCGGATCTGCCCGCGACCCACTGGAACGAGAATATCCTATCCTTCAAGCTTGTCATTGTGAACAATGACCTATCCGATCCTATCAATACCAATGTTACCTTGAACTATGGAACTCGAACTTTCTATGAACTCATAGAGCCGTTCTCCGTCCATGCCTTGAATTCGAGCACTGTACTTTATTCGACATATGAAATACCTGCCCAATCAAGATATTCATATCACTTCAGCATTATTCTCCCTAAAGGTAACTTCGATATGATAATTCAGCTCAACAGGGACGATCTTACCACATTCCATAGGGGCATAAGGGTCCAATAAGAACATGTACAAGTATCACCGAAAAACTATTTTTAATAAGAAGCTCATGTTTCTAACTCAAAGGTGCGAAAATGGTCACTGATAGAGGTGCAATCGCTTATTTTGTAATATCGTTCATTATATTTTCCGGATTCGTTCTACCCGCAAAGGGAGAGAATTCTCCACATATCAGTGATGAGAGGGATCCATGGACCGATGAGGACGATCTGGTTTTCATCCATCATTCCGTGGGAAGGAACTGGTTGTCCGATGGTTTGAACAGTGCATTGATAGCGAAGAGCTACATCGATGAAAGGAACGATATATACTACGGAACAGATCTGGATAATAACAGCGGCCGACCAAAATCCATCGCATCTGATGTCGGGAATTATACCGAGATGAGACATTGGATATTATGGTTCAACGATTATCTTGATGCGGTTCTTGACCACGATTGCGCAGATGGTGTGAACCGGATAGTCATGTTCAAGAGTTGCTATCCCGCAAGCAAGATCGGTTCTTCCGGAACGGAACCTGGGGATCCATTCAGTTCAACTAAGTCAATGGCAAATTACAAAGCTGTGTTCAGGCATTATTCCGGGGACAATAAGACATATTCAAGTAACGGATACACATATCTTCCATTGGATAGGGTCTTTGCATCCAATCCGAATACTCTGTTCATCTATGTTACCTCTCCGCCTCTGCATTATTCTCCCTGGGATGCGACAAGCGATACTGAAGCCGCAAGAGCGAGAGATTTCACTGATTGGGTCAAGAACGATTGGCTGAACGATTATAACAGAAAGAATCCGGGGCTGAACAACGTGGCCGTATATGATTTCTTCAACTTTCTGGCATATCCCGACGATCATGCTTCACATCCCAATCGTCTGAAAAAGGAATACGGAGGTGAGACGGGGAATTCGCATCCCAACAAGACCGCGAACCAGGGAGCCACGGCGGATTTCGCCGGAAAGGGAGCGTTCCTGGATAACGCATGGGCAATGTTCAACCGATCCATCGAATACCATCAATGGGGGGGATCCAGACGCGATAGGATGAATACCGGTCGCTCACCATACGGTCACGATTTCGAGAGGGCGAATTACAGGTGGAAATTCTCCAGTGGAGGGGAGATACACTCATCACCCGCGATAGATCGAGAAGGAAGGATATATTTCGGATCTGACGATGGCAAACTCTATGCCCTCTATCCAAACGGTTCATTGATATGGTCCTTTAAAACCAGTGGAAAGATCAGGTCATCTCCGAATATCGATCATTCCGGGGTTATATATTTCGGGTCTGACGATGGTAGGTTCTATGCCCTGTATCCTAACGGTTCACAGTTATGGAACTTCACGACAGGTGATAAGGTCAGGTCATCTCCGAATATCGATCATTCCGGGGTTGTGTATTTTGGCTCTGACGATGGTAAACTATATGCATTATTCCCAAACGGATCTCAGGCTTGGAACCTATCGACCGGGGGAAAGATCAGCTCCAAACCTGCGATCGATTATAATGGAATTGTCTATGTATCATCAGATAATGGTAGATTGCACTCCGTTGAGATAAATGGGACCTTGCGATTCACTATCAATATTACCGGCCCTGGAACACCTGCCATAAATGGGAACGGTCAGATAGTAGTTGGTTCCTCTAATGGAAGGGTCTATGAATTGGATGATTCAGGCAAGATAATATGGAATTACACTTCTATCGGTGCAGATTTTTCTTCGCCATCCATCGATTTTGACGGGTATCTGATCGTATCGGATCAAAAGGGATATGTTCTATCCATCTTCAACGGATCGCTGAACTGGAGGAAAAGCATGGGAGGGAATGTCAGCACACCTCCTGTTATTAACAACGGTTCCAAGGTCTATTTCGGGATGGAGAACGGCAGGGTCGTATCTTTGAATCCCAATGGCACACATGATTGGAACTTATCGTTGGATGATAGGATAACATCCGGTCCGGTGATCGATTCGGACGGCCGTATCTATGCTGCTACAGAGAACGGAACGCTCTACTGCATCGGTATCACCAAGCCGACACCGCCGACTTCGGCAGCACTAACGAAGTTCGGATCGTCGTTCAACATAACGTGGGGATCGCCCCTCAACGACGGAGGCAGTACAGTTACTAGGTACGTAGTACTTAGATCGATGGATGGAGAATCCTACAGCAGTATAGACGAAACGGAACTGATGTATTACAACGATACCTCTTCAAAGTCGAATTCCCTCTATTTTTATCATGTGAAGGCCGTTAACTCGGTTGGCCAGTCAGAACCAAGCATCACGATGACGGGGGATCACAAGCGTCCTGTTCTCGCAATTGATTCCACCCCTGTATCCGGCACCACGGGTGATCCTTTAACCTTCAAAGCATCGTTCAGTGATGACAGCGGAATATCCGAGGTTTATCTTGTGGTGACGATACCGGGTAACGGTTCGTACAACCTTACGATGGTTCCAGGTACTGAATATCAAAGGACCATAATCGTTTCATCCGATACGACATCAAGCATATCCTACAGATTCGTGTTCTCGGACAAGGTCGGTAACTGGAACCAAACAACGAACAAACAGATCACGGTCTATGATAACGACCCTCCGGAATTCATACAAGATGGTACTCCGAAAAAGATGAACATGTCCCAAGACCTCTGGTTCAACGTCTCTGTCTCAGATAATATACAGGTCTCATCGGTTTACGTGGAATACTGGTTCGGATCGGGGTCCCATACCAATGTAAGTATGTCCGGAACGGGGCCATACACCTACAAGATCACGATCCCTTCGGATATGAAAGATAATTTACACTATATATTCCATGCCGTTGATAACTCAGGTAACTGGGCCCATACCTCTCAAAAGGACATATCCATATTCGACAACGACAGACCCACGTTCGGGACGGATTCGACTCCTAGCTCCGGGACAACTGGTGAATCCCTTACCTTCTCGATTTCCGTATCGGATAACATAGGTGTATCATCAGTGTTTGTTGAGTATTGGTTCGGATCTGGGTCGCATACGAATGTGAGCATGAGCGGTTCTGGTCCTTATACGTATCAGATAACGATACTCTCAAGCTCAACAGATACCCTTCATTACATATTCCATGCAGTTGATACTTCGGGTAACTGGGCTCACACATCACAGAAGAACGTGACCATTACCGACAACGACAAACCCACGTTTGGAACGGATTCAACACCAAGTTCGGGAACAACAGGCGACTCATTTACCTTCTCAATTTCCGTATCGGATAATATAGATGTGTCATCAGTGAATGTGGAGTATTGGTTCGGATCTGGATCCCATACGAATGTGAGCATGAGCGGTTCTGGTCCTTATACGTATCAGATAACGATACTCTCAAGCTCAACAGATACTCTTCATTACATATTCCATGCAGTTGATACTTCGGGTAACTGGGCGCATGCTTCCCAGAAGGATGTGACCATTACCGACAACGACAAACCAACATTCGGAACTGATAACACTCCGAGCTCGGGAACCACGGGGGATCCGTTCACGTTCAACATATCGGTGACGGATAATATTGGCGTTTCATCGGTCTTTGTCGAATATTGGTTCGGAACAGGAGAACATGATAATGTGAGCATGAATGGCTCAAGGGCGTATATTTTCCAGATCACGATGCCCTCGAACTCGACGGATACTTTACATTACATATTCCATGCGGTAGATGGTTTCGGGAACTGGAACGATACGATACAAAAAGATGTGTTGGTATCTGACAACGATAGACCCGTGTTCGGAACAGATGCAACACCCGGATCAGCAAGGACAGGCGAGGAATTCACCTTCAGTATCATGGCCTGGGATAACATTGCGATCTCTTTCATCTATCTGGAATACCGGTTCGGGACAGGAGATCATAATAACGTGAGCATGGAAGAATCGGGACCATACACTTACCGGATCACTATACCTTCGAACTCGACAGATACGCTTCATTACCTGTTCATTGCGGTAGACCAGTCCGGGAATTGGGCCAATACCCTGGAGATGGATGTGATAATAACTGATGAGGAGAGACCAACATTTGGATCGGATGATACATCTCATTCGGGAACAACCGGGGATCCGTTCACGTTCAGTATATCAGTGACGGATAATATTGGCGTGTCATCTGTCTTTGTCGAATACTGGTTCGGGACAGGAGAGCATTACAACGAGAGCATGAACGGATGGGGGCCTTATACCTATCAGATCACGATATCTTCCCATTCGACGGAGACGCTCCATTACATATTCCACGCCGTTGATGGTTCCGGCAACTGGAATGATACGATACAAAAGGATGTATTGGTATCTGACAACGATAAGCCGTTTTTCGGAACCGATGAAACACCTGCATCAGCGATGACCGGGAACAGATTCACCTTCAGCATCATGGCCTGGGATAACATTGCGATCTCTTTTGTCCATGTGGAATACTGGTTCGGGACAGGAGAGCATTACAACATGAGTATGAACGGATCGGGACCATACACTTATCGGATCACTATACCTTCGCATTCGACAGATGTACTTCATTACCTGTTCCATGCGGTTGACGAGGCCGGGAATCGGGCACATACCTTAGAGAGGACCGTTGCCGTTTTGGATGATGACGTCCCGGTATTCGGATCGGATTCAACTCCGATCTCAGGAACGACCGGGGACCTGTTCATGTTCAACATCTCTGTGACGGATAATATTGGAGTGTCATCGGTCTTTGTCGAATACTGGTTCGGGACAGGGGAACATAATAACATGAGCATGACGGGATCGGGTCATTATATCTATCAGATGATCATCCCATTCGACTCGATCGATCCCCTGCATTACATATTCCATGCTGTTGATGATTCGCTCAATAGAAACCATACCATTGAAATCACCGTGACGATCGAGGATAATAAAAAACCAATTTTCCTCTCCGATCAAACGCCCTCTGAGGCGTATACAGGGGAAAATATCATTTTCAACATATCTGTGACGGATAATATCGGCTTATCGATGGTATATCTCGAGTACTGGTTCGGAGAGGGTGAGCATTACAATGTGAGCATGGAAGGCTCGCACTTTTTCATGTATGATCTGTCCCTCCCGTTGGGATCAAATGATGTGCTTTATTACATATTCAGAGCTGTTGACCCATTCGGGAACTGGAACATGACAAAACAAAAAGAGATCGTGATTCATGATGAGATTATGATCGATGATGAATCGCCCACATCCGATGCCGGACCCGATCGAAAGGTCCCTGCGGGAACGATCGTCGAGCTTGATGGTTCAGGTTCGAAAGATAATGTCGGGATCGTGAACTGGACATGGTCTTTCAATGACGGCTCAAGAGACATTGTCATCTATGGCGCAATAGCTTATCACAACTTCTCCATACCTGGAAACTACAGTATAGGTCTTAATGTGACGGATGAAGCGGGAAATTACGCTTCCGATCATTTTCTGTTGACGGTCGAACCGATCATCAACGGCAATGGAAAGATAGATGAAGGCCCCCTTACACAGGGATTCGACATTAAAGATCTTTGGTGGTTGGCCCTGATCATTATAGCATGGATGATAATGCTTATTATCGGCATTTTAACGATGATAAATAAGAAAAAGGACGATCAAGCAGTATCGGCCAATTTGTCTGAAGTCACCTCATTCGATCCGGAACCGGTAAACGCTTCGGAAGATGTTGACATATCAAACGATGGGATAGGTAAAGAGGACCCCATTGATATGGATGAGGAGATCCCAATAGAGGGTTTGGAGTTGGAAGAACTCGACATTCCCTCTGTTGAGGAATACCTGTCATCTCTTGATATAGAGGATCGGCCGGACACTGGAACCGAACCATGAGGGACAATCGTTTTCAGAAAGCTTCTTTTGACATGGGATCGTCAGGAACATCCGCTATCTCTGTCACTTCTTCCAGAGGTATCATCAGATCATCTATCTCTTTCATGATCTCATCGATATTAAGGTTCTCAACATCGATATCAGATACGTTCGCTTCATCCTCGGGTGGATCGGCATCGTCAAGCGGAGGCTGTTCATATTCATCGAATTCTTCCACTTCCTCATATTCCGTAAAGTCCTCTGGAGGGGGCGAGATATCTTTGCTTTTTCTTCCCAGTATGAATGAGAAAAGTATCAGGATCATGGTTGTGATACAGAATATCATGGTAATTATGACGAGTGTCCTGCTATCTGCGACCTCATGAACTATCGTTTCAGGGACGGGATCCTTATTCTCATCGATCGGGTCCTCTTCATTTTCGGTGTTAACCACACCTTCGATCTGTGACTCTATCTCAAGGACAACCGGGGTTTCAACATAGTTTCCGTTGACATCCGTGACCTTGAACCAGAAGCTGAATGGAGCGTCTATTAATTCTATGAATTTCTTGTATATGCCGGCATCTCCGGTCAACGGGATCTCGATGAGCTCATCTTGTATTTCGATAAAAAGGGACACATCCCCGATGCCGATATTATCATGGACCTCGATCTCGAAGCTGTATCCGATTCCGCCCATTATCCTCTTTGTCGATGCGTCTATGATCTCGGGTGGGTCATTGTCTTTTATAATGATCGTTCTTTCATTACCCATCAATATGTTTCCCGATACGTCCTTCACCCATAATCGATAATGAATATCAGAGGTCATATCGAAGGGGATCGCTATCTTTCCGTGGTGATCTCCGGCCTCATGTCTCAATGTGATGTTCGTTGAAGGAGCGTCTTCGCTCCAGAACTGGAAGATGACGGACCTGATCCCGATGTTATCCTCTACGGTGACCATAATGTTGAAGGGATCACCGGTGGTTCCATATTCATCCGATCTATCATGAACTATCCACGGTTTGACATTATCGATGATGGGAACGCTTATTGCAGGAAGTTCCAGCATATTTCCGCCGATGTCCCTTGCATGTATGCTGTATTCAAGGGACCCCATGTGATCCATCGGTATCACTATGGCCTTTTTGATATGCCCCTGTTCTCCGGATATGGAGTAGCTTTTCTCCCCGAGGATATAATCGATCCTTGTTGAGGAGATCCCCCTGTTATCCGTTATGACAATGTCGAATCTGAACTCCTCCCCTGAATAACCTATCTGATCCGTGTTGTCGCTATGAAGCACTGGAGGTTCGCTGTCCATTACATCTATGATCATGAAGGAGGTTATGTTCTCATTTCCGCTGCTGTCGGAGAGGTTCAAGCGATACTGAACGAGTTCTGCTGCAGGATCGGATAATTGGTGGGAGTATTCGTGATGATCGCCGATCTTGATGAGATCGTAGCTTAGGATCTGATCATTCTCGATTATCTCTACGATCGTTCTATCAAGCTTTATGTTGTCGTATAGTTCGAACTTGAAATCGATCCGATCCCTTTGGTCCGATGAATGAGTTGTCAGGTCATCCAACATCGATGGTTCGATAACATCGATTATTCTTATGTTATGATCCCTGGATGAGGTCTCAAGACCTCCCAGGTCCCTAGCCGTTGTATGGTATGATATTGTCCCTATGAGGTCATTTGGTATGGTCAGATATCCGATCCAGTTTCCAAAATTTACATCTCCCTCGTCTATTTTGAGATCGATCTGGCCGCTGAACAGGTTTTTTTCGTGCTGGTAGGTCACCTTCACATCATCTATACCATCCATGTCGGAAGCTGTAATGTCGAATTTGAGCTTCTCCCCGGTCCCGATGGTATCCACGGTCAGGTCCGAAACGATGATCGGCCGATCCTCTCTTGTTATGGAGATGTTTAAGATATCGCTTTCTTTGATCAGTTCGAACTGCAGGGATCCCGACTCATTTGAGGATGCTACCAGACTGGGGATCCCATTCTCGAGGATGGTGTATCTCTCTTCAGGCAGCAATCCTTTAATAAGATATGTCGCCTTTTTGTCGGTTGTCCTGTCCTCTTCGGTCCATTCCAGAACAACATCACTGTATCTGTTGTATGAGTTTACTTTGATTGTACTAACGTGAGGAACGGGGGATGTCGGGATCCAATCCTCGTTCACTACTATGGAAAGATCCACCCCGTCGTCATCTTCCGAGACTTCTTCCGTGTATCGGAATCTCCCATCCTCGTAGAGGAAGATCTCCCTCCCGATCTTGATGGGATCCGATCCCATGATGTTGGGAGGAACGTATTCTATCGCTCCTATGTCCGGGATCCCGTATATAGGGGATCCGAATATATCTGAGGGATATTCAATAAAAGATAGATCTGTAGCCATATCTATACATGGAGAATCATTTGATAATTGATAGTAGCTATTGCTTATCCATTTTATTGAAGGATCAGTTTTCATCCCATTTTGATCATGTCCATATGTATTTGTCCATTTGGAAATATTGATAATATCTGTGCCTGTCCTGCCTGATTTCACTTGGAATTCTCCAGGACCATAAATATTACCATTACAATAGAATCCCGAGTGATCCGCTCGAAAAGAATCATACTGGAAATCAAATACATAAAATGGCATACGGTTTTCTTTGGTTGTGAAGATATTTGATATTATTGAAATGTTATTTAAATGTTGTCGGCTATCAGCTATTTCTATTAATCCACTATGAGTCATATTTTTTCCATATGCAAATAAATTTTTATATAATAATATATTATTCACTTTAAATGAATGATAATTTACACTATTAATATTCAATGAATAGGGAGCATGTCCTTTATTTAATGATACAATATTATTATAGAATGAAACATTAGAAACAGCAATATATATTTGACCCATTGACGCATTACCATAAAAAAGGTTGTTAAATGCTTTTATGTTATTTGCACTACTATCTATATGTAATAATTTTAAAGGACAATCACTTACGATATTATTATAAATAGAAATATTGCTTCCAGTTGTAATGTCAATACCATCAGCATTTACACTATTTTTTATTATATTATGGTGTATTGATATATTCGTTCCTAGATGAGTGCTATAATGGCTATTACCTTCATGTAGTGTTATTGAATCTCCATATGACCTTGTAATCTTATTATGTGCAATTTCTATATCTGATCCATGAAAAGTTGAATCTCCCATAAGTGCAATTCCAGAACCACCATATATTAAACCTGTATCTTCAATAGTGTTATTTATAATTTTTAGATTAAATTCGCCAAAAGGAGCGTAAATTCCCCATCTTCCGACATGATGAATATAATTATCTTTAATTGTGACTCCATAATGACGTGAACCTACTGATTGTGTTACAACACCACTTGATAAATTAAAGATTTCAAAACCCGATAAGGTTACATAATTACCTCTAATATCAATGTATCCACCCCAGTTACCATTCATTTTTGGATGTGACCCATTTCCATATGATTTTAAAATAATATGATTTCCTTTGGAGCCTGAGCTTCTGAATTGAAAAAAGCCATCATGGCATTTGCTTATATCCCATTCACCACCCTTAATGAAATTAATATTATCTCCGCCAGTAAAGGTAGTAACTTCATCAACGTTTTTTAGAGTTTTCCATGGCCCATTATTTCCCGAAGTGAATTTTTCGGACCTACCATCCCAATTATCATTTCCGTTGATCGAATCTACATAGAAATTCCTGGTTGTTGGAGATCTTGTTTCATTGATGGATTCATCTATGGTCGATCCATCGGTCTCGAAGAGCATCGATTGTCCGGATATGATAGCTCCAACAAGTAGGAACAACAATAAAATCGTTATACCTGATAAGTCCCTTTTTAAGGTTTTTTGAGCCTTCTGTGAAATCATTACTACACCTTTCTTCTGATGGTATATCATGATATTTATGGCGAATATGGGATATCCCTGGGGAAGTCCCTGCCATATGCCCCATCGGTTAGATTCCTTCTAGTTGTTATCATTTTTGATAATGGAAGACCGTATATATCTTGACATATGATTCGTATTCTGCTTCCTTTGTTATCTGACTGGTATATCATAGGACATCTTGTGTCGATGATTAGTTGTTATATTATATTTACGGTAACTATTGTGAATCTATTATTGTCCTAATTCATTTGGTATATTGTTATCTAAAAATAATATATTATACTATATCCAGAAAGACTCTTTCCAATCTTCGAGATATTTTTTGGATATCATATAGGTCATATGATATCTCTTTTGCCCTGTCTCCCATGATCTTGATCTTCTCAGGATGTTCAATAAGGTGCCTTATCTTCTTTTCCAACAAATCTATCGTTGGGGCCATCATGCCTAGACCATGTTCTGATATCATATCATCTGGATCGGCATTCATGGATATTACGGGAGTACCCCTCATCCATGCTTGGACGAATGTGTTTGAGAATCCTTCGGATTCACTCGTGCTTACAAGTATCCATGATCGAGCTATGTGGTCATTGGTCGTATCAAAATCCCTCTCTCCAAGATATTTCAGATTTTTAATGAGGTCGATTTCCGTTTTCATATTTTGATAATACCTTTGATCGTGTGGTCTTCCTATCATGATGAAACGAGCACCTGTATCGGACATCCTCTTTGCCAATTCAATAAATATTTCTGGCCTTTTCAACGGTTTGATATTTGCTACCCATATGATCGTGGGTTTTTTTTCTTTTTTTGGAATGCTCTCGGGGATCTCATGACCAATGGGAATAATTATCGATTCGATGTCATAATTATCCTTGAAAAGCTTTTTTTGATGTTCTGTCTGGCATATTATCTTTGAAGAGTAGGAATAATATCTAGATATTAATTTCCTGTTAATTATCTGAAATGGGAGTGATGGAGTTATGTAAAGCTTTGGTTTTCTGCAGTGCCTTTCCATTGAAAGAGCACTTACAACCGGTATTCTCCTTTCCTTTCCATATGTACTTATGATATCAATGAAATGATAATCTCCTCTCTGATATATTATATCAGGATTTATTTTATCCAATAATTCATATATTTTTTTTTTGGAGAGGTAATGTAATGTATTAATTCTTTTAAAAGGTCTTTTTATTCTATATATTTTTAAACCTCTATCGTCAATATCTGGAAACAATTTGAATGAATCTCCTTGACATAAATAAACCATTTCATGTCCAAAAGATAATAAATGTTTGATTAATAATGATGATTGAATTTCAGCTCCGCCGATCTTATCTTTGTAATATTCTCCCAGACAAAAAAGGATCTTCATATTATAACTTCCAAATTATATTAATAAGTTCATCAGAGATAATACATCTTCGTATAGTATATTTTTTGAATATGAACTTCTAATATTTCTAATATTATTATACTTTTCTTTATAATCATTGACATTCATATTCCTTAATAATCGGGATATTTCATCTTTGTGAAAATTAACGACCCAACCGATATTTTCTTTCTTAACGAATGATGCGGTATCATAATCACCAAAGACGATGATAGGTCTCATTCCTCCAATGGAATCAAAGAATTTATTCGGGATCGATTGTCCGATCATTGGTATTACAGTTATGTCGCTGGAATTCATATAGTCCACAACTTTTGATTTATCGACGAAACCAGTTAATTCTATATTATTATATTCATTTTTCTTGATATATTCTTTCACCATATTTATATTATCTCCTCCGCCCACCATGGTGAATCTTACAATTTTATTCTCTCCGATGGCATCGATTAATGGATAAAAATTGAAATTCAAAGAGAAATTTCCTATGAATAATAATTTCCACTTACCCGGTATAATATTTGGTTCTTTGATATCATTCCATCTATCGTTATCATAACCTAAAGGAACGAATATTGAATTTATCGGTTTTGAATATCTTTTTATCCAATCAATAAAGCTCGGTGAAACATATAAAAAATGTTTTATATTCCACATCGATAAAAATAAAAATACTGAACAATAAAAATTAAATAATATACTGATGAAATTATTTTGGGGAAAAGCATCAGGCCAAATGTCTCTCACATCTAGGATTATTTTAAATCTTTTAATAAGGGAGATCCAGCTCGTTACGAAGATAAGTTCCATGGGTCTTGAAGGTATGATTACAAGATCGGCTTTATTTTTTAAAAGGAACAACCCCGTTTTAATAGCGAATTCAATATGACTTAGGATCCTTTTGGGAGAGAGGATCTTTTTATACCCAACATTTTTCTGGACCTTTAATTTGTAAGGAACGCTGGATACGGCTCTTTTGATATCCTCTTTCGAGAAGAAGGTCTTATCGGCATGGTAGAAATTTGTTGTGATATATGTCACATCATATCCCTTTTTTACAAGCATATCCGCTATCAGTGGATGCCTGTTTCCACGCTTGGTCATCACATTTTCAAACGGGGTTAAGATAAAGATCCTTTTTTTTCTATTTATGAAGATCACCCTTTAATAAATTCTGGTAGGTTCCATATATCTGTGCGATGATTATTCTTGATTCATATCTTTTGAAAGCTTCTTCTTTTATGCTTTTTGACATCTCATAGAACATATCATAATTCTTGAATACGTATTCGATCTTATTCATCAGATCATCGGGATCCTTCTGTTTAACTATGAAACCGTTTTCCCCGTTCCTTATGACCTCCTTCAAAGCGGCAACATCCGTGGATATGATCAAACAGCCTCCTGCCATGGCCTCCATCACAACAGTTGGGCATCCTTCCGGATAATAAGATGGATAGAGAAAAATATCGCTATCATTGAATTTTTCTACCTTCTTTTGATCGGGATAGTAACCTAGGTAATTCACCTTTTCTTCAATACCATATAACTTGATTTTTTCCTCAAACCTTACTCTGATTTCATCATTAACGAACCAGCCGATGAAATCCATTCTGAAATCATACCCTTTCAGATGAAGTCCATGAAGGGCCTCAAGGATCACCAATATCCCCTTCTCCTCCTGCATCCTGCCGACATATAAGAGATTTGGAGTCTTGCTCTTTTTCCTTTTATAACCTGAGAAGAGATCTCCATCAAAGAAGGTCTTGCTAACCTCGATCTTGGAGAGACCCAAATTCTGAAGCGAATCCTTGAAATCCTCAGCGAGAACGTATAAGGAATCAGCCTTTGAATATATACAATGAAAAATTATTCTTCTTATTGTGGATTCTTTCAGTTTCTTGTAATATCCTTTATCCCAACCATGGAAGAAGACCAATACTTTTTTTCTCATGGCTTTTGAGATCAAGATATATATGGAATCCCTCACTATAGGAACTGTGAAGAAAGATGGATTCAGATGCACAATTCTCGAACTTCTATCGGTAATTATTTTTCTGATGAATCTAACTAAATCTTTTGGGTATGATAATACATAAGGTATAATTTGCTTAGTGCTCTGTTCTTTTGATATGCCCTGCTTGAAGTGTTCAATAGCTATATCATCATGAGAATAGTTCTTGAAGAAGATCCTAAAAAAATTGGTAACTCCACCTGGCACTTTCAAGTCCCTGGTCATAATAAGTGCCTTCGGTTTCAACGATGATCACCATTACCTAAACATTTTACCAATGCCAGTAAGATCCAGCTGTCTCCCCATCTGGTGTAATCATTGTTGTTTTTGATAATAGGCCATACTTGATGTCTGGTTCTACCATCTGAGCGTATCATTCTTTTCAGGGTCCAGGATAATACTTTCTCGAACTTATCTCTAACGAACGGGAACATGGATGAATTGTCCTTTAATGTTATCATTGCCTGGGCCTGATTGTGGATATCTATCGGCCACTTCCTGGGATATCGATAGTATGTTCTGCCCCGATCATCGATGGTCTTTATATAGAATCTCAGCCCCTTCTCGATCCTTGGGAGGATCCGTTCATCCTTGTCGATCTCCCAGATGGATCTCAGGCCATCGAGGATGAAGCCCTGGTGAAAGTCGAACTGCTTCCTGAACTTGCCTGTAGAGGGATCTATACTGTAATACCACGATCCATCGGCGTTCTGCTTGGATAATGTGAAGTTCAGAGCCTTTTCTGCAATCTCAAGGATATCATCCTTCTTTAGAACTGTTCCAGCTCTGAAGAGATAACTGGACCCGAGTATGTTGGCGTTATGAACGACGTTATTATCGTGAGGTGAATAACTGAAGCATATACCCTCATCGTCTTTGTGGATGTTGAGGTCGTTCATGATGAAATCGGCTATTCCACTTATCGTTCTCTTCAACTCTGGATTGGCATCGAAATTATAGAGGTCGATCAGAGAATGGCCGATAAAGCTTGTCACAACTATTGAAGGCTCATATCTGGGTATGAACTTGTGAAGGTCCTGCCATGGAAAATGATAACCCCAACAAGGTCCGGAATAATCCATGTTCTGATTCTCAATGATCCATGAATGTATAAATTCGATCTCTTTTTCGAGATCTGGAATGATGTCATGATCTTTACCTTTCTTGAGGATCAAAAGGGCTCTGAGCAATAGACCCATAGTCTTCGGGTTCACATCCTTTTTTATCCTCAGTATTGACCTGAAGTTTATTGGTGAATAGACGAGCAACTGGGTGGATGCGATCCTTATCCATCTGTTCTCGAACGAGGTTATAATGGGACTGTTCAGGCAGTCATAGGGGTCGTATCCTTTGTAATCGTTTCTTTTGATGTTTTGATAGATCGATCCGATGATCCTCTTTGTATCGTTTTCCATGATAACTACCCATTCAATCCTCAAGTGCGGATCCCAGCTTTTCAAAGAACTCTATCTGGACCTTCTTGGGATCGTGTCCATGTGTGTCGTTAATGTGCTTTTTTTCAAGTATATGATCGATGATCTCATCAACATCCCTTGAATGGACCATCATTCCTTTTTCTATCAGGTCTTGATCTACAGTTAATAATTCTTTGCCAGGAAAGAAGGAAACGGCCTTCCTCCCGATTATGGCTCCCTCCCTGGCCATCGTCCCTGATCCAGTTAGGACCCCCATTGAGTAATATATCAGGTCCAGACCATTCAACGGCTTTGGAGGTATATGGACGTTTTTCCTGCCGCTGATGTTCCAATCGCTCCTGTCCCTGGGCAGGAATACGATGTTTATTCCTTCTTTTTCGAACCGATCCAAGAGGATTTCGGTTATGCTCTTTTCTTCTTTCACATAGAATGATGCCAATGCCTCAGGCCTTATGACGATATAGTCTTTGAACGGTAGCTTGCTGAGTATATCTTTATTCGGTATATGACCGGATATGTAAATGTCCTCTTTGTAACCGTCATAGGTCAGGATCCTCGATCGGGAGAAATGCTTCTTGAACCGATGTTTAGTACATTTGGGAACTATCAGGATATCGGTTTTCGTCTTCAACCATGATTCTATCTTCTGTATTCTGCCAGAGCCTTTGTTGTATTTGACATCATTATCAAGCATTAGAATCGTTTTCTTTCTCCGCATCCATCCAACGGCAACGCTCATGGGATTCTCGAATGATAATGCGGTATCGAACCTCTTCAGATGAAGAGAAAGTTGTAACGTCCTTATTGCAATGGATGATGTTTTCAAGAAAGCGTTCTCGTAATCCTTGCCTATCGCATCGCCTTTTATTCCAAGATCATTTGCGATGGATAGTGTCTCGCCCCTGTCTCTCATTGTAACGTTAAGCCGGGCATTTTTGGAGATCCTGTCTATGACCGGTTTGAAGAACAGGGGATGCGAAGGGTTGAGAAGATCTATCCAAACGGTTCCATTCATCATCTCATTCCTTCATATACATATCTTTATTATTCTTTATCGATTCCCGATCTATCTTCCCATTTGCTGTAAGCGGCATATGATCGATAAAATAGACTCTCTTGGGTATCATGTATTTCTCGAGCCTTTCGGAACAGAATCTGAGAATGTCATCCTCTTTGACCTCTTTTAAACTCTGTGCAAAGCATATGAACCTGTTACCGAGAATATAATCGGCAATGGGAATGACCACACAGCTTGAGATCCCATCCATTGATGTAATTACGGCTTCAACTTCCTGTGGGGTCGCTTTCTCACCCCCTATCTTTATTACCTGATCCTTCCTTCCAACAAAGTAGAGATCCCCTTCTTCATCGAACCTGAAGAGATCACCTGTTAACAATATCCTTTCACCAGTGATATCGTCTTTGATGATAGTTCTCTCTGTCTCTATGGTATCGTTCCAGTAACCGATCATGATATGCGGTCCTTTCACAGCTAGTTCGCCGATCTTTCCTGGTTCATGAATAGGTTTTCTGTCATCGTCTAGTAGAATGACATCGGTGTTCGGGATTGCTTTACCGACCGATGTCGGCTTTTCCATTATCTTACTTGGATCGAGGAACGATACCCTCTTGCATTCGGTCAATCCATACATAGAATAGATAGAAACGCCAGGAAACATCTGGATTAGCTTTTCGATGGTCTTTGGAGACAATGCTTGTGCGGTGTTCGTTATGTATCGTAGAGAGGATAGATCGTAATTTGTTATGTCTCCAAGTCTTAGTAAAATCTCTGCCATCGATGGAACGATCGGGAATCCGGTCACTCTCTCTTTCTGGATCCTCTCGAGTAGTTGATTGAAGAAAGTGAAGGACTTTTCAAGGATTAGCGTTCCACCACTTTTAATGGACATTATCGCCTGATACAGACCATAATCGAAGGATAAAGGTATGGCGTTTAGTATAACATCATTCTCATCGTTGTTGAGATATTCGATTATCGAGTTCGATGCGGCGTCGATATTTGCATGGCTCAGAGTCACTCCTTTTGGTTCTCCGGTGGACCCGGATGTGAACATGATCAGTGCGACATCTCTTTCATTCGGGGACTTCATCTCGCGTAGGTTATCCGGACTTTTACATAGATCAGCGAATATATGATATTCGTTCGTTATCTCTTTATCTATTAAGCCATCTCCAAGACCAATTATGATCTGCCTATCGGATCCCTTCACGCTATCATTTACCATATCTCGGTTCAGATCATCCGCCATTATACATTTTGGATCGCATTTGTCGATAATTGTTTTGAGTTTTTCCTGCTTTATTTGGGGGTTGACTGGAACGAATATTGCCCCCATCTTCGAGGCTGTAAATAATGATATAACGGTTTCTGGTTTGTTGCCGGTCATCACAACGACGCGATCTCCGCCTCTTATGCCTATTCTTTCCATATTGGATGATAGATCGTCCGTTATCCTATCCAATTCGTCATAGGTATATGTCTGATCTCCGAACTTGATCGCGATCTTATCCCTATATCGATGAGCGGATTTCGTGAGGTATTCGCTGAGTATCATGGAATACACCGTATCAGCATATGGAAACTGCAACGGCAACGGCCATATCTTTGATATGTGAAATGGAAGCCTCGATCCTCTGTATTTTCATTTCGGATGCGATCCTGGCCACATCTCCTGAGAGAGTGACTTCGATCCTATCCCCTTCGGTCTTGACCGTACCGATCTCCCTCCAGTCCGGAGACCTTTCTTCGGATATCCCCAAGGACTTGTAAACCGCTTCCTTCAAGGCGAATCTGGCAGCAAAATGCAAAATATCGTCGTTCTTTGATGAGCAATAACTAATCTCTCCTTCTGTGAATATCCTGGAGAGATCTCTTATTTTACCGAATGATTCCACATCAACGAGATCGATCCCTATGCCCTTTATCATAATTTATGCACCTTCGATCCCCTGATCAGTATCCTTCCATCGCCCTGATCGTATATGGTGTTGTTGATATCATCGAAGATATTCTCCTGGATCCCCCAGTAATGCATATTTCCTTTGATCTTATCATTATCTATTATCAGGTCGGTCCTTAATGTGTAATTTTCATCTCTTAAGGATCCGGGCGCTTCCCTGTACATTCTCATTTTCTCGGGTACTTGCAGGCTTGATGAGGCGACCGGATAGAAAGATCTGAATGATACGAAAACGGTTTGATTCCCAAGGGAGAAATCCTCGATGAACTCCCCGGGAATTATCGATCCGTTATCCTCGATATAACCGAAACCGCTGATTGTCGTATTTACTGAATAATTGAGGTTGAAAAGAATGGGTCCTGTTATCATCATCGCGATTATGATTATCATGAACCGGCTGTTTTTGAACATTCTTCCGATATATTGTGGAGTGTTCACGAACATTACCTGAACCGCTCTCTGGCCAAGGATCGCATAGTTGAAGAATCCTCCTGCCATGAAAGCAAGTGAACCTCCGAAGAGGTAGATGTCGAAGAAGTTAATATGTTTCTTGGAGACTTTGATAAGACTGATGGTGATGAGGGCGACAAATAAGAATAAAATAATTATATTGACATATCTCAGTAACAGGTGGATCTCCCCCGGAACTAGGTCATATAATGGATAGTTCTCAAAGCTTGCCAGCCCAACTTTTGTTTTACTCCCAAGGAAATATGATACTATGAACCACGTCTCACCTCTCTCATCGCGTGTATATAGAAGATCCTCTATGAATTCGAATCTGAAGAACCTTGTTTTGTAGCCATAAATGTAAATGGCGATCAAAAGTATCAATGAAATATCTTTCTTTCCACTTATCCCGATAAATGATTCGATTTTATTCCGGGTAAAATATTGGATCGAGATGAAATGTTGTTTCACATCCTTGGCAATGTTGAATAATCGAAATAAAACATGTCCTATTGAATCACTTGTCCTTAAGAATTCCTTGATCTTTTCCAATTTATCTGAAGTTGATATTTCGGTTGTCTTTTTGATGATCACGGCCATGAGGAAGAAGAAGAACATGAAAGGATGTGAGTAAACGCAAAGAATGAAGAATACTATTGTTAAATAGTAGTATATTACATTCTTTGTTTCCTGGAGTCTTACATAGGACCCTATGGTAAGTAACATGAATATCAATCCCACGAATTGCGGGATGAATTGAGAATTGATAAAGAAAAAGGTCAGAATGATGTAAGCAGCCGGATAGATGATGAAACTCGCCGGATATCTCCTTGAGAACTTGACCATTGTCAATGGCAGTACCAGTGGGATCGCAAGTAGGTAAACGAAGAATCCTAAATTTGTTGTCCCGTAGTATGATAACCCGAGAACATCCATGATAACCCTACCCGAAGTGAAATATATCGGGCATGTGAAATATGTGAAAAGGGCCGGATCTATGTAGATATTGCGTGATAGATGTCGCATGAACATCGATGTAGCGCCGATATCTGTCTGCTGCGGTACTATGATGAAGAACAGGTTGAAAGCGTAAAAGACAAAAAAGAACAGAACTGAAAGTAGCATCACTGACACTTTTGATCTCACCTTTAAAGCTATGAAAACGATCACGCCGGAATATAAAAGGAGCAGGATCCAGAAAGACATTGGTACGCTTTCTATTATAGATCTTCCTCTGTCGATACTTGCGGGAAAAGCGAATAGGATTATATCGACCAGAATAACAAGGAGGATCATTATGACGAAAAATAGGTATTTGTTGATCTTCATGATAGAACACCATTTATCTTTTTATCGAACTCTTGTAATGTGCCTTGAGGTCGGATGCCATCTTCTCATAGTTTCTATGATCCAACACCCATTCCCTTCCTTTCATACCCATGTGCCTTGAATTATCGATATCGTTCATAAACTTTGTGATTGCATTGATGATCTCCGGTAAGGAATATGGAGGGGCGATGCCTCCTCCGCTTTGTTCTATCACTTTTTGTTGGTCTCCGATCTCTTTGTTGGCCACGACCGGTACTCCTCTTGATAGGTATTCCACGACCTTGGTGGGTGATGATACGCGATATGCCAGTATCGGTGGTAGTATCGAAAGGCCCAGATCGCTATTATCTATTAATGTTGTGACCTCTTCAAATGGAACTTCATCGATCAGCTTCACTTGGTTCTTTAGTCCAAGCTCTTTAATTCTTCGTATCAACTTCTCACTGTAACTCTTTCTGAATACCTTACCTACGATCATTAGTTCTACTGGTACATCACTTTTCTTTATAAGACCATTTATAATTTCCAGAAGGAAGTCTATCCTTCTTACAGGGGTTATCTGACCCAGGTAAATCATTCTGAATCTTTTATCATGATCGTATTTATACAGGATCCTTTTTTCCATCATGGACCTTGCCGGGCATAATGGTAAAGGATATATCTTATCTGTTGGAACGCCCCTCTTTGTATAATATTTGCCCATTTCTTCCGATATTGGGTGGAATATATCCGCTCTTTTGATCAACCATGCTAATATCGGTTTTTTTAAATATGCCTTTGCCGTCTTGAATAATGTCAAGATGGATGGCATTGATTTTAACTCGTTCAACTCCATGTCAAAGAACAATGACGATAGATAATATGCGAATTTTTTACCATGTGCTTTCGCAAGAAAGAAACCGATTATCCCTTCCAAAATACCGTCATTGCATAATACGATGTCTATATTGGGTTCACTCTGTAAAATCTTTGAAGCAGTTTTGTATTTTTTATATACGGCCAACCTTGATATTACATCGCCGATATTCCCTTTGAGGGGGGTTGGCTTAATAAGATGGATCTCATTGTTTTTCAATGTAATTGTTTTATTCGCATCACCGTATGCTATCCAGTGTACCTTATCATCACCGGAGGCGAAATATCCCATGAACAGCTGATTGAGTCTGACTCTTCTGAATGGATATTTCTCCTTCGGCAGTAATAAAATATCCATTCGATATTCCTCATTATTTTTTCATTATGTCATAGATCAATTTGTTAAAACCGAAAATGACTTTGTATCGAATGTTCGATCCGATCTTATTATCGGATCTTAAATCCTTCCCTTCATCCGTTAGAATTCTTAGGATCTCTTTAAAACACCTCTTAACAAGGTCTTTCGATCCATCCATACCATATTTGAGATGCATGTGGAATTTTGGAGATACTAGAGTGCCCATTTCATTGATAAGTCCGGTTGATATCAGATTTGGTGCTATTATCTTCACCGGTAATAAAAATCTATGGGTCCATTGATAATCAGCATCACATTCCTTTGATAATGATCTGTTGATTTTCAGCTGGAGATACGATCTCTTCTTCTTATCATGTATAAATGGTGGAATGTTGTAAGGCCGGGGTTCGAAACCTTGAAACGTGAAGGCATGGAAATCCATGTAGAATATCGGTTTTATCCTTTTACAGTAATTCCATATATGGTGGCTTTCGGGACATTCTTTTTTCGTGTTTCCAAAGAATTTCCAGTAAAAGTTTATCCCGTTTGTATTCGATCCCTGTGTATTATGAAAATAACCATCCGGATTGACTATCGGGATGAGTGCGATGTTGAAATGATCCCGAGATCCGTCCTTTAAATTCATTTCAGATAATACCTCAGCGATGGCTTCCAAGGCAATGAGATCGTTCTCCGGAGGATGGAAACCTGACAGGAATAGCAGATACGGCGATCCTTTATCTTTTACATACTCAAATACCTTTATTTCCCTCCCTTCAACGGTCTTTCCTATTGAGATCTCATTTGCGCCTCCCTTCAAAGCCTTTTCCCGAATGGATTCCAATATCTCTTCATGGTCCATGGGTATGTAGTTGCTGATGAATGTCGAACCGGGGGCGATCCTCAATTCGAATCGATATTTTCCGGGGAGGAGCATCCTTCCATCGATCTCCTCTTTGATATATTTCTCCTGATCTTCGTTCCTTATCCAGAGCCATCCCAAATCCTGATTCATATCTTCTTTATCATTACATCCTATGCAGAATTTTACATTAACGGGAACATCACCATCATTTCTGGCCATGAAGTGAAAATGTAGATTGTAATCGTGATCCTCGATGTATCCTATTGTTATCGGATCCTTCTTTAATTCTATGAAAGCAACATTTTTTTCGACCCTTCCGGATCCGAGCATGGATCCCTTGAAATCGCCGTCTATGGTTATCATGGATATCAGATCGCCTTAATATCGATAACTGAGTTCTTCTTTCTGAGTAGAAATACTGTCAAGCCGCTCATTATGACAACTGTTGTCAAACCCACTATCATCGTGGAGTATGCTATTCCGATAAGCCCGAACCATTGAAGGAACAGATAATTCAACCCGATGTTCACAACCGGGGGTATCCAGTATAGATACAGGAGTTTCAGCTCGTTACCTGTCGCCTGGAGCGCATTGTAGAAAGGCAGCTCGAAATATTTGAAGGCGAGGTAGAATATCAGCACGGAGAAAATCGGCGCGGCTTTAAGATATTCATCGGAGAATATGATGCCTATTATTGGCTCCGATGCCAATGACAGGACTGCCGCTCCCAGGATAACGACCGCGCCCATCAGGGTCCCCCATTGGAACAACCTCTTGACCTGAATGGTATCCTGGCTCTGGAATGTCTTGATGAACATCGGGAACGTGGCGATGAACAGAAGGTTCCTCAGGATCACGCCCGGACCCATTAGATTGACCGCGATGCTGTATATACCCACATCCTCGTAAGGCCTCAAATTGGATATCATGAGTATGTCTATGGATGTCGCCAGATGACCAAGGAATAACAGTAAGCTGAAGATTATCACGGGTTTTATCAGGCTCCATCTCGTATCCAGCATCATCCTGAACGTTATTCTTGCGAATCTCCTCGATATCCTGATGTTCAAGATCAGGGAAATGGCGAGGGTCAGAATACTTGCTATCAGCAGGATCGTCAGGCCAAGGTTGAAAACCACTACTATTATCGTGAATACCAGGTAGATCAGACGATGGATAACACCTATTAAAGCATGATACTGCATCCTCTCGTGTACCTGATAGATTATCATGTAAAATCCTTCTAATGAACTTAGAAGGAGAGTTATGGAATAAATTGCGATCAATATCTTGGTGTATGGGTCGTAATTTACGAATAGTAAACCGATCAAAGACAATCCGATCGATATTGATCCGACCAGTACCCTCAAACCGACGGTGTTCGAGAGTATATCATCGAGCTTCTCCTCGTTCTTGACGCCTTCCCTGATTAGAACCTTGTTGATCTGGGGAAGGGTAAAGAACAGGAATAATGAGATGTACGATGTGACGGTGGAATAGATACCGTAATCTCGCACCCCGAGATATCGGGTGATCAAAATGAGCCCGATCATGGCCATTATCTGGGCAATAACATTTCCAACAACAAGATAAGAGAAATTCTTCATGGCCAGCTTGATCCTGCTGCCAAGGGTCATGTCGGCCTTCATCGGATCAACTCAATGATAAAAGGAACGGATAATTTCTCATGATAAGGTCATCATCATTGATCTCTACAGGCTTTGATGAACCTCATCGATCCATTGTATGATAAGAATTCAACATGGGAAAAGATGTCGCTTCTCTTGAACAGCCTCCCCACCAAATTCTCCTGACCTTCTCCGAACTCAAAAGCAAGGGATCCCCCTTCCTTCAAGATAGATGAAGATTCATTGATCAATCTGTTCAAGATATCGATCCCGAATGGGCCTCCGTCAAGGGCTATGTGCGGTTCATGGTCCTTGATCTGGGGATCCATCCTCTCGATGGAGGATCTTGGAATATAAGGCGGATTGCACACTATCATATCAATCTTGGAGGATAGGCCCATTTCCCTTATCGGAGAAAGGAGATCCCCCTCAATGATATGTACCCTATCATCAAGACCGTATCTTTGCACGTTGAGTTTTGCAACTTCCAGGGCATCGGGGGATATGTCTATAGCATAGACCTCCGCGTCTGGGTTCTCCAGGGCTATTGAGATCGCGATATTGCCGCAGCCGGTCCCTACATCGACTATGATTGGTCGATAATTTTTTAACGCGATAGAAGCGATATGATCCCTGGCCAGATCGACCAGTAAGAATGTTTCCGGTGTGGGGATCAGTGTATGATTATTGACGATGTATCTTCTTCCCATGAACACCGCTTCCCCTAATATGTATTCGGGCGGTGTGTTCTCGTATCTCTTCCGTAAGTAATCGTATTCCAGCATGCGGTTGAGCACATCCTCCGGATCCAAATCCGTTATCTTTCCATCCAGAAGATGATCGAGCAATCGCATGAACTCGGCGAATTGGTCCTTGCCATCGATCCCGTCCATGTGATCGAATACCTTCTTCCACCCTTCGTTCAAGAATATCAGACCTCCCTTGAAGGAGGCAGATCGATGACCCCAAATAGTTCTGGACGCATGTGAAGGTATGATGTACTCCTCTTCTTCTGCTCGATGTCCTTGTATATCCTGAGGACCTGACCAAGGCTAAGTCCCGTTGTCTTCGAACATTCATCAAGTCCGACATCGTTGTTGTAGCAATAGAGCATGAGGTCCATAGTCCTCAATGGTATGGAGAAATAGAACTCCTCTTGTGTTTGCTCCATGGGGAAAGTATCGGTCGTTGGGGTCCTTTTTATGATCTCATCCGGTATCTCGTAATGCTCCGCCAGCTGATATACCTGGCTTTTGTAAAGATGGGCTATGGGTTTGAGATCGGCGGCACCATCTCCGTTCTTGACGAAGAACCCGAGCTCATACTCCAGGCGATTGGGTGTTCCCACGACCGCATAGTTCAGCCGATCCGCGTGATGGTATTCCATCATCTTTCTCACGCGCTGCTTGAAATTGGATGCGGCTATAACGCCGAGGTAACTGGAAGAGGTCATGCGTTTATTTACAGTACTTCCGTCAGGTAGTTCGACGACGATCTGGGAGATGCTTATCCTATCGGATGAGAGGATGTTGGGCAGTATCACCTTGCACTTCCAGCTGTCCTCATATTCGGGTATCACCTCACGAATGGACATCCCCCGTCTGGTGTAGCATCCCGATGCAACAAGGATGGATGTTATATCCTCAACGATCGTCTCGATCCCGAGATGGTCCGCGATGATTCGGCCCAATCTGTTGGTATCCTCTTTTCCCTCCCTCTCGGGCATAAGGATGCCGAATACCCGTCCGACCCCAAGGGCCTTTGCGCATATCTCAGCACAGACCGAGCTGTCAAGTCCGCCGGAAAGTCCGATGACCACGCCCTTCTTCCTCATCCTTGACAGAACAGAATCCGAAATAGCTCTCTCAAGCCTCTCTGCCTCTTTATCGCAGTCCATGAAGAGCGGTTCGTGATCGTTCATGTCCTCTCTAATCTCCTTCGAACATATTAGGAGGGAGCATCCTCAGATGCCGGGATGCTGTATGCTTCCTCTCGAAATCCGTAAAAGCCCTCTTCACCTGCTCCGTTCCAAGTCCCATTATCGAGGCTGTTCCTCGCTCGTCCATGTCATTCTCCCAGGCATAGAGGAGCATATCGAGCTTCTCGTACGGCATCCTGAAGAAGAAAGCCTCGTCGGAAACATGGGAGTTGAAAGTGTCCGGGGACGGTGGACGGTCGATAATACCCTGATGAACGCCAAGATGCCGTGACAGGGAATAGACCTGTGTTTTGTAAAGATGGGCAAGCGGCTCGATATCCACCCCCCCGTCCCCGTATTTGACGAAATAACCCTGTATCATCTCGGTCCTGTTCGTGGTCCCGCACACGGCATGGTTCATGGACTCGGCGTGATAGTACAGGTGCATCATCCTCGTCCTCTGCTTGGTATCCGTTGCGGCCAGTATTACTTGGGAGTCTTTCCTTCTGAGCCTGGTCGAGAATACGATGTCATCCCCTTCCATAATGTCTATGGAAAAGAAGTTGATGGAGTCCTTCTCAAGGATATTCTCGGGCAGGTAAAGCCTGATCCTGTGGTTTGATGAGTATGCCGGATATATTTTTCTGATGATCTCATCCCGTTTTTCGTATGTGCCGAACGCCTCAAGAACGCTTGTGATATCCTCGACAACATACTCTATCCCAAGGGATTTGGCATGCTCTCTGGCAAGTCTTTCGCTAATGGGATTCGAATCTTTTTCAGGCAGTATAACGCCAAACACATTCTTGCTACCAAGGGCTTTAACGCACAGGGTAAGGGTCAAAGCGGAATCGATGCCACCGCTAAGTCCTACGATATAGCCCTCCCTCTTGTGTTCGTGTAGGTATTCCTTGAGGAAATGACAGATGCGATCCGCCTCTTTTTCCGGATCGATATTCATCACCTCTTTGTTTAAAGGCATATGATATCACCTTGAGGATCAAAGCCCCTTCTTTCTTCGGACGAATTTTTCGATATTGTCGATGGTATCCAGGTTCTCCGGGATTATTTCATCATTTTCTATGACCATTTCGAACTTTTCTTCCAGGAATTCGATGACCTCGAGTATTCCCGTGGAATCGACGATCCCGGTGTCCATTAAAGATAGGCCGGGATCCAGTTCCTTGAACTTGTCGGAAAGATAGAAATTCGATGCAATGAACGTTCTTACTGTCTTGACAATATCATTGGATCCATCTGTCATCTATACCACTCTAGGAACTATCGGAAAAAGGGTTGGGAATATATTAACTGTTCCTTACCAGTTATGATCTGATATAATCGCTTGGCTGTGCCTAGGTTTGGAGGCACAGTTGTCCTACCGGCTCATATCTCATCAATACCGGTTTGGGACGGTCTTGGGGGGATATCTTACGAGGAGGATCTGCCTGAAATCGGTCCTCTCCGTTCGGACCTCGGTGACGCAATCCCTATCCAAGCTGGATATAAGGCTGTTTTTGTCGGTCTCGAGAAGATATGCGCCCTTCTCCTTGGTCTGTCGGCTCATGATGCACCACTATCTCCGTTAGGGGAGGATGGTCTTAAGCCCTGGAATTACTTATACTTTTTGCCGATTTCGGTTACAGTTTTTTATCTACATGGTTGTTGCTATTTAAATAGGGTTGTCTAATCATGTACAATTTATTACAATATTGACATTTCATAGTTTATTCTTTTTCTTGTTCGCCATGTCCAGCAGGATCTTGATCACCCTCTCGGAAACCTGGTTCATCCCGAGAAGAATGATCCCCGAGAACATGAAGAATCCACCCATAATGAGAAGCGATGCGAATATGTAAAGACCGATCAGGGACAGGTTCTCTTCGCCGCCTAAGAAGAGGCGTCCCAAAAGGACGACCAGCAGCGCCCCTATCGTCGACAGGAAGGAGAGCGCCCCGAAGAACCTCACCGGTTTGTGTATCCTTAGAACCCTCATGGCTCTGGCCAGAACGGAAAGTCCATGGTACCACGATGGTTGAGTGCTGGTGTCCAGTTCGCTGTAGGTCGATTTGATCCCGATCTCCTTCCACCGGAACCCGGCCCTGTCAGCGAGTGCGATCAGTTCCGATTCCACGGAGAAACCGGTCTCCATGGACTCCATCAGGGATGTGACCGTTTTCATACTGTAAGCCCTGTAACCGGACTGTGAGTCCTTGATGATCTTGTTCAAAGAAAGCGATGTAGCGGTGGAGAGGATCCAGTTGCCGAACACCCTGTGGAAGGGCATCTCCTCCAGGCCCTCGTCGTGATGCCATCTGGAACCTATGGTTATATCCACTTCTCCCCGCTCTATCGGCCGGACTAGTTTTGGGATCATGCTGGGGTTATGCTGTCCGTCGCCGTCGATGAACACGATGATGTCATATCCACTCCGGTCCGCCCATTTGAACGCAGTGATGATGGCGGCTCCCTTGCCCCTGTTGCAATCATGGGATATGACCTGTGCGCCGGCCAGTTTTGCCACCAGTGCGGTATTGTCGGTAGATCCATCATCCACGACCAGTACCGAGTCGGCATACTCCTTGCTGAGAAGCACGACGGACGCTATCGTCCTCTTCTCGTTGAGCGCCGGTATCGCAACTAATACCTTGTTCATCATCATCACTTCTATATGACCCTAATCATAGAACTTCTTTATCGCCTCGAGACGCTCCACCATAACGTTCAATGCGTTAAGTATTATCCCGGCGACAAGCATGAACCCTCCGATCATGAACAGGAACAGCGTTATCAGTGCCGGAAAATATGACACTTCTCTGAACTTGAAGAAATGGTTCACTGTATAGAGGCCGCTTACGAAAGCCGTGGTGATCGTGGCCATGCCCAGCATGCTGTAGAATAGAAGAGGATGGTATCGGACAAGGGCGGTGATCGTTCCTAGCGGGGATCTCGGGAGGAATTTCAGGAAAGATATGCTCCTCTTCTTCGATCTGGTCTCTATCATCTCCTTGATCGATAATATCTCAAGGTCCTCTCTAGATGCGATGTCCACAAGTTCGCTCTCGACGTTTGATATGCTTCCTCCGTCCATGATCTCGAGAAGGCCTCGATCAATTGCCCAGCATCCGATCGAACTGCCCTCCTTTGGTGGGAAAACATAGGCTGATGCGAACCTGTCGCCTTCGTTTATGCTTCTTGTTATCAGGCTTATCGCGTCCTCAGCGTCGTTGCCTCCTGAGAGATCGAGAATGATCAGAGTGTCCTTCTTATCCTTTCTTCCGATCTCAAGGGCTTTTTTTACTACATCCTTCTTCATCACCTTTCGGTTGAACCTTATGACCCGGATCCCGGATTTGAGGGATAACTGAAGTGTCCTGTCGGAGGAGTTGTTGTCAACAACGGCTATGTCGAGATCCCTCTTCAGCTTCTTCCTGATATGATGAATGATAAGCAATGCATTCGATGCAACGGTCATCTCATCGTTGTCGGTGAGTATCACCACCTTGAACGATTTTTTATTTATCCGCATATGATCACTCTGATAGATCGTTAAGGAAAAGGATATCCATTCCTTAATAAATATATCATAAAAAAATCAACAATATAAAAAAACCCTCATGATCTACAAGTTCACAACATAGTATGAAAATTTTATTCGGGTTTTTTCATAAGTCCCTCGCGACACTTAAAATAGGATCCGGGACTTCGAAATAGTCGAATAATAACTGATGTTATTTCACCTAACCTGCCAATTACATTGGCATGTTCCGAGCCCAACGGAACGTCAATTTTAAGTCATCGTTGGGCAGAGGTATGCAAATCGGTATGCCAAACCTTGCTGTGATTTTCATACTAAATGACTAATTGTGGAGTTCACCTGTTATATAATTTTAAATATACGTTGTTTAGTAGGCTGCCCCTATCGTCCCTGAAGCTTTGAATGGTTCTCCAATCGGTTATGGACCCTTCGAACTCATCTCTGCTCATTCCAATTTGACATAGGAACCAATCAAGGTTTGGCGGGTCCTTATTCTCATCGTTGTAGTTTTTCTCATACAGCATCGCTTCGTCCCTCTTCATCGATCCCAGTCGGATCAATGAACTGTTCTTGCATGTGGCATCCGATAATCCTTTTGCCTTTTTTGATTGAGCGTACGAGGCTATCTTGCTTGCCTTGCAGTCCATATGTTCTACCTGATCCGAAGGCTCTGTCCACCCCATCTCTTTCTTTATGGTACCGAGTATCTCATCGTAGGACGGCCCAAGATGATCGTATATGCTCACATGCCTCGGAGTGGTCGGATCGGGAATCCTCAATAGAGCTGTTGAAAGATGTACGATCCTTTTCAGGTCCCATTTTACCGTGAACTGTTTCATGGCGTCGACATTGAACGATAACTTCTCATTCTCGACCACTCTTGAAAAGAAGGCTGCATCACCGTTTTGGAAGAGTTCCGGAACTCTGGCAAGATAAGAATATCTTGCTCCCGTACCTTTTATGATCAAGGGAACGTCGAACATATCAGCTCCCATCTTCGATACTATCTCGATCCCTCTCATGCATGGAGGACAGAACGTTCCGGTTTTTCTTAAGAAAAGGCCGTATAGTTCCATCATCTCCTTTGGATTCGGACCATAGATAAGATGATCCGATCCGGTTTTATTAATGGCATTTCTTATGTTCTGTTTTGCATGGTCAGAAAGTAGGCCGTTGTCAAAAGTTATGGATAGGCTTTTCATGCCGTATACCTTGTCTGCAAGATAGAGGCAATAAACGCTATCCTTTCCTCCGCTCAAAGGCACGACGCAATCGTAAGGTCTCTTTTTCTTCTTAGCCCATAGAACAAGTTCATCGAGTTTTTTTTTTCTTTCTTCTTTCTCATTATCTAACTTTGTGAGCAGTTTCTCATAATAATTGCAATTATTGCATACACCTCTATCGTCCAACTTTACGCTTGGAAGGGTTGTGGGCATCACACACTTGTGACATCTAATGAAATTTTTTTCTTTATTTGTATCAACCATTCCCCTGCCTCCTGATATAAAATGGTGATGAATTTGGATCATAGGCTCCAGTAATGGATCCCCGTTCCGGAAAAATCTTTGCGGTCCAGGACATATTTCACATCTATCAGGACGCCGTTTTTGTTGCGGAACATCTTCTTGAATCCTTCTATCCCAAGATCCAGATATTCCTTATGCGGGACCGCCAGGATCACCGCGTCGGCTTTGGGAAGGTCCTCGAAACAAGTAAGGCCGAAACCGTACTCCTCGTTCGCATCCCTCTCTGAAGCGCAGGGGTCCGAGATCGACACATCAACGCCGAATTCCAGAAGCTCCCTGACGATATCTACCACCCTGGAGTTCCTCACGTCCGGAACGTTCTCCTTGAATGTGATCCCCAGGACGTTCACCCTTGCCCCGTTCACGTTCTTTCCGGCCTTGATCAATTGTTTTATGGTCTGCTCCGCGACGTAGAAGCCCATGTCATCGTTGATCTTCCTGCCCGCAAGGATCACCTGGGGATGATAGCCCAGTTCCTGCGCCTTGTAGGTGAGATAATACGGGTCCACCCCGATGCAGTGGCCTCCGACGAGCCCCGGAGAGAATTTCAGGAAGTTCCATTTCGTGCCGGCCGCCTTCAACACCTCTTTGGTATCTATCCCCATCCTCGAGAAGATGAGGGACAACTCGTTCATGAAAGCGATGTTGAGATCCCTCTGGGTGTTCTCTATGACCTTGGCCGCCTCAGCCACCCTGATAGAAGGTGCTCTGTAAACCCCCGCCTCTATGACGGATCCGTAAACCTCCGCTATGATCTCGAGGGTCTCATCGTCCTGTCCGGCGACTATCTTGAGGATCTTCTCAACGGTATGCTCCCGATCCCCGGGGTTGATCCTCTCCGGGGAGTATCCGAGCTTTAGATCGATGCCGGACCTAAGACCGCTGACCCTCTCCAAAATTGGTCCGCACACCTCTTCGGTAACGCCTGGATAGACCGTGCTTTCAAAGACGACGATCGATCCCTTACTGATGTTCCTTCCGACGATCTCCGAGGCCGCTATTACGGGTGTGAGGTCCGGAAGCTTGTTCCTGTTGATGGGCGTTGGAACGGCCACGATGAACATCTCATTGTCCCTGAGATCGGATTCGGATGATGTGAACGTGATACTGCTGCTTTTCACGGCCTCGTCGCCGATCTCGTTCGTCGGATCGACCCCTCTCTTGTAGAGATCTATCTTTTCCGGGCTGATGTCGAATCCTGTGACCTTGTGCTTTTTTGATAGAGCATAGGCCAGTGGTAGGCCTACGTAACCCATTCCTATGACCGCAATATCCATTCCTATACCTCTTGTATCAGATCGATAAAAATATGTTTCTACTCACCTGTAAGGGATGTACGATCGCCTCTTCCCCCAAGGACATCGATGATCCTCTTGCAAAGAAGAGGGGCCACCTCGGCTGAGAATTCCTTGTTGGGATGGGAATTGGTCGATGAGACGGCATATTCGTCCTTGAGATATAGGGATCCCCCGGTCTCCAGGGAATAGAAGTCCCAGAGGAATATATTGTCCCCTTTCTCGTCCCAATCGTTCTTCACCCAGTTGACGAACCCCTTCATCCTCTCGGCCTTTTCGGGTTCAGTGTTGTTCCTGACCAGTGCCGGACCGGTCCAGAGTATGAATTTCGTGTTCGGGAATTCGTGCATCTTCACCTTCAGCGCCTCGTACTGCAGCTTGTAGTTCTCGATGCTCTTGACGGAGGATGATACATCCCCCTTTCCCGTATCCTCCTCTATTTTCGCCACCGGGAAGCAGTGCTTGAATACGACAACATCATAATTATCGACTATCATCTCAAGGGTCGGCTCTCTCATGTATGCTTTATCGCCCGCGTTCTTGACCCATATGTTCCAGTAGTCATATGGATAGTTGTTCCAGCCGTAGGGATCCCTCTTTGGAAAGGATTGCTCGATGATGTTCAGGTTACTGTCATGATCCCTGATCCCTTCTACTACACCGCCCTCCCAGATATTTCGCCCTGTGCTGTGATGGAGATAGAGTATGTTGATATCGCCTCCGCCCGGATCCTTCAGGACCGGTTCCGATCTGGATAGTTTGTTTATGAGGAACCTAAGACCCAGAACGGTGGATAGTAGTATGATGAGGGAAAGGAATGCTATGGGTATGATATGTCTTCTCTTCATCGGGAGATCCTCCAAATATCTGGCGCTTTCGCTGGGACCGACAGGCTTTCTTCACCGGATCCTTCATGGGGATCCTCCGTTCACACGGTCGGTCGGTCGCATATCTGGGTGTTATTTTTTTTCGGTCTAGGCTCCTGAAGCCCCGCCAGTTGGCGGAGATGTTTTTGATTACTTAAACGATTCTACAAGGTAACGACCATACAAGAATAATGGGCCCGATCTCGGATCCATGCCTTGATGAGGATAGAGGGTCCGTAGCGTGTATTTTTATCTACGACGATGTATCGATGAGAGATATTACCGTCAAACCGTACTTATTAAAATTCATAATGGGTTTTATTGTTGTTCCATAAGGATTTTTTTAAAAGAAGTATTATTATCAACCTTTGTTTTAATCACCTCCATGGTCCGGGGCATCCTCAGGAGGATGATCACTGTTTTCAAGGATCGGGGGATCCTCCCCGGCATAAAGCATGTTCTTAGAACTATTTTCAGGATATTCACTAGGATGCTATGGGACAGAAACGATCTTGATTTCTATCTCACTATTATACCAAACGATATCAGAATCGGAAATGACCCTGATCAGATCGAATTAAAGGAGATAACGAGGGATCAGATAGAAGGATATCCGGATTATTTCGATGGATGGTTCGATAGGGATAAAGCGATACGTTTTCATGATGAAGGCGATGTTTTACTTGGATTGTGGGATAGTGATAGGATAATATTCTTCCAATGGTTAGGGTTGAAAAGGATCAGGTTCCTCCGCCTCGGACTTGAGATCAGACCTCCTGTAGGATACTGCTCTATGGCATGCATGTACACCCCTCCTGAAAGAAGGGGACAAGGAATAGCTACCATGGCAAAGCCCAAGGTGATTGATTATCTCAGGGATAGATCGTTCAAATACATCATCGGGTTGATATCTCCCAAGAACAGGACGTCGAGGAATATCAACGAGCGCATCGGAGGGATCCCATATCAGAATGTTAGATATCACAGAGTTCTCTTCTTGAAGATATATCGTCTGAGAAGCTTTTCGGATGATAAAAAGGCCACGTTCTTTAAGCTCGGTAAAAGGGACGAAAGGATATGGAAGTATTTCCTTTCGGATATGAGAATATTGCAGCAGACGGTTGATTCTACATGAAGAAAATAATAATTAATCGGTTGGGCAGGTTCGCGTCAAATTACCGTAAGGTCCGCCATTTCAGAAAGAAGATAAAGGAGATAGACTCAAGGCTCGATAGATTGGGGGTTCCGAAACTTGATAGAGGATCGATCAGAAGGATCGATGAATTCTGGAGTGGCTATGGCCTGAAAACAATACCTCACTGGCACAGGATGATGACCTGGGGTTGGGGGAGGTTCGAGCTCGGCTTCGTTCCTGAGGATATCTACTATCCTTATCTTGAGAAGAGTGGGAACTACGATTTCCTTACAAAGGCATATGTTGATAAGAACAATTACGACAGGATATTCGGAAAAAGAGCGATCCCGGAAACGATAGTTCACAATGAGAACGGTCACTACTCTGATGAGGACCATGAGGATATGACCTTCGAGCAGGCCGTCCGTAGAATATCACAAGAGGAGGGTGAGATAGTCATCAAACCATCTCTCGCATCAGGCGGCGGCAGGAGGATTTTCATTGGAAAGGTGATGGGAAAGGAATTTGTAACAGATAAGCAGAGAGTGAATATAGCATCATTCCTGAAGGATCACGGACCAGATTTCATAGTACAGAGGTTCATCGATCAGCATCATAGGATCGCTTGCTTTCACCCGGGAAGCGTCAACACCATAAGGGTGATGACCGCAAGGACCAATAACAGTATAGAACACCTATCTATGATTTTACGTGTTGGATTAGGTTTCAGTAGAAATGATAATATGACAACAGGTGGATTAGCTATTGGAATAGACATAAGTGGAAAGATGAGAAAAAGATCCTTTGATGATTTTTTTAGGAGGTATGATAGACATCCTGATACAAATATCACATTCAATGGATATCCCATCCCTTGCTATGATAAGGTTCTGGAATTTACCTCTCATTTACATCGAAAGTTAAGGTATTTCCAGTTCGCGTCGTGGGATGTGGCGTTCGATAAAAAAAGAGGACCGATCATGGTCGAAGTTAACCTTTACGGACAGGAAATCATCACACATCAGATCCTCAACGGTCCACTATTTGGATCCGATCCGAGCCGAATACTGGACGAATGCCTCAGGAAATAGACTTTTTCCCTTTCCCTTTTAATAACCGGCTCCATGTCAACCAGATAGAAAGGCCGAGATATATCGAATATACCATCAGGGTCGAATATGCGATCCCGATAAGCCCGAAATATTTCAAGAAGATGATGTTCAATCCTATGTTCAATACGGGAGGGACCCAGCTGATCTTCAGAAGCGACATCTCGTTGTCGCTCGCCTGCAGGAAAAGCCCGAATGGCAAGGTCATGAACCCGATGGCCTGGTAGAAAACAAGCACCTGGAATATGGCCTTGGATTCCTGATAGTCGGGAAAGAGCACATCTATCAAAGGTCCTGAGATTATTGCGAGAAAGAAAGCTCCGGCAAGTGCTATCGATCCGAAACCGCCTGCCATTATCGCCAACTCCTTGGCACCTGGCCTTTGCTCTTTGAAGAGTTTAACGATGAGGGGAAAAAAAGAGATCGCTATGAGATTCTTCAGAACGGATAGCGGATCGACCAATCTCTCGACCACCGCGTAGATCCCCACGTCCGACACCGGGCGCAATAGAGATATCATCAATACATCGATGCGGGTACCAACAAAACCGCAAAAAAGCAGTATGGAAAAAATTATTGTGGGTTTCATGAGTTTCCAATCCCAAATGAACTTGAACGTCAATTTGTATCCTGCGATCTTTCTTGTGACGATATAGGTAATGAAAAGGATACTAAGGTTTATCACGACCAGAGCCACGGCGATATGGATAACACCCAACCCCAATACCAGTAAAGAGATGGTGATGACCACGAATGCGAATTTATTGATTATCTGAAATATCGCTATGAAATACATTCTGTTCGTTATCATGAATATTGATGTGAGATAGCTCTCGAATCCGTAATAGAAGAGGTCCGGTATGATAATAAGGACTATGATCTTCAATTCAAGGGAGTATGGTGTGAATAGCAGCAGGAAAAGCGCGACCATGATGGCGATCAAAACGAAAGCGGTCTTTACCCCGAAGGTCCTCTCAAGAAGGGAGCCGATCTTTTTCGGGTCCCTTGACCCCGAACGTATCAACACTTTGGACATCTGTGATAATGTAAGTAGGCTGAAGATCGAAACGTAGGAGATCGCGGCGCTGAGTTTGCCATAGTCCTCCTTCCCGAGCATATTGGCTATGAATAGAAAACCTATGGTCGAGATCACGATCGATATGATATTTCCGAGTGTGAGAAAAGAGAGATTCTTTAGGCCCTGGATAAGTGTGCGCATCAAGGATATCTTATTATGATCTTGGTTTGATTGCGTGATGATCACCTTGATCGCATGGTTCTTTTCTTTCTTTGCATCTCTTTTTTAAAGATCATTTCATATTTCAAAACATTCTTTTTTGGATCATAACTTTCAATAACATGCTTTCTTGCTCTTTCCCCAATCTCTTGTGCGAATGATGGATCGTCGAGCAATCTCTCCACTGCATCGGCAAAGGCTACCGGATCGTTCCTTGACAGCAATCCCGTTTTTTCATGGAGGATATATTCATCGATACCACCGACATCGGAAGCAACGATTGCCCTCTCGAGCAACATCGCATCGAGAATGGCCTTGCTGACACCTTCCCATTCCGATGCATGCACATAGATAGAGCCTTTTGATGTCTCCTCCCGTGCATCCTCCATGGATAGGAATCCGGTGAAGATCACCTTTCCATCAAGTCCCAGCTCACTTGTGAGCTTTTGAAGATATTCTCGATTGGGGCCATCCCCAACGAGTACAAGTTCCAGGTCCCTCCCCCTTTTAATCAACAGATCAAGAGCTTTGATGAGGATTTCCTGACTTTTTTGATAGTTCTTTAACGAACCAACGCTCACTAACCTTCCACTTACGCTTTTGACCTTCTTCTTTTCGATGATCTCCTGCCCTATCTCCTGCACTATTGTCCTTGGTTCATAGCCCATTGTTTTTATATGGAATAGTTTGAACTCCTCCGCAAGATGATCGCAGTTGGATATGAATAGGTCGGTCTCTCTTAATGAGGTCCTCATGCTGTCAAGGTCATTACCCGGGGTCTCCCCGATCCGTTCCCAGAACTTGCCGCCGATCCTCTGAATTCGGATAACGGGCCTACCTTTTGTCTGTTTTGCGATGCAGTACCCTGCAGGATGTGGGGTGTAGGTGATCATGATATCGAACGAATGTCGTTTCATTAAACTGGATATCTTTGAACGAAGCGACCATTTCTGGATCACATCGTTCAGGATTATGATCCTTTTCATGATCCTGTGCAGCAGCGGAATGTAAGGCATCCAAACTCGATGCACGGATATTCCCGATACAATATCGACTCCACTTCTCAATCTTCCCTTTGTTATATAATGGACGTTATGACCTGAACGCGCCAATTGCGATCCCAAAAGTCTCATTGACCATTCCGCCCCCCCGATGGACCTGTTCTCTTCATCGAAAGGGGAGTTGATCGAGATCATGAGGATCTTCATTTCAGGCACCTTCGGATTATCGTATTCTCCGTTCCATGAACATTACGATCGCTTAGGATCTCACAAAGGGTCAATTCCTGTATCCAATGGTTGGCCTTGATGAAAGAAAACTCTGCACATACTTTCTGATAATAACCTGAAAAGCCGTCTATCTCCAGCTCTATACCATCATCGACCCTGAAAAAACACGACACCTCGTTCACCAAAAAACCCCTTTTCCGATCCTTTATCAGGTCAACTGCGATTATTCGTTTATCCAGTGCGTCTCGTGTCCTTTCTGCAATGCGAAGCGCTTCCTCCGGTATGGGACCATGAACCATATTCCCCGCACCAGAAGCCCTAAAATCACCTTCTTTCGGATACCTTCTGTAACCGAAGAACTTGTCCTTGAGTACGATAACCCTCAGATCGTAAAGGGAATCTTTTATGAACTCTTGAAAATATACATATCCAATTTGTTTTTGGTGTGGCCAGTAAGTGTTTCTTCCTCCATTGAAAACCTCATCGACGAAACTTAGGGCCTCTTTCCTTGACCTGAGAAGTTCTACCCCTTTTGATCCCGATCCTGTTCTTATCTTTGTCACGATCGGATAATTGCATTTTTTCAGATATTCTTTTATTTCCTCAAGATCGTATGAAATGAAGGTTTCTGGTGTAGGTATTTCCTTCATTGAAAGCAGATAAGATGCCTTGACCTTATCCTCATTGGACCAAATCTCATTCAAAGAGGGGAAACAATCCTTGCCCTTATACACCTCCAAAGCAAAGATCTTCTCTCTGGCCTCGTCCATGGAGATCGGATCGCTGTTCACTCTCCATATGATCATATCAAATCTATTGGATTCCTTCAACCAATCGGATGTATGTATGTTGTAGATTTCGTATGGGATCGAATTGTTCTTCAGAAACCTCTCATATTTGGGCCAGTATGCCGTGTAAGGAACGGTCTTTTCTCTGGGAAAATCCTTTACCAATCCGATCTTTGGTCTTTTCCATCCGTCGGGCCATTCCATGATCACAGGGTCCATCCTATCAAGCAATCTTTTATCATCACCTGAGAGTAGATCCATGTTGGAACGTCCCATTTTCTTTCTTAAAAACTTAAAAAACTGGAACCTCAATAGCGCTCTCTTGATGCGCTTTGATGAGATACCGATCATGTATGGGTAAATGAATCTTGATATAAACCTTATTCGAAAAAATCATTTTTTACATAATTTATATCAAAGGATCCATTAAGGAAAAACAAATGGCTGTCAAATAGGTTGAATATGTATAAAAAAAAAGGCGCGGATCTACCGCGCCCGTGAATTATTTATGATCTATTGAGTTCACTTCTTCCCGCAGGATCTGCTGTTCTTCCATTTTAGGATCCTGTTCCTGATCCTCTTCCTCTTCGAGCAGCTGTCCGATGTGTCCGAATCATCGTCATCGGAATCATCACTCACCTCATAGGTGAAATACATTCCCCAGTTGCCCTTCTTGGTGAACCTCTCCCCCTCTCCCCATGCGGTCTCGTCGTCGCCGTAGCAGTAGCAGGGGAGGTCCACCATGATAAGAACGGTTTGTTTGGCATTTCCATTAGAGTCGACCGGAGCGAATATGACCCCGATCCTCTCACCGCATCCGGGTTCATAATCCTCAATGTCCTCTGCTAATTCCACAAGTTCGGCAGTGAGGTCCCTATCGAAACCCAGAACGCTGAAGTCCTTGGCCATCTGATCGTCATCATAGATATCCTGCGCGTCATCGTAGTCGATGAGGTTCCATATGGCCATCTGAACCTCCTTGTATGTGAAGTACTCGCCATCGTATTCTTCGGACTCCTCTCCTACGAAGTCCTGGTTCAGGAGCCAGTTCACCCTGAAAAGGTTATCCGGAGAGTCGACAAGCCCCGTGGGAATAGTTTCATAGCTGCTGTAGACGTTCGACGAATAATCGGTCTTCTGGTTTATCGTTCGGCCTATGTCAATGCACCAACCCTCGTGATCTCCGTTGAGGAAAGTATCATCCGATACGGAGACCTCGGGGAAATAAGCAGGAGAATCGGAAGAGGGATACAAAAGACTCACCGTGGCGGTCTCCGGCAGCGAATCCTCGAAACCATCGAGATCCACGAAGCAGTCGTCGCAGTCGCAGTCCTCGCATTCGACGATCTCGACCACTACCGCGTGCGCTGCGATGTAGAGCTTGTCGCCCTTGGGCAGCTTGATCTTGTACTCGTACTCCGTCACCGCAGGATCATGGTCCGTCTTGTGATCGAACTTCCCCGGGACCGGGTTCCCGGCCCTGCCCGCAACGGGGAAGCATTTCACGGACGTCGCCACATGCAGGTGTGTCTCCGTGATCGCCCAGCCATCCTCATCGATAACGTACTTCACGTAAAGGTAGCCTCCTTCGTTCGAAACCTGTACCTCGCCGACATCCGTCGTCTTCCCGGCAAGAAGATCAACGACCGTCGTCCCCTCTCCGTTCGCCTCTATCGAGTAAAGCGTCGCGAACGTAACGAACGCCATAAGCCCTATCACAACCATCGCTGCCACAGGCAGTAACTTCTTCATTTCCAGCACCTCCATCATAGCGGATCCCCATCCTCCCAGAAAGCTATCTCTGGCAGTGATGCGGTTTCCCGCTTTCAAAATGATATCCCCAAATCACTATAAAAACGATTCTGTCAATCACGTATATCTATGTACATACATCATCTACTCGAGCCTCCGGATCTCGGATCGCCTCCACCTCCTCTCCGACCTGACCTTCTCCGTGATCACCGTGAGCGCGTTCAGCATCATCCCCGCCACCATCATGAAGCCCCCGATCATGACGAGGGCCACGGTCAGAAAAGCGCTCGGGTAGTACAGGTTCTGGTTCTCGTAGAAGTAATCGACTGTATAGAACCCGGATCCGATCGAGAGCAGCATCAGGGCCATCCCGATCCCGCCGTAGAACTTCAGGGGATGCTTCCTCCTCATCAGCCTGAACACGCCCACGGGATCGAACCTCTCAGAAGACCTCTTCATCTTGCCGTGCTCCAGGACATCCTCGGTCTTTCTGGACATCTCGAGCTCCCTGGACCTTAAAAGCCCGAGAAGGTACTCCTGCACGTCCCTGCCAGAGAGGGCCTCCAGGTTCTTCCGGTCCAGAGCTATGCATCCGATGGTGTCCCCGCCCTGTTTCGGGCTGATCCAACCAGTGGCGAACCTGTCCCCCTTCTCCATCACGGCATATAGAAGGCTGATCGCGTCGTCCGCGGTGTTCCCTCCCATGAGATCGAGGATCACATAGAGCCCTCTGTCCTCCTTCAAGGCGACCTCTACGGCCTTGTTCACCACGACGGACCGGGACATTACCCTCTTGTACCTTATCACCTTGGACCCGGCCCTCTTGGCGAACCATTCGGTCCCGTCACTGGAGCCGTTGTCCACCACCGTGAAGGATACGTCCACATCGCTGAACTCCCCCCTTATCTTCAGAATGGTCGAGGCTATGAAATACGCCATATCCCTTGCCAGTATCACGACCGCGACCTTCAACGCTACCGCCCGATGATCCCTGAAGGTGTGGGTACATATTTAAGTTGAACCATCTATATCTTCAGGTTCCACGCATCGTTCCCGTATCGGTCCCTCACGAACAGCTGGGACATCTTCTTCTCCTTCATCGAATACTCCGAGATCTCCGATGCGATCCCGAAGACCTCCTCGAATCCTTTCATGAGATGCGGGACCAACTCACGGGCCTCGACCCTCGTCCCCAGCTGCTCGCACACGCTCGTGGCCCTGCACATCACCATCGCCCTCATCACCTCCCTCTTATCCGAAGCGATCCCGGTCACGTCAAGCAGCCTGTCCACGTCCAGGCTCAGGGGGATCGACCCATGCTGGAGGATGACCATCCTCTCCCTGGTCTGGGCTGAACCTATGATCTTCCTCCCGCCGGAGACCACCTCGTTCGCGGTTGGGGTATAGAAGCATATGCCCTGCCCCGCCGGATCCGCCCTCATCGCCCCGTCAATGGCTATCGAGGCCTTCACACCGATCGATCCAAGGCCCTTGACCAGTGCCCTGGATATCGTCTTGTATGTGTCCACCACCCCGATCCCGTCGAAGGCGGGGTGGTCCAACCGTATAGCGATGGAATAGGTCAGCTCGTCATCGTGAAGAACGGCCTCCCCTCCGGTCAGCCTCCTGACCGCCTCAACCCCCCATCTCGAGCAGGCCTCCATGTCCACCTCTTCAACTCTCTGGAACCTTCCCAACGACAATCCGGGGGGATCCCATTGATAGAACCTGAGGCAGGGATCCTCCCCTGCTATGACGCTTCGAAAAACGGCCTCGTCCCTGGCCATGTTGACACATGGCCTTTGCCGATCGTCAATGAACGTTCGGAACCTCATCTCAAGCCTCGATGCCGGAGAACATCTCGCGCATCTCCTCGTACCTGTTCGACAGCATCTCGAGCGCGTGCGCGAGAGCGTCCTTGGCCTTCAAGGACCCGTCCGTCTCGAAGGTGAACAAGAATTTTTTATCCGATCCCTCCACCGTAACGAGTGAAACGCCTTCGGCGTCCGTGCAGGCCTGAACACAGTTCATGCACAGATCGCATCTCTCGGGATCGACCACCTTGACCTTGCCCTCATCCAGTTCGAAGACCTTCTTGGGGCAGGAGGACACGCATCGCTTGGGATCGGCGCAGTCCCCCGTCAATTTCACAGTTGGATAATACTTGTATCCGCATACGGTCACAGGCTGCCATTTCGCGTGCTGCGCACCCGTTCCCATGACCGCCGTGGCGTATATGAGGAGAGCCTGCTTCTCCTTCAATTTGACTATGGGGATCAGCTGCTCCTTGACCGCCAGGGACATGTCCCCAAGTGGTTGGAGGTCCCCGGAATACACCATGCATGGCCCTTTCTTGTTCAATACGTAGATTATGGTGCAGTGGGGGCAGCCGTTACCCTCGCATTCGCATCTGTCCTTGAACGTGAACTGGGTCAGATCGGTGGGTATCGGGACCAGCCCAAGTCTGTGGGCGATCATCTCGTCGAAGAGGGCGGAGTTGGAGTCGTATTCGTTGCCTTCCTCATCTCTTATCGGACCCATGTGGAACTCGACCTCATCGATCGCCATCTTGGGGACCTCGGAGACCAGGGTCCTCCTCAGGGTGTTGACGATATCCGGCATGGTCCCGTCCACGACGAACGAACATCTCGTATCGGTCAGCTCCCTTACCTGAAGTTTCATGATCGCACCCCTATACCCTTCTTCCCCTCTTTCCGCCCTTGGGTTTCGTTCCGTCGTGCGGTATCGGGGTCACATCCTCTATCCTTCCTATGCGGATTCCAGCCCTGGAGAGGGACCTTATAACTCCCTGAGCTCCGGGACCTGGCGAGATAGGGCCGTTCCCTCCGGGGGCCCTGACCTTGATATGAATGTTGGAGATACCCTTTTCCCTGGCCTTATCGGCTATGAACTCGCCCGATCTCATGGCGGCATAGGGGGAGGATTCGTCCTTGGCGGCCTTAACGACCATTCCGCCGGTGCATTTCGCTATGGTCTCGGCACCGGTCAGATCGGTTAGGGTGATCAGAATATTGTTGTAGGAGGCGTAGATGTGACATATTCCCCATTTCTCGGACATCACTCCTCACCTCCGATGGTTATCTTCTCGGCCACCTGGGAGGGCGCTTCCTCCACGGATTGCGATCTCGGCCTCATGGGATGCTCCTCGTTCGTGAACGGGGACCTCATCGTGTAATCGAGCGATCTCTCGTCCTTGCTGTCCACGAGCATCCCGGGGATCGTGACCTTCCTGCCGCTGAGAAGAACATGCCCGTGAACGATCATCTGCCTTGCCTGGAGCGGGGTCTGCGAAAGGCCCTTGTTGTAGACGAGGGTCTGCAGCCTCCTGGAGAGCAGGTCCTCGACGTTCAGACCCAGGATGTCCTGGAGGTTGGAGCTCTCCTTGAGAAGCCCTATCCTCATGCATCTCTTCAAGAGCTGCTCCGTCTCCTTCTTTGCCTGCTCGTCGGCGGTCCTGTTCCTTGCCTGAAGGTTCCTCGCCTGAGACCTGAGGCTTCTGAGATATGAATACGCCTTATAGACCTCGGTCTTATTTTTGAGGCCGTACTTTATAACGAGCTCCTTCTCCTCCTTTATCCTCTCCCCGCGCCAGGGATGGGACGGGACGTCGAACTTCCTTCTGAGCTTCTTCGGATCTCCCATTCATTCACCCCCGATCACTTGCTTTTCCTCGTCACGCCGATGGTGGATCCCCTTCTCCCGTTCGAGGAGGTCCTCTGGCCCCTGACCTTGTGGCCGTTATCGTGTCTGATCCCTCTGTAGCATCGGACCTTCCTGAGCTCGCCGATGTCATCTTTGTGCTGAATATCGACATTCACCCCCAGGACATGCGTGTCATCTCCCGTCTCGAAGTCCTTCTGCCTGTTGAGCATCCATGACGGGAACGTGGAGGGGAGTTCCTCGATTATCTGCCCCAGCGTCTGAACATCCTCATCCGAGAGGTTGCCGATCTTCATTTCCGGGGGCTTTCCGAGCTTTCTCGTGAGTACCTCGGAGAGCCTGTAGCTGATCCCGGGTATCGAGGTGAGTCCGTCCTTGATGGTCCTCTCACCGTTGATGTCGCTGTTGAAGAGACGAACTATGAACTTGAAATCCTTGTCCCTTTCCTCTTTGGGCTTTCCATCGCTGCGAGCTTTATCCTTTTTCTGGGCCACGTGCTAGCCTCCGGTATCGGATGGTCCCTTTCAAATAAGACCAGTATTTAAACATATCTGGCAGGGACCTTTGAGGACCCCCGATATTGCTTCTTATTTATATCCCTTTCCATGAGCCGGGAATAAACAGGCATTAAATAGGTATTCGCTTTCAGGTAGATAGTGAGGGAAAATGGCAAGGATCACCCTATACAGAAGCGCAGCAGCGCGAGAAGGTACGACCTTCACATATATCGGTCAGGCTCCAGAATGTGCCGAGTGTAAGGTAAGAGCGATATGCCACAGCCTTGAAGAAGGACACGTCTACAGGATCACGGCGCTCAGGGACAAGGAGCACGACTGCGCCGTTCACGAAGGGGACAAGGTGCGGGTGGTGGAGTACGAGGAGATGCCCCTGGAGATCGCCGTTCCTGTGAAGAAGGCGATGGAGGGTGCCATAATAACCCTTGATGGGAGCGAATGCACATGGGCATGGTGCGCATCCCATGGATATTGCCGAAGGACCGCCCTGCCAGAGGGTGCCAGGGTCAGGATACTGTCCCTGGGCGAGGACCTGGAATGCGCCAAGGGCGCCAAGCTGAAGAGGGCGGTCGTGGAGATCGAGGGGTAGTTGATTGAGAATATCCGGACTTTACAGGATGACTCCCGATAAGAGGAGGGAGGAGATCGCTAAAAGGATGCAGATTGACCCGTCCGTCTTCAAGGGATTGGACATGAGAAGCATGGACATAGAGGACCTGGACGGGATGATCGAGAACGTGGTAGGGGCCTTCGTACTTCCGGTGGGGATCGCCGCGAACTTCGTTATAAACGGCAGGGAGACGCCCGTGCCGATGGCCACCGAGGAGCCATCGGTCGTGGCCGCCGCCTCGAGGATCGCCGCATGCACCGAGGATTTCACCGCCAGATGCCCTGAGTCGATCATGATAGGTCAGGTCCAGATTCTGGACGTTCCCGATATGGAGGGGGCGCTATCCTCGATCGACAGGAACAAGGACGGGATCGTATCCTCTGCGAACGCCGTCGATCCGGTCCTAGTATCCTCGGGCGGCGGGGCCGTGGACATCGAAACGAGATCACTGGACACCCCTTCGGGCGCGATGCTCATCGTACACCTGCTGGTCGACTGCAGGGACGCCATGGGGGCCAACGCGGTTAACTCCATGGCCGAAGCGGTGTCGCCGATGCTGGAGGACCTCACTTTGGGCAGGGCGCTGTTGAGGATACTTTCGAACCTGGCCGTGAGGAGGATCGCCACCGCCGAGGCCAGGTTCGACAGGGAAAGGCTCGGAGGTACGGAAGTGGTCGATGACATCATGAACGCGTACCACTTCGCTTGCGCCGATCCTTTCAGGGCCTCGACCCACAACAAGGGTATCATGAACGGCGTCTCCGCTGTTGTCCGCGCTACAGGGAACGACACTCGGGCGGTGGAGGCTGGAGCGCACGCATACGCCTCCCTTTCAGGTAATTACGGCCCGCTGACCTCTTACCGCATCGACGAGAGCGGGGACCTCGTTGGGAGGATATCGATACCCGTCCCGGTCGGGACCGTCGGAGGTATAACCAAGGTACATCCGGGAGCCAGGGCATGCCTCCGAATATTGGGCGTGAATAGCGCCTCCGAGCTGGGCTGTGTCCTGGCATCCGTCGGGCTAGCTCAGAACCTGGCAGCCCTGAGGGCGCTCTCGGCGGAGGGAATACAGAGAGGACATATGAAGCTCCATGCCAGGAACCTTGCGATTCAATCAGGCGCATCGGTGGACGAGGCTCCCTTGATCGTGCAGCGCCTGATAGCGGAGGGGAAGGTCAGCGCCTCGAGGGCCAGGGACATCCTTCTATCCCTCAGGGGCTCCAAATAGGGTTAAATAAGGTCTATCGCCTTCAAGTGGGATATCATCGGAGGGATGTCCAATGTTCGATCTGGAAATGGTGTCGATAGAGAAGCCCGAGGACGTCAATTTCATCCTGGGGCAGTCGCATTTCATAAAGACCGTCGAGGACCTTCATGAGGCGATGGTCGGGTCCGTCCCGGGGATCCGGTTCGGGATCGCCTTCTGCGAGGCGTCGGGGAAATGCCTGGTCCGCTGGAGCGGGAACGACGATGAGATGATGGAGCTGGCGAAGATGAACGCATTGAAGCTATCATGCGGGCACTCGTTCATCATATTCATGAAGGACGCGTTCCCGATAAACTTCCTCAACGCGATAAAGAACGTATCCGTCGTATGTTCCATATACTGCGCCACGGCCAACCCGACCGACGTCATCGTCGCGAAGAACGAGCGTGGAAGAGGTATAATGGGCGTGGTCGACGGAAGCCTTCAGACCGGGATCGAGACGGAGGAGGACCGGCAGTGGAGGCTCGGTTTCCTCAGGAAGATAGGATACAAGCTGGGTTGAACTCATATGAGCGAAGATGCCCCACCCAGGAAGACGCCCGTATCGAAGGCCGTGCTGCCCGTCGCGATGATGGTGGCGCTGTTCATATTGACCATAGGGTTGGCCCTGGTGGTCGCCCCGTTGTACCTGAGACAGGGGCTCCAGGCCTTCGGTGAGGAGGGGGCGAAGAACCCCCTGATCGCCGTTTACTACCTGGTCATGATCATATTCGTCACGGTCGTCATACTGCTTCTCAGGAAGTTCCTGAAGAGGCGCAGGCGCAATTTCCTGAAGTACGTGCTGGGAGCGGCCGTGCTGCTTTCGACGTATGCGGTCATATGGCCCCTCCTCACCGCCGCCATCCACGGACTCCCGCCGGAGTGGGAGGAGAGCACCCTGTCCCTCTCTAACCCCATTGACGCGATCGCCCCTGACGTGCTGGTCTATCCGCACGGTTTCGGCATCCTTGAGGGGGGCGGTCTCGTGAGGATCGTCCACGCGGATAACGCATCCACCTTCCGCTCTCTGGGCGGGTCCGTCATCGAGAGGACGGAAAGCTCCGCGAGGATCTGGATGCGGGGAACCCCATTCCACGTCCGCTGGGAGATCCCTCTATCGGAGGATGAGGAGATAACGTCGATCTCCCCCATCGAAGACGATCTGGCCATGACCATAGTTAAAGGGAATTCCTCATCGATAAAGCTCCTCATCGAGGGCTCTTCGACCACCGTTGGATCGAACTCCACCTACGACCTACATTTCGTATCCGGCACCGACCTGGCCTATTCCGGCCCAATTCTCTACCGTTTCTCCATTGAAAACACAACGTTCAACCTCACGCTCGAACCGTACCATACGTTCGATCGCGACATCCTGTGGGCCAGGTCGGATGGGGTCCTACTCGTGTCCACGGCGGGGGGACCTTTCCTGGAGGATGATGAGATGGTTCAGGCATCCGATACACGCTTCGACGATCCATCCCTCGTATCCCTGGCTTATGGGCCGGAAGGCTGGGAGATCGCCGCTGTCAGAGGCGGGAACCTGTTCATTATAACGCAGGAAGGGACCGATATCTGGTACCTCTCCGGGGACGACGTGATCATGGTGCATCACAACGAACCGGGCGGCGTCCTCACATTCGTATCGGGGAGGAGCGTCGAGACCGGGACGCTCCCGAAGAGCTACAACACCGCCCCCATGCATATAGCGTCCTTCGCCATGGCATCGGGGCTCGTGGTCCTCCTCTTCATAAAACCGAAGTGGTACATTGTGGACCTCGCCGGGATCCTGATGGGAGCCGGGGTCCTGTCCCTCATCGGCATCTCGCTCTCCATACTGCCCCTGATCCTTCTCCTCGTACTTCTTGCGGTGTACGACTTCATCTCAGTTTACAAGACCAAGCACATGCTGACCCTTGCCGAGTCCGTTGTGGAATCGAAGCTGCCCATACTGTTGGTCTTCCCCATGAAGCCCTCATATCGCTACGAGGAGGAGAAGGACCTACTGGACAGGTCCAAACCGCGTCAGGCCATGTTCATGGGATTGGGAGATGTCATAATCCCCGGGACCCTGATCGTATCCGCCTCCACCTTCCTCGCGGGCAGGGGCGGCGCGTCGGTCCTGGGGATGCCGCCCCAGATGGGGGTCGCCCTCTTCGCTCTGGCGGGGCTTTTCGTCGGTTTCTCAGGCCTCATGTACCTGGTCCTCAAGGGCAAGGCCCACGCTGGCCTTCCGCTGTTGAACTCGGGGACCATACTGGGCTTCCTTCTGGGCGAACTGCTGTTCTTCGGGAGGATAATACTACTTTAGAGGTGTGCAATGACCTTGATAGTCATCGCAGGGACCCTGTTCCTGGCGGGTTTGGTGCTGGGGTCCACCCTGTGCAACCTCACCTGCGGGCCCATCCTGCTAATGCGCATGGTCGGAAGGGGTAAGGGCTGGAGGGACGGCATCGCCATGGCGCTGATATTCACCATGCCCAGGGTGTTCGTTCTGACAGCGTTCGGAGCGATCGTAGGTTACGCCGGAAGCTACGCCTCCAGACATATCGACGCCGATATCATCGCTTACGTCCACGCCGTGGTCTATCTGATCATAGCCGTGGTCATGATCATGAACGGCATAGGGCTTGCAAGAGGGGAGAAAAAGACCTGCAGGAAAGGTAGCAAGGGTTGGATACTGTCGAGGTTCTCGGATCCGGGCAACTCCGATGAGAGGCTGCATCTGTTCGCGCTGGGCTCCTTGTTCTCGCTCGTTTGCATCGGAGAGGCATGGGGTTTTCTGGGCATCTCGCTCGTGGAGGGCGCCATGCAGGGGGCCAACCCCACTTCCGGAGCGCTGTTGGGCGCTTCGGCGATGCTCGCCCTCTCATTGGGTCTGACGGTCCCGCCCGTAATACTGTCCGCAATGGCCTCAGAGGCGGCGCATCGCATAGACCTCAGTGAGATCGCCAGGGCCGGAGGCTGGGTCCTGGTGGTCCTCGGCGTTCTACTGATGGCGTTCGAGGTCTATTCCATATACTCCCTCATGACCTGAACAGATGCGTATGGCATCGGCAGTCGGAGCAGCCGATCCCTGGGATCCCCTCATGCTCAAAAGAGAGCCTGTGCGCGGCGCCGCACTCTCCTCCTTCGGTATACGGCGTCCACCAGATCCTCCTCTCCGAGGAGCAGGCGACGATATGATCTATATGCCATCTCCTCCTTTCGGATACAAAGAGGTGTCTGGATGCCCTGGAGCGAAGCCCCCTCTTGGCGCTGCCCACGTAGAGGTAGCTCCCCCCCTCGAATCGGACCGGACCCTTTTTTCCGACATCGATGACGATCTCGTCGGGTATGAACAGCTCCAGAATGTACACGGCGGGTTCCGCAATCAGAGGTGGCACTGCCAGCGCGAAGTCTTCTATCAATCCCATCACTTGAACCGGATCGTCTCGAGGTTCATGGGGGCATATGTCGTCATGCCGTATTTCCTGTGAAGGGACGAGGAGAAGTCCATCTCCTTCATCTCGTCGCCGTGATGTATGACGACCCGATCCGGTTTGGGCTCCATCGTGGATATGTAATTGATGAGCTGCTTCCTGTCGCTGTGGCCGGAGAAACCGTCTATTGTCTCGAAGCTGGCCTTTAGATGTATGGCCATGGGTTTACCCTTCTCCTGAACGATCAGCTCGGTCAGGCCCTTCTGTATCTTACGGCCGAGCGTACCCTCCGCCATATAGCCGACGAAGACCAGACAGTTCCGCGGGTCGGGTGCCATGTGCTTCAGGTAATCCATGACTGGACCGCCGTTGAGCATGCCTGAGGTCGCAAGGATTATACAGGGTTCCGGGCTGTTCTTTATTTCCTCTCGCATCTCCCTGCTGTCAACCTTGCGGAAGAAATCGGTGAGGAACGGGTTCTCGTTCCTCTGGAATATCTGCGTCCTTAGCTGATTGTTGAGGTATTCGGGATAGGCCGTGTGTATCGCGGTCGCCTCCCATATCATCCCGTCAAGGTAGATAGGTACCTTGGGTATCTGCCCCATCTTCATCTGTTTTTCGAGGACGATCATCACCTCCTGGGACCGCCCCACGGCGAAGACGGGTACCAGGGCCTTACCTCCGCGGCTCAGCGTCCGCTGCATAACGGACCTCACCTGGTCCGCCGCCTCCTTCCTGGTGGGCTGGAAGTCCCTCTTTCCGCCGTACGTCGATTCCATAACCACGGCCTCCACCCTCGGGAACTTGTTCGTGGCCGCGTTGAAGAGCCAGGTCCTCTCGTACTTTATATCGCCGGAATAGACGATGTTATAGAGGCCATCGCCGATGTGGAAGTGGGGCGATGCCGATCCGAGGATGTGACCTGCGTTGTGCATCGTCAACCTGACGTCCGGGGCGATATCGGTCGTCTCGTTGTACTTTATCACGATGGTGTGAAGGATCGCCTCCCTGACGTTCTCCGAATCGTAGGGGGGTCTCTTACCCTCGGCCCCGGCGACCTTGATATAATCGAGAGCCAGGAGGGCCATGAGGTCCCTTGTGGGCGGGGTGCAGTATATCGGCCCGTCGTATCCGTATTTGTAAAGCAATGGCACGAGGCCGCTGTGGTCGAGATGCGCGTGGGTCAGCACCACCGCGTCTATGGACTCGAACGGCTGTACCTCGGACATCTGAAGGTAAGGTGAAGGATGATCATGGGACCCGACATTGACCCCGACGTCTATCAGTACCTTTGAGTTCCTGGTCGTGAGCATGTGGCAAGCTCTGCCCACCTCCCTGTAGCTGCCCAGCGATGTCGTCCTCACCCAGTTATCATCGTCAGGGATGTCGCGGAATATCCGTCTCCCCACCTTTTTCAGGAATTCCTTCCTCTTCTCGGTGACCTGTGGGTCCTTCAGGAAATGCCTGATGTCCTTTACGCTCCGCGATTCAATGGGCGGGGTGCGGACCACCTGGGGGGCCCAACCGGTATTCTTCTTGATCTCGTTGAGGTTGGCCCCGTGTTTGCCGATCGCCAGGCCAGGTGAGATCGCCTCTATGGTCACCTCGTTGGAGTCATGGTTGAAGGCGATATCGGTGACCTTTGCCTCCTCGGGTATTATCGCCTTGATGGCATTGACCGACTCCTCTATTCCGAAGACCAAAGAGTCATGAGGGCGGATAGCCACCCTTCTCTTCAGTCCCTGAGCTATCTTCCTCACCAGGTTCGAATCGTATACGAACTCGTCCATGTTCTTGGTCTGAATGACGACCACCGGACCCTCGAACTCGACGCCCGTTATGGTTATCTTGTCCCCTACGATGTCCTCGACGTCCTTCCTCAGCTTTCTGATCAATGCCTCATAGGTCAACAAATCACTTCCCTTGGCGCTGCATAAAACATACCTTCGGGTCGGATATGCTATCGATCCCGAACGCATGTCGCGGATTTTTTATGAATAATCTTGAAATGCCATACAAGGGTCCCGATCATCGTTCGGTCCCAGGTGAATAACCAAAGGTTGTTTAGAATATGCCTTCCCAAATATCATTTGATATTTAATTTTTCCTTTCTCTTGGAGAGCTCGGCAGGTTTTACGGGGTTCCATCCGGACTTGTTGATCACAACTATGTCGTATCCGTCGCCCGATGCCGAATCCCTCTTCATGGCGGAACGCAGCGACTTGATGGCCAGGTCAACGCCGTCCTTCGTGGTGAGGTCCTCCCTGTATCCGTCCTCGAGCATACCGTAGGCGAAAGGGGACCCCGATCCGGTGGCGCAGTACATATCGGGAATGGACCCGCCGGCCGCGTCTATGGAGAATAGATGTCCTCCCTCATCGTCCCATCCACCGATCAGAAGCTGAACCCAGTAAGGGTAATATCTGCTGCCGGAGAGTATGTTGGCGGTGAGAGTGGCAGCGGCCTTTATCGTCATGGGCTGCTCCCTCTTCAGCCTGTAGAGCTCCGCTTCAGCTCTTAGGTACCTTGCAAGAGTCTGCGCATCCCCGACAAGGCCGGCCGTGGTCAGGCCTATATGCTTGTCTATATCGAAAAGCTTCTGGGTGTTGGAGTGGGCGATCATGTGCCCCATCGTCGCCCTGCGCTCCGTGGCCATCACGACACCGTCCTTGCAGACGATGCCTATGGTCGTCGTCCCTGTCTTCATGAGCTCCTGCTCGTCCTTCATATCGATTTCACCTCGTTGGAGATTGCAAAGAAAGCTGCTCCCCCATTTTAACCGTCGTATTTATATTTGTTGCAGGGGTGGATGGACCATGGACGTTCTAAAGGATATCCAAGATCGAGGCGGATACGGCTATGAGGCATAAGTTTTATGATGTCGGACCCATACGACATCTCATGGAATTCCGCCCCGCCGCCATAATCGCGCTCGTTCTCGTTCTGACCGCGCTCAACGTGGTCGCTGTAGGGCATCGCTCCGCGGATGAGATGGATGAGAGACCTTGGTATTTCGAATTGGACATCGACGGGGACAGGCTCGACGATCGGTTCGACCGGCTGGATCTGGACAGCGCGTCGCTGTTCGGCAGGATGGGGGTCCTTCTGCACTTCCCGTCCCTTCCTTCCGGGGAGGATGCCGCTAGGGCGCTCTCCGATCTGGAGGGGCGCGGGCTCTCCCCGGAACTGCACAGGATCGGAAGGCATGTCCCGGCCCTCTACATCACTATAGATGCCCGGGAGTATGGACTCCTCAAAGGTGTGGAATGGACGAATGAACCATCCTTCGTTGAGTTCCGCCCCCCGCAGGTGTCCATGATGGACGTATCCTCCAGGGCGGTGAGGGCAAGGCCTTCGGACCTGTATTCGCCCCTCACCGCGGGGGATCTCGGATATGACGGCAGCGGCGTGAACATCGCGGTCCTGGACACGGGCGTGGACAACACGCTGCACGAGTCGTTCCGGAGCCGAGTGGTCTACGGCGTGGATTTCACAGGAGCGACCGTCATATACGGATTGGACCCGGACGATATCGACGGCCACGGCACACACGTTGCCGGGACCGCTCTCGGGACCGGGGGACAGTCCGGGACTTATCAGGGTGTCGCCCCCGGCGCTGGGCTCATCGACCTGAGGATATCGAAGATATACGGGGACATATCGGGGAACCTGGAGGCGGCCCTCGAGTGGCTCATAGACAATCACGAAGAGAGGGACATCAGGGTCGCGTCGATATCCTTCGGCTCCACCTCCACCTCGAGCGGAACGGATACCATATCCCGGCTCGTGAACGCGCTGGTGGAGGAGGGCGTGGTCGTCGTCGCGGCCGCCGGGAATAGCGGGGTCCAAGGTCTTCCAACCCCCGCGGCGGCGGATCTCGCCATAACCGTCGGCGCATCAAACGACCGCAACACGGTCGACCGCTCCGACGATGTTCACGAATCCTTCTCGAACAGGGGTCCGAGGGCCTCCGATGGGGACCAGGACATGCTGGACGAGCTCAAGCCGGATGTCCTTGCCCCCGGCCGTGACATCATCTCGGCTCAGCACAACTCACTCTCTGGCTACGTGGAGATGACCGGGACATCGATGTCCTGCCCGGCGGTATCTGGCGTTGTCGCCCTCATGCTTCAGGCCAACCCGGACCTGGATCCCATTTCCGTAAAGGGGATACTGAGATCGACCGCCCAGCAGACGATGGGAGCCTCCAGGTCCGACCTGGACCCCAAATACAACTACAGGTCCGGGTGGGGACATATCGATGCCTACGGTGCGGTCAAGAGGGCGCTGGACCTCAAGTCGGCATCTTTCACAGGCCCGGAGAAGGTCCCCGTGTCTCAGCCCTTCGCGGTCGATGTACGGGCCAACTACACGAGGACCCAATGGGTCACGGGCGCCGAGAGCTTCACGCTGAGGGTATCATCGCCCTCTGAACTTGGAACGCCCAAGGTTGTCCAGCACAGCGCCAACGGAACCCCCCACCAGGTGAAGGGGCCCGTTCGGGATGGCCAGTATTGGATCGTCGATATCTCGATCACGGGGGAGGGCCCCATTGACGAGGCGTCACCCCGTATGGTCATAGAGTATCTCGCCCCTGCTGTGGCCGGGACGGCCTTCGATATAAAGGGGGAGGTCCTCATCGGGGGGGTCTCGACAGGAGAGGAGACCTGGACCTCGACCGCCGTCGATGTGCAGAGACAGACGGACCTCTCCATAGTCCCGCTCGCCATTTGGTTCTCCCAGAACATCGTGAACTCGGGGGACGAGGTAACGATAAGTGCGAGGGTCAACAATACAGGGGCCGAAGCGGAACAGGCTTTGGTCAGGATCTATGACGGTCCCGCCAGGACGGGGGAGGTAATAGGGGAGGGCAGGTACGATATACCAGGGGACGGTTACGTCATCGCCTCCTTTACCTGGATCGCGAACCCAGGTCTGCACATCATCACCGCAGTGGCCGATCCGGACAACGAGATAAACGAGCCAAACGAGCTCAACAACTCCGCGGAGAGGCCACTGACGGTATTGGGGTTCAATCCTCCGCCCGTTGCGCAGCTCACCATCGATCCCGACAGGACAACGGTCATGTCCGAAGTGGAATTCGACGGTTCCGCCTCATACGACACGAACCCGATCGGCGGGAACGTGGTCTCGTACAATTACGATTTCGGGGACGGATCGACCAGCGGATGGGTGGAGGATGGCCTTATTGTCCACCGCTACTCGGTTCCCGGCATATACACGGCCTCTCTGACGGTAAGGGACAACGGCGGGGCCATTAGCCAGAACGACGCCTCCGGCACGGTGGAGGTGCTGGACCTGTCGCTCGACAGGCTCGATCTCTATCTCGACGAGGGAGGCGGTCTGAACGGGACCTACCCTTCATCCCACGAACACCCTATCGAAGAAGGGGCCAACAATGCATTGATCGGCACATGGGCGTCCGATCCCTTCGAAGTGGATACCCAGCTGGTTTCGGTAATAAGCCTGGTCCTACACGTGTCCGGCTCTTCCAATTCAACAGGCATCGATGCGAGATTTGAGGATAGCTCCGGGACCATCGGCTCCGTCTCGATGGGACCTCACGCCGTGAATGGCGAGATAACTTTTATAGCGGACATATCCACCGAGAACCATGAGATCCGCTACGATGACGGGCTCAGGCTCGTCCTGAGCGCAAGCACGGATGGGGACGTCAAGTTGCTGATGGGGGCGGAACTATCCAGGATATCACTCTACCCGGCGCCTTCCCCCAACGAGGAGCCGGTGGCCGACGCCGGAGGGGACATATCCGTAAAGGCGCTTCAGAGCGTCCTGTTCTCGGGATCGGGCAGCGACGCGGACGGGGGGATCATATCCGCAAGATGGGACGTCGACGACGACGGTGAGTGGGAGGCGGAAGGGCCCCAAGCCATGACCTACGAATACCCGGGATATGACTCACCCGGGACCTACAGAGCTGTGTTCGAGGTCAGGGACGACAGTGGTTGGTGGTCCCGGGACACGATGATGGTGACCGTGTTTCCCTTCGACCACAATTTCCCGCCCACCATCAGCATGGACTGCCCCGGAGAAGGACCTCACTCGGGCCTGCTGGCCATCAGTGGGTCCTCCTCGGACGATGGTGAGGTCCTATACGTCGAGATATCGATCACCTACTCCAACGGAACGCCGGTCCTCTCCGGGGAATATGCCGATGGCACATCTTTCTGGACCTACGTTTGGGACACGACGAAGGCCGCCAACGGGGATCACATCGTAGAGGCGTGGGCCTTCGACGGTCAGCTCCGTTCCGAGCCCGCGTCATGCACGGTGTCGGTGCACAACGATTTCCACTCCCCGGAGATATTGGAGGTATCGGTCTCTCCCGATTCGTTCGTGCAGGGAGAGGCTCCGGACATTAGGATCACGGCGATGGTCAGGGACATAGACCTTCCGGATGACGAGGTATCCGCCGACATAGATCTCTCATCGATGGGAGGTCCCTCATTCGCCAGTATGAGCATCGGGGAGATGATCGGGGACGTAATCGTGTTCACTTTCGATTATACTCCTTCGGACCGAATGACGGCGGGCGACTATGCCATATCCGTCATCGCGACGGATTCGACATCGCTCTATGATACGGGCGAGGCGACCCTGTCGGTCCTCTCCGTTCTAGATATCGACGTCCGCAGGCCCATGACCACGTTCCTCCCGGGTGAGATCTACGTTATCAGCGTGGTGACGGACGGGTCGAGGACGCTTCATATCGAGGCCTCCTCAAGCGCCTTCACGTCCGGGAGCGTACGACTTCTGGATGACGGGATGGATATAGATATCGTTCGCGGGGACGGGACATATACCGGCGGAGGGGAGATCTCGGGCGCATCGGGCGAGCACATAGTGACGCTGACCGTCAGGGAGGGGGACGGGACGTTCATAAGGAACGTCACCTGGACACTTAACGTGAGAGAGCCTTTGCCTGCCCAGGAGGCGGGGTTCCCCTGGGCGATCGTCATCGGGATCCCGCTGTTGGTCCTCCTTCTGATCGCGGTGGCGGCAGCGGCGTTCATCGTTCACAGCAATGAAAGGGGATCCAGACCTTTCCCCCGACCCACCATCGGGGCGGTGGAGGCACTGGAGCTACCCCTTGAGGAGGGATCCGTCGAGGGCGAGGTGCCAGGCGTACCCGGTGAAGGCCATGAGGCAGACCACCGCGAACTGCGGCATGTCCAGACCGGCGCTGAAGAGTGAATATGCCCCCACCGCCATGGCGAACACGAACGAGGTCGATCCCCTGTGCATGATCCCTCTATGCTTGAGCGGGACCAATATGGCCATGTATCCCAGGACCGACATGGAGAGGAAGATGACCGCACCCTCGCCGCCTAGGTAGAACAGGGATCCGGAGATATCACCTCTGACCATCAATGAAGAGAGGGGGGGGACAAGCGCCATGGCCCCGAGCATGGGTCCTATTATCCATCGTATCCTGCCCCTCCCGTCAAGGTCTGGTAGCAGGGATCCGAATACCAGGGAGAACGCCCCTATGGATATCGCCACAAGGATGTTTGGAGGTATGAGCGCCCCTGAGCGGTCGCCCCCGATCCAGGGCAGCGAGGCTGACACCGCCGCAAGCGACGCGGCCCAGATCCCGGCGCTCAGGTGCAGGTCCCATCTCGGCAGAGTATCCCCTGCTCGTGATTGTACACGATTAGTATATAATAGATACGGCGCCAGAGCTCACCATGGCTCCTTCTTGACCCCTATCCAGTATCCTATCCTGTTGGCGATAACATGGGCGAGATATGCAACAACGGGGAATATGAGAAGGGAAATCCAGTGATGATCGGCTATCAGTGTCCTGTACCACCATGGATAGAAGGGCAGTATGAAGAGCGCCGCGCCCAAAAGATAGTCCCACTGGTCGAGAAAGGGTGTTCTCATTCCCCTTGGCCTGTCAAGCGCCCTCTTGACGAAGCTGCCGATCATATCCCCCACGAGGCTTCCGAAGGCCATCACGGTTATGAGAACGATATTGTGCGGGAAGCTACCCCAGAAGCTGTCGTGAACTGACCCGATCCCGGCAAAATGCATTACCAGCAGTATCGTCATGCCCAGGGCAGCGGAGCCGAGGGAACCCCCTATGAGCCCCCGCCACGTCTTCCCGTCTCCCAAATATCTCCTCCCGTCTGGACGGGTCCGTCCCATATCCACCGGAAGCCCTCCTCCCGCAAAGGGCGCGAACGTGTTCGCCGTCATCGCTGGCAGCAGGATGACGATGGTCCTCAAGAGATCGAGCAGCACCCATCCCAAGCTCAGCTCCGTGCCCATGCCACTGACATCGACGGTTCGACATATAACCGTTATCGTAAGCTGGATTGGGAAACGTTTATTATGACAGATGGTTTTTGGCCCGACCATGGGAAACGGAGCGTATGCCCCTCAGCGGCCGGATATTGGACCCCCGCGCGTGGTCACGCCTTTCCCGGTGATAATTACGGTCCTCTACCTGGCACTTACCGCCGCGTTCATGGCCCTCCCGGCGCTCGTTCCATCCATCGGGGGCGCGATCGATCCGATCGTGAATCCAGTCGTCAGGCTGATAGCCATGGTGATCCTGGGGGTGATATTCCTGCTAGTGATCATCTCCTCGATCGCCTCGAGGCCGAAGGCGCCTGCAACGACGGTCCCCGCTGAACAAAGACCGTCCCCAAAGCCCGTCCAGGCCATCGCGAGACCCGAACCGCAGGCACCAACACAGGCGAAGCGGTCACCGCAACCAGCGGCACCGCGCACCTATGTATACCCGGACATGGTCGAGGGGGGCATATACGGCGACACTTACATCAAGCTCGAGGGTCAAAGGACATTGAAGCTCAGGACCCAGGTCGTCGGCCCGGAGCATGTCTCGTGATATACGCCCTTTGATATGATCGGAGGAGGAAAGCAATGAAAAACATCGTGAAAGGTCTCCCGCTCTTCGTTATGATCGTCATGTCCATTGCATCAATGGCCAGGATATCGACCATCTCTGGATCCGCCGATGATGCCGCTCAGTTCACGTTCGACGATGACATGGACAGGATCGACGACAGGTTCAACGATATGACCTTCCCTCGGATCGCATTCATCCACATCGCATCCGGAGAGGACACCTCGCGGATCCGAAAGGCTCTGGAGGGAGTCGGTATCTTGGTGGAGAAGGAGTTCTCCATCGTCGATGTGTTCCTCGTCGAGGCCCCGAGCCTTGCATCGCTTGAACGGGCGGCCCTCATCGACGGGGTAAAGGTGATAGAGACCCCGACCCCACCCGTTCCCATGATGGACGTGTCCGTCAAGGCCGTGAAGGCCTCATCCTCTGGCAGATACTCTCCCAACACGGCACAGGACCTAGGTTACTCGGGAAATGGAGTAACAATAGCCTTCCTCGACACGGGTGTGGACAACGAGCATCCCACATTCAGTGGCGCATTCGTCGCCGGAGCGGACTTCACGGTTCCAGATTCTCCCCTGACCCCCAGGGACGGGTCCAGGGACCCGGACGACGTTTCAGGGCATGGTACCGCGGTCGCATCGGTTGCCCTGGGCAGAGGTGATCAGGACGGCTCGTTCGCCGGCGTGGCCCCTTCCGCCGGCCTGATCGACCTCAGGATAATCGCTTCTGACTCCAACCCGGTCTCCAGGGCCTCGGCGAACATGCTCGAGGCACTGGAATGGTGCGTCGAGCACAAAGAGACCGAGTGGGGGCCGAACTACAGGGGCGTTGACGTCATCTCGATAAGCATGGGAATAGGGCCGATCGACGGCGCTTTGGCCCTGGCGGTGGACAGTGTCGTCTCCGGGGGGATCCCGGTCGTGCTGGCCTCAGGGAACAGCGGGGGGAGCTACCCGGACCAGACCCAGACCTCATGGCCGGACGGGGCCATAGTCGTCTCCGCAACGGATGACAGGAACACCGTGGACCGCACCGACGATACGTTCTGGGAGGGGTCGACCAGGGGCCCGAGGACGGATGACGACGATCCCGATATGTACGATGAGCTCAAACCCGACATATCGGCTCCGGGGGTCAGGATAACATGCGCCATGTTCTCCCGTTTCTCGAACATTCAGGGTGCATCCACATGGTCCGAAGGGACGGGAACGTCCTTCTCGGCGCCGCACGTGAGCGGTACCGTGGCGCTTATGCTCGAGTCCTCAAGGCTCATCAGGCCATCCGCAGATAGGAACCCCGTGAGGACCCTACTGCGACGGAGCGCGGAGGATAAGGGTGAGCCCTATGATCTCGAGCTATCGGACACATATAATGTTAATTACGGCTGGGGCATGCTCGATTCCTACGAGGCCCTGAGGGCATCCAGGTCCTATACGGGGGCCAACTCTCCACCTGAGATCATCTCCATGGTCGCAGAGCCTGAGACCGTGAACGTCCTGGGAACCGTAACGGTCACCATACGGGCCCGAGATCCGGACGAGGACCGTCTGAACTATACTCTCACCTCCGATGCGGGAGAGATATCGGGGAACGGGCCCACCTTCACATGGAAGGCGCCTTCCACGTCAGGCAACCACACGTTGAGAGGGGCAGTGACCGATACGTTCGGCGCCTCCGCCATTTCGCAGGTCGTCGTACGTGTCATGGAGGGGACGGCCAACACCCCACCTTTGATCTCCTCGTTCAGGGGGAATCCGACAATGGTCCCCCCGAACGGGACCAGCATGCTCACGACGGTGGCGAGGGATCCCGACGGCGACGAACTGACCTATTCATACTCCGCGGAACTGGGTACTATTGAAGGGGAAGGAATGGTCGTCACATACATTGCCCCGGATGAGATAGGGGACGACAGGGTCACCGTTGTCGTAAAAGACGGCCGGGGCGGTGAGGCATCGAGGACATTGACCATATCGATCAGGGATGATATTTCGAACATCGCCCCCATAATCGGTCTGATCGAGATATATCCATCCACGCTGTCGGCGAATTCACAGGGTCTCGAACTGGTGGTCAGGGCCAAGGTGGAGGACCCCGACGGGGTTCAGGACATATACGAGGTCACATTGAACCTGTCACAGCTCGGGATCGATGGTAAGATCTACATGGCCGATGACGGGAACGATCCAGACATGTATGCCCTTGATGGAATATATTCCGCCAAGGCATCCGGGATCGGACCACTGCAGCCAGGCAACTATACTGTTGTTGTGAGCGTGACGGACAGAAAGGGTGCCATGACCATGTCCAACGCGTACGTTCGCGTCCGCTCCGATCCTGGGAGCATCAGGCTTGGAAGCTCTGATGGGATCGACCCAGTGGTCATGTTGGTCTCGCTGGGGGTTCTGGTCCTGATCTCCGTGATGGTCATCGTCATATTCCTCAAGAGGCCAGCAAGGCCATCTACCGCCCCTGTTCAACCCCAGGAGGCGAGGTTCAGACCTGTCGGACCCTCTCAGGGATGAGTTTCATCTTCGACGGAAGCCTTCCTCTCCGCGGCCCTTGAAAGGGTCCCCATCAACGAGTAGAACTCCCTGACGTTCGGGGAGCTGCGACATATCATCCTGCGGAAATTGATCATGGATATCGGAACCTTGTGCGGTTGGACCCCGCAGAGATGCAGCAGTTCCTCGTACTTCCGCATCAGAACCCTCTTCTCGGTCTCGTTCATGGTCCTTGCACAGACCCTGTAATCGGGCATTCTCCCCTTCCACAGCTCGTATAGCAGGATGGCTGCCGCATGGGAGACGTTGAGTATGGGGTATTCGGGGCTCGCCGGTATGGTGACCAGCATATCGCATTCCCGCAGCTCTTCGATGCTGAGACCTGTGTCCTCCCTGCCAAGGACGATCCCGATGCTTCCCGTTACACCTCTGCTCCACCTTGACAGCTCTTCCGGTGTCATGGGCCTTCGAGGATGGTTCTTAACGCCGGACTCGCTTATTCCCGAGGTCCCGACAAGGAAATCAACGCTTTCCGACGCCTCTTTGAGCGTCGGAACGACGGCGGCATCTTTCAGCAGCCCCGATCCGTGCATGGAGTATGCCACCGCCTCATCCCCAAGAGGGGGTGGGTCCACAAGTATGATCCCCGAGAGGCCGTAGTTCCTTGCGAGCCTCGCGACGGATCCGACATTGCCCTCGTACTTGAAACGCACAAGGATCGGTACTATCTCCCAGTTTTCTCCGGAGCGTATCCTCTCGATCTCTTTGATCGTATCTTGTGTGCATTCCATGATGGGGGGATGAACATCATGGAAAAAAATGTAACGCATGCGGACATATCCCTCTTTCATGAGGACCGCCGTCAAGGTGGCCTACGACGGCCACGGTTTCCATGGCTCCCAAAGGCAGAGGCCGGAGGACGGGCCCACCGTACAGGGCAGCGTTATCGAGGCGCTCGTCAGTATAGGCGCCATCGAGGCAGGTATCGATCCGCCCGTGGCCTTCTCCAGCAGGACCGATGCCGGGGTTTCCGCTCTGGGAAACGTGTTCTCCGTGGACACGGAGATGGATCCCCAGGACATGCTCTGCGCCCTCAATGCCAACCTGGAGGGTATATGGTGCTTGGCCCATGCGAGAATGAGGGACTCTCAGAACGTGAGATGGGCGAATTCGAGATGGTACAGGTACCATCTGGACGCTGACATGTCGAAGAGCGTAAGGGCCGGGGACCTCAATGGGATATTGATGGAATACGTTGGCGAACATGACTTTCGGCATTTCTGCCGACCCGGGGACGGAAGGGACACAAGCACCCGTATAGAATCCGCTCGCGCGGTGGACCTCTCCGGGGATGGGAGCCTGCTCGCCGTTGACTTCGTAGGGACTAGCTTCCTGTGGAACCAGGTCAGAAGGATGGTGGGCGCCGCCATATCGGTTCAGAAGGGCATCATCGGCAGAGAGCAGATGTCGAGCCTGCTCCATGGAGGCGATATCGACGAGGGCCTAAGGAGCGCTAGGGACCGGATCCCCACATATCCCGCGACAGGTTTGGTACTGATGGACGTATCGTTCAAAGACCTGGAGTTCTTCCCATGCCGAAGGGCCATAGAGATAGCTATGCAGAGGTCCGCCGAGGGATTGTGGAGGTCCACGGTCGCGGTCATACTCGGAAGCGCCCTTCTTTCCATCAGGGACTCGATGGCCTCCATGGATCCCCCCCCGAACGAATGAGCGTTCCCTTCTCCGAAACGATTATATGTTCGTCCAACCGATAATCTACCATGAGGTGCCTGGCTTTTATTCTTGTCATGATCACGATGTTTCCGGGCATCTTCGATGCGGATGCGGTAAATGCCGCTGCGCTTGAGGTTACCCGGTCCCCGGAGTCGATAGAGGGGAACCTGACGATAGGTACGGGGGATATTCTGGTATTCAGGAACAGATCGGTCGTTGTAGAAGGCCACATGATCGTCCATGGGACCCTCGTTCTGATCAACAGCACCCTGACGGTCGAGGGAACATACTCGGCGAACGATGACAATAATATGTCCATATTACTGACCGGAAGTGTGATACTGAGCGACAGAGACCCTGATGCGAACGCCACGTTGGGAAGTTCGCTTATAAAGGGTGTTGGATCAGCCCTAACCATCAGAGGTTACGGGAACTCCCCTCACATGCTAATTCAGAACTCTAACCTGGAGCTCGTATCGATGTTCGACATGGAACTGGAAGCTAACGGCGCGGAGCTCCGGTGGTGTGGATCGAACAAAATGATACTCAACATCACCGACAGCACTTTGTATGACAGTGAGGTCCACGAACCGGACCTCTGGTCGGAGTTCAGCAATACCACGATGATAGGCACAAGGTTCTTCTTCGACGGTCAGGGCCCCAGGTTCTCGGGGGTGACCTTCAGGGACGCTCAAAGGCCGTTGAACATAGCCTCCGGTGATCTCTCACTCACGGATTGCGTCTTCATCAACAATACGGGTACAATCGCTTTCTTCGATGGATGCGACATATCCGTTACGGAATGCAGGATCGAGGACAACCGGGGGTTCTTTATCTGCCAGGACTCCGAGGATGCCAATTCCTCTAGGATCGTCATGAGAGGATGCACAGTGACCAATTCCTCATTGAACCTGTATCATTCCACCAGCAGCGTATCCTTCTGCGCGTTCTCCGATAATTCCTCTCTCATACGTACGGGTTTGGGAAGGGTTTCCGACTGCTCCTTCCTCGGTTCCAGCAGGGCCATCGACCAAGCGAAGGGGACAACTATCGTCAGATGCCGTTTCAACGATTGCCAGGTCGCCATAGACCGCAGCTCTGAAAGCCTGATATATCACAACGCCTTCCTTTCGGTCGGTTTACATTTTATGATCAACCATCCATCGAACAGGTGGAACGGGTCCTCTGAGGGGAACTACCACCGGTTCTACAACGGCCTCGATGACGGATCGGGGTTCAGAAGGGCCGATGACGGTATAGGGGACACGAACATACCCTTTCTGGGCGTTGACCATTATCCTCTCATGTCAGACCACTACTGGTCGATGCCAGCTATCCCATCGATCGAAACGGAATATATCAACGGCTCCGCCAACGTGACGGTGATCGTCAGGGGATCGCAGAGCATGCGGACCATAATACAGGACAGCACATCGAGCGATTTCATAAACGACCTGAGGACATTCTCGATATCGGGGACGTTCCTTATCGTCCCTGAATGCGTGAACGGCACGCACTACTTCCGAGCCAGAACGTTCAACGAGCACGGCAGCAGGGGTTGGTCACTGCCCGTATATCGAGCGGTGGACCAGAGGCCCCTGCCGCCCCGCCTGGAGGAGGTCACCGCACCCAAGGAGGGGGGCAGCCTTATTGTTTCATGGAAGTATGTCGGGGAGGATGTGAGCAAGGTATGGATATACTACAACGAGGTGAACCAATCCTCCGGCGTCTCAAAGGTCGTCGATTTCCCCGTCGACAGCGTGAGGATCGATGGTCTGAAGAACGGAAGGACATACAGGATCCAGCTCTTCACACAGGACAGGAGCGGACTCGGTTCGTTGACGGCCGCGGTCGCCTTCGCCATGCCGATGGACGTCGATCCTCCAGACCCGCCGAGGAAGTTGGAGGCCAGGTCCATCGACAATTCCACGATCGTACTTTCATGGATCCCGCCCATGGCCCAGGACATATCGGAATACCGCATAGTAAGAAGAAGGAGCGATGAGGAGGAGTTCAGTCTTATCGCCACCGTAACGAGGGAAAGGCTATCCTACGATGACAGGGGGCTCAGGGACAACACTAGCTATCAATATGGGGTGATAGCCGTCGATGATGACGGTCCGCTGTCGGAGATGGCAGGCCCGATCGACGTCAGGACCCTTCATGTGAACAACCCCCCTTTCCTGATCGGTGGAGAGATCTTCCTGAAGGGGGTGGAGGACGAGGGACCGATCGAGATAGATATACGATCAAGGTTCAGGGACGTGGACGGGGACAGTATAAACATACGTATCGCCGAGAGCTTCCCGTTCCCGTCGATGATAGATGGGATATTTCTGCGGGTGTCACCGGAAAAGGACCAGGCGGGGGAGGGCTATGTCCAACTGAGTGTGGATGACGGCGAGAGCGTCGTGTATTACCTCATTTGGGTGCTGATAGAGCACAGGCCGGACCCGCCCAAGATAGAGTCCATCGTGTCCCCCGCCAATGGCTCGACCCATCTCCCCGGAACACCGATCAAGCTCCAGGCAACGATATGGGATCCCGACATCCCCTACGGCGATGTACTGGAGGTTGAATGGCGCTCTAACCTGGACGGCCTTATCTCTTACAACAATGCGAGCCTCGGGCAGGGCCTGGCATATCTGAGCCCCGGAAAACATGTCATAACCCTGATCGTGACGGATTCCAATGGCTCGAGCGTTTCAGAAACGTCACGGATCGCCGTCTCCATTTGGGGTTTCGGTGAAATTCCCTGGAGCACGGCCCTCAACGATCAGGGTACCTTTACCACCGAGAATGGATTCCAGGTCCTGATAGACATCGCCAACAACGGGCCCCTTCTTCTCACTTTCAGGTGCACCGTCCTTGTCTCCGAGCCCGATCGGAACTCCGCTTACGACAGGGTGATCGTGCTCTCCCCGAACACGAACGGTTCCATATTGATAATCGAGGTCGGCTCGGATAGAGTCCCGAGCTCCCCTTCTGTCATGGTCCAGGTCCGGGCCGAGACCTTCAACGGTACCTTTGCTGGCGAGTCCAACATTACGAAGGATATCGTTCGACATCAGGATCCGACGGGGGCCATGGACCCTCAGCGGACCTATCTAATGATAGGCATAGCCACGGTCAGTGTGATGATCTTGATCTTCATCGTCGTTCTCTTCTTCATCAGGAAAAAATATATGGCGGTTCCGGAATCGGCGCCCGATGTCAGGTGAACCCATGGAAATATCGAGCGATGCGCTTCCGAGAAGAAAGGACAGGGTCAGCCTTTCCGATGGGGCAGGTGGTGAGCTCATGCAGAGGATGCTTTCGGAGAACGTGCTCCCCCTGTTATCGCAGGGGGACGAGGAGTGCGCCCTGACCGAGCTGGACCCATCGTTCCTTGACGATTCCGCATCCGTGGGGGATACGGCGCTTACCATAGACGGGTACACCGTATGGCCTTTGGAGTTCCCCGGCGGGGATATCGGCAGGCTGGCCGTGTGCGGGACCGTCAACGATCTCAGCGTGGTAGGAGCCAGGCCTGAGGCCCTGGCCCTGTCGTATGTAATAGAGGAGGGAATGGACATCGAGCTGCTCCGCAGGATAAGCGCTTCCGTGGGATCGGCATCGAAGGAGGCGGGTGTCAGGGTCGTTACAGGGGACACGAAGGTCGTCGAGAGAGGTGGTGTTAGAGGGATGATCATCACGACATCCGGTATCGGGAGGCGCAGTCCGAACCTCGATCCATGCCTTGAGAGGTCCAGGACATTGAGGGAGGGATCGGGAATGGAATGGAAGGTCTCCCGGTGGCTGAGGGACGACCTTCTGGCACGTGGCGACTCGCTGATCGTCACGGGCAATATCGGCACACATGGGGTCGCCCTGCTCTCATTCCGCGAGGGATACGGTTTCCATACCGATCTATCCTCTGACGCAGCACCACTGAACTCCCTCATGGAGAGGGCGATGGTGGCAGGAGGGATCGTTGCGGCCAAGGACCTGACCAGGGGCGGCCTCGCGAACGGTTTGAACGAGTGGGCCATGAAATCGGGCTGTCAGCTGGAGGTGGATGAGGCATCCATACCCATCCTCGAGGCGGTAAGGTCGGCCACAGATATGCTCGGCCTGGACCCGCTCGAGATCGGGAACGAGGGAGTTGCCCTGATCGCCGCGGCCCCTGGAGCGGAGGAGGACGTCCTCGAGGCGATCTCCAAGGATATGTACGGTGCCGAAGCCAGGATGATCGGGAAGGCCGTGGATGGCCCCCATAGGGCCGTTCTGAGAACTGTTGTCGGGGGGAAGAGGATCATCGACCCACCACACGGGGATCCAGTGCCGAGGATATGCTGAACATATGCTGGAAGGCATCGCTATCCGCCATCGGACATACTTCCAAAGGAACAAAGATATTTATATCCGTTTCAAGTAACCCCCCTGAACCACCCGCAAGGAAGTGCCTGCATGGCTAAAGGACTCTTTACCGCAAGGAAGCTGAAGAAGACCGCTCAGGGTCAGAGATGGAGCGACAGATATTACAAGAGGAGGATACTCAAGCTCCGCGAGCGGGCCGACCCGCTGGAGGGGTCCGCACAGGGCAAGGGCATAGTCCTCGAGAAGGTAGGTCTTGAGGCGAAGCAGCCGAATTCGGCCATCAGGAAATGCGTTAAGATCCAGCTCATAAAGAACGGCAGGCAGATAACGGCATTCGCTCCGGGCAACGGTGCGATCAACTTCATCGATGAGCACGACGAGGTGCTGGTCGAGGGCATAGGCGGAAGGAAGGGAAGGTCCTACGGCGACATCCCTGGTGTCAGGTACAAGGTCATACAGGTGAACAACGTGTCCCTCAACGAGATGGTCAGGGGAAGAAAGGAGAAACCGGTGAGGTAAGGAGGCGGTTCAGATGGCGGCGAGGAAGAAGAAGGAAGAGACCGAGGAGATCCCGGTGGTCGAGGGAACGCAGGAAGAGGTCGAGGGACCAAAGACGGCACCGGAGGTCCCAGAGCAGGCGAACGCTGAGGAGCCGGTCGTCGAAAAGGCGGAAAAGTCCAAAAAGAGGTCCTCCCCGAAAAAGAAGGAGACCGAGACCAAGGAAGAGGTAAAGGGCGAGGACATATCCGAACCCCCTGTCGATGAGAAGGCGGAAAAGCCCAAGAAAAGGGCCCCTTCCAAAAAGAAGGAGACCGAGACCAAGGAAGAGGTAAAGGGCGAGGACATATCCGAACCCCCTGTCGATGAGAAGGCGGAAAAGCCCAAGAAAAGGGCCCCTTCCAAAAAGAAGAAGGCCGAGACCAAGGAAGAGGTAAAGGGCGAGGACATACCCGAACCCCCTGTCGAGGAAGCCGCCGTCGACGCCGTTCCGGAGGAGTCTGTCCCCGAACCGGCGGAGGAGGAGGACAAGGCCTCAAAGAAAAAGGGGCCAAAGAAGGAGGAGAAGATGGAGGAAGGGCCCGGAAGGGAGCGCCTCATGTTCGGACGCTACAACGTCAAGGACGTCATCGTTGAGGACCCTGGTCTCAGGCTCCTCATCAACCTGGACCCCGCGTTCGTACCCCACTCCAGCGCAAGGCACGCCAACAAGCCGTTCTACAAATCCAAGATATCCATAGTCGAGAGGCTTATAAACGGCATGATGAGGACCGAGAACTACACGGGCAAGAAGACCAAGAGTTACAGGGCGGTCCTTCAGGCCTTCGAGATCATCGAGGAGAGGACCAAGGAGAATCCCATACAGGTATACGTAAGGGCGCTCGAGAACTCCGCCCCGAGAGAGGAGGTCACCAGGCTCAAGTTCGGAGGAATATCCGTTCCCAAGTCCGTTGATACATCCCCCTCAAGGAGATTGGACCTATCGATCCGCAACATCACGGTAGGATCCATAAAATCCTCGCACAAGAACAAGAAGACCATAGCCCAATGCCTTGCATCGGAACTCATTGCGGCATCCAAGAACGATCAGCAGAGCTATGCGATCTCCAAGAAGGATGAATTGGAAAGGGTGGCCAAGAGCGCCCATTGATGAATGAGCGATATCAGGATCATTTCAAAGGTGAGCGATCATGGGACGAAGGGAAGACAATATCAAGGAAGCGCAGAAGCTGATGGACAAGCCATCATTCATCAGGAACATCGGCATCGCAGCTCATATAGACCACGGCAAGACCACGCTGTCGGACAACCTCATCGCCGGAGCTGGGATGATGTCCGAGGAGCTGGCAGGAAAACAGCTCCTCCTCGACTTCGACGAGCAGGAGCAGGCAAGGGGCATAACGATCAACGCGGCCAACGCATCGATGGTCCACAGGTTCAAGGACGAGACGTTCCTCATCAACCTCATAGACACGCCGGGCCATGTCGACTTCGGCGGCGACGTGACAAGGGCCATGAGGGCCGTTGACGGGGTCGTCATCGTCTGCTGCGCCGTCGAGGGTGTCATGCCGCAGACCGAGACCGTCATCAGGCAGGCCCTGAGGGAGAAGGTGAAGCCCACATTGTTCATAAACAAGGTTGACAGGCTTATCAACGAGCTCAAGGTCTCGCCGGAGGAGATGCAGAAGCGCTTCGTCGCCATCATCAAGCACATCAACGATCTCATCGCCAAGCTCGTGCCCGCAGATTTCAAGAACGACTGGTACGTCAAGCCCGAGATGGGATCGGTCGCTTTCGGTTCAGCATATCACAACTGGGCGACATCGGTCCCATACATGAAGGAGAAGAACGTGTCCTTCAAGGACATATACGATCACTGCAACAACAACGACCAGAAGACCCTCGCCAAGAAGGCACCGCTGCACAAGGTCCTGCTGGATATGATCATCAAGCATCTTCCCAACCCGGTCACCGCCCAGAAGTACAGGATCCCGCATATATGGCACGGGGATCCGGAGAGCGAGCTCGGGAAGCACATGATCAATTGTTCTCCCAAGGGAGCGACGGTCCTGATGGTCACCAAGATAATAATCGATCCCCACGCCGGGGAGATCGCCTCCGGAAGACTGTTCTCCGGTACCATAGAGAGGGGTCAGGAGCTTTACGTCATAGGCATGCCTGGCTCGACCAGGGTCCAGGCGGTGGCCGTATCCGTCGGTCCCGACAGGATCACCGTGGATAACGCCATTGCCGGTAACATAGTCGCCGTATCAGGGCTGAGGGACGCCATCGCTGGCTCCACGGTATCGACCGATCCGGACCTGGATACGTTCGAGAGGATAGTCCACGTATCGGAACCGGTGGTGACCGTCGCCGTCGAGGCGAAGCACATGAAGGACCTGCCGAAGCTCGTCGAGGTACTGAGAATGATAGCCAAGGCCGACCCGTCCATCAAGGTGGAGATCAACAACGAGACAGGTGAGAACCTCATGTCGGGCATGGGAGAGCTTCACCTCGAGATCACCGAATACAGGATAACACACGAGCATGGGGTAGAGATAAAATCCTCCCCTCCCATAGTGGTTTACAGGGAGGCCGTCCTGAGAAAGTCCGAAAGGGAGTTCGAGGGCAAATCTCCCAACAAGCATAACAGGTTCTACTTCAGGGTGGAGCCGCTGCCCAAGGAGGTCGTGGACGCGATCAAGAAAGGGGAGGTCCCATCCGACGAGAAGATAAAGGATCCCAAGGCCCTCGCGAAGAAGCTCTCGGAAATGGGCCTGGAACCCGAGGACGTCAAGCACGTCTATGCCATACACGGGCCCAACATATTCGTCAACTGCACGAAGGGGATACAGTACCTTCACGAGACCAAGGAGCTTCTCATCGAGGCATTCCTGGAGGCGACGAACAAGGGCCCCAGGACATGGGAGCCGGTCCAGGGTGTTATGGTCAAGCTGATGGACGCCAAGCTGCACGAGGACTCCATTCACAGGGGCCCCGGGCAGGTGATCCCTGCGGCCAGGTCCGGGATCTACGGGGCCATGGTCGAGGCTGGGACATCGCTTCTGGAGCCCAGGGTCAAGCTGTTCATAACAGCCCCGCAGGACCTTTTAGGACCGATAAACAGAGAGCTGAACTCGAGGAGATGCACTATTGAGGACATGCCCATGGAAGGGGACCAGGTGACGGTCGTTTCAAAGGCGCCCGTCGCAGAGCTTTTCGGTTTCGCCGGCGCCATAAGAGGGGCCACTCAGGGCAGGGCCCTGTGGACGACCGAATTCCAGGGATTCGAGCTGATCCCTAGGGAGATGCTAGACAGCATAACGAGAGAGATAAGGACGAGGAAAGGTCTCAAGCCAGACCCCCCAACCGCGGACTATTACTCCGCTTGATGGTAGTGAAGCTTTTAATATGAGTAGTAATTAAGGGGAACACCCGAGTTAGGAGGTATAATAGATGGCAACGGAAAAACCACATATGAACCTGGTGTTCATCGGGCATGTGGACCACGGGAAATCCACATCCGTGGGACGCGTGCTGCTCGACACAGGACACATAGAGAAGTATCTGATCGAGAAGTACAAGAAAGAGGCAGAGTCCAAGGGCAAGGGATCCTTCGAGTTCGCATGGGTCATGGACAACCTCAAGGAGGAGAGGGAGCGCGGTGTCACCATCGATGTGGCCCACAAGAAGTTCACCTCCAACAAATACTACTTCACGATCATAGACGCCCCGGGACATCGTGACTTCGTGAAGAACATGATCACAGGAACATCCCAGGCCGACGCGGCCGTCCTCGTGGTCGCCGCCCCTGAGGGTGTGATGGCGCAGACAAAGGAGCACGTTTTCCTTGCAAAGACCCTGGGCGTGAACCAGATCATAATCAACGTGAACAAGATGGACGCGACCAAGCCGGAGTACTCCGAGCAGCGCTTCAACGAGGTCAAGGATGACGTCGGCAAGCTCTTGAGGATGGTCGGCTACAAGGACGACAGCGTCCAGTTCGTGCCCACCTCGGCCTTCATAGGGGACAACGTCGCCACCAAGAGCGACAAGCTCTCCTGGTGGAAGGGTCCCACCCTTCTGGAGTGCCTCGACAACCTGAAGATACCCGTAAAGCCGACACAGCTTCCCATGAGGCTTCCGGTCCAGGACGTTTATTCCATCACCGGTATCGGCACCGTCCCGGTCGGAAGGGTCGAGACAGGGGTCATGAAGATCGGCGACAACGTCACCTTCTCCCCTTCTAATGTGGGTGGCGAGGTCAAGACCATCGAGATGCATCACGAGACCATGCCGCAGGCGGAGCCTGGGGACAACGTCGGATTCAACGTGAGAGGCATAGGGAAGAACGACATCAAGAGGGGCGACGTCTGCGGACATTCCAGCAACAAGCCCACGGTAGCCAAGAGCTTCCTGGCCCAGATAGCCGTTCTCCAGCACCCGTCCGTGATTACGGTCGGATACACACCTGTGTTCCACCTTCACACGGCACAGGTCGCCTGCACCTTCGAAGAGCTCCAGAAGAAACTGGACCCCAAGACCGGCCAGGTCAAGGAGGAGAACCCCCAGTTCATCAGGACAGGGGATATCGCGATAGTGAAGATCACTCCGACCAGGCCTCTGGTCATCGAGAAGGTCAAGGAGATCCCGCAGCTTGGGAGGTTCGCCATAAGGGATATGGGGACCACCGTCGCCGCTGGAATGTGCCTCGACATCGAGAAGAAGGAGTAGGATCCCGGATAGGCAAGGAGGGTGGGGATTGGTCGCAAAGGCAAGGATTTCATTGACCGGAACGGACGCCCAGAGCGTTGACGGAGTATGTAGCCAGATAAAGGGCATCTCCGAGAGGACCGGAGTCAATCTTTCCGGACCGATCCCCCTCCCCACCAAAAGGCTCGTCGTACCGTGCAGGAAGAGCCCGGACGGCGAGGGGAACGAGACTTGGGATCGATGGGAGATCAGGGTGCATAAGCGATTGATCTTCCTCGATGCCGACGACAGGGCCCTCAGGGCCCTGATGAGGATCAAGGTCCCCGACGGGGTCAATATAGAGATCGTGCTTAGAAGCTAGGCCCTCCAGGATTTGCCATCAGCCTGTCTTCACTGAAGCTATCTCCTTCTCCGATCGGGGGCGATGGTCCCCTTTATCATCTCATTGTCCATAGGATCGTTCAGGAACCTGAGGTTCCTTCCCTTTTTCCCGATCGATATATGCTTGTACATATCCTTTTCATGGTTAAGGGATCCCCTTATCTCCTTTCTGTCGATCATTACCTCGAGAGCGATCAGCACTTCCCTGGGATCCGATCCTATGACCGAGGAGATATCCTCGATCGGGATCCTCTTGTTGGACCCGACCTTTGAGTAATGAAGATAGGATGCGATCATGTAGCGTATCCTCCTCCTTTTCTCAACTAGGACCCTCGACCATACCAGGGATGATATTAGGACGACCGCGCAGGAAGCAGTGACGATCATCAGGGCGATCCCGAATCCACCTGTGGTGAAGGCATACATCGGCTCGGCGAAACGGATCCCGAAGGAGTAAAGGACTATGGATCCGAACATGACAATGAAGATAAGGGAGGGTATGGACGTGGCTATGGAGACGGTCCTGAGGAACTTCCTATCGTACAAAAGCATGAGTAGAACATTGGACAATCTGCGATTTAACCTTTGTCGAGGATAGATTGGGTACCTGATAGTTGCCCAATGATCCCAAGAGATGGAAAATATGGCGCAGAGGGAGGGATATCTGGATCGTCCATAATTTGACGACAATTCAGATCCAGATGTCCAGGAAAATGCCCGATGGGCATTTTTCGTATCTAATAATATTCGAGCACTCTTTTTCGTAGCTGTAAGAATCGACGAAAGAAAAAGAGTACGAGTGCAGGGATATCTGGATCGTCCATAATTTGACGACAATTCAGATCCAGATGTCCAGGAAAATGCCCGATGGGCATTTTTC
>JARVGK010000004.1:81732-82216 GCA_029762535.1 Thermoplasmatota archaeon
GTAAGAATCGACGAAAGAAAAAGAGTACGAGTGCAGGGATATCTGGATCGTCCATAATTTGACGACAATTCAGATCCGGATGTCCAGGAAAATGCCCGATGGGCATTTTTCGTATCTCAGTATCTTCGCGCGCCAATCTTGAGATCAAAGATTAATTGACGAAAAAGATTGGCGCAGAGGGAGGGATTCGAACCCTCGAGGGCGGGTGCCCACCGGATTTCAAGTCCGGCGCCGTGGACCGAGCTTAGCTACCTCTGCAAGGCAGAAATATATCGATGAAAAGCAGAGGTGGCATATAAGGTCCACGGCGCCCTGGAAGCTTTGCTTCCAGTTATGGCGCCTCGGACGGTTGGAAACCGTCCAATTCCGTCAACGATTTTCGCAGGGCGAAAAGGGTTGTGGGGCGAGCTTAGCTACCTCTGCAAGGCAGAAATATATCGATGAAAAGCAGAGGTGGCATATAAGGTCCACGGCGCCCTGGAAG
>JARVGK010000004.1:82313-122102 GCA_029762535.1 Thermoplasmatota archaeon
AAGCTCTGCTTCCAGTTATGGCGACCGATCAAAGAAGCAACATTTCATTTAGATCGAACCAATATCCTGCTATAAGGATCACCATGCTGTTGAGGAATAGGAGCTTGCTACGCAACCGCATCCTTTACGGGATCGTCCTTACGGCATGGATCTCCCTCTTCGCGTTCCCCCTGCTTATATTCCAGGTCAGGAGGGTCCCGTTCATAGCCCTCGAGGTCCTGCTCCTTTCCTTACTCGTTACCTTCACCTTAAGGCATTTTCTCAAGATGCCCAGGGCATTGGAGATCACCGACGCCCTCCTCATCGTTCACCTTCCCCACAGGAGCATCGACATAGATCCTGAGGGGATCCTCGATATCAGATACGACAGGAAGGACCGCAAGCTGAGGATAGTTTCGGCGGATTCCATTCATAGATTCGGGGACCTACGTCTGGATCCGGAGGATGAAGAGGCTCTCAAGGGGATCATGCCATTCCGCAGGCCTTTGGGCGGGAGAAGGGGCTATTCTAGAATGACCAAAAAATTCTAGGCCCATCGGGAAAAAACATACAGATAAATCCCACTTCGAACTACACAGCAGCGTGAAGGAAAAGGATGATCACGATCACGCCTCATGCGATTCGGCAACGAGGTCCCAAGACGCGGGCAGGGTAACCTGGGTTGGCTTGTTTCTCAACCTGTTCCTCACATTCTTCAAGTTCGCCTCGGGGATCCTCGGCCGGTCGGGGGCTATGACCGCTGACGCGGTCCACTCGGCATCGGACCTCATCACGGATGCGGCCGTGATCATAGGGTTCAAGCAGGTCGGAAAGCCCCCTGACGACTGTCACGACTACGGGCACGGCAAGTACGAGACCTTCATAACGCTGTTCGTTGGGGCAATGCTGGCTTTGGCGGGAGCACTGATAATATTCGAGGCCGGGGGAAAGATACTCTCCGCGATCTCCGGGGAGATCCTTGGGATCCCCAGGCCCATAGCCCTTATCGCAGCGATAGTTTCACTGGTACTCAAGGAGGCAATGTACCATTACACCGTACACGTGGGAAAGAGGATAGGCTCCGATGCGATAATCGCCAATGCATGGCATCACCGTACGGATGCTCTGACATCGGTCGCCGCGCTCTTCGGTATATCCATATCCATACTTTTCAAAGGCCGATTTGCCATATTCGACCCCATTGCCGCTTTGTTCGTCGGGATATTCATCATCGTCGTATCGGTAAGGTTCATCAAAAGCAGTACGAGCGAGCTGTTGGAGGCGTCCCTCGACAACGAGACCAAGGAGCGGATCGTGTCATTGATCCTATCCGTACCCGGTATAGAGAACCCACACAGCCTCAAGACCAGAAGGATAGGTAAAGGGATCGCCATAGACGTGCACGTCTGCGTCAGCCCGGGAATGACGGTAGAACTCGCGCACAGCATGACAAAGGACATCGAGAAGGTATTGAAGAAAGAGTTCGGAACCGACACTTACGTTATCGTCCACGTCTGTCCCATGGGTCAGGAGCATTCACCCTGATCGACCCTTTCCTTCTTTGACCTCTCCTTCCAGTACCTGTCCTCCTCGAGAAGGTCGACGATCAGTCTATCGAAGGACCAGTTGACGTTCTCCGCGGTCAGGCAGCAAAAGATCGGTCTGGGCACATCGGAAGGATAACCGTCAATGAACCTGGACAGCTCATTGTCCGTAAAACCTAAAAATACCAGAACCTTGGCCCCCGTCTCATGGAAAACGCCGGAACCTCCGGAATCGAGTATCTCGGACATCGCTCTTTCCTCTAGACCCGAAGCGCTCAATACCTCGACGTTCACAGCCGTGACAGCAGAGGCGTGATCTCCAAGCGAACCCAGCCATTCCTTTCCAAATCCATGCAAGAGCATGCCCCTCATCTCATCATCCACGATCAGATCCTCCCTATTCTTCGATCCAGGCCTCGTCCTCCTCCCAGTCCACATCAGAGATCTCCGGCCTTCTGTGGACGTAAACGAATAGGAGTATGGCCAAAGCCGCTAATACAATGGCGGTTGCGATGGCTATCACGATCCAGGGAAAGCCTCCGTTACCGTTACCGCTTCCGCCGTTGGAGTCCATCACCCTGATCGTTATCGACTCTGAGCCGTTGTTACCGGAGCGGTCCGATAGGAAGGCGGTAAGGGTATAGTTTCCCGGGACCTCGAAAGTGAGATCGACCATCTTTCCCGATAGGGTCATGGTCTCGACCTCGCCCCCATCCAGGAACGCTAGCTCCCATCTCGCTTGTTCGAGATCGGGCGATGCATCGTTATCCGTAGCATCGAGCCCGTATTGGACCTGCCTGGCGGTCCATACCTGTCTCGGTCCATCTATGGTCAGGAGTGGGGGGGTTATGTCAAGCACCATGACCCTGATCGATGCTGAACCCACGTTCTGGGCCCTGTCCGTCACGTTGAGTGTGACATTGTAATATCCCGGTTCGGGGAAGGTAACCATGAACTGCCGCCTGAACATCGTCCTGACGAATCCCGATCCGTCATCCACCGTCCAGAAGAACGCGTCGTTGTCCTGGTCAACGAAAGGATCGTTGTCCACGTTCTCTTCCGGCATATAGGTGACGATCGTATCCTCCTCGACGATGAGAGGCCCTACGATCCCCACGTGGGGTGTGATATGGTCAACGACCGTTATCGTCATCTCCGTCTCGTTCCTGTTTCCAGCAATATCGAGCACGGTGAGCCTTATCCTGTGCACCCCGAGGTCGTGGAACCTCAGGATCAGGACATCAGCATATGAGGAGGTCACATGTCCGCGTGGACCCCTAAACTCCCAGGATGTGTTCCCTATCCTGTTGTATTGTTGTGAGCCGCCCGGGTCGTAGGAATTGGAACTGAGCTCGTACGTGGCGTTGGTTATGTTCACTTGAAGAGGTAGATCGCTCCCTATCACGGGGCAGGGCAGGGTCGTATCCAACAGTATGGGATACTCGAGAACCACACCCGGTGCACCGTACCTGTCGTAGGAGCGAACTATGAGTTGGTTCTCACCCTCCTCCAGATAGATGGTGAAATAGAACTTTCCATTGGCCCCTACCCGCTCGAGCGATGAAAGCTCTCCGTTGACCCGTATCTCAACGTTACCAAGGGCCTCGGTATCGCCTGTGAAGGAATGGGAGATCTGCCTGGTTATCCTGGGGACCTCCTCAAATACCATGAGCGTTCCCGGCCCTGTGTTGTCCACAGAGAAACCGTTCAGGACCGTCCAGGGCGAGATGTTCGGCACCTCATCCATTGCCCTGAAACGGATGATCATCGATCTGGTGTCCCCCGGACCTCCTGATGCAGTGGTGGTATCCCAGTCGATGGTCCAATTCCCGGTCGAGCTACAGGCCGGAACGAACTCCCGCCCGTCGTCGGCTATGCCGTTTTGGTCGTCGTCTATGTAGTATTCGACCTCGATCATTGCAGTATCCTCGTCGGTCTCGAACTCGAGCACAGCAAGAGGTCCAAGAACATATTGCGGATCCTTTAGCCTGACATCTGGCGCTTTCGTGTCCATGGGTATGGCGCTGGCCCACGATGAATATGATGACCTGACACCTGTGAGGTTGACGCTCGCCAATCTGAAATGGTAAAGAACGTTGTCCGACAATCCCTCGATGATCGTGAAGGTGCTCAGGGCGTGAGCATCGCCTATTCGTATCCATGCTCCTTCATCCAGAACGGGAAGGGTGTCGGTATCGTTGATGAACACGTCGTATCGGTCCCTGTCCGTGACGTTGTCACCGTCCCAACCGAGCAGCACGGAGTTTCCGATCTCCAGTACCAGGGCCGTGAGGTTCCTCGGGAAGCGTGGCACTGACGTATCTATGCTGACGTTGACCTGAGGATATTGAAGGTCTCCAAGATAGGGGTCCCTGGCTACCAGCACGATACGGGAAACGACCCGCATATGTTCGGATATGGTGTAAAGCCCTGAGTAGTTCCCGTCGTCCTTGACCTCGTCGCGGTAATACAAGGAACCGTCGTCCACAAGGGGCATGTCCCCGATCCCGGTTCCTTCGAGCCTCCAGAACAGCTCGGCCCCGACCTCGGACAGCACCCTGATCCTTAATCGATCGTGCAATGAGAAGACCAGGGAGAGGTCCCTGTTCGGATACATATAGGCCCTCAAGGGTCTAACGGCCGTCGCGGAGGAGTTGATGGAGAGGGAATAAGTTGGATTGTTGTACTCCATCCTCAGAGTATCGTTGTGGCGCACGTATATCCGGCCGGGAGAGGAAGTCGTCACGTTCGATGTTCTCAGCGTCCCGGAGAACCTTCCCTCCTCCTCCTCGAAGAGGGTTACGGAGACGCCACCCGGAGTGCTCGTCGATGTGACAATGATGGAAATGGACCCGGAACCGCCTATCTCCATCGCCGTCATGCCTATGCGGATCGTATCGTCGTCCGTGGAATAATGATCCCTATCGAACCTGAGGGAGTTCTCCAGTATTCCGGTGATGTCACCGGAACCCACGACGGCGAAATGCTGCCTGCCCCTCGGAACGACGTGGGCCCGCACCTCAAGCTTCCACCATCCGACCTCGGGGTCATTCACGGTGACGATCTCGGTCGGGTTCACCCTGTCGGGGCTGTCGTTAGAATAGGTCAGGTCGTTACCGCAGAACACCTCGCCCGAAGGAGATGTCAACCTGAGGTCGAGATCGTTCACGAGCTGCTTTCCGGAGAAATACGCTCCCGGGTAATCGCTCCAGGCCAGGGTGAAGCGGACCTCATCGGAGGATATCACCCTGAACATCCTGGTGAGGTTCTCACCCGTCCCGAGACCGACCAGGTCCTGGTAATGGGTCATGATCCCTGTTCCTGGACTGACGGCCCCCGCCAGGTTCGCCCTGCCCCAGCCCTGATCGTTATCAGGCCTGGAGTTGACCTCCTTCGTAACGGGGTTCCCCCCTCCGTACTGGCCGGGCGTTAGGTCCACACCGCCGTTGATGATCGCCGCCTTCACCAGCGCGCCGGAGGCGTTAGGAGTATCCGTGTGATCCGCGAAGTACTGTCTCACCAGTGCTGCCATCCCAGCGGTGAGCGGGGTGGCCATCGATGTGCCTCCCATGTATGTATAGTACTGATCGTATGAACCCCAGGAAGCACTGGCCCCGGGCACGGAGGATCTGGTCGAGAGTATGTTGGTCCCAGGGGATACGATCTCCGGTTTGATCCGGTCGTCGTCCGTCGGCCCTCTGGAGGAAAAGGCGGCAAGGCCCGTGGAGTCGTTCGAGACCATGTCGTTCCTGATCGGGTTGCGGGGATATCCAAAGGCGCTGCCCCATGTGCTCTGCAGACCTCCGCTGCCCCGAACGTTCTCGGACGCACCGACCGTAAGCGTGCTCTTGGCTGTCGCCGGGGGGGATACAGAGTTGGGATCTATCTTGCCGTCCCCGCCGCCCGCGTCCGTGCCGTCGTTGCCGGCCGCGTAAAGGACCAACATCTCAGGATAGTTGTACATGGTCCAGTCCACATCGAATGAGGAAGATGTATAGGCCCCGTGGTAGTAGGATCCCTGGTAGCCCCATGAGTTGGTGTGTATCCTTGCTCCGGCGTCATACGATTCCTTGAACAGAAGGCTGAGGTTGCCCGGGATAGCTATGTTCTGATAATCGTCCATTATGGCCTGGAAGAATATTGTGGAGTTGTATGCCAAACCGCGAATGACGCCTCCGGAGCGGGTGCCATCCCCTCCCACAGAACCCGCGACATGGGTGCCGTGGCCGTGGTTGTCGTTCGGGGAGGATCCAGCCCAGTTCGAGAATATGACCCTGTTGTCAAAGTCCAGGTGGACATCGCCGCTCACGCTCCAGTTGTCCACTCCTGTGTCCAAACCGGAATCAGAGATCGCCACGATCTGGCCGGTGCCGTCAAGGCCGAGAATGTTCCTGAGAGGGTCGGCTTCCATAATGCCCGAGGCCACGTCGTTGAATAGGATGAGTAAGGGTTTGGGTTCGACCCATTTCACTCCATCGATGAGAAGAAGTCGCCATGCATCGGGGGATCCACGAACGAAAATCCTGGTGTCGCTCGCCGCATCCGTTATCCGGAAACGTTCGTTTATGGCGTCAAAGGTCCTTGGGCTGTCGTCGAAAAGCTCGACCACGAACTCTCCGGAGGGAGTTTCCTCCAAACCGTTCAGGAAGGGGACGTATTCCGGACCGGTCCTCATCCAGTACCTGAAAGGGGACGTTCCCGTCACGCCTTCAACCCTCTTCAGTTCATCAGCATGCCTGCCGTTGAGGTCCACAACGTAGGCGAAGTCAGGGAAGTAGTCGTGGACCAGGAAGCCTTTTTCAAGGAGCCGCTTCACATGGGCGTCGCCCACGGGCCCGTCGAACTGAACGATGAAGAACCTGGATCCATCCTCTAGATGTTCGAGGCCAAGAGGGTCCCGCTCCCGGACCTCTTCCAGGGTCAGGTCTCCATACAGAGTACGCAAGACCCTCCCAGAGATCGGAACATCGGCATACGAACCATCGGAACTATCCACGGCCGGTAGTAGGGCACCCGATACGAATATAAGTATCAAGCATGCGACTATTGTCCTCTGCCAGGCGTATCCTCGAGCCATTGTGCATGGTATTCTCCCACCCCTTTAAAAAACAGACCCCTACAATCTCGTTATTATCCATCCAAAGGCCGTTTCACTTCATTCTCCTGAAATAAGGCGCTCCATCTCTTCGATCGTGGGTCCGAAGCCGGATAGGGCCTCGCGTATGGGATCGGGCCTTGACAGATCGACGCCGGCGAGCATGAGGGCATCCAGAGGCGGAAGCGATCCGCCTGATCCAAGCATCGAGAGATAGCCCTCTTTGGCCTCCTCGTCTCCGGAAAGCACCTTCTCGGCTATGGACCTCGCGCAGCAGAAGCCTGTGACATATTTGTAAACGTAGAAATCGTAGTAGAAATGAGGTATCCTCGACCATTCCATCCTTATCGCGTCATCGATCACGACATCGGGGCCGTAGTACTTGCGGTTGAGGTCCCCGTAAATGTCGCAGAGTAGGTCCGGGGTCAGTGGCTCCTCCTTTTCGGCCAGGGTGGATACGCTCTGCTCGAACTCGGCGAACATGCACTGGCGGAAAACGGAAGTCCTCGCCTCCTCGAGCTCGTGGTTGAGCAGATAGGCCTTCTCCGCTCCCGATGTCCAGGTCCGCAGAAGATGATGCGAGAGCAGCGCTTCGTTGAAGTTCGATGCGACCTCGGCGAGCAGTATTGGATAGTCCGCCTGGATGTGGGGCTGGGATCTGTTGGCTATAAGGGAATGGAGGCTGTGGCCCATCTCGTGGGAGAGGGTGAAGAGGTCCTTGACCTTGCCCGTATAGTTCATCAATATGTAAGGAGGCCTGTCGTAGCAGCTCGAGGAATAGGCCCCTGACCTCTTCCCAACGCTTTCGATGAGATCGATGGTATTTCCCGAGAAAAGCTCGCGTGCCGGGGTTATGAGCCGATCCCCTGCGGGAGAGAGAGAATCCATCACCAGTTCCACTGCCTGCTCGTACGGGACCTCCTTGTCCACATCGGAGACGAGCGGAACGTAGAGGTCGTACATGTGCAGCTCGTCGAGCCCCATATTCTCCTTTCGAACCCTCATGTAACGGTGGAGTTCCGGCAGGAACTCCGAGACCGCCCCGATCACGTTCATGTACACCTCCGGCGTGACCTCGTCCGGGTCCAGGGCATATTCGAGGGCGGAGGAATATCTCCTGGCCCTGGCAAGGAAACGCCTTCCCTCCATCTCGCCGGATACGAGGCTGGCCATGGTGTTCCTCAAACCGTTGTAGACGCCGAGTAGACCTTCGAAGGCGTTCTTTCGCAGGGTTCTGTCCCGGTCCATAAGATACATCGAGTACCTGGCATGGGTGAGCGGCCTTTCGCGCGCGCTCCCATCCAAAACCTTACCGAAGGATAGATCGGCATCGTTGAGCATCCTGAAGGTCCTCGAGACCGCTCCGAGGGGTTTCTGTCCCATTGCGAGGAGCATCTCGGATGCCCCGTCCAGGTAATGCCCCCTCATCCTCATGACCTCTCGGAGCGGAACCCGGGCGAAATCAAGCCGCTTATCATCCATGATCCTGTCCAGGAAGCCAGGCGGGCTGGAGAGGATATCGGGCACCACAAAGGAGGACGCCTCTGACAGTCCCGCCGAGAGGGACCTCGCCCTCTCGAGCATGTCCTGGTGCTTCCTGACATTGAGGTCCTCGTCATGCTTGAGATGCGAGTAGAGGTATATCCTCTCCATGTCCTGTTCGATCTCGTCGATGGTCCTCAGGCAACTCGCGATGTTCGAAGCATCTCCGGAGAGCCTTCCATTGAAAGCGGATATCTCTGGTATCCTCGAACGGACCTTCTCCATGTCGTTGGCCCAATCCTCATCGGAGTCGTATATCCGGGTCAGGTCCCATCTGTATTCCATCGGCACCTCGCTCCTGGCCTGCGTACGCTCCTCGATCATCCACTCTCCTCCATCATGTAATGGGCTATCCCTGCCTCGAAAAATGGCTCTCCGACCTTCCTGAAACCGCATCCCACGTAGAAATCGACGGCCGAGGTCTGCGAGTGTAGATAGCATGAGCCGGACCCCATACCTCGCGACACCTCCTTCATGAAAGCGACGATGGCCCGGCCAACCCCATGTCCCCTCATTTCCTTGACCACTGCTATCCTCTCGAGCTTCGCTTTACCACTCAGCATCCTGATCCTTCCGCAGCCTATAGGCTCGCCATCGACATAGGCACCAATGTGTACTGCGTGGTCATCGTGCCCGTCGAACTCCTCGGAGCTATCGACACCCTGCTCGATGACGAACACGCGCCTCCTGATCTCGAACAGGTCCTCGACTGAGCGATGGTCCCTGGTTATCCTGACCTCCATGGTCCTTCTCCGGGGAATATCCCGCAGGATCGATCCGATAAAGGGGTCCGAAGCGTCCATTTCAAAACCTTTTCACAACGTGATCAAGTACGGATTCGAACACGGCCCTGCCGTCGCCTTCGTCCCGGGAGATCCTCTTGCGGTACCAGTCGGGATGTGCGATCCTGTCGAACACCCTCTCCGGATGCGGCATCATCCCGAAAACGTTCCCGGTATCGTTACAAATACCGGCGATGTTGAACCTGCTGCCGTTGGGATTATAGGGGTAAGGGGCCTCGAAATCCCCCTCGGTATCGCAGTATCTGAACACGACCATGTCGGAATCGAAGAGCCTCGCGTAAGCTCTGTCCGGGTCATCCAATATCAGATTGCCCTCCGCATGCGCGACGGGTATGAGCCTGACCTCGTCCTTTTCGATCCTCGAGGTCCAGACGCAGCTGCCGCGGTTCACCATCTTCAATAGGGCCGGTCGGCACTCGAAATTGCCGGAATCGTTGGCGTGAAGGACGGCCTCCGGCCTGTCGGACATGGTCGAGGAATATCCCGGAAGAACGCCCAGCTCTACCATGATCTGGAAACCGTTGCAGAACCCTCCCACGGGCTTGCCCTCCTCTATGAAGCGGACCAGGTCTTTTCCGACGGATGACTTGATCCTCGAGGCGAATATGGCTCCAGCCCTTATGTAGTCCCCGGCGGAGAAGCCCCCGGGCAGCATCAGTATGTCGTATTCCTCCAGGTCGCGGTAGCCCCCGCTGTCGGGCCATCTCTTCTCCAACTGCTTGATGTGGACGAACTCGGGTCTGGCGCCCAGCCTCTCGAAGGCGTCATATGTCTCCTGTTCGCAGTTTATCCCCTCCATCCTCAGGACCGCCACCCTGATATCCGAGACCTTCACTGCGATCCCTCCAGAACGTATCTGAGACCATTGCGCCATTTCTCGTCCAGAATATCGATACCGACATCTATCAAGATCTCGTCCTCATCCAGTATCCTCAGCCTCCTTCCGCCCACGGTCCCCATCTTCACATAGGGCACATGATGCCTTGAAAGGCAGTCCTCAACCTTTCCGGCGTTGGGAAGCCTTACCTCGACCATGTAACGCGAACAGGATTCGGAGAAGAGTATTGTATCCCGCCTCATCTCCTCCAATCCCGCGAACCGCCCTATCCTGGATATGGATACCTCAGCCCCCAGACCGCCTCCGATGCACATCTCAGCGATGGCTGCGGCCATTCCACCCTCGGAGAGGTCATGGGCGGAGACGACGAGATGTGAGCCGATGAGCTCCAGCATCGCCTCCATGGCACCTTTTGACATCTCGAGGTCCACGGAGGGGACGCAGCTGCATTCCTCTTTCAGCTGCCTGAAGTACGCGCTGCCCCCCATCTCCTTTTTCGTCATGCCTATCAGATACAGAAGGTTCGACTCCTCCTTCAGGTCCGAGGTCATGCACAGGTTAACGTCTGGAACGATCCCGACGGTGAAGAAAGTGGGGGTAGGAGGAACGTTCCCGGTCTCGGTCTCGTTGTACAGTGAGACGTTCCCGGAGACCACCGGGACCTTGAAGTATCTGACCATCTCCCCTATGGCCTCGCACGATCGGGCGAAATCGCCCATCCTGTCGGGGCGCTCGGGGTTACCGAAGTTGAGGCAATCGGTTATGGAATGGGGGCGAGCCCCCACGCATACCAGGTTCCTGAACGATTCCTCAAGGGACGCCATCGTCCCGTTGTAGGGATCGATCTCGCAGAAGAACGGATCGACGTCAGATGCCAGGGCAAGGCCCTTGTTTGACCCCGATAGGGGTTTGATAACTGAGGCGTCGGACGGGCCAGGGGAGAACGGCCGTCCTACGGCCGGTTTGATGACGGTCCTGGCCCGGACCTCGTGATCGTAGGTCCTGAAGACAGCCTCCCGGCTGCAGATGTTGGGATCCGACATCAGCGAGAGCAGGGCCTTTTCCAGAGATGGGCGGTCGGGATCGGGGAAGGACGCCTCCTTCATCTCCCTCGAGACCACACGCGCTTCGACGATACGGCAGTATTCAGGTCCAGCAGTGAAGAAGTCAAGGTCCAGATCGAGCACGGGCACGCCCTTCCACAGAGCCTTGATCCTCCGCCCCTCCTCGATCCGGCCGACGACCCTCGCGAGGACGTCCCATTTCTCAAAGATGCCCAGGACATCCTGGACCTTCTCGGGCAGGACCGAGACCATCATCCTCTCCTGGGACTCGGAGACCCATATCTCCCAGGGGGCCATTCCATCCTCTTTAATGGGGATCCGGTCCATATCGATCACGGCCCCGCATCCACCGGCAAGGGCCATCTCGCCCGACACGCAGGATAGCCCGCCACCGCCCAGGTCCTTCATCCCCCTCAGAAGCCCCTTCTCATTTGCCTCCAGGCATGCATGTATCAGGGGCTCCTTGGTGATCGGGTCCCCCAACTGAACGGATCCCCTGTCCTTGTCCTCGGAACTGCTGGATAGGTCGGCGGAGGCGAACGTCACCCCGTGAATGCCATCCCTGCCCGTCCTTCCACCGGCCAGGATGTAGATCTCCCCCGGGCCGCCAACGCGGCTGTGTATGATGTGCTCCTTTCGGGCGATCCCTATCGCCCCGACGTTGACCAGGGGGTTGCCCGTATATCCCTCATGGAACTGTATCATGCCGGCGACGGTCGGGATCCCTATCCTGTTCCCGTAGTCCCTGATGCCGGCGACCACCCCGTGGAATATGGACCGAGGATGCCTGACCCCCTCCGGGACACTGTCCTGCGGCAGGTCGAGGGGTCCGAAGAACAACGGGTCCACCGTCGCTACGGGCTGCGCCCCCATGCAGAATATGTCCCGGATGATGCCCCCCACGCCCGTGGCCGCTCCTCCGTATGGACCTATGGCGGACGGGTGATTGTGCGATTCCAGCCCTACGACGTAGGCGTGCTCGTCATCGAACTCAACAACGCCCGCGTCCTCGTTGCTGGATATGACGTAAGGCGCGCCCATGCCGAAGAAATGCTTCCTCATGTAATACTTGGATGATTTGTAACAGCAGTGCTCGGACCATGCCTGCCCCAGGGCCTCGAGCTCGACGTCCATCGGGTCCCTGCCCTCGGATGAGAAATGGTCCCGAACCCTCTTCATCTCATCCAGGGAGAGCCCGATACCCATCTGCCGGGACATCCTCTCCAATTCTTCATCGGTGCATCTGGAGAGCATGATCCTCCTCACAGGCACGTCGAGCCCTATATCGCTCGTAAGGTCAGCTATTACCATCGGATCCCCTCAGATTACATCTATTAGATACGTGTGGATGACAGGGTTCATGAGCAGACGCTGACACATCTCATCGGCCCTTTTCAAAGCATCCTCCTTGGATGGTGCTTCCATCTCAATGCGGAACACCTTCAGGGTCTTCACGGACCCGACCTCTTCAAAACCGAGAAGATTAAGTGATTTCAGCGTGTTGGACCCTTCCGGGTCAACAACGCCTTTCTTCAGCCCTACCTTGACCTCTATGGTGAACATTCTAGCACTTCCCCGGGGATCGTGTCCCCTCACGCCTTAGGGTATGTGGAATATCGATATAACCTTGTTGAGAAGGCCCGCCTCCCATGCGAGACCGCGTCCATCAAGATATTTATATTTTGAGGACCTTCGGCCATGGGGTCGATCCAAGGGGGCGGCCTTTTTCCGGGTGTTGCGATGGGAAGGGTCAGGAGATCGACCTACAGGCAGCCGATGACGCCGAGCGGCATCGAGAAGATCGAGAAGGGGACTATGAACTGGCTCGATCCGGAGATGTTCGTGAACTTCAACACGGGATCGCTGGAGCAATACCTGGACGAGAAGAACCGCAGGGATTCGTTCAAGGTGCCCGCCTGGTCATGGTGGAAGGTGCTGGTCTCGATAGCCATTGGCGTCCTCTTCGCCATCGTCAACCAGTACGTCGGGCTGAGAGTGGGCATGGTGATCGCCGGGTCCTGGTACATGGTCTATCTTTTGGGAATGTGGCTGAAGTGGAACCCGCCCACGCTGAACATCGCCGCAACGGCCTCGAACGGGGCCGCGATGATCTGCACTGGCTTCGTGTTCACGTTCCCCGCGATCTACATACTTGCACTTGACCCCGCCGAGAAGGTAGGGGGCGAGTTCCTAATAGACAGCACCGTTCTGATGCCCATAATCCCGATAGTTATCACGGCAACAATGATATCGGGCATACTAGGGGTGATGTACTTCATCATATTCAGGAGGATCTGGCTCGTGGAGGACCCGCTGCCCACCCCGGGTTTCGAGGCTACGGTGAAATTGCTGGACCTCTCAAGGGCCACCTCGGCGGAGGCAACGGGCCAGGCCAAGTCGAGCATGAGACAGGCGATGATATGGATAGGCTCCACCGCTTTGTTCACGTTCTTCAGGGACTTTCCCCTATTCAATTCGAGCGGTACCTTCTCCATCCTTGAGGCCAGGATGTCCATCATGGACTGGTTCGCCGTCAAGCTCAACATCTCGCGTTTCTATCAGGGCGGAGATATAATCTTCACCGCCGACTCCTCCGGGCTCGGGAAATACACCTTTCTCTCCCTGACCCTCATACCAATACAGTTCGGCATAGGCTGGTTCATGAAGGCCAAGACAGCATTTTTGATATTCCTCGGCACGGCGTTCACCTGGTGGCTGGCGATCCCGATCGCGGTGATCACTCACGCGCCTTACTACTGGGCCAATTCCGGGGAGTTCTTCGACGTGGCGCACATGGCTTTGTTCGAGGGATTGGACCTGACAGCGTTCAGGGGAGGGCTTTATGACGGGATACCCACGTCCCCTGCCCTGGCGGCATACTCCATCGTCAGGGTGATGGCCATAGGCACGATACTGGGCGGTGGGATGACCGCCCTCGTTAGGATGCTACCAGTGTTCAAGACCGTTTTCAAGGACCTGTTCGCCCTCAAGGGAGCTGACGATGACGGGTCCAAGGGATCGTATGTTAAGGGAAAAGGCTGGTACGAGTGGCCGTCCCCCCACATAGTCATGGTCATGATCATAACGCTCGTGGTCGTATCCATAACCTTCATGATCGGGGGTTTTCCGATACCCCAATCGATCATTTTTTCTGTGATGCTCGTCCTTTTGACATTCCTTTTAGGCGCCATAGCCGTCAAGGTCATGGGCGAGACCGGAACCGAGCCGGTTAGCGCCACGTCCTTCCTGGTCCTGCTGTTCCTCATAATCACCTTCAACGGAATACTCCCCCTTATCGGATTGAGGATGCCTCAGAGCACGGTAATCGTCATGTCCCTGATAGGCACAACGGTCTTTGCAGGGGCCATATCCATGTCCGGTGATGTGGTCCTCAACTTCAAGAACGGGCTCTACTGCGGGAACCGGCCGCACGATCTCGTTAAGGCGCTGACGCCGGGGATCATACCCGGGGCGATCATATCCGGCATCGCCGCGGTGATATTCTCGATAGGGCTCGCGAACGGCACGCTACCCCTTGCCGCCCCGCAGGCATACGCCTTCACGATCTTCGTCAAGGGCATAATAGCACAGGCGATCCAGTGGAAATTGTTCATCGCGGGTTTCGCCATAGGCGTGTTCCTCGAGCTCTTGATAGGCATGGGGACCGCTTTCGGCCTCGGGATGTATCTACCTATCGGTATACAGATCCCGATGCTCGCCGGAGGGGTCGCAAGGTCCGTCTGGGAGAAAAAGTACCTCGAGCCCAAGGCCAGGAGGCTGGGATGGACCGAGAACATGAAGACGATGAAGATACTCGGGACCTACATGATGGCGACCGGAATGATAGTCGGCGAGGCCGTCCTCGGGACCGTCGTCGCCATATGGCTCGTCCTGCCGCTTCTGGGGACCATATTCTAGCGCTTCTCAGCGCGATCAGGCCAGCCTCTATCCTCCATTTTTCTGGCCCATTCCTTGACGATGTCCTCGGGCACGTCGAACGTGTCGTTCTCCATGTCGTAGGCCAGCTTGCCCTCGAGGATCATCTCCTCCACCGCCTGTCGGACCAGCCTCGCGAAGGTCTCACCCTCGAACAGCGCCTGCAGCTCCGAACCCAGTTTCCTGGTGATCTCGGGCGCGTCCTGCGGGGTGTGGACCTCTATCCCTTTTGTCATCTGCTTTTTCTTACCCATTATTATCCGCAAGGGTCAAACATGACGACAGATTTATAATAATTCCCATCGATGGTAGCGCATGGGCAGTCCTGACGAAGGGATGGGTTCGCGCAGCGTGACCGATGGAAATGTGGCGAACCCATCGAGGATCCCTTCCGAGATAATGAGCTTCTTCAAGGAGAACGTCGGGGAGATCCTCCTCGTCAAGGGCCCTCCCGGCTCGGGAAAGACCCTTTTCTCGCTTGAATGCATGAGGGAGCTTTGCAGGTCCGTCAGCGGTATCGCCGTCTTCACCAGGATGGACAGTGACCAGGTCCAGGCCGAGATGGGGTGGATCACCAATGACGAGACCAGGGGCAATCTGAGCGCTTACAATTCCGGGGACAGGATATCCGATCCGAACTGGTTCAAGAGGGAGTTCGATCAGATAATCGGTTCGAAGAACCAAGCTCCTCTGGGATACATACTGTTCGACACGATAGACGCGATAACGGAACAGTACGACAATCCGCAGAGGAAGATGAAGGAGATCGTCTCTCTGATACAGAGGACGAACGTCTCCGCTATAATGGTGGAAGAGGACGAGGGAGTAACCTATCTGGACCATCTCGCCGGGGGCGTGGTAAGGATCAATTTCGGCGAGGTGGATAGAAGGAGGTACAGGTCACTGAGGATCGAGAAGCTCAGGGGCGTAGAGGTCAATCATTCGGACTACCTCATGACCCTTCATCTGGGCAACTTCCGGTCCTTCGAACCCTGGGACCCGTCCAGGGTGGAGATCGGGGAATGGGTGCCTCTACCAGATACCGAGGATGAATTCTCCACCGGGCTATCGGACCTGGACCGGATACTGAACGGGGGTTACAGGAAGGGTTCATACAATATTCTCGACATTGACGATCACATCTCGACGGATGAATACATGATGATAATGCGCCCCGTGCTCCTCAACTTCGTCGAGCAAGGTTACGGCATACTCATGGTCCCCCCGGCGGGCGAGCACCCCGAAGCGCTCAGGTCCGATATGCAGAGGTTCGTTGATAAGGGGAAGCTCGAGGGAAAGGTCTATTTCCTGGACTATTTCAGCGCGTCCTCCACGAAGCATTACATAATCCCCATGGCCGTGGGGAAGAAGGAGGGCGGCTCCCAAAGAGGCCTCGAGGTCATACAGAACCTGAGGGGGCCGGATATGAAACCCTATCTGGACTTCGTTGGGATGGATACCATGGAGTACCTCATGGGCGAGTCCATCTCCCTCAAGCATCTGCTCACCGGCGTCTCAAAGGCGAAGGTGACAAAGACGCTGGGCCTGGGATTGACGAAACCGGGTCTGAAGACGAGCCAGGGCATCCGTAACATGGCCGATGTTTACATCAGGATGGTGAAGATCAACAACATACCGTGCATATACGGCGTAAAGCCCCAGACGGGGATCTACGCCGTGGTCCCGGACCCCGAATTGAAGTTCCCGAACCTCAACCTGATCCCCTTGACCTGACGCTCTTGAGGGGGGATCCGCACACGGGGCAGTCGTGACGGGCATCCTCGTAATATCTCTTGCAACCCGTGCAGCGGAAGGTCCAGGTCCATCTCTCCTTGATCGATCTGTCCCCTATCTCCCCCGCCGGCTCGAATCTCAAATTTAGGGAGTTGAGCACGTTCTGGACGCGGAAATCGTCGGTGATGACCACGGCCGAGATCTCCCGAGCCAGGGCTATGACGGATATGTCGGCATCCGATAGATGGGGGAGGTCGCCCGTGGAGCGGGCGGCATCCAGTGCCGGCCCCCTATCCGGGGCGGATGCGATAATCAGCCCGGAATCAAGTAGTCTCTCGAGGATGTCATGAGGCCTCCCCTTTCGTATCTCCTGGACCACTTCGGGGGTGATGTAGGCCTCCATACCCTGAAGGGATGAGAGCCTGCCGGAGAGGATCGCGGAAGCGTCGAGGACGGTCTTCATCGAGGAAGCCTATCCCGAACGGGGCCAATTAAGTTTTCCTCAGTTGGGATAGTACCTGGGCCTCAGGCCAAGGTCCTCCTCGTTCACCATCCCCGAGTCCCTCAGGAACTGGACGTGGTAGAAGACGACGTTGCGGGAAACGCCCACGTCCTTCGCGATCTCGGACTGGGTCCTGCCCGGCCTCTCCCTGATGGAGCGGAGTATGTTCTCCTGTATCCGGGACAGCCTGACCCTCTCATCGCGGTCCCTGGTCCCGGCCTGGTAGAAGAGACGGTTGTTCCCGTCCTGCTCGGAGACTATGAGCTGCTCCTTTTCGAGCACGTTGATGTGATGAGAGAGGGTCCCCACCTCCAATTCCACGGCCCTCTGTATGGACCGGAAGTGGTCCCCGGGGTTGTTAACGATGTGATCGTATATGCGCTTCCTGTTCTCCTGGTCCAGAACGTTCCTGTTGTGCCTCGAATAGGCGAAGATCCCGATGACGAATAGTATGGATACGACCCCGATCAGGAAGAGGATGAACAGGGGAAAGGCGGATAGATCATTCGCTTCTATTGGAGATGATGGATAATAACCATTGCCATCAGGTCCTTCGCCACCCTTCGGGTCATCCACGTCGATGGGATCCTTATCTTCGGACCCCTCATCTATCACCAGGATGAAGGACGTATATTTGGTCACGAAGGAATGGTTCAGGGCGAGCGAGACCACCTGCGAGACCAGCTCCTCCTTCTCGCCCTCTACCGTGATCCTGTCCATGAGATCGGCGATCGCCCTATACGCCCAGATCCTCGGGATCATGTCCATGGCCGAGTCCGGATCGACGACGTATTGCTCTGAATAGGAAACGTCCCCGGTAGCGTCCCTCGCGGTGACGGAAGCGTCGATGTGTTCGATCCCCGGCTCGAACCTCCCGAGGATCACCGCCTCGGATCCCTCGTAGAGCCCCGGGATGCTATCCGGCAGGACCTGGTATGTCCCGGGCCTGTAAGTGAATACAATATCCATCAGCAGCGGAGTGGAAACGGTGTCGTAGAAGCCCTGCAGCAAAGCTGATGCATCGGCGTTGGCGGGGATCCTCACGGACGTTCCCCCGTTCTCCAGTGCCAGGGCCTTGAGGAACTCGAAGTCGACATCGGAACCGAACCCTATCGTGTATATCGACGCCTCCTGATCGTTCGAGGCCTTCACATTGTTTCTTATCGAGTTCTTGTTCGTGACCCCGCTAGTGGGCAGCCCGTCTGTGAGAAAGATGACCATGGGTATGGACCCGGTATCATCGCCGAACATGTCCAGGGCCTTCAGGAGCGCCCCGTTGATATTGGTGGATCCACCTGCCTCAATGCCCTTTATGTATCCCTCGGCCGAGTCCATGTTCTGGGTGGAGGCCGGTATCAGGCCGTCCTTCCAGACGGTGATCCTGTCGTCAAAGACGACGATGTTGAAATCGTCCCCTTCGAGCATCTGGCCGACGATCTCGCCGAAGGCGTCCTTCATCTGCTCTATCTTCTGCCCGGACATGGAGCCGGACCTGTCAAGGACGAATATGATGTCCTTGGGCAGATGGGATCCCAACCCCTCGAGTTCGGGGGTGAACAAATGCATGAAGTATCCGCCGGTATCGTCCTGATATGTCCTCAGTATGCCCGTTCCCGGCCTGGACTCCTCCCTGAACGATAGGTATAACCTGTCCCCCTCCGAGAGCTGCGATGTCGCGAAGGCGAGATGTGCCTCGTTCGTCCCGTTCCACTCTTCGGTCATGTTCGGTAAAGATCTGGAAGTATCCAGCTCCGTGATGTTGGAACTGGAGCGTACGTATATGTTTCCCCGACATATCTCGAAACCGGTGTATCCGCCGATCCCGAACAGGTCGAACGAATAGGAATAGTTCCCCAGGACCCTCGTTATCATCCTCTCGAACCTCAATCCCACGACGACCTCGGATCCCGCCTTGACGTTAAGGGATACCGAGAACGTATCGGGGCTCCCACCTCCCTCCACCTTCGAGGCGGTCCTGTTGCTCTCGGTGGCGTTCTCGTATTCTTTCGAGGCATCCTCCTTCGTAGCCACCCTCGCGAAATGGACAACACCTTCCTGCTCTATCGAGAGGTTTGAAAGTAGCGAGTCCCGGGGGATCCTTACAGAGAACACAGTATCCCTGTCGCTGTCCGATGGGTTGTTGAACGTGGCGAACACGTTCGTCACGGCGTAGTGCTCGTCTATTGACACATCGATGAGGATCGATGACCTGATAAGCCCCTCCTCCGATGCGTGTCCGTCATTTGAAAGAAGCGCGGCGGCCGCAAGAGAACATACGAGCGCGATGCATATCGTCCGCATTGACCTGTTCATGTTTTCACCCGAGCGAGAAGAGGGCCCCGAGCTTATATATGCAGATTGGAACATCAATTGTACAAGTATATACCATTTTTGGAACAGTATATATTATCAACATAGATAATATATTATATGTTGGCACCGATATATGGACCATCCAAACCTCGTTAGAAGGAGGGGATCAGTAATGGAACCCATTGGCGAAAGATCCTGGAAGCAGTACTATGAGGACGAGAGGACATCAAGGAGAAAAGAGCTGGAAGACCGCATGAGGCAGGCCTGGGACCAGGACGACCCCGAGGTGCTGAATGTCCTTCAGAAGGGAGGGGCCCTCTCCTTTCCCCACAGCTATATCGATACCAGCTTCGACCCTCTCCTGAGGACCGTCAGAGCAATTCACCGATCGGGTAAGAAGAGGGTGCTCGCCTTGGGCGTTATGCACTACTTAGGAGACGAGATCCCCCTGGAGTTCTCCCTCGACGGGTTCAGGTTCGCAATGGATATGGCCAGGGACCTGTTCTCGACCGATGAGGTCCCGATACGGGAGGAATTCTTCTTTAGGGACGACATCCCCCTGTCCGACACGGAAGGCATCGTGAATTACATAATCGGGAAGGGAAGGGAGGCCGCGCCCGGACCGGATGATGAAACGGCCATAGTGATGACCGGGGACCTATCCCACTACGGACATGCCTACGGCATAGAGGACACGGTCCCGGAATACGAGAGCCTCATGAAGAAGGACGTCGAGCGCGCTCTTATGCTGCTCTGGAGCAGGAAGGATCCGATAGCCTATCTGGAACACGCCCGCGCGTCCCACAACGATCAGGCATATCCCGCTCTGGCCCTTTTCGGTATGTTAAAAGGCGATCTCGAATACAGGATATTCGACTTCGGCATCGCAGATTACGCAAAGGTCCTGGACAAGCCGGTGCCGTCCGTTGTGGCCTCGGTCTTCTACGGCGTCAATCCCAAATGAAAGTTTTAGATTGAAGGGGGCACATACCGGGATCATGCGCAGGACCAAGATAGTCTGTACCATAGGCCCCTCATGTTCGGACATCGATATGCTCACCGAGCTCCGTGAGGCCGGAATGAACCTTGCCAGGCTCAACATGTCCCACGGCGATCACGCCTTTCACAAGAGGGTCTTCGATTCCATCAGGGACATGCCCGAAGGAAAGGCCATCCCCGTCATGTTCGACATACAGGGGCCGAAGATCAGGGTCGGGCGCCTTGACGGACCGATGATCGTCAAGGCGGGAGAGAGTATCGAGGTGTTCCCCGGAGAGGGTCCCGGATCCGAGAACCGCCTCCCGATAGATTATCCGAAGCTGCTGGAGGAGCTTAAGGTCGGGGACGAGGTGTTCATCAACGACGGGACCGTTCGCATCGTGGTGGCCCGGGTCGAAGGGGACCATCTTCTGTGTACGGTCGAGAACGGGGGCGTGATCTCGGAGAGGAAGGGGTGCAACATCCCCTCGAGCAACCTCTCGGTATCCGTCCCGACCGATAAGGACCTCAGGGACCTTGATTTCATATCGGCATTGGACCCAGAATACATAGCGGTCTCTTTCGTCAACTCGCCCGATGACGTGGAGAGGGTCAGGGACCTCCTTATCGAACTCGGAGCCCCTCGCGTCAAGCTCGTATCGAAGATCGAGAGACCGCTGGCCCTGAAGAACATAGAGGGCATAATCGAAAAAAGCGACGCCGTGATGGTCGCACGGGGCGATCTCGGCGTGGAGATCCCGCCCGAGTTCGTGCCCCAGGCGCAGAAGGATATAATCCTGAGTTGCAACAGGGGTGGAATACCGGTCATCGTCGCAACGCAGATGCTCGAGTCCATGGTATTGAACCCCCGACCCACCCGCGCGGAGGCCAACGATGTTTTCAACGCTGTCCTCGATGGCGCGGACGCGCTCATGCTCTCCGCCGAGACCTCCGCTGGCAGATACCCGGCAGGGTCCGTCCGGTTCATGGACAGGATAATCAGGTCCGCCGAATCCGTCCTGCAGATGAGGGACCCTGACTACTATGACTCACCCAAGGGGAGCGCCGTGGAAGCGGCCGGGCACGCCGTGTTCACCCTCGCCAAGGAGATAGTTGAAATGCAAAGGAAGGGCTGTATAATCGCCGTGACCGAAAGCGGGTTCTCCGCAAGGATGATCTCCAAATACAGGCCAGTCCTGCCCATCATCGCCATGAGCCCGGATGAGAGAACCTCGAGGGAGCTCGATCTGGTCTGGGGCGTGAGGCCCGTGCGCTCGAGGGACCTTGTCCACGGGGATATCGAGTCCCGAGCCGTATCGGCCCTGACCTCCGCCCGGAAGATGGGGCTGGTAGGTCCAGGCGAGAGCGTGATAATGGCCTTCACATCGATCGAATGCGGAGGGGCCGGCATATACACGGCGATCTACGATGTCGATGAGGTCCTGGCAAGGTGCTCAGACGGGGCGGTGTGACCCCCATTTCTCCAGCGCCTCCCCGAGGGCAGGAGCGCTCCTTGCCTTCTCCTTAAGCGAGATCCCATCGTTGAAGGCCTCGATCGCCTGCATGGATGCCTCGGCGCCTCTTCTGGTCCCTTTCGGATGGCCGTGTATGCCTCCGCTGACGAGCAGCACCATGTCGTTGCCGTAGAACCTCATCACGTCCGGGACAAGCCCTGGGTGCAGTCCTCCGGAGGCAACGGGGAAAGCGCTCTTGATCCTCCCCCAGTCCTGTTCCAGTGTCCTGCCCTCGTAGGCAGGGGTGCGCTTCAACCTCATGATACCCGCCAGGGACTCGAGCTCCGTCTCCGTTCCGACCAACTTCCCCACGGCTGTTCCCGTATGCAGCTGGTCCATGCCGATGAGCCTCATCTCCTTGGCCAGGAACTGCATGGAGATCCCGTGGTGGGGGTCCCTTGTGAACGAGGCGTGCATGGCCCTGTGGGCGTGTATGGTCATTCCCAGGTCGGAAAGGAAGGCCCTCATCGTCTGCAGTGCCGATGTCCCGACGATAACGACGTCCATCATGACGTAGTCGAACCCGTGATCGTGAAGGACCCTGGCCCTTCGCTTCATCTCCTCCGTCTCCGCAGTGATGTTGACGAACGCGCCCTTTCTCTCTCCCGTGAGCCTCTCCGCCTTCTCCCTGTATCTCGCTATCAGCTCCACCCTCTTGTCGAACTTGTTGAAGGATAGGGAGGAGAGGTTCTCATCGTCCTTGACGAAGTCGAAGCCTCCCATCCAGGTCTCGAAACCCACCCGGGCATGCTCAGCGGCTGAGAAACCGATCTTTGGTTTGGGAACGGCCCCGGTGAGGGGCCTCTTGTATACCTTATAGCGCTTTCTGATCCCTTCCATTCCAACGAGCGGGCCCTTGAACGCCCTGACGTACGATGGTGGGAAGCGTACATCGATCAGCCTCAGGCTCCTTACGCCCTTCATTCCGAATATATTGCCCGCGATCCCGCTTTTGAGCTGGGCGAAGTTACCCCTCTCCCATAGAGCGGAGGGATAGGAGACCTTCAGCAGGTCACCCCTCATCCAGTATGATGTGGCTTTGAGCGCATCCATCCTCTTGGGCATGTTCGACAGCGTCGTCCACGTTCCCGTCGAGCTCTCGGAGGCGATCCTCCCCGCGGATTCGGCCCTTGACATCCCCTCGGGAGGCTCGAATGAGAACAGCGCTATGATATCTTCCTTCTCTGGCTCGTGTTCCATATCGACGAACTCGCCGTACCAGTCTATAGTGCTCATACGACTAACATGAACCTCGGAACGTATAAATGTAGTGCTTGATGCCGCTTGGCCATGTTGATATTAATCGTTTCGTAAACTGTTTATAATATCAGTTATTATGGGCTCCGGAAAGAAAAAGAAAAAAAAATATGGGCCGGCCATCGAGGGATAGGCCCGGGAAGCGTATTCACGTTCATGCGGTGTGTTCGAACCCGCTTTCATCCACGAAGGATGGGACCCGATCGGACCTCGTGGTCCGGGACGGGACGGTTTTTCCACGCATGGTCCTGTTGCGGACCGGTTCATCCCCGATAGGGGACCTGGCACTGGAAAAGGTGATGTAATGACGTATAAAAAGTTCGAGATGGAGCTCTCGGGAAAGAAATTGACGATAGAGACGGGAAAGCTGGCACTTCAGGCCGGATCATCAGTGACCGCCAGGATCGGGGATACCCTGGTCCTTGCCACGGTGACGATGGCCAAGAAACCCAGGGCGAACATGGACTTCTTCCCCCTGATGGTGGACTACGAGGAACGATATTTCGCGGGGGGAAAGATAAAGGGCCCCAGGTTCATGAAGAGGGAAGGAAGGCCCTCCGGAGAAGCCATTCTGATAGGTAGGATGATAGATCGGGGCCTCAGGCCTCTGTTCCCCAACGAGATAAGGAACGATATTCAGGTCATATTGCTGCCGCTCAGCCTGGACGAGGAGAACAGGCCGGACATCGTCGGGATGATAGCGGCATGCACGGCATTGCATATGTCAAACATCCCATTCGACGGACCGATAGCCGGATTGAGGGTCGGGATGGTGACGGGGGACCTCGTGATCAATCCGACCATAGAGGAGCAGGAGTATTCCGAATTGAATCTCGTGGTGATGGGGGACAAGGACAGGCTCACAATGGTGGACTGCGACGCAATGGAGGTAGATGACGAGACCATGAAGGTCGCATTCAAGGAGGCGATGAAGGCTCTGGAACCTCTGACATCGTTCATAGACGACATAAGAAAGGAGATCGGACATGAGAAGTTGAAGGTCGAGGACCTGGCAAAGCCCTTGGAGCTCTCGGATGAGGACAAGGAGGCCATAAAGAAGCTCAAGGCCGCCTCGAAGCCCATGCTGAAGAAATACCTGTTCAACTCTCCCAAAGGATCCAAATCCGAGCGATGGGACGTCCTTAATAAGATGGAGGAGGAGCTGGTGGAGAAGAACGCCTCCAAGTTCGTTACCGGGGACCGCGATGAGGAGGCCTCGAAAGAATACCTGAGTAAACTCTTAGGGAATTTCTTCCACGATTACATAGAGGAGCAGGTCACCCTTGCGATACTGGACAGCGACCAGAGGGTGGACGGACGGACACTGGACCAGATCAGGCCCCTGTCCGCCGAGGTCTCCATCCTTCCCCGAACACACGGATCGGGCCTGTTCTCAAGGGGTGAGACGCAGATACTTTCCGTCGTCACATTGGGGTCGCCCGGGGACGATCTCATAATAGAGACCATGGAGCGCAACGAGAACAAGAGGTACTTCCATCATTACAATTTCCTCCCCTACTCCGTCGGGGAGGTGAAACCTCTTAGGGGCGCTGGCAGAAGGGAGATCGGCCACGGCGCGCTTGCCGAGAAGGCACTAAAGCCAGTGTTGCCGCTCGAGGACGAGTTCCCGTACACGATAAGGGTGGTGAGCGAGGTGATGGGGAGCAACGGTTCCTCCTCGATGGCGAGCACCTGCGGCTCGACCCTCGCCCTCATGGACGCGGGCGTCCCGTTGAAGAGGCATGTAGCGGGCATAGCTATGGGGCTCGCATCGGACGGAAAGAGATGGAAGGTCCTCACGGACCTGCAGGACCTCGAGGACGGTGCCGGTGGAATGGACTTCAAGGTCACTTCGACCAGGAACGGCTTGACCGGGGTACAGATGGACACGAAGACGCGGGGGCTCTCAAGCGAGATCATAGAGGCGACGTTCCCGCAGATGAGAAAGGCCATCGATGAGGTCCTCACGGTGCTGGAGACGGCGATACCGGAGCCCAGAAAGGAGCTCTCAAGTTACGCACCCAGGATCATACAGATGATGATCGACCCGGAGAAGATAGGCGAGGTCATAGGCCCCGGAGGCAAGGTGATAAGGGGGCTGTGCTCCGAACTGGGCGTCGACATCGACGTGAACGATGACGGAATAGTCACCATCACATCGACGGACCCGGTCATGGCAAAGGAGGCCGAGGAGCGGATAAAAGGGATCGTCAAGGTGGTCGAGGTCGGAGAGGTCTATCGCGATGTCGAGGTCGTGAGGATACTGCCCTTCGGCGCGATGGTGGAGATAACCCCCAACACCAACGCACTTATCCATATCTCGGACATAGACTGGGAGAGAACCCCCCGTGTGGAGGACAAGCTCAAGATCGGTCAGAGGGTGGACGTCAAGGTCGTGCGGATGGAGAGGGGCAAGATCGACGTGTCCATGAAGGCGCTGAAGCCCAGACCTGAGGGTTTCAGCGAGAGCCAGAGCAGGGACGACAGAAGGTCAGGTCCCCGTGACCGCGACAATCAGAGGAACCGTAACAGGCCGAGGCCGAACTTCAAGAGGAATTAGTACAGGTCCCTACGGCCCAGGAACGCCCATAACAGCAGAACGCACCACATCAGGGCCGCGAAAAGGTTCACGGTCCAGAAGGACCTCTTCCTGATCTTGTGACGGAACAGGAACATTCCAGCTAGCGATCCGGAGAACCCTCCAAGGAGGGGCAGAAGCAGCAGCAGGGACTCCGGGACCCTCCTTTTATTTGCGAGCGACGCCCCCTTGTCGATCGCATACAGGGCCAGGGCGGTCGCGGAAGAGGCGGCGATCCAGGAAAGCATCGGCCCGAGCGGGGTCAGGTACCAGAGAGTTGCGAAGGTCAGAAGCGTCGTGATCATCGAGGCTACCCAGAAAGGATCCCTCTTCGCCCCCTCGTCCCTTCCTATCGAGGTCATCCGATGTCCTCCTTTGGGTAATGAGGCCTATAATATATCAAAACATATATCTATCTGAGTCCAATCCGCAAATATAGTTTAAAAGGTGAGGAAATGACACCGAACGAGACTCCCATCGTCGAGACAAGGAAGTTGGTGAAGATATACGACACCGGCTCTGTTAAGGTGGAGGCCCTGCGTGGGATCGACCTCAAGGTTAACAAAGGGGAGATGGTCGCGATAATGGGTCCGTCCGGTTGCGGGAAGACGACCCTGCTGAACTGTCTCTCGGGCCTGGACGACACCACATCGGGCAACGTCCTCGTGGAGAACGTCGATCTCGCCAGGATGAAGGACGATCAGAGGACGGATTACAGGGCACGCAACATGGGTTTCGTCTTCCAGTTCTACAATCTGCTCCCCGTCCTTACGGCCCTGGAGAACGTGGAGATGGTCCTTCTTCTTGCGGGCGTTAGGGCATCCGAGGCCAGAAAGAAGGCGCAGAAGGCCCTTGAGCAGGTGGGCCTCAAGGGTTATGAGAAGCACAGGCCTTCTCAGCTCTCCGGAGGCCAAAGGCAGCGCGTGACCCTCGCCAGGGCCCTGGTCAACGATCCGAAGATAGTCTGGGCCGATGAGCCCACGGGGGACCTCGACAAGCGCAATTCCGAGGAGGTAATGGAGCTGATGAGGAATCTCAACCGGGACCTGAACATGACATTGGTCATCGTCACCCATGACCCGGACGTCGCCTCCAAATGCAGACGCATAATCCACATGGAGGACGGTCTCATCGTAAAGGACGTGCCAATAACGGAAAAAGACGCACTGAAGCACCCCAGGGGCGGCGACTATACGATGTGCGGCGAGAAGGATTCAGGGGCCGCCAGGATAAGCCAGGAGCAGCAGCAGTCGCTATAGGAGCGCATGACCCATGGCTGGCATCAGGGAAAGGCTGACCAGGATAGGGTGCGCGGTCCGTTCGGTCCCGTTCATGGGATGGGCGTTGGAGCATTTCGGCGAGTTCCTGCTCGCCACGCTTCTTTTCCTGCTCCTTTTGATCGTTGTTGCCGGGTTATATGCGGTCCCGTCGGAACTGAAACCGATGGTCGCCATGGCGGGGCTCGTGTACCTGATCATGGTGGTGTTCGTCATCCTTCTCCTGGCGCTGTACAACAGGCTGCAGTTGAGAATGGGGTTCCGCAACCTTATAAGGCACAGGTCGGACTCGATCATCGCCGTTCTGGGTTTCATGATAGGGACATCGATAATCTGCTCCTCCATGGCCATAGGGGATACAATGGACAACATGATGGAGGGGCTCATCTACGAATCCTTCCACCTGTACGATGAACAGGTCCAGGTCACTGGACCGGACGGCAGAGCCGTATATTTCAACGGCTCGGAGGCGAACGAGATCGCCTCGATCGTCTGGTCCATCAATAATGGCAGTAAGCTGATCGACGGGGTCTCGTGGGAGGTCCTCGAATCAGGCTCGATAATCAACATCGACTCCAGTCTATTCGAGCCCAGCGTCAGCCTGAAGGCGCACAGCCCTGATTCGACGGGAGCGTTCGGCGGTTTCAGGTCGGGAGGCTCCAGCGTCGATTTGGACCTCGGACCCGGCGAGGCGGCCTTAACGGAAAGCCTCGCAGAGAAGATCTCAGCTGAGAATGGCCAAAAGATCATGCTGAACACATGGGGCGGGACAGGCACCTTCACCGTAAAGCACATACTCGACGTCGATGGAAGGAGCGCTACCTTCTCCAGGGACAGCGTTTATCTATCATTCGAGGGGATATGGGGACTGTTCAATCTCACGACGGAAGGCCCATCCCCCAAGGGGGGCAGAGGCGACTGGTCCTTTGGCTTCTACAATGTGTTGTATATCTCCAACGAGGGGGGCCGGGTGGAAGGGGCATCCCTCTGTAAAGAGGTGATCGAGAAGCTGGAGGATGAGCTCTCTGAATATCCTCATCCTCTGGGGGAGGGGGTCAAATGGGAGGTGAACCTGGACAAGGATTCGAGCGTCAAGGAGGCCAAGTCCCAGATGGAGCAGTTCTCCAAGCTCTTCCTGATACTCGGTACATTCACCATCATTGCGGGCGTCACCCTCATCATCAACATATTCGTGATGCTCTCCGAGGAGAGGATGGAGGAGATGGGGATCTCAAGGGCTATCGGCATGAGGAGGAAGCATCTGAGAAGGATATACCTGTTCGAGGGAACCGCATACAGCATCCTTTCCTCTTCGGTGGGAGTGCTCTTCGGCATATTCAGCGGGTATATCATCATCCTATTGATACAGAGGATATTCGAGAACATGGGTATATCCGGTTTCAATATTCTCAAGTTCTATACGGTAACGCCCACGTCCATCATTCTATCCTTCGTGGCGGGCTTCGCGATAACCATCTCGACGACGCTGTTCATCACCCAGAGGGTCGCCAGGCTCAACATAGTCAGCGCGATCCGGAACACACCAGTTCCCACGGGGTCGCCGGGTCAGGTCAGGTTCTTTCAAAGGCTCTTAGGGGTCATCGATCCCAGGACCGGGGAAGGTGATGGTAGTAGCCTGTCAAAGGTCATCGGTTTCGCATTCTCCAACTACACCATAACTGGCCTGGCCCTTTTGGTCACAGGTGGCGTTCTCGCCGCGACAGGGATCCCATCGAAGACCGGGTGGTCGTCCCATCTGGGCATATCGCTTATCCTCATCGGCGCATCGTTCCTCATCAGGCATTTCCTGAGCCAGAGGCTGACCTTCAATATCGCGGCACTGCTCCTCCTGGGATTCTGGATTGCCCCGATCCCATTCTTCAAGGGCTATTCGGGGGATCTCGAGATGTTCATACTCTCAGGCATGTTCATGGTCTCCTCCGGGGTGCTTCTGCTTGTCTGGAACACCGATATAATTTTATGGATCGCGGAAAAGGTACTATCTCTCATCAGGGTCTCCCCGGCATCCGTAAAGATGGCGATCTCCTACCCCGTCAAGAAGAGGTTCAGGACCGGCGTGACGATATTCATGTTCGCCCTTATCATATTCACCATAACCGGCATGTCAATGATAATCGAGATATTCAACGTGAACATAAGCTCGTTCGAGCGCAGCATAGGCGGCGGATACAATTTGATAGGTGTCTCAACAGTCAGCGGAATAGAGGACCTGGAGGGAACGGTATCCATACTGGATCCGGTCAATCATACGTACATAGACTGGGACAACACCCATTCCCTATCGAACGGATACATCAGGATCAACTATACCGTTCCCATGCTCGGCACAAAAGACGAGATGATATACCCGTGTGCTGGTGTGTCAGAACGCTTCATCGAGAGGAACACCTACGGTTTCACCGATGTCGCATGGGAACTTATAGATGAAGGAGGAAAACTGGAACGCAACGACGATCTGGTATGGCGTTCCCTCGATGAAGGCAGGTTCGTCATCCTCGACGGAGGGCTGGCCCCCGGGAACATGTTCGGCTTCGGCTCCCCTTTAGGGATAAAGCTGGGAGAGAACCTGACGCTGGTGAACTACAACAACACCCACATCAACAGGACCGTTCTGGCTTTCACTGAGCAGTTCGGAATCTCCGGTGTCTTCATGCACGAGGAGCGAGCCCTTGCCGATTTCGGGATCGCCGAGAAGCGGATACATCTGATAGCGCTTTCCGATGATGGAAGGACGTCGGAGGTCTCCGAAGGCCTGAGGCGCAACCTTCTCCCATACGGCTTCTACACAGTGATAATAAGCGAGATCGTTAAGGACATACTCAAGTCCCAGAACGCGTTCTTCGACCTGTTCAACGCTTTCCTGTCCCTCGGTCTGATAATAGGCATCGTCGGACTGGGGATCGTCACTCTGCGCTCCGTTTACGAGCGCAGGCACGAGATCGGGATGATGAGGGCCATCGGCTTCAAGAGGAGGATGGTGGTCGGCTCGTTCCTGGGCGAGAGCGGCTTCATCGCTGGCTCCGGTCTTATCATAGGTTCGGGGCTGGGCATTATTCTGGGATGGATACTGTGGAGGGACGAGGGGTTCGGACAGGACTTCGACCAGTTCGGGATCCCTTACATGAAGCTCCTTTTCATATTGGGCCTGGCCTTCGCCGTCGCGCTGATATCCTCCATACCCCCATCATTGAAAGCTTCCAGGATCGCGCCGGCCGACGCGCTCAGGTACGAATGAAGGTTTGGTTCACCTCCTTTTCCTTGGATAATCGGGAGCATACCTCAATTTCAGCTCGGTCATGTGCTTTCTGAAGGTGATCAAGCGGTGCTCGCACGCGATGAGATCGGCGTATCTCTCGACCCCAAGTAGCAGCCAGTACGTGTCGTCCCCGAAGTCGTGGACCAGCGTCCTGAACTCCTGATAGGTGAAGAAATCCACCTCGCCCTGATTGTAGCTGCTCTCGGACGTGGCCTTCGCCCTTTCGAAGAATGGCCCGAGCATCTCCATCAGTTCATCCCGGTCCCTCTTGGCCATTTTGACCTTATCGAAGAAGCCCTCGTTGAGGTTGTGTTCGAAGAGCCGGATCAGGTTCGAGTAAAGCGTCGCCTCAACGAAATTCGCAGCATCGTCGATCAGGGGGATGTACTTGTGCGTGGAGTTCGATATAGTCCTCTGCGTTCCCTCCACCACGGAGCAGAAATTACGGTAGAAATCCCCCTCGGGCTTCTTTTCTTCCATTCACGGCTCACCGTATCGATATATCGCACGGCGATAGCAGTGGGAAGTATAATACGGTGATGGTCCACAAAGGCCATTATCGAGGATCAGAGCTCGTGAGTGCTCTCCCAGACCCCGTGTATGTTGCAGTACGAGGTCGCGACGAGAGCCTTGAAGTCGGCGCATGATACGTGGAAGCAGGCGCTTGGCTCGGTGTATCCCGGACCGAAAACGGACCTGCCTATGTCTATAACGTTACCGTCCGTCTTCACACCGAAAAGCTCGATCCATACGATATGATGCTCCGTCAGGTTCGGATGGGGGACGTCCTTGCCAACCACCACCTTGACTATGTCCTTTCCGGCCTTCCCCTCTCCCTTCAAGAGGTCTATGATAGGTACGTGCTTCTCCTTTCCTTCCGCGGTCTTGTACAGTTCTCCCATTCTCATCTGCTCACCTCTGAACTATTATCTCATGTCACGACCTTATACATCAAGTATCTAATTAATTATTTGAGGTTAGGCATTGTACATTCCACAACACGGGATCATTGTCCGAAGCATGGATCATTTCGCGACATCCACTCATTGTTTTATCTACGAGCTCGTATTTCAGGTAACATGGCCCCAAGGACCCGCGCGGCCTTGTTCGCCCTGCTGGCCGTCGCACTGCTATCTCTCTCTGCCGCAGCCGTGCTGAACAGGGACCGCCTCCTAAACTGGAGCGAACCATATCTGATCGGCTTCGACACCACAAGGGCAGAGACGCATGTCAGGGAGCTGATACAATGGGGGCCCAGGATGTCAGGGACGGAGGCCGAGCTCGAGGGGGCCCTCTACATACAGAGGCAATTCGCGGAGGCGGGGTTGACTGATGTCCACATGGAGAATTACACTGTGCCCATGTTCGAGGTCATATCGGCCGATATGCAGATGGTCCAGTATATGCCCCTGGGGAACCTCCCGAGGCCCAACGGGGAGACAGTGTCCTACGAACATATGACCCAGTTCGTTGTCCAGGGATACTCGGGATCCAGGCGCTGGAGCGGCTTCCGGGACGATCTCGAGATCATAAACATCGGAGACGGCTCCGATCACGCCAGCTTTTCAAGGGCCAGGGGCAGGGCCTGCTTCATCGAGCAGACCGAGAGCACACCTTCGAACTGGGAGCTTTACGACATGGCCGCTGACGCCGGGGTGGAGGCCGTTGTGCTCCAGAACCTCTTCCAGGGGGAAAGCATCGGTTATCTGCCGTTCTTCAAGTCGGGTCCCGATATCGGCAGCTCCAGGAGGATCCCAGTACTGATGGTGGGCAAGGATGCCGGGGACGATATGCTCAGGAGGAGCGGATACAAGTTGAGGCTTGACCTTGATGTTTTGATAGAGGACAGGCCGATCAGGGTGGTCGTGGGAGATATAAAGGGGAGCGGGGACGATCTATACGTTTTCACCGCGCATCACGACACCTGCTACAACACGGTCGGGGCCATAGACAACACCGTTGGCCCGGCGACCCTGATAGAGATCGCGAGGGGGATGGCATCCTCCGGGAAGAGCTTCCGCTCCACGGTGCGCTTCGCGACGTTCGGCGGCGAGGAAGAGGGACTTTTCGGCTCGATAGCATATTACGATGCGCACAGGAGCGAACTGGGCAGGAACTGCAAGGCCGTCCTGAACTTCGATATGGCCCACGTCGATGCGAGGACCAGCTCCGCACCCATGACGTGTACCGATAACGGGACCATAAGCTCCGTGTTGAAGTACAGGGACCTGCTGATCAAGGCGGAGCCGAGCCTTTCCAGATACGAGATCGACGGATATTACAGCGAGATGCAGACACCTTACTCGGATTTCTGGCCGTTCGTGATGGACGGGGCCACCGGGATCGCGGCCTGGGGATCGGGATGCTACGAATACCACACGTACAAGGACGATATTACCCATCTCAATCCCGAATCGCTGCAGATATGGGGGCGCATTCTGGGATCGTACGCCCTTGAAGCGAGCACCTGATGCGGCATCAAACATCGAAACGGTGCAGCCCCGCCTCCTTCGCCCATCGGAGCGCTCTCTCATATTCATCGTTCGTTATTCTCCTGTCCATACCCTCGATAAATGAGGCCATGAACGAGGGACGATACTGGTCCATTATGTTGACGTAGGTATCGATCGATATACTGTCCGCCAAAAAACGCATGGTGTCCTGCGTCCCGGATGCGTCCTCAGGAAGGATAAGGTGCCTTACGAGCAGCCCTCTTGTCGCGAGGCCCATCCCGTCGATCATCATATCCCCTACCTGCCTGTGCATCTCCAGCATGGCCCTCCTGTTCACATCGGGATAGTCCGAAGCGTCAGAGAGCCTCGATGCCTGCTCGGCCGAGGAGTATTTCATGTCAGGCATGTAGATATCCACGATCCCTTCGAGAAGCCTCAGGGCCTCGATCGGATCGTAACCTCCAGAGTTATACACGATCGGTACCCTCAGCCCGTTCCGGGCCGCGTGGTAAATGGCCTCCAGGACCTGCGGCATCACATGAGTAGGGGATACCAGATTGATGTTGTGGCAGCCCATATCCTGAAGGGAGATCATGATGCGCGAGTGGTCCTGTGGTCCAAAGGGGGTCCCAGAGATATCCTGGCTTATGTTGTAGTTCTGGCAGAAAGCGCATTTCAGGTTGCACCCTGAATAGAATATCGTCCCGGACCCCTTCCATCCGCTTATTGGCGCCTCCTCTCCATAATGGGGGCCGTAGCTTGCTATGACGGGATCCCTCCCTATCCGGCAGTATCCGGTCATGCCGTCGATCCGGTCAACACCGCAACGTCTGGGACATGCTTTGCATGCACGAAGAATGTCAATGGACGCGCCGATCCTGTCCTCGAACTCATCGTTCGTCATCGAGAGATAATCAGGAGATGGAGGTTTCGATCCCATCAGCGAAGGGATCGTGTTGCTCTTATTAAATATCATTCGGGCATATACCGCATATGATATGCAAAAAGATAGAAGCTCGGCCCCGTTCCTTTTCGGAGACGAGGTGAAAGAGGCGTTCGACATCCCAACTCCCATAGTGGCGTTCGAGACCGCGTTCATGACCCATGGTCTCCCGGAAGGTGTCGGCATCGAGGTAATGAACGAAATGATGGAGGCCTGCAGGTCGAGATGTGCCGTTCCGTCCCCGATCGGGGTTGTGGATGGTGACATACTGGTCGGAATGGACGAAGACCAGCTATTATCCCTATCCCTTGATCCGGATAGGGAGAAGATCAGCTCCAGGGACCTGGGCTTTGCCGCAACGCGCAAGCTCAGTGGTGGTACCACCGTCTCATCCACGCTGAGGATATCCCATATTTCCGGGATCGACGTCATGGCGACCGGGGGAATAGGGGGAGTACATCCGGTCGCCAACGGGAAGATCGACATATCGCAGGACCTGTTGGAGCTCTCCAGATGTCCGTTGATGATCGTATGCTCGGGTCCCAAATCCATCCTCGATGTGGAGGCGACCTACGAGATATTGGAGGCATTATGCGTCCCTGTGGCCGCTTACGGAACGGGAACCCTTCCAGGTTTTCTCTTCGAGACGGGGATCCCCGCTGAGCGAGTTCTCGATTCGCCGGAGAGGGCCTGCCGATCGTTCAATGAACATATGAGGTTCGGATCGGGTTCCGCTTTCCTCGTTGCGAACCCTCTATCCAAGGAACTTAGTCTGGAACGAGAATATGTATCGGACCTCCTAAACAGGTCCGATCCCCTCATCCCGGGGCGCTCTCGCACGCCGGAGGCCCTGTCCGGTCTCTCGAGGCTGTCGGGAGGAAGAACGCTCGAGGCCAACCGATCCCTCCTTGTGGGCAATGCGCGTCTCGCTGCGGAGATGGCCTCGGAGCTCCATGCTCTGATAAGGACCAAATCTAAATAATATGCATGGCCCATCCCCTTTTACATGAAAAGGATACGGAGCTTCAAGGGAACGAGATCCCTGGTGACAGGAGGCTCCTCGGGCATAGGGTTGGAGATCTCCAGACTCCTCGCGAACGAGGGCTCCGAGGTCATTATGGTGGCAAGGGACCCAAATAGGCTAAGAACAGCCTCAAGGTCCGTCAAGGGTTGCAAAACGTTCTCATCCGACGTCTCCGAGAAGGAAAGCCTCGATGAGGTCGCTTCAAAGGTCTTCGAAGAGGGGGCCTTGGACCTGTTGGTCAACTGCGCTGGCATATCGATCCCCGGAGAGATAACGGACCTCGAACAGAGGGCGATCGAGGACACGCTCGACATCAATCTCCTTGGGACGATCAACTCATGCCGTTCCTTCCTTTCAGGCATGGGAGAAGGATCGCATGTGATCAATTTCTCCTCCGTTGCCGGGATCGTGGGCATTTACGGCTACACCGCTTACAGCGCATCGAAGTTCGGGGTTATCGGATTCTCCCAGGCGCTGAGGATGGAGTTGAAGGAAAAAGGGATCGGGGTGTCCGTCGTTCTCCCTCCGGACACCGATACCCCGCAGCTCCATGGTGAGGACCAAATGAAGCCAAAAAGGACCAGGAGGATCTCCGGATCCATACCCGTCGCCCGACCTGAATGGGTGGCGAAGAGGACCCTGGACTCGGCAAGGTCCCGGCGCTTCATGGTCGTTCTTACGATCAGAGGAAAGTTGCTCTACCGGGCGAGCTGTTGTTTCCCGGAAGCTACAAGGTGGTATATTGACCGTCTCTGACCGATCTTCTGTTGATGGGATGCCGCTTTCAGGTGTAGGTGCGGATCGAAAGATGAAAGGTAGGTTGCTCGTAATCGCATCGATGATCCTGGCAGCTCTACTGGTCCTTGCATCGGTCGTCGGGATCTCGGCGTTCTTCGTGATAAGGTATATGGGATCAGGGGTGGTAGTAGAAGATCCTGGTATAGAGATACATGGAAGCACTGTTATCCTCAAGGCTGATCTGAACGTTCCGATGGGTAGGAGAATAGGCTCACACGATCTCCATCTCGTCAGCGGGAGCGGCAGGTTCCCTGTCGAGATAATCAACAACAGCAAGGCATCCGTCGAGATGTCGGGACCCGATCTCACGTCTATGATCGAGGATGGATCGGTGGATATCGAGGGTAAAGTGGAGCTGGAGGGTGGATTGCCCATACCCAAGGTCGGAGCGAACGTCAAAAGGTCGATAGATCTGTCCTTCATCGATGATCTCAACAAGACCCTCAAGGTGGAGAACATAACTCTCGGTTTCTCGGGTATTGGCCAGATCCGTATAGGAATGGAGATCCAAATGGACAGGGAGCCGGGGATCTGGGTAAAGGCCAGGAACACTAGCGCGGACATAGGGACAGCTTTCGCCTCCTTCAAAGGCTTCATAGAGCAGCTCGACCTTCATTTGAACGGTACGGGGAGAGCAACAGTGCTGATCCCTACCCTGGCGATCCTACCGTTGACCTTCGGCCGGAACCAGGTCACCGTTGGTTTCCACGGCATCGAGTTCGTCTTCTCATTTCCCATCGACTGAGAACCGATACCCCAGACCCATCTATTCCTCTGAGTAAGGCCTGGATCCCTCGCTTCCGCAGAAAGGGCATGTCCTGTGATCGCTGGGATATACCTCATTGCACTCCTGACATATGACCGCGTCTTTCGGGTCAAGCTCCCCCTTCACCTCCCATTCGCCCTCGAACTCCTCTTCATCGCCCTCGAACTCCTCCTTGTCCCTTCTCATAGAGGCCACTATGAACGCCGCTGCGGTGATTATCAGTGCTATGAGCAGGATCAAGGCCAGGATCCACAGGATGGTCCCCAGGGGGTTCTTACTATTCTTTTCGTCCGGTATCAAGGGGTTGGTCCCCCGAAGGTATTCTTGCAGGTTCGTGTAACCGTCGCCGTCCCAATCCTCAAGGGCATCGGCCGGGTCATAAGGATCCAAGCCGTACATGATCTCCCACTCGTTTGGTATTCCATCTCCGTCAATGTCGTCATCCAGGTGATCCAGGGTCCCGTCCCCATCAGTATCCAAAGGATAAGAGAGGGGGTTCTTCGGGTCCGTCCCTGCCGCGATCTCGACATCGTCGGGAAAGCCGTCCCCGTCATCATCGTCATCCTCGTTGTCGCCTATCCCGTCCCCATCCGTGTCATCCCATTCATTGGGGTCCAGCGGGAAAGCGTCTAAAAGGTTTATGACCCCGTCCCCGTCGGAATCGAACTCCGGGTCAAGCACTCCGAAAAGGGATAGGGATGAGTTCAGTGCGATGCCTTCAAGCTCCGCGGTATAGGTGTTCCTGACCCGATCATAGGAACCTTTCGGAACCTGGCTCCAGTTCCCTTCGTCCAAATACCAAAGACCGGTCAACGAACCTATGACATCGCCCCTGAAGGTCCCAATGGCGATCCTGACGGTCGCTCGATGGAGTGTCCTATCGAGAGGGTTAATAACGAAATTACATCCGAGGGGGATATTGTCGATCGGGGTCAGGATCGGATCGACCTCTATCTCCAATTCCGGTGGATCCCCCTTACCCGTCGATTCGATCATCACTACCAGACCACCTTCGTATTCGTCGAGGTAGTCGGTGCGGAACACTATGGGGAAAGATATGGTCCCAAGGTCAAGGGCATGCTGTTCCTCGCCGTCGCTCCCCCTGAAGACGATATTGCGATCTCCGGGCTCAGGTTCGAGGTCCAGGTAATATTCCATTCCGGTGAGCGGGGTCGAACCCAAACCCTGACGAAGGGCCATTGTGTGTTCCTCACCGTCTATCAGGAGCAGGACCGATACTGGCACGTCCCCGTCAACATCGAAGAAGGTCACATTGAACCTGTATCTGCCACCGCCAAGTTCGGAGACCCCCCCATTCGATAGATATGGAGGATCATTGACCGGGAACACGGTAACGTCCATATAACCGGTCGTGCTGAGCGATGAGGAATCGACGAGCGTAATCTGAATACGTCCCTCACCGTTCATATCCCTGAAAGGGGAGACGGTCAACAGGGTCGAGTTCATGTATGCGGAGAAAATGCTTGAACCCAATGTGTCTATGTAAATATACACCTCATCTTTGATATCAGGGTCGTATATGTAAGGGCCCAAGTCGATCGTTCCAATGGTATCCTCATCGATCTTCAGATGCGGCGGGTCCGTGATGAAAATGGGCGGGTTCTTGATATCTATGAACCTTACCTGCAGCGACTTGGTGTCGTTGGACGTTTGGTCCGAGGCGGTCACGCTGATGTTGAAATACTCATCCGTTCCATCAGGGTATAGGAGGACCAGGGTCGAGTTTATCGGATCGTAACGGGCGTTCTCGGGATCGCTGGTGATCACGGTCACATTCTCAAGGGGTGTGTCCTCGTCCTCTATGGTCAGGTCAACGGTGTATTCGACGCCTTCAACAATGGTTACAAAGAAAGAGCCGAGCCTCAGGATCGGAGGATCGTCCCGGGGTATCACTATCACTCTGAGCACGTATGTCCTCACGTCGTACGTGTCATCGATGGTTATATTGATGAACTCTTCCAGAATTGACTCGTCTGTATAAAAGAACTCTATCCTGTACTCATCCGAATGGAATCTACTGTTGGGACTATCGGTGATTATGCTAATATTCCCCGCCCCGTTACGATCGATCGGTGTTATGAACAGATTGAATATCTTGTCCTCGTTGACCTTGATGGATCCCGGCAATCCGAGGATCTCCGGGGCCCAGAAGAACCTAACAACGCGATATTCCGGACCGGAACCGTTGATGATCATGCTTATGTTCACGAAATGGGTCAAAGGATCATCGGATAAGGAGATCGTATGGCTGCCATCGCTCTCGTTCCAACCGGAGGAAGTAAGGCTTCTCCCCGGGAGCAGGAACGGAGGGATCGTTCCGGTCTCGTTCGTGATATAGCTGAGCTTGAGCGTACCGGAACGATCGTAGATGTCGACCCTGATGTTAGAGGCGTTGTCCTCTTTGAAATCGACGACCGAGCCGGAAAAGAACACGGATGTCTCGAGCAGTGAAGCGGCATCGGAGACGATCGCCCTTGTGAAGTTCAGGGTGCAGTTCTCCACCAGCAATCTGGATGAGTTATCGAGCCTGAGATCGACCGTGTTGGATGAGAATGTGGAATTTCTTATGACGGCATATGAGGTGTTGTTGATGTACAGTCCCATCTTCGATCCATTCATGATCAACCCTTCGAGACTGATGATATCAGGAGAGTTCAAGCGGATACCTCCGTAATTTCCAGAGGAATGGCCGCTCATCGAGGATACAGTGACGTAGGCGCCCTCCTCTCCGAGGACCAATCCACCGTTCACGGTCAGTGACGAATTGTCCTGGAACATTATCGAAGCTCCCCCGTTCACGGTCAGGGTAACACCATCAACGACCGTGATATTGCCAGATATGATATAAGGGGATGAGACCGCGTCCCACGTCTGATCGGAAGTTATGTCAGAGCCAATGTGGGTATCGCCAGGCTCCGGGTTGGGCAATGCGGTTGAGAGGCCGCCTTTCATCATCGCGAACAACAGAAGGATCATTGCAGCGATGCATGTCTTGGATCTCATGGTGTCTTCACTCCATTTTCTGGACATGTAGATTTTACCGAGGATATATTCTTTTTGAATGTTTTAAACCCCACACTTTATCGAACTTAAAATGGCTCCGTATGAGAACAGGTAGGGCTACACCAAAACCATTATAAGCTCCGAAAACGTGGCTACAGATAATATATTAATATCATGATCCAATGATACGCTTACGGAATCGAGCTGGAAGCAGAGGTTATAATGCCCTTTCCAGCGGAAACGTATCTCGGAAACAAGGAGGAAAATAAAATGAAGAAGATCATCGCGGCATTGATAGGCGCCCTGACCCTTATGGTGATCATGACAGCGGCCCAGGACAGCGGAGAGGGAGCATATATCGAGAACTTCTTCGACAGGAACGGGCCCACATCGGATCACGTTACTCTCAGAGGTGAGGGTCAGACCGTTTACGATTCACACCTCTACTTCGAGATCGACAGGAACGTTCCCATAGCATCTGCGTCCTTGAAGGTGTCCACGGTGGGAACGGAAACGGGTCCCTGGATCACAAATCCCGTCTTGGACGTGG
>JARVGK010000050.1 GCA_029762535.1 Thermoplasmatota archaeon
TAGAGGAGTCGGAGATCACGTTCGAAGCCGGCAGCGGACGTCTCGAGTTCATGCTGACGAACTCTCTCGTCGGTTTGAACTTCTTCAACCTGACCGTTATGGACCGGGAAGGCGCCACCTCCACCGTAACGATCCAGACAGTTGTGGCGAACATCAACGATCCTGTCATAGCCCCAACGATCACATCGCCAGAGAACGGTGTGGAGATCACGCTCAAGAAGGGGGAGAAGGTTGCATTCACCGCGGATCCGGCGGACGATCCCGACCTTCACATACCCAACTCGAACGAATATCTCACCTATAAGTGGGATTTCGGGGATGGAACGGTCAGGGAGACGGACCTCCTTACCCTCGAGCATGAGTATCGCAACAGCAACACGTATGTCGTAACGCTCACCGCGACGGACAGCATGGGCCTTTCAAAGTCCCATTCTGTGACGATCACGGTGGAGATCGATGATGATAGGTCCTCACATGAAATAATAACGGTCAGTGACCCGTTGGAATACGTTCCCTACATACTGCTAATCCTTGTCGTGGTCCTTGGGATCATCGGTGTGCTCATATTCATATTCAGGAAGGAGCCCCTCGCCGAGGTAGCGGAGACCGAGGAAAAGGCCCATGAGGCCCTGATCGCCGAGCAGCAGGCTGAGACCCAGAGAGCACAGGAACTGCTCGGCAAGATCCTCTTGGAGTGCCGGACCGACTCCGCCCTTGGTCAGGCCGAGCAGCATGCGGCGCTCCCGGCGGGCCCGGAGGAGCAGCAGCCGCCAATGGCCCCTGAACCTTACGATGCGGCGCCCGTTCCTGCCCCTGAACCTGCAACCGAACCGGTTCCAGCCCCGGAGGAAGTGCCTCAGACGCAGCCCCCGGAGGAACCATTGGGTAATGCCCCGGGGTCGGAAGGCGTTCAGGAGCCTCCGACATACCAGCCTCCCGAGTGAGCCTTAAATCTTAATTAAGGTCCAGGTGAAGGCAGTCACCGCTGTGAACGATGGTCAGCCTCCGGTCCTGTTTCAGAACAAGGGCCCCGCTCCCATCCAACCCGACAGCGGTGCCTCCGATGATACCAGTAGGGGTCTCCACCGATACCTCTTTACCTATCGTTGAGGACCTATCCGTCCACTCTCCGAGTATAGTATCAATACCTCCATCCAGAAAACGCCCGTAAAGCATATCAAGGATGTATAACAGGTCCGTCGTGAGGTCCTTCAGTTCCACGTAACTACCTTCATCCTCAAGGCTTGTGGCCTCATAATTCCCTGCGGTCGGGGGCTCGAGAAATGACCTCACATTGATGCCGATGCCGACTATTATGAATTCCAGGGACTCTCCCTTGAAAGAGGATTCCGATAGTATGCCGCAGACCTTGCGGTCTCCGATGAGCACGTCATTGGGCCATTTCAGGGAGGTCGATATTCCACAGCTGGTCGAGATCGCCTTCGATACCGCCAGACCGGCCAATAGAGGGATCGCGCTCGCTCCCTCGACATCCGGCGGCGGTCTGAGAATGACGGAAAGGTAGAGCCCACCCGAAGGAGAGGACCAATTCCGGCCATTCCTACCCCTGCCCCCGGTCTGTTCAAGAGCTATAACGACCGTACCCTCGCGGGCTCCCTGTGATGCCAGAGAACGCGCCGTTGAATTGGTGGATATAAGAGAAGGGTATTCTCTGATATCGCATCCTATGACGTTGCAGAAGGTCATTTTCAGACCGATGGACGAACTCAAGGGAACACTTGTCTCCATGAGCGATTCATATAACTAATTATTTATCGGATCCCAGAGCCGTTTCAGATCGTGAAAAGCACATCTCGCTGGGATGAGAACCTCACGACGTGCTCGAAAGGGTTCTCCATCCAGTATGGGTCCGAGGGAGCTTTCAGAACTGCCAGGTGCCCATTATCGCCGATCGCGGGCCAACCGTCACTCCACCAGGGCGTCCAATCGATCAACATGTCCCCGAGTTTCGTCCCAGAGAGCGGCTCTCCTGAGGCCATGGAGAATACCTTCCGCGCGTTATCGGGCGACGGGGCCTGATTTCTGAGTAGAAGATAGGCCGCCTCCATCTCGCGGAACATGTCCTGTCTGACGGCCATCGAATTATCGGTCCCGAGAACTATGCGGGACCCGCACTCGATCATCGCCGAGATGGGAACCCGAAGTCCGAATGCGGAGTTGGCCCGAGGGCAGATGCAGATGGGTGTATTTTTGCTTGAGAGCTCATTCCAATCATCCTCGGTCGAGGATATCATATGTATGACCAGGTCCGGGTCCAGTTCCAATACGCGTACGACATCCTCCCTATACAGCTCCGAGGCGTGGACCGTATATGGTCTATTCAAACTCCTAGCGATGCGCCTATGGTCCGGGTCCGCGGAGTCAAGAGAAGGTATCCCCAATCCATCGGAGGCTTCAAGGAGCGTTTCGATATCCTCATTCGCTCCCGGTCGGCCCAGGACCCTTACGCAACGGTCCGGGCCCATGGCCTTCTTTGCGATATCGACCCCCTTGGCCCCACCCTCTCTGAAGTCGAGAACCAGCGATGACCCGATCTTTGCCTCTGACAGTGCCTGTGAATAGGATGATATCAGGGATCTATCGGGGCTATTGATGAGGAATCTGTGCTTTGCTCCCCCCGGGTGAACTGCCGAGGCAAGGTCATAAGGAAGTGGCCCTCTGGCTCCGCAGTCTCCCAGATGCGTGTGCATGTTCATGAGGCCGGGTATGATGATCCCCTCAATCTCAGGGATATCGAGGGATGGAGGTTCGCCGGCACCGACGTCGCATATTACCCCTTTGCGGATCGTGACGTAACCTTGGTAAAGGCCGTTGTTTCCGAGTATGTGTCCCTTGAGGAGGGCGGAGCGCATCGGCCCTGAAACGGCATCATCGATATAAATCAGAACGGTCCCGGACGATTTGTATAATAGGTTTAAATAAATTCAGGGCCTAGATGGAACGGTTCCTCGATAAGGGACCAAGCGTTAGGGGATCGTAAATGAAGATAGAAATGAACAGGATGTTCGTCGATGACGAGATCAGGAAGGCCGTCATGGAAACTCTCGAGAGCGGGAGATATGTTAAGGGGCCCATGGCGGGCAGGTTCGAGGATAGGTTCAAGGAGTTGACCGGTTCCAGATACGCGATATCGTGCAGCTCGGGCTCGTCGGCCCTGATGCTCGCATTCAAGGCGATCGGGATATCCTCGGGGGACGAGGTCATAGTCCCATCCCACACGTTCGCGGCCACGATCAATGGTTTCTGGCATTTCGGGGCAAGGCCAAGGTTCGTGGACATCGACCCGGAGACATTCACGATGGACCCGGAGCTGGTAAAGGAAGCCATCACCAGCAGGACCCGGGCCATAGCACCGGTTCATATATACGGGCATCCTGTTGAAATGGGACCGATACTCGATATGGCTTACGAGCACGATCTAAAGGTCGTTTGTGACGCCGCACAGTCCCACGGGGCCATCTACAAGGGCAGGGACATCGGCGTCATGGGGGATATCACATGTTATTCCTTCTTCCCTTCGAAGATAGTCACCGTCGCGGGCGAAGGAGGGATGGTGACCACTGATAACGAAGAGCTCTACGAGACCATGCTCGCCTTGAGGAACCACGGCCGCTTGCCCGCGGAGAGGGATGTCCATCATATGGCAGGCTTCAACATGCGGTTGCCCGAGATACTCTCAGCGGTCGGGAGCGTTCAGTTGAAACATATGGATGAATGGATAGAAAGAAGAAGGGAGATCGCCAGGAGATACGATGAAGGGCTTGAGAGGATCGAAGGCCTGACCCTACCCGTGGAAAGGCCCTGGGCAAAGCACGTGTATTACCTGTACGTCGTTAGAACCGATAGAAGGGATGAGCTGAAGGAGCATCTGAAGGCATCGCAGATCGATACAGCAGTGCACTATCCCGTCCCTGTGCATAGAATGCCTTACATCGATGATCCTCCCTGGCTTCCCAAAACCGAACAGGCCGTGAAAGAGATACTATCATTGCCCTTGCATCCACTTCTTGGCGATGATGAGGCCGATCGAGTGATCGGGTCAGTGAGGTCGTTCTTCAAGGGATAGGTGGGGTAATTTGCTCATCGCGCACATCGTCTCCTACATTCAACCCGAGTTCGGTTACGAGGAGTACTACAGCGCCAGGGAACAGGCGGCTCTGGGCCATGATGTCCACGTGATAACATCCGACAGGATATTCCCCTTCAAGGATGTGGAGAGGATGTTATCGGATGTGGGCTCCGAACACAAGGATCGAAATAGACCTGCTGGCGTAGAAGAGTTCGAGGGGTTCAAGATACACAGGGGCAGGACCAGATACGAGGTCCTGTACGATTATATCGTATACGATGGGGTCGAGAAGGCCCTTAGGGGGCTCTCTCCCGAGGTGGTCCACGCTCACGGACCATGGCAGTACGGGACCCGCGTGGCGGCCAGGTTGAAGACGCAGTTGAAATACGCACTGGTGATAGATGAGCATGCCTATTCCACCACTTACGATCAGGCCCCCAGCCTAAGGAACGCACTCCTCGATATAGAGTACAGGACCCTTAGGGCCCCCAAGGCCAGGTATGCCCTTTCCAGGGCCGATGCCGTTGTGGCGGTCTCGGATGAGACCGAGCGTTTCCTGAGAGAGTTCTACAAGATAGAGAACGTCCACATGATACCTCTTGGTGTGGATCACAGGCTCTTTTGCAGGGACCAAAACTCCCGCAGAAGGGTCAGATCGGAGATCGGGATCGGAGACGATGACCTCCTGTTGGTCAGCGCCGGAAGGATCGAGAGGGCCAAAAGGCTTGAACTGATAATTGAAGGAGCCATGCTATCGGATGACAGGATGAGGCTGATCATCGTGGGGCAGGGGGACCGAGAGTATATCGATGAGCTCGTTTCGATGGCGGACGAGAGGGTGACGTTCGCAGGGTTCAAAACGGCAAAAGAGCTTTCGTCGATATACAGTGCATCCGATATCGGATTATGGGGAAAGGCCTCGATCACCATCCGCGAGGCCATGTCATGCTCGCTTCCACTTGTACTCCTCGACACACCTGATATGGCATCGCTTCTCCGATGGGATAATGGGATATCCTGCGAGCTGACGCCCAAAGGTGTCTCTCTCGCCATCACCAAATTGATGAACGATCCGAAGCTTCGAAACCGGATGGGAAGCAACGGTCGCAGAGCTGTTGAGGGACAACTGTCCGTGGAGGTCCAGTCGCGGTCCCTGATCGATATCTATGGAAAGGCCATTTCCGATCGTATCCCATAAAGGGGTTAAATGGTCCCACGCATTCCGCAGTGGGGGCATTTGATCGGAAGACCGCCCTTGGGCAAGGGGTCATCCACGTTGGTTCTGAACTTCCTTGTACACGATGGGCATTCCAGGGTCATTTTCACCTTGTAGGGTGGTCGGGACGTTCCGCTCGTTCCCTTCGAAGGCCTCTGCCTCTCATCGACGTTCCTCTTGAGCGAGATCCCCTCATTGCCCTCTTTCATCTCCTTCTTTTTACCGCTGAGGGCGAATTCGTCCCTGTTGGCGGGTCTCAGGTCAAGGACGGTCGGTCCCTGGACCCTTTCGACCTCCTCGAGCCTTATGTATTGCGGGTCGTGAACGATCCCCACGTCCTCCAGGTCATGCTCCAGTCGTCTCTTCCTGCTGCCTCTGAGATATGCTATCATCATTATGATGAAGAGCATGAAAAACGCGATCGGCACGATCATGAGGAGGAATGCTGACAGGTTACCCCTGAGTATGGGAGATGTTCCATCCTGTGAGATCTCGATCGTCACGAAGGTCTCGTTGGTGGCTCCCCATCGGTCCCTCGCTTGAAGCATCACCCTGCCCTCTCCTGCAACAGAAGGGGTCCATCTGATCCTCTCCCCGATCCGGACGGTCCCGTCGGGCATTGTCCAGGTGAAGGTCATGGTGTCCCCGTCCGGATCGAACGAGTCGGATGCGGACAGGACGATCTCCTCGTTCACCCTGACATCGTCCGATCCTTCGATCCTGATGACCGCCACCGGAGGACTGTTCATGGGATCGGACGGAGCGATGAATGTGACCGAGGGGGCCCTGGAGTTCATGTTGCCCCATACATCCACGGCTACCACGGATACGTGGTATCTTTGGGAGGGCTCAAGGTCCAAGAGCAGAAATCCAGGTGTTGCTGAAGGTTCTATCATGACCTCTGGAGATAGGAGCGTGAGGTCGTTGAGGGGTTCGTTGGATAGATACAGTCTGTACAAATCCAGGTCGGGATCGGACGAAGGGTTCCAGTTAATGGAAACGACGCCTCCCTCCTGGACCTCGTACCTCAATCCCGTAACGGGATCGGGAGGGGTATCATCGTTCGGGTCACCTCCCATGGGGACTATCATCACATCGTCTAACATCCACCCTCCGCCCGTGCCCTCCTCTCCCGAGGTGGCCTGGAAGGAAATGTGACCGATGCGCCCGGTCAAAGCGGAAAGGTCGAATGACTCCGATCTCCAATCAGCCTCTCCCGTAAATGCCCTGATCCCGCCGATGGGTCCCGACCTGCCATCGATAAGAGTGGATCCATAACCACTTTCCGGCTCGATGATCCGGCTCTCATTTCCGTAATGGGCCATAACGACCCCCCCGCAAGTACCGGTGGGGCCCATGAAAGAGTAGGAATGATAGATGTGCAGCATCGCGCTCGAGGTCCTTCTCATATCCAGCTCGGCAGTTCGCATGAACGCCCCCATCTCTCCCGAGAACCCTATCGTCATTCCTTGATGTATGGTCGTTGCTATGCCTGCGACCCTTCCACCGGAGGGTGTCCTAACATCCGGTTCAGCGAGGGGATAGAAGGATGGATCGTCCATTATCGGAAAGATCCAGTTCTCGCTGTTCTCCTCGAACGACTCGTGGAATATCGGGTCCACCACCTCTATAAGCCTCTCTCTTACGAGGATCGATCTGTCGGGCAGGACTTTATACAACTTTATCCTCATTCCGCCAGCTGAGTTGGGACGCAGTGTGAATAGGGCTTTGTCGTCCCCAGTCTCGGTTATATCATGTGAGACCATATCGATGATCTTCCCATCGATCAGCGCAAGAAGCTCGACAGAGGCACCCTGGGGGACCCTGTTGTGATCGAGGGATACGCTGCAGGACGTGGTGAAATCCCTTCCAAGGGCAACGATCCCCGGTATGAATATATCGGAAAGTGATATAACGTCCTCATCGAACGGTATGGTCTCAATGTTGATGTCATCTATGAAAACACCGGCACCGCGTCTGCCATCGGGTTCGTCCTTTAAATGGAACCTGAGGGTCAGGGTCGCCGGTCCCTTCATGGGGATCGCGTATTCCCGCTCGACCCAATCCCCACCCGTGGTCCTGGAATAGACATCGAGCCGGGTCCAGTTCAGTTCGTCCCAACTGTATTCCATATCGCAAAGGTCCGAGGCCTCCTGGGCCGTTGGGCCCTCGAGAAGTGACGAGAGATCGAACCAGATATGGAATGAAACGGAGGCCGCCAGCGCGTCCTCGTCAATTTCCACATGTATGTAGAGGGTCGAGTCGGTGCCATTGGGATAAGTTCCGTTCAGAGGGGATCCCCAGCAGCGAAGGCCGCTCCATGACCTGCCGGGACCGGGAACATCCTCGGTTCCGGTTCCAGGTATCCCCCACTCCCATGGATCGATGTCTCCGATGGAATACATGCCCCCGTCATCGTCCTCCAGATCATGGACGATCGAGAACGCATCGGATGCGATGTAGGCCGAAGGTGCCAGTATGACGGCGAACGCGATAAGGGCGAAGAGGATTTTCTTGTCCACGGGCTTAAAAGGACCTCAAGGTTATTGAAACTTACCCGATTAGTTCAGCCTTCATCCAATATCCTCTCCATCGCATCGAACAACGCCTCCAGGCCGGATGAGGCCCCCATCCTTATGCTGACATCCGCGACCGACCCGGTCAACGCGGTCTCGGTAGGATCCATCTCGACCACGGGAAAGCCCCTGTCATGAACGATCCCGGGCAGTGAGGCGGCAGGATACACGATCCCCGACGTGCCGATCACAAGAACACCCTTGCATCCATAGCATGACTCCCTGGCGCTCATCAGTGCACTCATCGGCAGGTCCTCCCCGTACAGGACCACCTCCGGTCTCTTCATACCCCCGCAGTAACAGTTTATCTGGAACGCCTCCAGGCCTTCGGGGTCCAGCGTTTCGGTAAATGAGCATTTCATGCATCGTATCCTCCTTGCGTTCCCGTGCAGCTCGATGACGTTTTGGGAACCTGCGAGACCGTGGAACCCATCGACGTTCTGGGTGATCACCGGCCCGCACCAATTCATCATCTCCATTTTTGCGAGAAGTTCGTGGGCACGGTTAGGCCTTGCCGATATCGAGGATCGGATGATCTCGAGAAGGAGCTCCCACGTCCTCTCGGGATGCTCCAAAAAAGTATCGATGTGACCGTACTCGTACGGGTCGTATCTGCTCCAGAGACCTTCAGGGCCGTGGAACGTCGGGATCCCGGACTCGACCGAGATACCAGCCCCCGTCAACACAGGAAACGGTCTTGCCTGGAGCAGGAGCCTCGCGGCCTTAACGAGCTCATCACCGGGCTTCATGGGATCACATCCGGGCATCAGCACTCATAGGGCTCATCATCTATCAGCCCGCGTCGGTCATCATCTGCCTTTTAAGGTGAAGGCGAAGCAGTGACATATAATTAATCGGCAAAGGCCGTTCCATAGACCTGGACCCCGAGCATCAGCTCCTGTCTTCTGGGATCCCCCATCTTGAGCGATACCAAGGAGTATCGGATGTTGGCAAGCTCGGTGTATCCCTTGCCGTGGGCGGACTCGGCCGCCCTCAAGAGCGCTTCCCTTCTTGCCCTTTCGACGACCGGGGAAAGGGACCCCATCCTGCCTCCGACCAGGTTGCGCCATTTCGCCAGCCATGTCTTGAAGCGGTCAGCGCCTATAACGACCTCGCCGTAGACCATCTCGTACCTCTTGGGGTCGGTCATTGCCAGGCGCTTCCTGTTGTGTATGAGTATCTTTCCCGTGAGGGCCTCCTCCCTTCTGGCGAGGGATTTGAGATGGTTCTTCTCGATCAGAGTGCCGGATATCATGGCCGCCAAAAAGACGATGAACGGGATCAGCAGCAATGCCCCGTAGCAGCAGCATGTGAAGAATGCCTCATCCGTTGTAAGGCCCCCTTCATTCCAATACGACGGCAGTACCGTAAACGTAAACCTCGGCTGCGCCCTGCATCAGAGAAGCAGTGGCCATCCTGACGTTCACCACGGCGTTCGCTCCCATCTTCTTGGCGTTCTCCAGCATCCTCTTGGTGGACTCGTCACGGGCCTCCTCCATCATCTCTGTGTAGCCCTTGATCTCCCCGCCCACGATGTTCTTGAACCCGGCCAATATGTCCTTGCCGATGTGCTTTGCTCTCACTGTGCTCCCGGCGGCGACGCCCAGAACCTTGACGATCTTCTTTCCCGGAACCTCTTCAGTGCTTACGAATATCATCGGTCTTCACCCCAGACTCAGACGACCGTATCGCCTTTACCAGTAAATAAAGAGATAGGGTCGGATGGGCGCCGGGAAAGATAATAAGGCTCAAGCCGATTCAGGAGACAACTGGAAGGTGGACCAATGGACCGCAAGGAATACATCTACTATTCCGTGATGAGGAAGGCGACCGAGAACGATTTCATTTCCCTCGATGAGGGCGGACTGATAATGATCCTCGAGGAGAAGCTGGGCCTCGACGATGATCGCATGGACGATATCATGGAATACATATACGAGAAAAGGCCGATCCCTTTGACAGAAGAGCAGGAGATGGCCTTGAGGGAGGACAGGTCAGAACATGCCTACGACATGGAGATGTACAGGGCAGTTCTGGTCCAGGCTCTCGAGAACGAGAGGATCACCGAGGCCGAGAGGCCGATCCTCGAGGCGCTGGAGGAGATCTTCGGGATATCTGAAGATGAGAGAAAGGAGATGATATCGCAGGTGAAGAGCGATATCGAGAGCCATACGCATCGGTCCCTGGACGAGAGGCTGAGCCATTTCTTCGGCATCGAATGAGGGGGGATCCAGCGTATCTAACGATGGAGGTATCGATGAGGCCAAAAGGGACCTCCTCCCTCTTTACGGCCCGATTAAAGGTAGGATAAGCTCCAGGTTGCGGGATTTCGAGGCGGTCTGGGAGAGCCGGGAAAGGAACGCCATCATGCGAGAGCTCTTATTTTGCATTTTGACACCGCAGTCCAAGGCCAGGGTATGCTGGGGGGCGATCGAGGACATGGCATGCACCAATGTCCTCCTTAAAGGGGGGTATGAGGATGTCCTGGGGGCCATCGGCAACGTCCGGTTCAAGTACAAGAAATCCAACTATCTTATCGCTGCGAGGGAGAGGTTCTCGGGAGATGGGGCTTTGGACATAGCGCACCATATCTCCTCCTTCTCAGGTCCGAGATCGGCCAGGAACTGGTTCGCTGACAACATCAAAGGCATGGGATACAAGGAGGCGGGACATTTCCTGAGGAACATCGGCCTGGGCAGGGACATCGCGATCCTGGACAGGCATATCCTGAGGAACCTCAAGAAATACGGTGTTCTGGAACAGATACCGTCGTCGATACCTCCAAAGAGGTATCTCATGATCGAGATGGAGGTAGAGGCCTTCTCGAACGCTTTGGGGATCCCCATGGACCACATGGATATTCTGCTATGGTACAAGGAGACTGGAGATATATTCAAGTGAGGGGTATGATATGGAGAGAATACTGGAAGAGGTCGAAAGGATCGTTGAAGGGGATGGATCCCCCGAGGAGAGGCTGCATTATGTATGCAGGACCCTTGAGAGGGAGGTCCCCCACTACGACTGGGTCGGTTTCTACATCGTGGATACGAGGGATGAGGGCATGCTGTATCTTGGACCGTACGTGGGGGCTCCCACCGAGCATGTCAGGATCCCCTTCGGGAAGGGGATCTGCGGCCAGGCGGCCGCAAGGAAGGAGGCATTCATCATACAGGATGTGGCCAGGGAGGATAATTACCTCTCCTGCAGCATCAACGTGAGATCGGAGATCGTGATCCCGGTCATGGACGGTGATGAAGTGATAGGCGAACTGGACATAGACTCGCATTCCATCTCGCCGTTTCGAGACTGGGACCGCTCGCTCCTGGAGGCCATTTGCTGTATGGTTTCCCCCCTCATCAGGGAAATACGGGAACGCGTCTTAGGTAACTGACAGCATATCCATCGTAGCCCAGGACCATCGGATGGACCTCCAAACCCGCATCGACGGCGTGGCGAAAGGCTTCGGAAAAACGTGGATCCGTCCTCTCGTTGGGGGAGAAGCTCATGACATCCGATCGCATCACGAGCACGAGCAGTCCTGCTCTCGTGCCTGATCCGAGTATGCCTATCAGCTCTTCCATGTGCTTCGCTCCCCTCGCGGTAGGGGCGTCCGGGAACATCGCCCTGCCGTCCTCTGCCAGTGAACAACCTTTCACCTCGATCATGACCTTCTCCTCGTCCTCGGTCACGATGAGATGGTCTATCCTGGACCTTCCTACCGAAACCTCGGACCTCATCGATGCGATCGGTCCGAAGGGGGATATGGAACCTGAAGAGAGGATCCGTTCTGATATTGGCCTGTGTATGGCTGAATTGATCAGCACCCATTGTCGGTCGTACCTTGCTGCGAGCACGTCATACGCCGTTCTCCTCTCGGGCGCGGACGCCTTTCTCATAAGGATATCGGCCCTGGGGACCAGGAGTTCGCAGAGTCTGCCTGGATCGTGAACGTGCGCTTTGACCCGCTCACCGTTTAGAAGGACGTTGGCGAGGAACCTGTTCGGACGATCGATGAAAGTTCCGGTGGCATCGGATCGGAGTTCGAGCAATTCCATGAAGAGGATTTCAGGTCCAATTATAAATAAATCCTCCCGGATTCCCTATCGTTGGAGATACCATGGCTTTCAAGGGCGCTCTGGAGGATGTCACCTACGGGCTCTATCTGATCACCGCAGAGCATGACGGTAGAAAGAACGGGCTGATAGTGAACACGGTTGTCCAGGTATCCAACTCCCCGGAGAAGATATCCGTGTGCATAAGCAAGGACAGCCTCACACACGACATCATAATGCAGGGCCGCTGCTTCGCCGTATCGATCCTCGACAGGGATGCCCCCATGAAGTTCATCGGGACGTGGGGGTTCCGCTCGGGTCGGGACATCGACAAGTTCGAAGGGGTCAGCTACCGGAAGGGCGCGACCGGCGCCCCCATTGTCCTGGATCACTGTCTGGGTTATCTGGAGGTCCAATTATACGGGACCCTGGACGTGGAGTCGCATACCATATTCGTCGGGAAGATAGTTGAGACAGAGAAACTCGCTGATGGGGAGCCCATGACCTATCGCTATTACAAGGAGGTCAAAGGCGGCAAGGCCTCCAGGTACGCCCCCACCTTCAACGACTGGGAGACCTTGAAGAAGCTGGAGGCGGGGAAGCGGGATACCCCTTCCCTTGATGGCTAAAGGGGTAAGGCCTGAACTGACAGGC
>JARVGK010000051.1 GCA_029762535.1 Thermoplasmatota archaeon
GGTTATCGTTTCTTCGAGGGAAAAAAAATGATCAAAAAGAACATCGAGAAAGCGATCAACGACCAGATAAACGAGGAGATGTTCTCCTCGTACCTGTACCTGTCCATGGCGGCACATTTCGAGAGCGAGAACCTGCCGGGAATGGCAAAATGGATGAGGGTCCAGTCCCAGGAGGAAACGGCTCACGCCATGAAGTTCTTCGACTATCTGGTATCCAGGGGTGGCAACGTCAACTTAAAGGCCATAGCTCAGCCGGAGAAGCAGTGGAAAAGTCCTCTTGCCGCTTTCGAGGCAGCCTACAAACACGAGCAGCATATCACCGGATGCATCGAGAAGATGGTGGACCTGGCCCAGAAGGAGAAGGACCACGCCACCTACAACATGCTGCAGTGGTTCATTGACGAGCAGGTCGAGGAGGAGGAGAACGCCGATGGGATAGTCCAGCGACTCAAGATGATAAAGGACAATCCCGGAATGCTCTTCATGATGGACCATAACCTGGGCCAGAGAAAGGAATGAGCCGATATACCCATCGATAGGGAGCATAGAATGGATGTGATCGATTGGACCTCACCGGATTCTCAATAAAGGACATTCTGGAGACCGCGATAAAGAGCGAGGTGGAGGCAAAGGCCATGTACCTGGCGCTTGCGGATTCCACCAAGGACGCGTTCCTCGCCGACAGGCTCAAGTTCATAGCGGGCGAGGAGATGAAGCACAAGGTGTATCTCGAGGGCCTGTACAAGCTCACTACGGGGGTTGAGGATCCAAAACTCCCCGAGAGATCCATAGTCCCCCTGCCGGAGGTGAGGATCGAGAAGGGCATGGTCATGGCGAGCGAGGTGATATCCCAGGCCATGACCACGGAGATAGCAGCCTCCGACTTCTACCTCGCCATGGCCGAGATGATAGGCGACCAGGAGAACGCCAGAACGCTCAGGTACCTCTCGAACATGGAGATGGGGCATCACAACTTGTTATCCGTAGAGAGGGACCGCCTTCTGGAGCAGGAGGATTACGAGTTCGAGTGGCCAATGATGCATGCCGGCCCATGACCATCATCCTTATGTGCGAGATGGGTAATCACTTCCTGATATGGAGCGATGTCCATGAACAGCATAAAGGGAACAAGGACCGAGAAGAACCTGCTGGCCTCCTTCGCCGGGGAATCCCAGGCGAGGAACCGATACAACATGTTCGCCTCCGCCGCCGCAAAGGAGGGGCTGGAGCAGATAGCGGACTTCTTCAATCAGACCGCCGACAACGAGAGGCTGCACGCCAAGGCCTTCTTCAAGTACCTCGAGGGGGGAGAGGTGGAGATCTGCGCCTCCTATCCTGCGGGAAGGATCGGCAGCACGGCCGAGAACCTCAAGGCCGCCGCCGAGGGGGAGAACATGGAGCACACCGTCCTGTATCCCGAGGCCGCGAGGATCGCCGAGGAGGAGGGTTTCCCGCAGATAGCATGTCTCTTCAATCTCATCTCTGGAGTGGAGGTAGAGCACGAAAAGCGCTACCGAAAGCTTCTGGAGAACCTTGAAAAAGGCAGGGTCTTTTCGAGGGAGGAAGGGACCAGGTGGGTGTGCAGGAAGTGCGGATACGTTCACGTCGGCAGGGAAGCGCCCAAGGTTTGCCCCCTCTGCGCCCATCCCCAGGCCTACTTCGAGCTCGAATGCGATAATTACTGAAGGCGACCGCCACATACATCTATCGGATGGTCCATAGACCGTACGATCACAATGAGCCCGTACGATATCAGGGACCCGTCCGCGCAGCGGGCCTACATGATGGCCAATGAGGCCATCGTCAGGGCATGCCTGGAATCCGATGTCAAGGTGTTCGCATCCTATCCCGGTTCGCCAACCACCGAGATCCTCGACACCTTTGAACGTATATGTAACGACATGGACGTGAGAATGGACATATCCGCCAACGAGAAGGTGGCACTCGAGACCGCAGTGGGCGCCGCCATGGTCGGATGCAGGTCCTTCTGCTCGATGAAGAGCGTTGGCATGAACGTCGCCTCGGACGCACTATATGTCATGGCCTACACCGGAGTGCGATCCGGATGCGTGGTCCTTCTTGCCGATGACCCTCACGCCCACTCCTCTCAGTCGGAACAGGACGGCAGATGGTATGGATACAACTCGTACCTGCCCATGCTCGATCCCTCCGATCCCCAGGAGGCCTACGAGATGGTCAAGTTCGCCTACGCCCTCTCCGAGAGGTACGGAACTATCGTCCTTCTCAGGACAACCACGAGGATCAACCATCAGAGTGCGGTCGTGGGGACCTCGGAGATGAGATGGACCTCCTTTTCAAAGGTCAACTGGAAGGACAACAGAAGGAACTATTCCGCCGTCGGGGAGCTCGCAAGGAAGGGAAAAATGAGGCTTCTGGAGACCATCGGGAGGATCGCCGACGATACGCGGATGACATCGTTCAATCGCATTGAGCATTTCGACGGTTACGCGCTGAAAAAGGGGGGTCCGGGAAGGTCCGATGGATACACCTTCGGGATCGCGACATCGGGGATCAGCTATCAGTACGTCCTCGAGGCGCTGATGAGGCTCAAGATAAAGGCGAGGATACTTAAGATCGGCATGATCAACCCGATGCCCGTGGCTCTGATCTCAGGATTCCTCGAAGGGATCGATGACCTCATCGTGGTCGAGGAGCTATCCCCGTACCTCGAGACCTTCATAGCATCGGCCGCTCAAGGATCCTTCTCAGGCCTGAGGATATACGGGAAGAGGACCGGTCACCTCTCGGAGTTCTCCGAACTCGACGTTCCATTGGTCCAGAGGGCTATCGCTAACGTGACCGGGGCTGAGATACCCTTCGACCACCTCGAGCATCTAAAGAGCATGGGTTCCATCGCAGACGGGATCCCCATGAGGCCCCCTGTCTTCTGCGCGGGCTGTCCTCACAGGGGAACCTTCACGGCGCTGAGGATGGCATTGGGGGACAAGGGCAAGGTCTATCTTTCGAACGATATCGGCTGTTACACGATGCTCGTTCTCCCTCCCTTTTCATGGTCCGACTCCCAGCTTTGTATGGGATCCTCCCTGGGCATAGCCGCAGGGGTTGATCTCGCCGCCGAGGAGGACGTCGTATCGGTCATAGGGGATTCTACCTTCTTTCACGCGGGACTGCCAGGCCTGGTGAACGCGGTTCACAACGGCCATGACCTCACACTTCTGATCCTCGACAACTCCGTGACGGCCATGACAGGGCAGCAGAGCCATCCAGGGACCGAGGACGCCGCCGGAGGCAGAAAGGGGATCAAGATAGACATAGAGGGGGCCCTAAGAGGTGTGGGCGTTTCGGATATAACCGTTATCGATCCTTTCCAGATAAGAAAGAGCATCGGACCGATGAAGGAAGCCCTCAAGAGAAGCGGCGTGAGGGCCATAATATCCAGGGGAGAGTGCGCCCTCTATCATTTCAGGAGATACCGCCGCTCCGGAGCAAGGACGGTACCTTTCTTCATCGATCAGGAGAAGTGCAGGAAGCCCTACAACTGCATCAAGGACTTCATGTGCCCCGCAATTTCCCTCGGTCCCGACAGGATCCCCGTCATATCGCCCCATATCTGCGTAGGATGCGGGGAATGCGCCCAGCTTTGCGGTTTCGGTTCCATCAGGTCCACCGCCGTCCTCAAGGGCGGAGAGGACAGAGTGTATTACACTCCGGAGGACTACGGGAAGCTCAAGGAAGCAACGACCAAGAGTGAGGAGGTGGAAAGATGAAAGGCGCTTTCAACGTCCTGTACTGCGGAGTGGGGGGTCAGGGGGTCGTTCTCATGGCGAACATCATCGGCAGGGCCTGCGCCTCAGAGGGCATCAAGGTCATATCGGGAGAACTGCACGGGCTCTCCCAGAGGAGCGGTTCCGTTCATGTGCATCAGAGAATGGGGGACGATGTCCGATCCCCGCTCATCCCCTACGGTGAATGCGATGTCGTGCTCGCGCTAGAGCCGATAGAGGCCTTGAGGTACGCTTATTTCCTCAAGAGAGGCGGGACAGTTGTGACCAGCACCGTTGTGATACATCCACCGGCTGAGACCAGCATGATCGTCAGAGGTGAGAAGGAGCGGTATATGGAATACGAGGACGTCTCTTCGGCACTGGTCTCCTCCGGCATGATCGTCTACGGTATCGATCCGTTGAGCATCGCCATGGAAGCCGGAGAACCCCAGGCCGAGAACGTTGTCATGGTCGGAGCCCTCTGCGCGCTGGAGGGGTCCCCTGTATCCAAGAAGGCCGTGTTCAGTGCGGTGGCCGACTCTGTACCGGCGAAGACAAAAGAGGTGAACCTCCGCGCTTTTGATATGGGTTATCTGGAGCTGTCAAAGCGTTTGCGCAAATTATAAATCCGTACGCAAGCATCCGAGGACAGTGAAAAATGGAGGTTGCTCAAATGGCTTCGAAGTGGAGATGCATGGCTTGCGGTTACATCTACGATCCGGCGAACGGGGATCCCGACGCCGGGATCGCTTCCGGGACCTCTTTCGAGGACCTTCCCGATGATTGGGTATGCCCGATATGCGGCGTGGGCAAGGACATGTTCGAAGAGGTCTGATCCTCTTATGTGTCCCGGTCCAGTTCAAAGCATCGCGATGATGCATCCCTATAGAACCAAGTGCAGGTGAGTGTGAACATGACAAGCGATCCCTTCACTTTCCTCGTCGGCGGAAAGGCCGGGGAGGGTGTAAAATCCGCCGCCGGGTCGGCGGCGGACCTGTTCTCTGAAATGGGAAGGCACGTCTTCCAGATGGACGATTATCAGAGCCTGATAAGAGGCGGGCATAATTTCTCGATGGTCAGCTCGGACATCGAGCCGATCTGGAGCCATCATTCGAAGGCGGACCTGATCGTTTGCCTCGACCAGAAAAGCTACGACCTCCACAAGGAGCATGTGTCCGACAGGGGACTCGTGGTATTGAACGAGGGGGCGGTCGAAGGGGAAGGCGCCTTCGTCCCGCTCATCAAGGAGGCGAGGAAATATCCCAAGCCCGAATTGAGATTGGGCCTTGGAGCATTCACTGTCCTTTGCGCCGTCATGGGCATGCCCGAGGACGATCTGAAACGCATACTCGAGAGGGAATACCCAAAGGACAGGGAGGTCAATCTGGCATACGGCCTGTCCATATATCATGCCACAAATGAGAGCGTGGGCCAGAGGTTCGATCCCAGACCAGGGACCTTCAAAGGGTCCAGGATCCTAACGGGAAACGAGGCGATAGCCCTTGGCGCGGCCTCGGCCGGGCTCGATGTCTACTACGCCTATCCGATGACCCCCTCATCATCCATACTGCATTACCTGGCCGCCCATGACAGGGACCTCGGTGTGGAGGTGGTCCACGCCGAATCCGAGATCGCGGTCATCAACATGGCCATCGGTTCCACCTACGTAGGTGCCAGGGCGATGGTGGGGACAAGCGGTGGAGGATTCGCCCTCATGGACGAGGCCATATCCCTCGCGGGCATGGTGGAATCGCCCATACTCTCGATCCTTTCATCAAGGCCAGGCCCCTCCACGGGCGTCCCCACGTACACCGCTCAAGCCGATCTGGACTTCGCTCTGGGAAGGGGTTTCGGCGAGTTCCCGCAGATCGTAGCCTCCCCGGGGTCGGTCGAGGAGGCGTTCTATCTCGCATCGGAGATGCTCGACCTCGTCTGGAGGTTCCAGACCCCTGGGATCATACTCACCGAGAAGCATCTGTCGGAGAGCGCCATGAACGTGAAACTGGATGTGGAGAGGGCATCCTATCCCCAGCCGCTCATGCATACATCGGGCGAATACAAGCGTTATTCCCTGACCGATAACGGCATATCCCCTCTTCTGTTCCCGCCCTCCCCCCAGATGATAAAATGGAACAGCTACGAGCATGACGAGGCGGGGATCACGACCGAGGATGCAGGGACCATAGAGAAGATGGCGGACAAGAGGCTCGCCAAGGAGAAGGCCCTCATCAGGCAGATGATCGGGATGAGAACGGTCAATACGTTCGGGGGCGGCCCCGTGATAATGACCTACGGCTCCACGACCATGTCGGTCATGGAGGCCCTGAGGATCTCCGGGATCGAGGCGAAGGTGATACAGCCGGTATATCTCAGACCGTTCCCCGTCTGGGAGATGAAGGCATACATGAAAGAGAGTCCCGTGGTCGTGGAACAGAGCTGTTCAGGGATGTTCGCAAGGCTACTCAGGGAGAAGGCCGGGATAACGGCATCTCATGTCATAAGACGATACGACGGCAGGCCCTTCGATCCGAAAGAGCTGTCAGAACGACTGAAGGAGATGATCTGATGGACGATCTGACAACCTATGCCTCGAACACCTGGTGCGTAGGCTGCGGCGACTTCGGCATATTCCAGGCTATAAAGGACGCTGTGAAGAGGCTCGAGGGTCTGGGTATAGGACGGGACCGTCTTATCATGACGGCCGGGATCGGCTGCCACGGAAAGATATTCGATTATCTTGCGCTGTCAGGCTTCTATTCCCTGCACGGGAGGGCCGTCTCCACCGCGCAGGGCATAAAGATAGCGAACCCCGATCTCTCGGTGATATGCTTCGAGGGCGACGGCTCCGCCTTCGGCGAGGGCATCGAGCATTTGATATTCGCGGCCAAGCGAAACATCGATGTGACCGTCTTCCTGCACCACAATTCAGTGTACGGCCTGACCACGGGACAGGCCAGCCCTTTGAGCGAAAAGGGCTTCCGAGGACGCTCCACCCCCAGGGGATCCCAGGATCCCCCGCTCGATCCCGTCACCCTGATGCTGGATTCCGGGGCGAGCTTCATAGGACGGGGATACACGGCAAAACTGCCCCAGCTTACGGACCTCATGGTCAAGGCCATACTCCACAAGGGTTTCTCCTTCGTGGACATCATACAGCCCTGCGTCTCTTTCAACAACACCTACACGAAGTACGCCCCGATCGTCGAGGATCTGGACAGGCCCGCCTCAACCAGGGAGGAGGCGTGGATGATAGCCCAGAGGAAGGACAAGGTTCCTTTGGGGGTCATTTACGGATCCAAGGAAGCGCCCTGGGAGAGGCAGGTCCCCAAAGGAGGACAGATGTCCAAGGAAGAGAGGCACAAAAGGATAAGGTCGCTTCTCGGGGCGTGAAGTTTTATCTTTGTGTTCATGGTTGATGTTCTCGCATGATGGTCATCCGGAACGATATAAGGCCAGGGGACCTTGGATCGCTGGTCCGGCTGCACGGGGTGATCTACCGGGACGAATACGGCTTCGATCATGTGTTCGAATCCTACGTGGGAGAGTACATGTCAAGAACCTTCCGAGAACTCCGCGAAGGGGAGAGGGTATGGATCGTCGAGGATGGCGGAGAGGTCCTTGGATGCATAGCGATCGTCAGGCACACTGACGACCAGGCCCAGCTCAGATGGTTCCTCCTTCATCCAAAGGTCCGGGGGAAGGGTATCGGCAGGAGTTTGCTCGATGCGGCCCTGGATTTCGCCAGGGTATCCGGATATTCCTCGGTTTTCCTCCTTACCGAAAGCGTGCTGGAGGTGGCGGCATCGCTCTATCAAAAGGCCGGGTTCGAGCTGACATGGGAGAGAAGGGAGAGGAAATGGGGAAGCGGCCTCATCCGGCAGAGATACGATCTCATGTTATAGTGTTCAATTAACTACCTTGAACTCCTTCTTGATGAGCTTCGCTTCCCTATCGGGTATCACCGACGAGTCCATCGAGAAGATGACGAAGGCGCTCTCCGATGCTGCGATCCTGTCCCCGAGGACCTGCACGAGGTTGAGGACCCTCTCGAACTCGACGTTCGTGAATATGAACTCGTAGCCCAGGACCATGACCACCAGCTTCGTGTTCTCGACCAGGGCCGACTGGAGCATTATGAGGATCTTCTGTATGTTCCCGGGCGAGATCGTCGGTATGTTCGATGTGGGTGCGGTAGAAAGCCATATCGTCGGTATGTCCTTGATCCACGGGGTCCCAAGCAGCGTGTCCGGGTGCTTCCTGGTGAATATGATCCCCTTGTATCCGTTGGATATCAGGGTGCGGAAATGCTCGATGGCGGAGGTTCCCTCCTCCTCCTCGAAGAGATACATCGCCCTGGGCTTCAGATAATCGGGCATCGGCACGCTCTCCTTGACATCGATCTTCGGATCGCCCTTCGGGAGGGATGATTCCAGAGTGGTCATGAGATCGGTGACGGAGAAGGGCTTTCTCATGCTGGCGATGCCGAGCTTGACGGAGTCCCATACCGCCCGGTCGTCGGCGCTTATTATGATTATGTTCGCCAGGGGATCGAACTCCCTTATGACCTGGGCAGCCTCGAGCCCTCCCATGCCGGGCATCCTGTGGTCCATGATGACGAGGTCCGGTCTGACATCGAATCCCTTGTACTTGTCAACGGCCTCCTCACCGTTCGAGGCAACGCCCAGAATGTTGTATCCTCTCATGCTCAAGAGATCGGAGTACAGCTGCTGGAGCATCACCTCGTCCTCGACAACGAAAATGTTCTTCATGGGACGGCCACCATCCTCATCGAAGCGTTCCCTCGCATATATTAACCCTTACCCATCCTTATCCCGACTTGAAATAAGGGTTCGACGGGTTGGCACTACTCCTCATGGACCCTTTTACCGGACCTTCTCGTCATTACGATAAGAACGAGTATCACGAGCAGCAGTAAGAGGACTATACCGCAGCCGCCGCAAACGAAGCATCCCCATCGCGTTTTAGGCCCATCCACCTTTGCTTCCGCGGGGACCTTGGCCGTATAGACATCGGTCTTTGCCTCTCCCCCGGCGGAGTCGGAGAGATGATAGCTGTACGTCCTGCCCCTCTTGAAGTTCGATCCGGGGACCGTGGCCTCGTATATGCCCGGGGACGTCTCCGTCAGCGGGAACGATCCCACTCCATCGATGACGATGTACACATCCAAACCGGGTTCTCCCTGCGCCCATACTTCCCAGCTCCCGTCATTACCGACCGTCACTATGACGCTGTCAACATTCCAATCGGGTGTCACTGGAGGGCCCGCTGGTTCTGCTGGTGTCCGGAAACTGCCTGAGAGCATGGGGGCCATGTCGATCCCTCCCTGGGAATTGGAGAAATGATAGTTGTATGTGGTGTTCCATTCGAAACCGGTGCCGGGGACCTCGACCTCGTAGGTGCCATCATCCCCCTCGATCATCTCGAAGGAGCCGATCCCGTCGATCACCATGAATACGGTGAGCCCCGTCATTCCGGTAACGGACGCGCTCAGGTTCTTTCCATCGTCCAGAATCACTTCCCTGGTGTATAGGGCCCATGTAGCGGCCTCGGAGCCGGTCGTGAAGCTCCAGCGGACCTCGCTTAAGTTCCAGAGGACCTCACCGCCGGCCGATGATAGTGTCTGGAGTACCACGACCTCGTATTCCGTCATGGGCTCGAACGGGTCATGGTCGATCATCACCCGCTTACCGTCCTCGTGCAGGGCCAGGGAGAGGTTCCCCGGAAGGGGGGTTATCACCACGTTCGCACCGAGCTCTGTCTCATCGACCGGTGAGCTGAACTCGATCACAATGGGAGCGTTCAGGGGAACGTCCGCCCCCGTGGGCGAGTAATAGGTCACGTTGAATGTCCCGACCTCCTCCCATTCACGGTATTCGAGGCCGATGTCCCATATGTACGATGAACCTCCAAGGAGCATTCCTCCGCTGTCGAGGTCCAGGTATCCGCTTGTCCCGTAGGCGTATGCCAGCGTCTCCGGAGGGGTGGCGGTGATCCTGATGATGCCGTGCGGCACGTCCTGGAAGATATAACCACCTGTCTCGTTGGAGATGGTCTCGAACGTCATCTCGGTCCCGTCGAATATCCTCACGATCACGTCCATTATCGGTTCGCCGTCCAGGGGGCCGCCGTTGGCCGTGACATATCCGGACACGTCCGCCTCAGTCCTCGGGGGTAGGGTTATCGTCATGGTCATATCGTCGATCCCGTTCATGGAGAACACATCTCCCTCGTACGCATCGTAGAGCTCGGAACGCTCTATCACAAGACGATAATCTCCGGCGGGTATGTCGAAGAACAGCTTTCCGTCCCCGCCCGATACTGAAGAGGAGATGTCCTCCTCTCCCTTCATGAGCTTGACCTCGGCACCTTCGACCGGGTTCCCCTGTTCATCCTGGACGACAACGTCCAGGTAAGATTCCGGATCGAGCGTAAGTATCAGGTCGTTCACGTCGGCATCCAGATCGAGGTCCCATGTGTCGATGACGGTCATGTTCGTGAAGACCAGCCTGATCCTTCCCGGGTATGTCCTCATGCTGAAGCTCCCATCGGCCTTCACTTCATCGTAATCCAGGTGGGCCCCTCCCCTCTCCGGATCCGTAGCCACGATCATTCCCTTGACCCCGTTCCCCCCCCCGTCCACGACCCTCCCGCTGACGTTGAACCGCGTGAGGTCGTCCTCGTCCATCACTATGACGAGGTCGTCCATTGACCGGGTGTTCTGATCCATCTCGCGGAAGACCGGCTTGTAGCCGTCCTTGTAGAAGCCCATGTAGGTATGGTCCACACCCCAGCTCCTGAAATAGCCGTCGCTTACGGATCCCCCGTCCCACATGCCGTAAAGGTAAACCTGGTCCCTCAACCATTCGAAGGTCAGCGGGTTCAATCTGGGCCTTTTGAGGTCATGAACGGACATGGAATAGATGTTGACCTGTCCAAGAGGATCCCCCAAGCTGTCGTACGTCTTGCCGGAGATCCTCTCGAGGGGCTTTGCCGGATAGACGGTGATGTTCTCGGCCACTCCGGTGATCGGGATATTGAGCATGGTCTGATCCGGCACTCTCCATACGGACCTGTAGGAGATATCCGGATAGATGTCATCGATATAAATGGAATAATTACCCGGATAGATCTGAAGGTCCACCCTGCCGTTCTCATCGGAGAGGGCCGAACTGGTGGAAGTGTAGATGTAATACGGATCCTTTGAATACATGGAAAGCCTCATTCCAGGGACGGGGATCCCCATCGGGTCGACCACGTGGAAGGAGGCGTTCACCTTCTCGGGGTTCACCGCATACCTGTCAAGGACGATCTTCACATCGGTCGTGGTCGCGCCGATCCTCATTTCGAGATCCTTCCTGCCGAGGTTGGAGTACGCGTTTACCCGGTAATCTCCTGGAACGACGTTCACGGTGGCCTGACCTGTCGCGTTGGTCCTTGTATAGAAATACTCATATGATCCTCCGGATAGTCCGTTCCCGTCAAGGTAAACATCCGGCAGCGGTATCGAAGTGATCACATCGATGACCGTGAACCTGACAGGGGTCGTCGCGGCACCCGTCATCATTTCGACAAGGGTGATCTCGAGTTCCATCGGATCGGTGTTCAGGGCCATGATTTCGATCGACTTGTCATGGTGGCCGTTGGCGTTGGTATCGAGCGTGACCGGGATCCCAACGGGTACGAAGACCCTTACCCGTCCAGTGGCATTGGTGTTCCTATCCGAGCCTATCCTTGTGGTGCCCTGGTCTTCGTGGACCTCGCAGCCGTAGTAAACATACGCCCATTGCAGCGGTCCGCTGGAGTTCTTGATGAGTATGTCGACAGGGGCCATCTGGGGATTCGCCACCGGTACCTCCAAAGTCACATCGCTTGAGTTCATGACCAGGTTCGAGCGGGCAGATATTTGGATATTGTAGGCGGGGTCCGCGTCCAGATACGTGTAGATCTCGTATTCGCCCATGCCCAGCCCGTACGTTCTCCAACCGTCCGAAGCGCCCGACCACATGGAATAGGTATAATAACGGCCGTGATCGAAACCATCCATGTAACCGTAAATCGTTGTATCACCGGATGTATACACATGTCCCGTCGTCGAATTCACGTATCTGAGATCGAGATCGTTCACGTTCTGAGGCAGAACAGGAAGCAGAAGGATGTCATGGTCCAATTTCCGTTCGATGGGGTCCAACCGCCCGTAAGATCTGT
>JARVGK010000052.1 GCA_029762535.1 Thermoplasmatota archaeon
AACAGATGACGGTCCGATCCCCGCCCCTCAGATGATTGCCGGAACGGCCGGAGTGGATCCCGCCGACGTAGATATCAATACTGGAGCAATCCATTGAATCAATCCATTCATCGACCTGGGCGAAGGTTATGTTTCCGTCCTCGAACCTGAAATACGTTCCATTCGCAAAAGGGGGAAGATGGTCAGATATGTACAATATCACACGGTCATTACCGGTGCTCCACGATTTGATATCAAGAAAGCTATCCTCCACATTACCGATGGTCGGGATCCCGTCAGAACCCGAGGTGTTCACATAAGCGCTCAGGAATATGATATCATCAGGATCCGATCCGCTTCCCACAAGATGATCGTAGAGATCCGATGCCTTCTCATCCTCGATCAGGATGGGATCGAACGATGACACGATGATGAGGGCATACTCGTACGATGCCTCGGACCCATCAACCTGACAGGGAAGATGACTCAGAAGCAGTATTATGGAAAGCGATGATATGATGGCATGCTCCAATCCTTTTTCGAACATGCCCGATATACAATGGTCTTCTCTATATTAAGACATTGCTCGAAAACAACGTTTTTTTTTCAGTGTAAAAACCTTTCGGTGGATACATCGATGCCGTATCCCTTCGCCCTCTCCGCGAAGACCTCCTTCCATCTCTTCCGGAGATACGGTCCCGGCAGAGGATAGGCCATGCTTATGCTCGATGCCATATCCTCCAGTGCTTTCTCCCTATTCCCAGCGGCAAGATGATAGAGAGCCATGTTGAAATAGGTTCCCGACAATCCGTAGAGATCCCCTATCCCCTCGAAATAATCGATGGCGTCTTTTAAGATGGCATTTGCTTTTTCGAGTTCGTTCTTTAGTATAAATACATCGGCCATGTTCACCATGATATAATATCTCAAGTAGAGACATTTTGCCTCGCTGCACTCGGAAAGGGCCTTGCTGAAGTAGTATTCAGCGTCCTTCACCTTGTTCACGTTGAAATAATGATAACCGAGCAGGGTGTTGCAATGGGCCTGCAGGGCGGAGTAACCCATCCTTTTGAAGATCTTCGAGGCACCCTTTATCTTCGATGCCCCTTCATCCCCCCTGCCGCTCTGCATCAGGAAGATCCCGAGGACCATGTTCAGATACGTGTTCTGGGCATTGTTGTTCATATCGTCTATGAGGGAGTTTATCATATCAATGCCCACATCCACGTTCCCCGACAGCCGCTCAATATGAGCTAGTCCGATCCTGGAGAGGATGATAACGCTCCGGTTCGGATCCCTTCTTGATATGAGTCGGTCATATGTCTCCCGCGCCTGAACGAACCTTCCCGATTTCAGGTCCAGATCCGCGCGCACGAGCTCGGCCGTGACATCGCCTCTTTTTTTCGGATTCGGCCCGTAGAGCGTATGATCCAGAAGCGCTTCGTAGAGCGAGGACGTGTCGATGTCCCAGGGCTCGAGTTTCGCGCACTCGAACAACCTGAGCGGCTCGACGCCCCTCATCCTTGATATCTCGAAGAACCGGGTGACATCGATACTGACCCCGGCCGATATCAATTCCATCAACAGGACCCTGTCCTTCACATCCCCGATCCCATCCAGCACCTTGGACATAGAGGCGGGTGACGGGATATTGTGTACGTCCGGTTCGAGGATCATCTCATCCAACTGCCTCAAGAACTGCTCATAGCGTTCACATCCCTTTGGAGCGATCGTTACACTGGCACCATCATGGGACAGGGATATCAGACCCGAGCGGCACATCTCGAACAGGATCGATTGGGCCCTATTCTTCGTCCAACCGAAGATGCTCTTGACGTCCTTGAAGTACCGGTCATCTAAATGAAGACCATCCTCCTTGCAACATGTGAAGAGCATATAGAGCATCCGATTCTTTTGAGTGCCTACTTTCATCAATACTCCCGCAAGTACTATGACGGTCTGATTATTTATACCCTTTTGATGGGCATATGGCCCATCTCGCCCCCAGGATCCCGATGAGGGTCAGGATCGGTCCAAGGCAGCAGCATGAGGAGCAGAGCAGTTCGAGGACGATGGCGACGAAGGCTGGGGGATCCACTTGGCCGCCCGATCCATGGGAGGATAGGCGGGGGCCTATATCGTTCTCGAAGCGAACACTGATATCATTTGCGGAAGAGATGAGCGTATTTCCTTCTGATCCTTTGCAGTTCTTTCTTCTCCCGGATGATATTGTTATGATACTCTTCAGAAAGCTGTGTCCTTACCTTCCTCATGAAGGCGACCGAGTCAAAATCCTTCATCCAGAACCTCCATAGGTGTCCTTATCTCTATCATTGGATAACCGTTTTCAAATGAATTTCACACCATTTTGGAATTCTTCAAATAACTTGGCTGTAGGATCGGAGAATTCCTTATCGAGGTATCCTCCAATAACAGAGGTGTCCACGTATACCCTGGACTTCATGAACATGCATGCGTTTATCGGATTAAAAAGACTTTTGTTCATAACAAATGGCGGGATAGCGGATTAATGAACGGTCCGACCAAGAGTTACCTCATGTAAACTGACCGGATACTGTGTTGTTTTCTATATGGTTTTATTTTACGGACCTTCGCCCCGAGATCGCCCCTCACCGGAAGATCCATCTCACCCCGAGGATCGCTCTCTTATGACGTTCGCGATGTTTATCTTCGAGATGTACCTGATCGTCAGGAACGATACCAATACCGTCACGCCGATCATCATCAGGGATCCCACCAGGAATCCGATCCAGGTGAAGGCCACCTCCATGTTCATCGCCTCCCATTCGTCCGCCACCGAGAACATGTAATAGGCAAGGCCCATACCTCCCAGGGCTCCCAACGGGATCCCTATCGCAAGTACCAATCCCGACTCGATGAATATCAGATAACCTATCCTCTTGAGGGAGGTCCCCAGCGTCTTCATCGTCGCGTATTCCCTTCTCTTCTCGTGAGCGTCTATCATGAACAGATTGTAAACTATCGCCATGGAAAGGATCGTGCTGACCAGGCCCATGATGTATACTGTCACGACGAATATCTCGAAGTACTGCTCGAGGATGTTGTCCCGGTCCTCAACGTGCAGCACGGATGTCACCCCGGGCGTGGTCACCATGGCGTTCTGAAGCCGGGGCACGGGCCTTCCCCCATCCACCTTGAGATAAACGATATTCGCAAGGCCGTGAAGGTTCGATATGTCCTGGACCGCTGTGATATCGGTGAAGATGTAGAATCCTATCATGTTCGAATGTATGCCCGATACGTTCATGACCATCCTCCTCATCGAGAAACCAGAGGCCGGGTCCAGAAACGGCAGCTCTATCTCTGCCTCGCCTCCGGTGTGCCATCCAAACTTCTCGGCCATGTACCTGGATATGACGATCTCACCGGGCCTCAAACCCCCGCTGTTGTATTCAAGGTCGAACGCAGCCTCCACATCCGAAAGGGCATAGACCATGCAGAACAGCTCCTCATCGGCTTTCAGCACCCTTGTCGGGAGCATGATCCCCGGATTCACCGACTCTATCTCGGGGTGGTCCAGCTCCCATTTCGATGTGACGTTCGCGAAAACGAAACCTTCCAGGGCGATCTCGTAATCCCATCTCGTGTGCGCCGTCTCATTATCCAGCATGACCACGATGGAGTTCATCGCGATCATGAAGCCCAAAAAGAGAGCGAGGGAGAGGGCGACCCCGATCACCGTCGTGGCGGTCCTTGCGGGCTTGCGAAGGAAGTTCCGCACAGTCAATTTGACGGGGACCGGAAGCTTCGACCTCTTTCCTATCCTCGTCGCTATCCTCCCGGCGGACCTCCTCGAGATCCCCTCCCGGCTCTGAATGGCATCTACCGGCTTGATCCTCAGTGCGAACCACGCCGGGACGATCGTGGATGAGAGGCAAATTACGATGCCTATCGCCGATGCGATCAGATACTGATGATATGCCAGGCTGGTCTCGACTATGGCGAATCCCAACAGGCTTGTGATCATAGATACGAAGGCCATCCTCAGAGGGATCGATAGAAGCAATCCTGCTATGACCCCCAAAATGGCTATTAGCAGCCCGATGATCAGAAAATAGGTAAGGATCACCCTGTTGGGCACACCCAGGGACTTGAAGATCCCGATCTGGGTCCTGTGGGTCCTTATCATCCTCCTGAGGGTCATCACCAGCCCGAAACCTGAGATGGTGAATATTATCAAAGGGAACGTCGCCGTGTTCTGCTTGTCGTTCTCCAGATCGTCGTAATGGAACCTTCTGGCGGGGTTCTCCTCCTTCCCTATTGGCTTGACTATGACCCCGGCCTTGGCGAACTCGGATCGGGCGAGCTCCTTGAACTCCTCCACTTGTGAGGGGTCTTTCAGAAGGATGGCGATGTCGTTGTACATCGGCTCATCCATACCGGAGTGGACCTTCATTGCCGTATCGATCGGGACCATGACCACCCCCAGTGATCTTTCCGAAGGCATCATATTACCCTCGGTCACCACCCAGAAGTACTCGGGGATATTGGCATGCTCCAAAACATCCAAACTGATCTCCCCGGAACCCCTGATGATCCCAATGGAGTCTCCGGAATCGATATCGTAGGCCTTTGCGAAATTATGCTCGATGAAGCATTCCTCCGAGAACGGGCCGGCGAAGTTGGGCGGATCGTCGACGTAATATAAGGGCCTGTTCACCGATAATTCCCTTCTCGATCCATCCTCGTCGAAGAGATCGTATCCCATCATCAGACCCCTGGTCACCTTGGGCTCGTTGACCGAAGTATGGTTGATGAAAACGTCGAAGGTGAGCCTGTACTCCTTCACGCTTATCATCCCGGAGAGGTTATCGGAATCAAAGATGGCGTCCAAAGTTGTAGCGTTGAGGGCCTGGCCGTATTCTATCATCACCTGAACGTCCATGAACAGGCTCGCCTCGTAAATGGCATCCAGAGAGGCTTCGCGGGATTCGGCCATGTCGTACAGTGAGCCGTAGGACGCTATGCCAAGACCGAGGACCAGCACCAGGAAGAAATACTGGACCTTGTGGGCCCAGATCTCCCTGACCCCTTTCTTCAGGAAGGTTGTCCTCATCATCACCACTCCAGCTTGGTCACGTCCTCGGGATCATCGTTCCTCTCCTCCTTCACTATCCTGCCGTCGCGGAGGTAGAGCACCTTGTGGCCGATCTTGGCCAGCTCCTTGTTGTGGGTGACTATCATGACGGCCCTTCCGTCATTCGCTACGGATGTCAGGAGCTTCAGGATCTTCTTGCCTGTCGTGTAATCCAGCTCGCCGGTGGGCTCGTCAGCAAGTAGGATCAGGGGCTCCTTGGCCAAGGCGCGGGCTATGGATACTCTCTGCTGCTCTCCCCCTGAGAGCTGGAATGGATAATGATCGCCCCTATCGCCCAGACCGACCTTCTCCAGATAGCCCTGGGCCCTTTCATGGGCATCCTTTGAAGGCATATCCATGACGTACTCGAGGACGAACTCCACGTTCTCACTTGCCGTGAGGTTCGGGATCAGGTTGAAGAACTGGAAGACGAAACCTATGTTCCTCTGCCTGTACATTGTCAGCTGCTTTTGGTTGAGGTTCTGTATCTGCTTCCCGTTCACGGTTATGGTTCCTTTCGTCGGGCTGTCTATGCCCCCTATCTGGTTCAAAAGAGTGGTCTTACCACAGCCCGATGGCCCCAGGATTATCGTCACCTGATTCGATCGGACCGACAGGTTCAGGTCCCTGAGGGCGTGCACGGTCACCTCTCCCATACGATAGCTCTTCGACATCCCCTTGATATCTATCAAAGTCCTCTCTCTCATCATCTCACCTCCATGCCCAACAGTTTCTTTTTAAGCAGTCCCTTCTCCGCTCCGAGAAGCCTCTCCATGATCCCGAAGGCCGTCTCCATCCTCCCCTTGTCAAGAGGGGCGTCTATACCGGACCTCCTCTTGGCCTCGCCAATGTATGCCATGGCGCCAAGCAGTGCCATGGAGGTCATCTCAGGGTCATCGACATTAAACGTCCCGTCATCTCTCCCTTCCTCAATGATGTCCTTGAAATGTCCAACGAGGAATGGGTTCATCCTTTTTTCCAGCTTCCAGTGCAGGAGGACGTTCCTATCCTCGTGGATGAGATCGACAAGCTTCTCCCTTCCGGCCGAGATCCTGTTGAAGAGATCCATGATCAGTATCAGCTTCATCGAGGGACCGATCGCTTGATCCTTCACGATCCGGGATATTCCCTCCTCGATCTCCTTGTAGATTTCCTCGATTATCGCGTCGAGGATCTCCTCCTTGGACCGGAAGTAATGATAGAACGTCCCCTTGGCGATCCCCACCTCCTCGATAATCCTCTCGACCGGCGTCTCGTCGTATCCGTTCTCCGAGAAGAGCCTCTCTGAAGCGAGGACGATCTCCTTCATCCTGACATCGTGTTCCTTGACGATCCGGGCCATGGACCAAAGCACCTCGGGTCGATTTCCTACCGACCGACCGTCGGTCTAATAACTTTGGGCGTATTAATAGATGTAATGGGACATCCCGGGGACCTCTCTTCAGGTGATAAGTACCGCGGATTCCTTGATGGTGTTAAGGATCAGCTTCGTCTCCGTCCTCTCCACGAAGTCGAAGGTCTGCAGCTTCTTGATGAAATTGTCGAGGTAGGACCTGGACCTGAACCTTGCTATCACGGTGGCGTCGGAGGGGCCGGTGTTGTCGAATACGAACTGAACGTTTGGGTCCTTCGCGATCTTCTTCTCTATCTGCTGCAGCTTGCCCTTGGCCACGCGCACATCGATGATCACATGAATGTCCAGGCCGAGCTTGTCATGATCTATGTCGAGAGTGTAACCTCGTATTATGCCGGATCCCTCCATGGCCTTCACCCGGTTCATCACCGTCGTGGGCGATGCCCCGACGGTCCTTGCGATCTCTCTGTAGGACGATCTCGAGTCCTTCGCCAGAGCGGATAGTATCTTCGAATCCAGTCGATCCATGGACACTGTATATGCGTCCAGACTACTTCTTATTTTCGCATGTGTATTGGACATATGTCCAAATTGTAATGAAAATATATTATAATGTAAATAATATTTCGGCAGTATATTAAATATTTGTTCGTAATTCAGGGTTTGGGGTAAACATATGGAGTTGAGTGACAAGAGGTTCGGATTCTCCGGTCTGAGAGAGGTCAAGGAGATGCTTCGGGGTAATCCCGATGTCAGGTTCATACGCTTCATTACGGCGGACATGAACGGCGAGAGACCCTGCAATTTCACCATACCGATATCGGAGCTGAGCCGGACCGGAGAGGATACGGGTGCTGAGTCAAGCGGCGAGGAGAGAGGTACCGAGAAAGGGTTCGATGCATCCTCCCTGTACCCCGAGAGAATAAACGAGAGCGACAAGAACGCCCATCTGGATTATTCCACAGCCAGGATCCTTCCCTGGCGATACGGCACTCGGATCCAGGGGTTCGAGAGGAGCTGGCGGGAGATGGTGGTCTTCGGCGATATCATGGACCCTATCAACGGGCCTTACAAGTTTGACTCGAGAATGATACTCAAGAGGGTCCTTGGCAAGGTCAGGGAGCTGGGGATCGCTGACACAGTGTACATTGGACCCGAGATGGAGTTCTTCCTGTTCGATTCGGATGAAAGTGGGTTCCCGATCATCGAGGAGATCTCCCTGGACGACAGCACTTATCTGAGACCCAGGACAGTTGATTTCGGAGCGTATTTCAAGGGCGGCCTATACGGCGAGGTCAGGAAGGAGGCCCAGATGGTGATGGAGGAGATGGGATACGCCTTCGAGTACGACCATCACGAGGTCTCCAACAGCCAGCATGAGATAGACGTGCATTACATGCCCGCCCTCGAGATGGCTGATTTCGTCATGCTGTTCAGGTACGTGGTGAAGAAGGTGGCTTCGGCCAGGGGGTTGTTCGCGTCCTTCATGCCAAAACCCATCGCCGGCGTCAATGGTTCGGGGATGCACACCCATCAATCCCTGTTCAAGGACGGGATGAACGTATTCTACGACTCTAAATCGAAGGACCATCTATCCATGGAATGCAAACGATACATTGCTGGTTTGATGAAATACGTCCCCGAGATCGCCGCCGTATTGAACCCGTGGGTGAACTCCTTCAAGAGGCTGGTTCCCGGGTTCGAAGCCCCGGCATACATCTGTTTCGACCTTCAGAACCGATCCTCGCTGATAAGAATCCCGGGTTATGATCTCGACAATCCAAATGCGGTCAGGGTCGAACTCAGGAACCCGGATCCCTCATGCAACCCGTATCTTTCATTCGCGCTCCAGATCGCAGCGGGGGTGCAGGGGATCGTCGAGAGCCTCGAGCCGCCGCTTATGACGGAGGTGAACGTGTTCGAGCTATCCGATGCGGAAAAGGACGATCTCGGGATCAGGAGGCTGCCTCCGGACCTGTCATCGGCTCTGGACCTCCTCGAGGGCAGCGCCCTTGCCAGGGATGTGATGGGAGAGGAGTTCCTCTCGCACTATCTAAAGGCAAAACGCTCGCATGTGGATAGCTATCTGGGATCCCTCGGGCATAGGGCGAGGGACGAGTCCATGAGGATCAGGATCAGCAGGTTCGAGATAGAGAACCTGCTTCCGGTCCTTTGAATCGAAACACTATCCGGATGCATAGGGGGATCGCATTCCGATCCCCGCCTTAAACCCGTTGGTTTTTTTAATATTTTATATTAAATTTTTTACAATTTATATTTATTTTAAGAAGGGATCCACCTCCAATTAAAATCAAATATCGATCCATTCCACAATAATAAAATAAATCATTCTTTTGAGGGCGTCTACCCCAAAATTTATATGACCCTGAAATTTTTTTTAATTACATGGGAAAATTACTTATATAAATATATTTTTCGATCGGTATATACTCGGATCCCTCAAGGTATCCAAAGGTCACACCCGGAATGGATATTCAACTTTTCAATAGAGAATTCCAAGAACGTTCGAATGAAAAGGGCGCATTACATCGAATTGATCTCCATTTATCCTCATCCATAGAGCCCATGAACGGTAGCTAACTAAAATATTATATATACCCTGTTATTTTTTATAATTTCCAACATCGTCGATAAATACCGATCCTTTTCATGCGCCCCTTGCCAATTCGATCCCCTCGGGGGATCGACCCCCGGGGATCGATTGACGCGAGATCGAGGTGTGAACATGAAAAAGATGTATTTGGGACTGGTAATACTGGTCGTGTTTGGGCTGTGCTTTGGAACAGGGGTCTTCATGATCCCGGCTGACGCCGATGAGGATCCCTGGGTAGGGAATATAACCATCAACGCGGACGGCAGCGTATCCCCTTCGGATGCTCCGATAGACATCGATGGTGACACATACACCATGACTGACGATGTGAAAGGTAGCATCTACGTATACTGTTCGGATATCGTAATTGACGGTGATGGATATGTACTTGATGGGGCGGGCGCATTTGTTGGTGTCTATCTGACAAGGTACCGTGAGGATGCATCGAGCCCCTGGATCTATTGTGAAAATGTAGAGGTCAAGAACATGGAGATAGAGAACTTCACGTATGGGATCTATACATATTTCGGAGGATATCATACGATCTCATACAACGATATTCATGATTGTAAGTACGCCATGAATATCTATTATTCAGGTTATAACACGATAGCCGATAACACGGTCACGGACAACACAAATTACGGGATATACATTTATTTTTCAAGTTATAATACGATAAGCGATAATACTATCACAGACAATGCCTATGGGATATATGTTAATGGATATCGTTATTACGCATCACCCGGTGCTGACTCGAACACGATCAGCGATAACACCGTCAAGGACAACACGAATTACGGGATATTATTGTATTATTCCAGTTCTAATGTCCTGACCGACAACGCCATTTCTGGGAGCGATTACAATTTCGGTGTCAGAGGATCCACACTGCTTCACTACACCCAGACCATTGATTCCACAAACACGGTTGAAGGGGCTCCGATATACTATTTGGTTGGAAAAAGCTACGCGACGATCCCTTCGGATGCCGGATATGTGGGAGTGGTAGACTCGGACCATATAACGGTGAAAGGTCCGACACTATCCAACAACTATCAAGGAGTCCTTATGGCATATTCCACATATTCAACGATAGAGAACGTCAATGCCATGTACGATTACTATGGCATCTACGTGTACTATTCGGACCATATTACGATAAAAGACAGCACTGTTATGGACAATTACGATGGCATTTACTTATGGTATTCGAATTACATAGAGATCAAATACAATACAATAACGGACAACGAACAAAATGGCATCTATCTGAGGATGGGTGAATATAACACGATCGAAGATAACTTGATAGCCAACTGCAATACCGGTATCACTATAGTTTCATCAAAATATGTTGAGATATTCGACAACCGCATCAATAATTGCGCCCGTTACGGCATGTATCTTACTGGAGGACGCTACCTCACACTTGACGGAAACATCTTGGTAGGGAACTACCGTCATATATACCTAGTGTCCTGACTAGTTAATTTTTATACATAATACTTTGCCAATTTTTTATCAGCCTTCTGTTTTGTGAAAGTCCATTTTATTTTTAATGGGGTATCCACTTTAATCCCAAAAGATTATATCGCTATAACGCTTCATGAGTAGCATGCCTGAACCAGGAAAAG
>JARVGK010000053.1 GCA_029762535.1 Thermoplasmatota archaeon
GTCACCTTTTTGGTTTGGGTTTTATTGGCTGAAACCCCTAACGCAAAAGGGTGACACATGTCTTTGGTTTCCACACTCTCCGGGAGACCGATGATAGCGTTGATAATGATGGGATGAGGGCCATGGAGGAATCAGGGAGGTGGGACACGCCTATTGTATATGTCAATGCGGCCAACGGCAAAGGGTCCCTTTTCAAACAGGGGATCGATCCCCTTCAGAGGAAGATGATGTCAAATCCCTTGAACTTCAGGAAATCCCTGTCCATTGTGACGATCTTGAGGCCATTGGATATCGCGATCAGATATTGATAGGAATCATCGAAATCTGTCTGATTCTCCTCTCTGATCCTGCTTAGATCCTTGTAGAGTCCCCTCTTCAGGGTTAGAACGGTGACGTTGTTCATCACATCCTCAAGGAAGGAATTGAAAAGACGTTCCTTATTGTTCCTGAACAGTATGACTCCTATGCTGTGAAGGGTGAAATCGGAGATCATCAACTCGGACCCATGACGGGTCAGGAATTTCTTACAGATATCGCTCTTCTCCTGTTTCAAGAGTATCTCGAGGAAGATGTTCGTATCGATGAGGAACATCATCTCCACTCCGAGGCATGATGCTGAAGCTCGACCGAGGTGAAACGGTCCCGAAGGTCATACAAAGCCCCCTCCCATTCGAACTTGAACCTGTCCTTTTCAACTGATAGGTCCCGGTTCTTTTTTATCAGCAGTTCTATATAATCGAGAACCTCGTTCCTGAGATCCTCCGGAAGCTCATCGATCATGGCCTCGATATCGGATGATTCCATTTCGATCAGGTCGATCATGTTTTTATGGGTATATAATCATTGGCGATATGATATCAAGATCTATCTCGCGATAATCAATTCACCTTGGAACTGATATGCCGCCCTATTCCTCTATCCTGTGACCCTTTCTTCTGACTATCATTATCATCATTATGATGAAGAGGAGGATCCCCATACGGATGGAGTAATGAAAGAGGTGGAACATGATTCCTACTTAATGACAAAATGGATATAGTTAAAAGTTTTTTATTTTATCCATGGGCGAAATACAGATCGTCGAAAGGCTTTCACGTATCGAAGAGGAGTTGGTCCTGCTCCGAAAGCAACTCATTGACGCGGACCTCCTGGTGACGGATGATGACATCGAATCACTGGATCGAGCGGAAGAGGATCTCAATAATAAAAGGACGAAGAGGATCATCTGATGCCTTACGAGGTCCACCTTTCGCAGGCTTGTTCCAGAGCTCTTGAGAAGATGGAACACATCGACAGGGAGCGTATCATAAACAGATTGAAACGTCTTTCGGAGGATCCCTATCCTACAGATAGCAAGTTCATGACCAGGCATTTGGGAGATAAGGTGTTCAGGATAAGGATCGGCGATCACAGAGCACTATACAAGGTAAAAGATAATGAGAACCTGATATTGGTATCGAAAATAGACAAACGACCCAGGGTCTATCATCGCTGATGTTGTTGTGTGAATGTTACTAAAGGGATCAATCAAGAGGCCATCCTATCCATGTGAACCTTATTTGCGATTAGATATGCTATCCATTTATAGTTATGACCTGTTCATTCTTCTGAGGGGATCGTAGAATATTCAGGGATCCCCCTATTCCTCGATCCTGTGACCCTTTCTCCTCACTATCATTATCATCATGATGATGAAGAGGAGGATCCCCATAATGATCGCGACGAAGAGGGTCGCACCAAGGACGATCACGAGCGCCCGAAGCGAAGAAGCCTCGTCCTTCCATTCATCCCCTGCAGGATCCTCCTCTTTCAATGTACCCACATCATTTTTTAGATCAGAGATCTCGGCATCGTTCCTGTCGAGGTCGTATTCCAACGCATCGATCATGTCGAGGATCCCGGAGAGGTCCACCGTCTCATTGCCCTCGCCTTCAATTGCGGTCAATCTCTCCTTCAACTGGGTCAGGTTCTCCCTGGTCATCTGGAGTTCCATGGAGAGGATCTCCAGTTCATCGATGATGGAGGAGGTATTATCTGTGTCATTCATGGATCCCATCATCTCCTTTATAGATGCGATCTCATCCTCGATATCGGATATATTCCCAAATATTGATAAGAGGGATAGGGACAGATCGTCCATGGCATCCGTAAGGGATGCGATCTTATCGACCATCGGGTCGGTGTAGGTCACGGTCCTGGTCTCCACGGCATGGTTCCCTGAGGCATCCGTTGATGTAACGACAATGGTGTTCGATCCCGGAAACAGGGAAATATCTATGGAAAATGTCCCATCTTCTGCCACGTAAGCGTTCACGCCGTTGACGACGAGTGCCGCACCAGACTCTGTGGTCCCGGACACTGTCAAAACATTCGTATCCACCTCGATCCCGTTCTCTGGGGAGGAGAGGGTGAGTACAGGGGGCGTGGTATCGGGCAACATATATCGATTGGACCAGATGTTGGTCCTGTAACCATCGGAATGATACCATACTGCGATGGCATCACCGGAGGGATCCACCGATACCCTGGGCACATCAGCGGAACCAATGCGGGTCTCTATGAGCTCGGCCTTGCCCCATCCGCTCCCTTTGACGAACCTGTTGGCATATATGCTGTAAAAACCGCCATCATACTGTCTCCATACCGCGATCGCATTCCCGGCTGCGTCCATGGCGGTATGGCTTGTCTCAGATGTCTCATCTCCATGATCGATCCTTTCCTCCTCACCCCAGCCTTCGCTCGGAGTGAATCGGTTTGAAATAATATTGTACTTGGACCCATCCCATTGTGACCAGGTCGCCAATGCGTTTCCATCGTCATCCAATGCTACATTTGTTGGTGGTTGAACCTGCCCATCCCCTGTTTCTATGATCTCTGCTGTGCCCCAACCCGACCCGGAAGTATACCGGTTTGAAACAACATTATAGATCGTACCGTCTTGTTGCCTCCATACCGCCATCGCATTGCCGGATCCGTCCATATCGATCATGGGGCCGAAGGCATTTCCCGTGTCATAGGTTTCGATGAGTTCAGCATCTCCCCATCCGGCAGTTATGGTATACGTGTTTGCCCATATGTCGTACATGGCCCCATTGCTTTGATACCAGACGACAACTGCCACTCCATCGGGGGAAAGGACGACCTGTGGCGCATATGCCCCATCACCGCCGTTCTCGACGAGTTCTGCCGATCCCCAGCCAGTACCTGGTGTGTAAACATTGGCATATATGCTGTGATATGTTCCATCGTCCTGGGACCAGACGGCAATTGCATAACCGTCATCGTTCATATCAACCTGGGGATTCTGTACATCTCCGCTCATTGTTTCAAGGTCATATCCCGTGTCCCAACCGATACCAGGAAAATAATTCCTTGCCACTACGTTGTAACGTATCCCGTCCGAGTAACGCCATACAACAGTGGCATTTCCATTGCCGTTCACCGCAATTCTGGGTGACAAGGAGTTGAACCCTCCGGCAGTCAAGAACTCCGCATCCTCCCATCCCACACCTTTGGTATACCTGTTTGCTACTATCTGCGGAACAGACCCATCGTTATGGTTCCATACCGCGATGGCGTTCCCCTCAGCGTCCGTTCCGATATCGGGATATCCCGCGGAACCCATATCATCGTGTTCGATGAGCTCGGCGACTCCCCATCCAGAGGGCTCGACCTCATATCCGCCTGAACAGGCGGCGATCGGCATCATGCACAATACGATCGCAACAATAATAATATCAGTCCCATTTTTCATTTAACGACTCCCCAGATGAACATGAACTCTTGAATGGGTATTATATTTTTGCAAAGAAGATTCACGAAAGGGAGTCGCTACTTGAAGAACAATGCAGGTAATCATCGCATACTGATTTGAGATTATTTTTTATCGATCGAGAGGCCATAAGCCATACCAACCATTTTGGCGATGAGATAACCTACATGTCCACAGAACTATCCATTCATCCGTTTATTGGGATCCAGGGTTATTAATGATCCGCCCTATTCCTCTATCCTGTGACCTTTTCTCCTCACTATCATTATCATCATGATGATGAAGAGGAGGATCCCCATCAGTATAGCAACGAAGAGGGTCGCCCCGAGGATCGCGACGATCGCCTTGAGCGATGCCACATCGTCCTTTAGGTCCTCATTATCTTCAGGATCCGATCCCTTGAGAGAATCTATATCGGCAGCTTGAGATGAGACGTCGTTCTTAAGCGTGGAGATCTCGGCATCGTTCCTGTCGAGGTCGTATTCCAACGCATCGATCATGTCGAGGATCCCCGAGAGGTCCACCGTCCCGTTGCCCTCGCCTTCGATCGCCGACAGTCTCTCCTTCAAAAGGGTCAGGTTCTCCCTGGTCATCTGGATTTCCATGGAGAGGATCTCCAGTTCATCGATGATCGATGAGGTATTGTCCGTATCGTTCATGGACCCCATCATATCCTTTATCGATGCGATCTCATCCTCGATATCGGATATATTCCCAAATATTGATAATAGGGATAGGGACAGATCGTCCATGGCATCCGTAAGGGATGCGATCTCATCGACCATCGGGTCGGTGTAGGTCACGGTCCTGGTCTCCACGGCATGGTTCCCTGAGGCATCCGTTGATGTAACGATAATGGTGTTCTCGCCAGAATACAAAAAGAGGTCCAAAGAGAAGGACCCGTCACTTTTTACAGTGGCCTTGATCCCGTTGATGTCCAGTTCTGATCCGGGCTCGGTGATCCCGGACACCGTCACAGCATTCGTATTTATCTCGATCCCGTTCTCTGGGGAGGAGAGGATGAGTACCGGGGGTGTGGTATCGGGCGCCACATATCGATTGGACCAGATGTTGAACCTGTAACCGTCGTATTGATACCATACCACGATTGCATCGCCGGATGGATCCACCGAGACCCGGGGTACGTCCGCGGAATAAAGACGTGTTTCCAGGATCTCGGCCTTGCCCCATCCGCTCCCTTTGACGAACCTGTTCGCGTATATGCTGGAAAAACCTTCAACCTGCCTCCATACCGCGATCGCATTGCCAGAGGCATCCATATCTAAATGTGTGGTCTCGGCATTCCCGTCCCCGTCCTCTATCTCATCCTCTTTCCCCCAACCCTCATCAGGGGTATAGCGGTTGGACAGGATGTTATACTTGGACCCATCGTATTGATGCCATAGTGCGAGGGCATATCCCTCGTTATCGACGGCCACATTTATAGGCGGCTGGACCTGTCCATCGCCGGATTCTATGATCTCCGCTGTCCCCCAACCGGACCCTGCAGTGTATCGGTTGGAGACCACGTTGTATATGCTCCCGTCGTGATGTCTCCATACGACAACGGCATTTCCCGAAGCATCCATGTCGATCATCGGGTCCAAAGCATCTCCGGTGTTTATGGCCTCTATAAGCTCCGCGGTACCCCATCCGGTCTTTAATGAGAACCTGTTCGCCCAGATATTCTCTCTGGACCCATCATCCTGATACCACACTGCGATCGCATCGCCATCCGGTGAGATGGCGACCTGAGGTCCATATGCCCCTCCGTTGTTATCCTCGATACTTGTAGGGGATCCCCAGCCGATACCCGGCATGTAAACAGCTGCTTTTATATTGAAAATACTGTATTCCAGTTGTCCCCAGACGGCGACGACATATCCATCGTCGTTCATGTCGACTTGGGGCGTATACGCGTGTCCATCACCTATATCGAGGATCATCGCATACCCCCACCCGATATCCGGATGATACGGTATGGCTGCGATATTGTCCCGTGTTCCGTCCGAATAACTCCAGACCACGGTCCCATTCCCTCTGCCGTTCATCGCTATTCTCGGTGATATGGAATCGGTCCCTCCGTTCATCAGGAACTCGGCATCTCCCCAGCCCATGCCCTTGGTGTACCTGTTCGCCACGATCTGTGAGATCCCCCACTCATCGTTCTGATTCCAGACAGATATGGCGTTGCCGTTCGCGTCCGTTCCGATATCAGGATAGCTCGCGGAGCCGAGATCATCGTGCTCAAGGAGCTCGGCGATCCCCCATCCGGAGGGCTCGACATCATATCCGCCTGAACAGGCGGCGATCGGCATCATGTACAATACGATCGCAACAGAGAATATACCCATCCCAATTTTCATCTGAATACACCCCGAACGAACATCAACTCCCAGATGGCTAATATAGGTTTTCATTGAAGCGCCTCCATGAAAACCCCATCTCCACGAAAAAAATAATATAATCAAAAGACACATGTATGAAGCAGGGGGAAAAAGAGATGAAACGCAGGTCGCCCATTTTTGGGCTTTGGGGTTGTGCATTGCTCGTGATCGCATTGTTGGCGTTCGGGGGGAACGCTCTCGTGAGCGCACCCGAGAGGACCGAGGACCCGTCAAAGGTCACGCCCACCGCACCATCGATGAACATAAAGATAGACGATTTCAAGAAGGACCTCTCCACCACTGGAACGTCCTACTCATACACCATGGAGGCGACTGGAACCGGCTGCGATGAGGCGGTCCAGGGATTCTACACGATATGGGCATATTCCGGAGCGTCCGGTCACGCACAACAGTCTTGGAAGGAGGGCCCCATAGACGAGAACCGCTCCTACGGGTCCCATGCCTACAGGGAGCAGTTCTTCGGGACGGGTCCGGAAGGGTCCTGGAGCACCTGGAAATGGGTATTCCACTCCACGGGACCGATAGATGATAACAACAGGCAGGAGTTCGAGGACCCGGATTCATACTGGGCCGGACTTGACAGGATGGTCCTCTACGTCAGGATATACAACGATGAGGAGAACTGGAACCAGGCATCGAAGGATATCACGGAGGAATACACCGGGATCGAGAAAGGAGGAAACATAATCGATGACAAGGTCCCGACGGACGACGGGGAGGACGACGGTAAGAAGACCCCTGGATTCGATATTGTGATCGTATCGCTGTCTTTTTTGGTCCTCATCATCTTTTACGGTAAGGTGAAAGACCTCAGGCGAACGCTCTGACGAAAAGAGGTATGAGGAACAGCAGGATCGGAACGCCGACGATTGTGGTCCACGTCACCGCGAGCGCGGTACCCTTCCTATCTATCCCGTATGGGATCAGGAACATGTTAGTGGAAGTTATGGGCATGAAGGAGTTGATTATGATCACCGCGAACCATGCCGCGGGGATCACACCTGCAGCGAAGAGGGATCCGAATACTGCAAAGATCGCAAGAGGGGTGAATATCAGCGTGACGAAGAAGGCGTTCCTCGTCATCACCCAGTGGAACTCCCTCTTCTCATGATCCGAGTCGTCCATTCCGAAGAGCTTCTTGAGCTCGTTCAAATGCAGGTCCCTCGGGTGTATTCCCGCGCCCGCATAGTAAAGACCGGCAGGGACGGTCAGCGCGCTTATGAAATGCAGGACCACGCCCGAATCGCCGAGATCGGCGACATTTATCCCGGTGGCCTTGTGCAGGATTATGGCCAGGACCACGACGGCGAGGAGGTACCATGGATAGAGCTTGAGGTACCATGGAAGCATCGATCTCACCTCGCTTTCCCTGGATTCCTGTTTGTGCATGCGGGATAGGATGTAAGGCATGACGGCGAAGAGGCCGATCCCCACGAGGCTTATGTATATCCCCGCAGGGACCTTCCACGCGTCTATGGCGAGCATCGCCCCGCCGACGAATGCCGCGCTGCGGCCCTGGTTCGTAAGAACGGTCTTGAGGAAGGTCCTTCTCTCCATCCCTTTGAGGCCAAGCTGCTTGACCTTGAGGTTACCGAACAGGTATGAGAGCAGGTACATGAAGCCGATAACAACGATCGTGACAGCGGAGAAAGCTATCTCCGAGCTGCCGAAGTCGATGTTCAGGAATATGCGGAACAACAGGAGCGGGATGAAGACGAAAAGCAGTACCAGCCCGATCCTCTTCATGACCTTCGTCACCCTCTCCTCCCCGAAGACAAGGGACAGAAGCAAGGTCACTATCAGGCCAACGACTATCCATGGAAGGGTGTATAGACCGCTTATATACGGAATGATCTCCTGTAACAACTGTACCATAATTCACTCACCTTGCCCGGGATGCGCTGGCCCCTTTTCGGTAGATGGGCTCATTATATTTCATGGTTCCCGAGTTCTGCATTCAGAATCGAGGATCGAGAATACGATACCGTCATGCCAGTTTCCCTCTCGGAAATACCTCTGTCTCTCTACCCCTTCGCGGACGAAGCCGCATTTCTCGAGCACGCGCGAGGACCTCGCATTGACCTCGAAGATGACAGCCTGAAGGCGGTGCAGCATCATGTTATCGAACGCGTATCCTATTAGGAGCCGGATCGCTTCGGTCGCATATCCTTTTCCCCAGTAAGGATATGATACCATATAGCCTATCTCGGCGCATTTGTTCTCCCTGTCGATGATGCGAAGATCGACGGCGCCGATGAGCTCCTCTTGGTCGATGAGTTCGATGCCGAGTATGATCTGGATGCCGGACTCGTAGCCTTTCTGCGCCCTGTCGATGAAATCCCTGGCGTATTCCTCGTAATATGGATAGAGGTCGAAAAGGGTGTATCTCCAGTTCTCCTCGTGATCGGCGTAGCGGACGATGCCCCTGGCATCGTCCTGTTCCAGCGTACGAAGCCTTATCCTGTCTCCTTCGATTTCCATTCTCCATCACTCCGGTTCGTACAGGCCCTCGGGGTTCGATCCGAGCATTCCCGCCTCGAGCATGTAGTCCGGAACGATCGAGAGCCTCAGGGCGAGATCGTCGTCGATGAGGGGGTAATGCCTGATGGCATCGAGCCTTTTGCCTATTACCGACAGTTCGGAATCCGTTCTTTCCCAATCGATCCCATCGAATATGGAGAGGTCAAGGGGCCTGGAATAAGACCTGAGCGTCTTCTCCCCTTTCGTGTTGAAGTAGAGATCGAAGTAGGACATCGCCAGCTCCCTGATCGTCCGGTAGGCGGGATCCCTGTATCTGAGGGTGGTGAAATTGGATTTGGCGATCGCACCCCAGAGACCATTTTCCCTGAATACCGCTATGACGTGATCGTCGTCGTTGACCGCCCTGAGGTCCACCAAAAGAGGAGGATGCCCCAGCCTCCTGAGCGCGGATGCGGCCAGTAGCGCTCCCTCGAAGCAATGGGCCTTCCCCTCCTCGATGACGATCCGGGGGGATCTCGCCTCTATGTCGGGATCGTATTTTAGGGAATCGAGGCAACGCTGTATCGCGAATGGGCTGTCGAAGGCTTCCTCCGAATTAGCGGGGGTCATGTGTCTCCAATTGGAACGGAGGATTTATCATTTATCATCATAGGCCCTGTTGATAAGGGAGCACCCTCTGTTGCCCTCGGACCCCGAGAAACACATCTTCTTGGGATCTCCTTTGGTAAAAGTGATGCAGCCCCAGCACTGCCACCTGGAGAGGGAGAACACTCGTCCCTCATTCTCCTTTCTTATCCTCTCGCATATGCGGAGAGCCTCTGCCTTGGGGATCCCTCCCTTTGAGCTCATGAGCGAGGATATGGAGTTCAAAAAGATAAAACGTTATCCTCTCAGCGCATCGGAGGCGATAAGGGCCGCTCCGGTGGCGGTAACGATCTGCGGCATCGGGGGGACGAACATCTTCCTCCCGAGCTCATTCTCCATCGCATGGACCATGCCTATGTTCCTCGCAGGTCCTCCGTCGAAGAAGACCACGTCGTTGATCCCAACCTTCTTCGCCATGGCAACGAGCCTCCTCGCCACTGCCCGGTGGATCCCCATTATGATATCCTCTTTTGAATATCCGGAAAAGACCAGGTTCGCCACTTCGGACTTGGCGAAGACCAGGCATGTGGTAGTTATATCCACGGGATCCATGCTCTTCAGAGAAAGTGGCCCCATCTCATCGAGCGGGACGTTCATCTCCCTGGCGAGGACCTCCAGGAACCTGCCCGTACCCGCAGCGCACTTGTCGTTCATGGCGAAGTTGATCATCTTTCCGTCCTCATCGAGCGCTATGACCTTTGTGTCCTGGCCGCCGATGTCGATTATGGTCCTCACGCCCAGCTCCCTTCCAACATACCTCACCCCCCTCGCGTTCGCCGATATCTCCGAGATGTTGTCGTTGGCGAAGGTCGCGATCCTCCGACCGTAGCCCGTGGAGGTGATCCTCTCGATAACCTCGAACCCGACCCCGGCCATCTTGAGAGCCTCCCCGAGTACCCCCCTGGCAGTTGCGTCATGGTCCTCGCCGGTTGGTGTGACCGCGTAGCCGACCACCGATCGGTCCTTCATCACCACCCCTTTGACGTAGGTGGATCCCAGGTCTATGCCCGCCGTGATCGTCATTTCACCCCCAGTATCCGGTCCCAGAGGGATCTCTTAACTTCCATTTTTTCATTCTCCTTCGGAGCCGATCTGTGAAGGCCGGGGGAGAGCAGCGCCGCTCCTAAGGCACCCACGAGCTCGGGTCGTTCGGGAACTACGATATCCCTGTCGATGACCTTCCTCAATCCGGAGACCACCCCTGCGTTGTTCGCAACCCCCCCACCGAAGAGGATCCTGCCCTCGGAGCGCATGGAGTTGACCAGAGCCCCGATCCTCCTTGCCACCATGTCGTTGAGGCCCGCGAGTAT
>JARVGK010000054.1 GCA_029762535.1 Thermoplasmatota archaeon
TCGTGAACATGAACGGATCGCCCGTCGTACCCGACGATTTAGTGCCGTCGACACCGAACTCAGGCCTGTCGTTATCGGTAATAGTGACCGTTCTCTGCATAGTATCGTTCCGATTGCCGGATGTATCCACCGCGTGGAATTTGTAATACAGAGCATCGGTCGAATCAGACGGGACCGTTATATGATACATATACGGACCGGTTCCTTCCATGCTAGCATTGGTCCTATCTCCTGCCCCGAACCAGTACTCCACATGGATCGAGGAGGTCCCGATGTTGTCGTAGACGGATATCGTGAACATGAACGGATCGCCCGTCGTACCCGACGATTTAGTGCCGTCGACACCGAACTCAGGCCTGTCGTTATCGGTAATAGTGACCGTTCTCTGCATAGTATCGTTCCGATTGCCGGATGTATCCACCGCGTGGAATTTGTAATACAGAGCATCGGTCGAATCAGACGGGACCGTTATATGATACATATACGGACCGGTTCCTTCCATGCTAGCATTGGTCCTATCTCCTGCTCCGAACCAGTACTCCACATGGACCGATGAGGTCCCGATGTTGTCGTAGACGGATATCGTGAACATGAACGGATCGCCCGTCGTACCCGACGATTTAGTGCCGTCGACACCGAACTCAGGCCTGTCGTTATCGATTATAGTGACCGTTCTCTCAGCGGTATTGTTCCGATTGCCGGATGTATCCACCGCGTGGAATTTGTAATACAGATCATCCGTCGAATTGGACGGGACCGTTATCAGATGCGTATACGGACCGGTTCCTTCCATGCTCGCATTGGTCCTATCTCCTGCTCCGAACCAGTACTCCACATGGACCGAGGAGATCCCGATGTTGTCGTAGACGGATATCGTGAACATGAACGGATCACCAGTTGTACCTGTTTTTTTGGTGCCGTCGACACCGAACACGGGTCTGTCGTTATCGATGATCGTGACATTCCTCACCGCGGTTTTGTTATGATTGCCGGATGTGTCCACGGCGTGGAATATGTAATTCAGATCATCCGTCGAATTGGACGGGACCGTTATCAGATGCGTATACGGACCGGTTCCTTCCATGCTCGCATTGGTCCTATCTCCTGCCCCGAACCAGTACTCAACATGGACCGAGGAGATCCCGTTGTTATCGTTCACGGATATCGAGAACATGAACGGATCGCCAGTTGTCCCTGATCTTTTAGTGCCATCGATACCGAAAACCGGCGGGGTGGAATCAAAACCCAACTTCGTAACGAAAACATCGGCTCCGCCATTATGGGTCGTGTCGAATGCTCCGGTAGTCGTCGGATAACCCGAAGACTCTGTGTATCCCGTAACGTATATGTCATCATCGTCCACTGTTATCCCATATCCGTAATCATCCCTGGTCCCGCCTATGAACGTTGAGATCATCAACGAGGATCCGCTGGAATCCATCTTTGTGACGAAGACATCGTTCCATCCGTTATGTGATGAGTCGTACGCTCCGCTCGTGGTCGGAAAAGCCGTGGACTTCGTCCATCCGGTGACGTATGCATTGCCATCATGATCAAGGTCGATAGCGTGCGCTTGATCATCGCCAGAGGCGCCCAGATAGGTCGAATAGACAAGACCGGTCCCCGTGGCATTAAGTTTTGTTATGAAAGCGTCGAATCCACCATTATGTGAGGTGTTATGCGCCCCAATTGTGGTTGGAAAGTCCGTTGACTTCGTCCATCCGGCGATATATGCATTACCGCTATCATCAACTGCGATATCGAAACCGAGTTCGTTATCCGTCCCACCTATGTAAGTGGAATATGTAAGCGAAGATCCGGCGGAATTCAATTTTGCAATGAAAGCGTCGCCGACGCCGTTATGCGATGTGTCATAGGCTCCGGTGGTCGTGGGAAAATTGCTTGATGATGTATCGCCGGTGATATATGCATTACTGCTGGTATCCAAAGCGATCCCATAGCTTTCATCGTAACCGGACCCGCCTATATAAGTGGAATATGAAAGCGCTGTTCCGGCTGAATTCAATTTGAGGACGAAGGCATCGGCATTGCCGTTGTGCGATGTGTCATAGGCTCCGGTGGTCGTGGGATAATTGGTCGAGTAGGTAAATCCCGTGACATACGCATTACCGCTGGTATCCACCGCGATATCTCTTCCGTAATCGCCCAAAGACCCTCCTATGAAGGTCGAGTACAAAAGCGCGGACCCATTGGAATTCAGTTTGGTAACGAATATGTCATAGTGACCGTTCTGTGTTGTGTCATAGGACCCGCTCGTGGTCGGATAATCGCTAGAATAGGTACGTCCCGTGACATACGCATTGCCGCTGGGATCGATCGCCAGACCATTTTCGATATCGGTGGAGGATCCGCCTATGAAGGTCGAATAGATAAGACCCGTTCCGGAGGCGTTCAATTTGGTTATGAAAACATCCGCATTGCTATTATAGGTCGTATTGTATGCACCGGGGGTCGTGGGAAAACCGGACGAGTATGTATATCCTGAAATGTAGGAGTTTCCGCTGGTATCCACTGCTATAGCATTCGCGATCTCATAGTTCGATCCTCCGATGAACGTGGAATACAAGAGGGGATCTATCACCACCGCCCTGTTCACATCGAATGCCCCGATGTCGAAGCCTACACGGTTGTTCCCCTCTAGCCTGAAATCGACCGGAATGATGTCGTTCTCATCGTCCTGGTAGAATGCGATAAGCCCCCTATCAACAATGTCCCCCATATCTGTGGATATCACGAGATCTCCGCTGGGATCCAACGAAAGGCCGCTGCACCCGATTATATCGAATCTCGCCTGTGATGGGTCCGCTCCCGGTGAAATGATGAGATCATACTTCACGCTGCCACCTGCAAGAGCGTATACGATATCGATGCCTTCCCAAACTTGAGTATAGATGATCCCATAATAGTTGGGAACATCACATCGCCATCTATCAGGGTCGTTCCCCAAAAAGAAGTTGGAATTCCAAGAGCATCTGTCCTTTCCAGAGGGAACGACCTCATTCGCATCCACGAATTCATATTTTAGTATCGATCCCTTTTCCTGATAATGGATCGGTATGCTGTCGGATGGTTCTCCAAACCGGGGAGGAGGCATCCCGCCATCGAAATTCTCGGAACGATCATCTATGAACCTGAAATAGACCCCGCTGCTCGTGAAGAACACGCTTTGGTCCCTTCCGTAGAAGAATACCTCGTCATTGTCCAACTGACCAGCATTTTCAATGAAATAGGATTCGAATGAAACGATATCTTTTGATATGGCCCTTTCCAGGATACCATCTTCAACGTTCCCATCTGCATATTGGCCATGGATGGCAGCTGATATCATCAATAAAGCGGCCGTCATCATCAAAGCGATCGTACCCTTCATGCTCATGTCCTTGAAACCCCCATTTTCGAATCACTTAAGGAGCCTTTCGATGCCTGGAAAGGGTGTTTTTCTCCCCGGACTCATTAAAAGCTTAAAGGTTATCATATTTTCGGAGTTGACGAGTGATCTCCAATGCCTGTTTGAGCGACCACTCCAAAAAAGCCGGCATGATCACCTTCAAAGTGACCTGCCAAGGACCATCGATCGTTCCCGGTCGGTTAATATAAAAATACGCCCTCATTCCCTCACGAAGAGATCGTATGAGATATCTGCTCTGGAGGAGGGGATCTCGGCCCCGGACTTCCTGAAGCCGAGCCCTTTCAGTGCCGCCACCTGCTCCTTGTCCGAGGAGACAACTATGGAGTACATCTTCTCATTTGAAACCATCTCGATGAGGGATCCCACGATCCCGTCGATGGCATCCTCTCCTCCATCGGACCTCACCCATCCCAGCTCCATGGTGAACTCATCAGGGGAATACAGGGATCTGGCCCTTTGGAAGATGTTCTGTTTCCTCCTCTCCGATGGCCTCTTCAATCCTCCGATCCCTTTGAGATCCCCATGTCCCGAACGATGGAAGGCTATGAAATGGGAACCCTGCTTGAGATCCCCCAAGGACGAGGGGAAGGACTCGTGCCCGCCTGAGAGCATGCCCTTCATCGAAAGAAGGTCCTCCTCGGTGAGTTCGTCTCCTTTCTTGACCTCGATCCGATCCTGCATGATCACCTTGATGTCATGCCGCTCCTATAAGCTTTTCAAGGGTCCCGATATCCACGGGGGCGGAGCAGTTGGGACATCTTTGTACCTTCACCCACCCGTCGATGTCCATTATCTCGTCGCAGGCGGGGCATATGTACGGGATGATCTTGTTCCTCTTTCGGATCCTGTCGAACACGTCCTCATCCCGGTGGGCCGGCTCCTCCCTGGAAACCCGCTTCGCCGCGGCCCGGTACACGGTCCTCTCTGGTGTTCCATCCTTTCTTTTCATCACGAGCCCAAGGACTATCATCACCGCACCCGAAAGAACAAGAACGCCCCCGCAAGGTAGGACCAGGAACTCCATGCAGCATAGATAGACGGAGACCTCGCCGATCTCCGTCACGGTGACCCTCACTTCGAGGTCGTCAAGGGTCGCATTGGGCGTGATCAGCGTGAGGACGACAAGTATCACCCCCCTGTCGATCACCTGAAGTGCGATCTCCTCATCCACAGGCGTGGTCCAATCGTATCCATATGATACGCCACCAGGCTCGGTGATATTGAAGAACATGCGTATCTCCCCCTCCGAGGTCGCCCCGATCCGGACGATCAATCCGTCGTACAGCTCTCCAAGGGTCGAGAGCTCAGCGCGGTAGGAGTTCACCCCCATGGGCGCGAAGGACTCCTGGGTGAGGACCTCCCGTTCTTCGTAGGGAAGAATGACAAAGAGGGAGAATAGAACGGCCGCGCCCAGTAGGACCAGGCATCCCAGGACCGCGAAGGCGATCCCCGCAGACATGATCTTCCTTGACATAGCTCATCCCGGATCCTCAGAAGGGCTCAAAGGCAGTAATCCCCTTGTCCTAAAAAGAGATTATGGAGGTTTTCAGCGGTCTAACCTTTACCGTAAGCCTTCATCAGGAACTCTACGAGATACTCCGTTGTCCTTACCATGTCATCGACGTTGACGTACTCGTTCGGAGCATGGATGTTCCCGCCTCCCGGGCCGAACACCAGGACCGGGGCCCTGGTCCTCGTTCCGAACAGATTGAAATCGCCAACGCTGCTCGTTGTGAACAGGCATCTCTTCTTGTTGCTTTTCCCAACCTTTCTCTCGGGCATCATTTCCTTGAATATATCGATGTACGGCCCCCTGTCGTTGACGTAGGGCCTGTACTCGAGATCGGGCGAGGGGGAATACCTCTTTCTGATGGAATACCTGGATCGGATCTTTAGGGACCTGATGATGTTGTTCAGTTCCTTCAGGACGGTCCTGTCGTCCTCCCCGAGGGTCAGCTGCCTGTTCACGAATATCCTGCAGCGGGAGGGGACCGTGAAGGACTGGTCCCCGCCGTCTATGTTCAGGACCACGTAATGGCCCCTGCCCATCTTTATGTTCGAATAGAGATCGAAGCGGGTCAGTTCCGTTATGACCCTGGCAGCGTCATGGAGGGCGTTGATCCCCTGGGAGGGATGGGAGGCGTGCGCCGCTTTGCCGAAGAATTCGATCTCGAAGAGGGCCCTCCCCTCGGCGCCTACGATGCATACAGGGAATGACGTTCTGTGGACCTTTTTATGAACGATACAGTGATCGTTTATGGATAGCAGCGGGGACGGTTCCGCAACTATTATCAGATCATATCCGTTGAGATCGAACTCCTTGATAAGGGTGTCCGTTCCCAGAGGATTGGGGGATTCCTCACCATACACCAAAGATAGGAAGAGTTCGCCCTTGAGATCGGGGATCTGCCTGGATATGGAAAGGTATGCCCTTATCGCGGCGGCGCAGCCCCCTTTCATATCCGCCGCGCCCAGACCGAATATCCTACCCTGATCCTCGATCGCATCGAAGGGAGGATGGAACCATCCGTCCGATGGGGGGACCGTATCCAGATGGCAGTTGATCATTATCCTGGGTCCCTTTCCAGACCCGGTCCTGGAATATACGTTGAACAACCTCTTGTTCTGATCGAGCGGGTTGTCCAAGCTGGAGGTGAACGTCTCCACCCCTTCCTTTAGAAGGTATTCCCTGGCGAATTCGTATATGGCATCGTCATCAGGTGCGTAACTGGGGATCGAGATCAGATCACTTGTGAGCTCCGTCAGATGCTTTTTTTCAACGTCGTCCATGGTCATTTGGAGTTCTACCCTCGGGGGTATTCCCCGTCTCATCCATATTATTTATGATTCAGGATAGAGGGACCCCTCGCGGTACATTACGAGACATTACCGTAGTTTATTAATATCGATGCGGAGAATGATAACCTGATCCGGAGGAGGAGAACATGTCTGGCAGCACTGCCAAGGGTATCGCCATATCCGCCGCGTTGTTTTTTGTGATCGTTGTATTCAACTATCTTCCCATCTCATCGACCGAGGCTTCCGCCCTGGAAGGGGGGACGATCCCCTCTCACGATGTGCAGTTCGTTCTGGATATTGATACGGACCCTTTGTCCTTCTTTTTCAATGAGAAATGGGCCATGATACCGGAAGGATCCCGTGCGATGTACTGGGTCCTCGTACAGAACCTGGGTCATGTGAACGATACGTATCTCATCGAGCTGAGCGAGCCTCCCAGGGATAGGGGGTGGGACTGGTATTTCAAGGACGCAGGGGGTCTTGAGGCGCGGATCGATCTGACCTCGCCGGTGATGAGGGACCTCCACGGAGGGATGTCCACCCGTCACCTTTTAGTGGAAGTGATATGCCCCCCAAATTCGGTTATGGAATACGTGATCCCGATCGAGGTGACGTCAGTATCGGAGCGCGATGTCGATATTCTGGGAGAGGACGCTCCCGTCGATACGGACACTATCCGATTGATCATCGTTCATATGGACCATATTGACAACCCCCTGTGGAAAGATAGGGTCATATACGTTGACCCCGGGGAATGGGTCACGCTTCCTTTCGAACTGAGAAATTACGGCAACAGGGACGTCATCGACGTGGATGTCTGGATCGATGAGATGCCGTGGGGATCATCCTACAGGGATTTCGAGGAGATCTACCTGAGAAGGGAATACCTCCTCGATTACGAGTGGACGAGCGCAAGGATCTCGATCCCAAAGGGGGAGAAGGTGTCCAAGGACATCAGAGTGAGGGTTTTGGAGGACTTCGACGGAAGCGAGTTCGTTTTCCGGTTCAGGGCCCTGGGAAGAATGGTGGATACAAATTTTTGGATCAGCACGGGGATCGTGACGCTCATCGTCAAAGGATATGCCCGGATAGGCGTTGATGTCATCGGGGACGGGCCCATCAGGATGACCCCCGGGAACGATACTGAAGTGGAACTGCTCATATCGAATACCGGTCATGCCCTGGATCGATTGGAGCAGGTGCGCCTGGTCGATCACGGGATGTTCGAGATAGAGGCGTTCGATGACTCGGGAGGACCCGTGGAAGGGATCGAAATCCCGAGTATGGGGAATGTCTCCATCCGGGTGAGGCTGAGCACCGATGAGATGTATTCGCCCGGTCCGGTTGACATCGAGGTCATGCTGAGGACGAGCTATTTCCCTCCCGTGGTGGTGCCCCTCCGTCTTGACATACAGAGAACGACCCGAATGAAGCTGCTTCCGACGGATCCCATTCGAGCGGGGGTGGATGGCGTAAGGCCGGGAAGGAGCGCAAGGTTAGTGTTCGGCGTCAGCAACGAGGGCAACTCTCCCGAGAACGTCACCATATCCCTATCCGGGCAAAGGCCGGATTGGGTCCCGGCGGGGGCGGATCCGGACATATGGTCCGTTCGCCCGGAGTGGATCTCGAAGGTGAGGGACCCTGTCTACTTCACGTCGAAGGATTTCAACGAGGAAGGAGGGGACCGTTACATTGGTCATCTGATCCCGGCTCATTTGAGTGAGGGGCCCCTTCTCTTGCGCGTCATGCCCCAGGAGACGCTGTGGGTCTCCTTTGAGGTGACCTCGCCTCACGGATACGGTATCCGAATGATACCCCCAACGATGCTGGAGGCGGTCCTATCGGGCGAAAAGGGGACCTCACTTGACTCTTTCGAATTCCTGATGGAGGTCCGATATCCGGACCTTGCCTTCGCGGATCCTCCTCTCATAATAAACGGCGAGGGTGCGAATACGATCCGGGCGGGAGATACCGTTCATCTCAGCGTGAACGTTACGAACGTGGGGAATGCGTTCTCGGACCCGACAAGGATATCCGTTCGATCGAACGGGCGGGAGATCGCCGAGATCCCGATCCCGCCTCTTGCCCCCTGGGAGATCTCCGCCCTCTCGGCGAACTTCACAGCGTACAGAGGCATGGGCAATATCGAACTCCACATCGATCCGGACAACGCCGTTATCGAATCGAACGATCAGTTCATGCCCTGGAGCGATGAGGGATCGAACGTGTTCGAAGTAAAAATCGAACTCGATGAGGACGAGGGACCGCCGTGGGGGATCCTTGTCTCGTTCATCTTATTGGTCCTAATCCTCACCGCCGCCTTCCTGATCCTCCCCCGCCTCAGACGGAGATGAGGGGGGGATCCCCCCATAAGGTCCTTAGTTATCGATGTATCGAAAACGGCAAGATCAACGTCTCGTATCATTATCATATTTTTGTCGTATCACATCCAAATGATGTTATTGTTCCTTAACATGTTTTATGGCCAATGGGTTACACTCTACTATCTGGAAATCCTCATTCTCTGATGATCTGCCATAGAACATTCCTCCTCTGTACCAAAAATGCGATATAGCATACTCTATGATAATCGAGAAATCGCCACAAGGGGAATATATTGACCGGAAAATGGAGAAGTATACCAATGGCAGGGTCGTTACTTATAATATTATTCTCATTATCATCATATTATGATGGATCGGAGATCTATGAACCCGAAACGCGTTCAGTGGACCTTCATAAAACCTTAACGCTATGGGACAGCGTGGAGGCATACAAGGGAACGGATCCGATGGACGGGATCGCGATAGGCGACGCGCTTCCGGACCATCCGGGGAACGAGATCGTGACCGTGTCCCGGGACGGGAACATGTATCTGTCCCGTTTCGATGAGGCCTCAAGCGATTTCATCACCGAAATGATATGGATGACTTCTGGTTCCCAGCTCGCACCCGTTATCGGCGATCTCAAGCCCGGCAACGGCAACGAGATCCTCAGCGTTGGCCTTGCGACAGGCTTGGAGGGCGACGCCGCACCGGGCGACGGAACTGCGAC
>JARVGK010000055.1 GCA_029762535.1 Thermoplasmatota archaeon
GTCACACGGAACCAGGGACCGTAGCTGGTCACACCGCCGGTGGAGATCGAATACTCCACGTCCCTGGCCGAAACCCCGGAACCCTCCCCGTCATCGATCAAAACGGAGCATATCGGGGAATTGGTATTGATCCATACGCTGTCACCGGGAGAGAACTCCGTAAAGGTCACTTCCGTTCTATCGATCCGGGTCAGACCAAGCGTCGGAAGCGAGGGGTTCCCCGCCTTGTCAACGGCCCAAACATACACACGGCGGGTCCCGAAACCGTCAAGGTTCATCTTCGCGGACACGCCGGGATGAGCGATGAAGACGGTGTCGATATCGTAACCGAACTCCGTCGGGTCCACGGACGAGATATGATAGCCCGCCACACCAGACTCGAAATCCTGAGAAGGATACCAGGTCACATACACCTCATCATCGTCATCGAACTGATAGTTCGGATCGTCGAACGAATCCGCGCGAACCCGCACATCGGTGGGGGGCGTCGGAAGGAAAGGATCCACGCCTAACTGATAAGGGGTCAGCTCGGAGATGTCAGAGGACCGGGGAACGCCCGTTATGGTCAGATTGAACGTCTTCATGACAAGGTCGTTCTCGGCCACAACGCGCACCTTGATGTTGCCGTCAACGTTCTCCTGGGTCCACATCGTTCCTCTCTCATCTACCGCCGAGACGGAATACGAACCCGGCATGGGGGATAATGAGGTGCCCGGATAGACTGTACGCAAACCCTCGAAGTGGAACTCCTCGCCGCCGTAGACCCAACCACCGTTCTGGATCATCCCGCGCTTCTCCGACATCGCGGCCAGGGCGCCTTTCAGTTCGACCTCGGTCTCGACCCAGTAGGAGTCCGGATACGTAATGCCCGTGGGCAGGATCCCAACGCCCATGATGTTGAACGATAGCGATTGGAAAGAACGGGTGGGGTATTGGAATGTGGGGGTGCATCTGAACTCAACGATCAGCTCGTTCTCAACATAATATGCTCTGGACCTCTGGACATCTAGCTGGATGACGCCCAGGGGGTCGATCTCGTAGAACATGTACGAGCCGTCGTTGCCGATCTGGACCACTGCCCTGGCCAGGCCCTGTCCGTATGTGACCTCGGCGACCTTTATCATCTTGCTGTCTATGGGGTGCTGGACCCTGGCCCTGAGGAGATAGTTCTTGTGCTGGGCGTAGAACGCTCCGTTGTCCTCCTTCTCAATATGGACCTCGTTCATGATGGCGAACCTCTTGCCGAACATGACCGCGAGGCCGGGGGTCAGGGCTTTCTGCCTGAACGAGTAGCTGACACCGGACTTTCCATCGGGGCTTTCTATCCCGACGTTGGCGTTCTCACCTCCAGCGTAATTGCACCAGCTGAAGGTCGCGTCCCATGCGGTCTCCAGGTACTGTAGCTTTATCAATCCAGATTCATAGAGTATCACCTGCATCGTGACCATGTATGGGTCGGGATTGTTGTTACGCGGTGCTCCGCTGCAGTAGTAGTATTTCACCTCGGCCTTGTACCATTCGAACGCCACCCATCTCTCGCCGTATGTCTCCCCCTGAAGGGCATAGACCTTGAAGTCAGGACCAGACGGGCTTCCGTAGCATCTCCTTGGGCTTGACCCCATGTAGTAATCGTTCCACCCTCCGATGAAACCGTTGGGGGTGCCGGTATTGGGGATCTGGCTCCATTGATAGGTATAGTAACCTGGAGCCCCCTCGAAATACACGTTCCCGTTCCCCAGAACCCACACCTTCGAGTAGAACTTACCGTAGAAATCGAAGCTGAAGGGGAGGTTATATTCCTGATAATACGAGTAACCTGAATATGGGCATGTGTATTCGATCTTGTCCAGATGCTTCCCCTTGGTGGCATCTATCCAGTTGAACTCCACCTTTGGATCGGGATCCTTGTTATCCACCCAGATATATCCATCCGCGTCAGGGCTCGGGGCCTTGGCCGCTTCGACCTCCACCACAGGGTCAGTGCCCAATAGTACACCGACGAGGGCGATACCGCCTCCGAACATAAGTATACCGAGAAGCATAGAGCATAGCTTGTTCCATCCGTTGGTCATGTACACACCCCATTTCCGAGATAGGCCCGCATACCTTTTTTATTTCAGTTCGAGCATACGACGTTGAGACCTAATAACTATTGAGGTTATAAAACTCTCTGAACTGAGTTGTCAAAATATTTATAATTTACTTAATTGTCATATAGTATTCATTTATTCCTCACACATCGATCCGCTCAATTATCCTCCCCGCCTGCGCTGTTTGCCAATTATTGATATTTTATTTAAAAAACATTTAAATCATTGACCTGATCATCTTGCCATTGGGACCATCCACATAGTATATGGGCATACACCTGATATTTTATATTCGAATAATGCATGAAGCACTTTCGGGTGATCCATTGTCCGACCCCAACGATCCGTTGAAAGCAAGAAGGAAGATGGTCCTAGGGCTTACTGGCATGCCGGGATCGGGCAAAGGGGAGATAACCTCCGTGGCCCAGGACATGGGGGTCCCGTCCTATTCCCTCGGGGATGTGGTCAGGGAGTTCCATGCAATGGCCCCCTACATGGACCGTCCGGAGGACATCGGGATATTCGCCAATGGAGAGCGCGAGAGCCACGGTGATGATGTCTGGGCGAGACGGCTTGTGGAACGTATAGACCGCGGTCTCTCCGAATTGGCGATAATAGACGGCGTTAGAAGCCTTTTCGAGGTGGATGTGTTCAGGAGCGAATGGGGGGACGATTTCAAGATCATCTCGGTCCACAGCTCGCCCGGTACGAGGTTCTCCCGGCTCCTGACGAGAGGAAGGGAGGACGATCCCTTGGACCGGTCCGATTTCGACGCCAGGGACCTAAGAGAGCTCGGTTGGGGGATCGGGGATGTCATAGCTCTTTCGGACATCATGGTCCTGAACGAGGGCACGGCAGCGGACCTGAGGGAGAAGGCACGGGACATACTGACGATCATAGGGTGGGGCTGATGCGCCTCTTCTTCTCGATCAAGGCCCCGGAACACACGACCCTATATGTCTGCCGCGATGCTCTGGCCTCCATGGATGGGAGATTCAGGACCGTGGACCCGGCCCTCATGCACATCACGATCAGATTCCTGGGCGAGATCGATGCGGATCCCGCGGGTCTTATCGATGCGATAAGCGGCCCTGTTGCTCGTATCGCCTCGTTCGACATGTACCCTGCCAGGGCTGGAGCGTTCCCCTCCTGGAAAAGGCCTTCGGTGCTGTGGATCGGGTTCGAGGACGGTGGGAGGTCCGCCGAGCTCGCCTCGTATATGGACAAAGCTCTGTCCGATCTCGGCTTCCCCCCTGCCTCAAAGAAACCATATCTTCCCCACATGACCCTCGCCCGATCCAGGTCCGTATCGGGGTCGGGAAACCCTCGCGCGGTTTGCGATATGGCGCTAAATGCCCTGGTCGAGGAGGGATACCGTATTCCCGTGACCGAGGTCATGCTCATGGGATCCACCCTGACCCCTCAGGGACCTATCCATGAGGTCTTAGGAAGGGCTCCCCTATCCCCAGGCGAGGATAGTTTTATCAGGTAACGACCCCATCTCTTGTACGCGCTCCGAGGCGGGAAATGGGATTTGGCATCCGGTTCGGTAGGCGCGGGATGATGGATGAATATGACCGCGTTGCATGGGAAATGGATAAGAGAGACCGTGTCCACCGAAGAGGCTCCTGCCGCCATAGGGCCTTACAATCAGGCCGTTGCTGCGGGACCGCTCGTTTTCGTCTCCGGCACATTGGGCATAGTCCCGGGAACGAAGGAGTTCGCAGGGAGCGGGGTCAGAGAGCAGGCGATACAGGCTATAGAGAACCTCGCGAACGTACTCGATGCGGCCGGATCATCCTTCGAGCAGGTCCTAAAGACCACTATCTACCTGTCGGACATGAACGATTTCCCAGAGGTCAACGGCATCTATGCTGGATATTTGAAGGATGAACACCCCGCAAGGGCGACCGTTGAGGTCTCAAGGCTGCCGATGGGCGCCCTCATAGAGATCGATGCGGTCGCCCTCAGGGACTGATCACTCCTCCAATCCGTATTCTTCCAACCTTCTTCCCCCCCATAGGTATACGGCTATGACCAGGACCGATAGTATAGCGATAGACCCGATAAGGAGCCATGTCATGAGGTTGGGGCCTCCCTCATCCTTCTCGACCCGGAGTATGAACGAACGGGATATGCTGAAGTTCCCTGAGGTCGCCGTTATCCTTATCCAGTGCTCGCCCCGATCGGCCTTCTCAGGCTTGAACTCTATAACTCCCGAGATAGGGTCAATATCGAAGAGGGTGGAGTTGTCCGAGAACGAGGCGTTGCCCGATAGGGATCCACCGAGCTTTATCCCGTAGGAATAATGCCTGCCTATCATCGCCGGGGTCAGATATAGCGAAGGTTCCATGAAATACAGGTCGTTTTGGACCGGGAGCACCTCGACCGATATGTTATACGTATTGTATCCTCCCGAGGGATCGCTAGCATTTACGATCAGAGCGTGCATCCCAACATCCAGCTCCGATGCCATGAACCTGAGCGAATGAACGCTGACGGATACGAAATCGGGCCCTTCCTCTATTGAGATTGTCACGGCCTCTCCCTCGGCATCATAAGGGTCCAGATAGAAGAGCATCGGGCTGTTGGCGAAGCATTGTATTACCTGTTCGATGGACCTGAGAACGGGCTCGTCGTTCACGGGTGTGACGCTGACCCTGATATATCCATGAGCGGTCTCCAGCCCGTCAGACACGATGATGAGCAGGTCGAGTTCCCCGCTCCAGTTCTCGGGAGGTTCTATGAAAAGGAATCTCTTTGAACTCAGCGTGATCCATTCGGGGGACCCCGCTCCTAAGCTTATGGATAGGGCGTCCACGATCGTATCGGGATCGAACAACGCATCCGTAAGATCGTAATACCTGCTCGTATCCTCGCTCAGGACCACCGTTCTGGAAAGCACCACTGGCCTGGAATTTACCGAGACCGGGAAGGTGAGTATGTTGTCGACCAGGTCTATCTCGCCTTCAAGAGGCCTGACACCTATGGAAAGCACCTTCCATATTGGGTCTGGCTCGGATATATTGAAAAGGACCTCGGCAGTGGATCCCGGAAGCAATACTACGGTCGATTCTGATATCGCATCGGGCCAGGATAAATGGTCGTCGAGAGCTCCTGGGAACAGTCCGACCGTGACCGTGCTATCGTGGGAGCCTCCTTCGCTCATCAGCGATACCTTCACATGAAAAGGCTTGCTCTCCGTGGCGTTCGATGTGATCTCGAGGCTCGACGGGATTATGGAAACATCCGGGGGCCTTGGATAGACTTCCAGATAACCGATCCTTGGAAGATAGCCCCATTTTGATGCCGTGACGCTCGCTTCGCCCTCCGAGACGAAACGGGTCGAGATCGTCACCTGGCCATTATCGTCCGTGAACCCGGTGAAGGCCTCGTCCGTCCCGTTCATGAAAATGCTTACACGGGCGTTGTATACGGGGGATCCCGCAGGCAGCGTGACGGTGACCAGCACATCGTCACCACCTGCGAATATCCCAGACCTGTCCGGTGCCACTCTGAGTTCCCTCGGAGCCGACGTCCAACCGGAAACGGAGGGATCTCCGAAATAATTGTATGTGTATATCCCCGACAGCACCCTCTCCGAAAGGACCTCAAAACCGAAGAACGAATTCAAATATCTGCCCTTCACCTCGTACATCGAGCGGGCTGGGCCGCCGGACAGGAAATACCGTTCCCAGAAAGCGCTCATCAGGTACCAGTTGCCGAAACCGCCCTCGATGAGATCGTACTCCCCCCTCCACGACACACCCGTGGATCCGATAAGGCAGATGGCGCCTCCCGATGGGGCAATTACCAGGTTTGACAGGTCCGCGTCGTCCGGGTCGGAGAAGTTCGCGCTGTCACAGGAGGAAAAATAGGCCACGGGCAGCATGTCGCCGTTATCGAGCCCTGGCAGGTCCTCGCTGGATAGCGCCGGCTGGAAGCCCAGACTGCCGTTCGCGGTCCCTGTCGGGTCGAACCACTGAGCAAGAGAGTAAGCCGTCGGCGGGTTCCATACGTCGGCATCGTAGAATGATTGGCCGGCGAACGCGACTACCGATGCCCCGCCAGATATCGCATCCGGAAGTGTGGAGATCGACAATGTATCGTTCTCGATGGTGTAGTTTTCGCCCCAGTATCGATCGTAATCGTGGAATTCATCAAGCTCCATCGTATAGGGGATGAACTGCCTCAACCTCTGGATCGCGATGTAACCGTTATCCGTGTCCGGGTTGTAGCCCTCGTCCTCCGATGTCGATGGATCGTCGAGAACGTTCGGGCGGTCCATGAGCGAGGATGCGAATATGGCCTTCTTGATCCAATCCCCGGCAGGAGGGTTCGATTCGTATCGGATGGCCCTTTCCACGTAGCGCTCGGCTTCCTCCGGCGTGGTGGCGGGCACCCTGCCCACGATCAGCGGGAACGTGAGATTCTCCGAGCCGGAGGCCGTGATGTCCTCCAGTTCCCCGTATAACCCGTCGCCGTCGGGATCCCATTCGAAGCCCGGGGAGGAGTAATAGACATCGGATAGGTATTCTTCATCCAGTCCGAACCGGCCGGACCCGGCGTGGAGGTACCTGTAGGGCACGATCTCCGCGTCTCCGCCAAGGAGCAGGTAGGTCAGGTTGGATCCGCTCTCCTCATATACAGTGGATATGTGATCGAACAGCTTCTCGGCATCGTCCCTTCCTTGCCCTGTCTCGAGTATCCCCTCCGGTCCGTCAAGCAGATGGACCCGGGTCTGGAAGCCCAGGCGCATCTTCCATTCCTTCAGGGGGATGAAAGCTTCCTCCAGGGCGCTGGTGGTGACTATAAGGTATTCGATATCGGGACTGGCCATTTCCGATCGGGAGGGCGCGGGATCGTCATCCTGGACGAACGAGGATGCGATACCTGCCTGGGCTATGATGATCAGGATCGCCAGTGAACATACTGTGTGCGGTCTCATGGAAGCACCCTGAATCGAGCGATATCGATAGTGAACGAAGTGCCATGTAGATAATGGTTTTTATCCGTTGTTCGAACGTGGTCCAGCATTCCAACGATAAAAAGGTATATAACAGAGTTCATTTTTACCCGCCTCTCACGGGATGTGCGGCCGCTCCGGTCATACGGAGATGGCCCTGGGTCCGGCTAGGGCAAATGTGGACCCGTGGTCTAGGTTGGATATGGCGCCGGCCTTCTAAGCCGGATGTCGAGGGTTCAAATCCCTCCGGGTCCGCCAAATCCCGAAAAGGCAACGAGGCTATTGGATGAAACGAAGCTCGCGAGCATGGAAGAAGAAAGGAAACATGCGGTGGAAGTGGCGCAAGAAGCGAATGCGCCGAAGGAAGAGGGCCGCAAGGAAGAACAAGTAGTATGAGGCAAAGTTCATCTACTCTCTTCTCCATGGCGAGGGCGCTCATTCGAAAACAACGGGGGCATGGTGTAACCAGGTAGCACAACGGGCTCCAGTTACGAGGATGATATGAAACGGGTCTGCTGATCCCCGGGGACGCCCGGGAGATGATGATTGACTGGAGCGATGACCCGTAAACGAGCAGGTCCGTGTGCCCTGTATCCCACTTCACGTAGGCGATACCCGTTTGTCTGGGTTCAAATCCCAGTGCCCCCACTTACTATCATGGCTATGCGTATTTTTCGACATTTTTATGTCCCTCCATATTATCTATCACATTTTCGTAAAATTGTTCTGCCTGCGTCATGCCCTCTGCTATGTCGTCATCATTGATGCCGAGATAGCGCTCCGTCGTCTTGACAGATGAATGGCCGAGGATCCTCGCGATCGTCACAAGGGGAACGCCTGCCTCGAAGAGGCTCCTGCCGTAGGACCTCCTCAAGGTGTGAGCTGTGAATATTATCCCGGATCTCTCCGATATCGCCGAGATCATGTTATCTGCCATGGTCTCCTTGAGCGTCGTCAGCCTCTGGACCCTCCCCGTAGTCCAGTATATGATCCATTCCGGAGGCGGTTCAGCATCAGGATCCTGGTCATGTAACCTGTAGAT
>JARVGK010000056.1 GCA_029762535.1 Thermoplasmatota archaeon
AATACGCCTCATATTCCCAGGTGGATCCTCCATACACCAACTATGACGAATATTATAGATTCTACGGCATTCACGCGGAGACCGGAGAGAAGCTCTACCGCCCAACCAACCCCAACAACCCGGACACGGACGGGGACAACATCCTGGACCCGGACGATTCGTGGCCCTGGGACTTCGGGCAGAAGGGCGGTGCGGGATCCGGCGGCGGGTCCAACGCTCCCAACCCGGGAGTTCCCTCCGAACCACCCAAGGATACGGATGGCGACGGGATCCTCGACTGGTACGAGGCCCTCATCGGCACCGACCCCTTTAACCCGGATACTGACGGAGACGGACTAAGCGACCCGCAGGAACTCCAGAGGGGACTTGACCCCAACGACTGGGACACCGACAACGATCTGTTGATCGACGGTGTCGAGGAAGGTGGAAGCGGAGGATCGACCGACGGTCACTTCCAGGACACCGACAACGACGGTATCTGATCGAAGCCCCCTGGATAACCAAAGCACCCACATCGGGATCTCCCGGTGTGGGTTTTTTTTTAATGGAAAATATATAGAAGGGCAACGCCATCGGGAAACGCCATCGTTATTATTGCAAGAAGGGGCCATGTATATGAGAAAACAACTTATCCTTATCAGCATACTTCTTTTGGTTCTCGGACCATTCCAGATGATCGATAATGTGAAAGGGGAGGGGCCATCCGTATCCAGCATCACTATCGACCCTGAGGACCCGAACATTCTGGATGATGTGAACATCACAATCAGTTTGACCGAACCAGCATCCAAAGTAGAGATAGAATACTGCTTAGAAGGTCCTGGAGGCCTATGCTTCCCGCCGGAGGAAATGTCACCCCTCGGATCGAACATGATATTCAGTTACGAATATGCCGCGGGGACGTTCGAGAACGCTTCTTTCCACTTCAACATCTCGATCCACCATGACGGAGGAAAGAACTATTTCGAATTCCATATCACAGTAAGAGCTGTCCCTACGAGCATAACCCTCACGGACCTTATCCCCTCAGCATCCGATACTATCACGGTATTTCCTGAAAGCAACATAACGATCTCCGGCAGGGTGATCGACGATCTCCAATTCCCCGTGGAAGGAGCGGAAACGGTCCTTGGTATCCGCGATGATCTGGACATTTGGTCAGGCTTAACGGATGATGACGGTCGATTCCAATTCGAGATCTCTTTTGAGGATAACGGTAGTTATACATTGGACCTTTCCATAAACGATACGTCATATGGTCTGAAAGCCAACGCCTCGTGGATGGTGATGGTCAATTCATGGCCTGTTCCCGCCGTATCCCTTGACACGCAGCTGGTGTTCGATCCGAAGACACGACCCCCTGGCGTGCCTGAATTCGAGTTCTTCGTGGGTTCAAAGATCATTTTGGAATACACTTTCAGGAACACAGGTACGGGAACTGCATTTAACTTCACTGTGAACGAGCGCGTGAACAACACCAATCACTCCCAAACCAGGCTCATCGGGAACCTGAGTGTGGGTTTCGATCATCGGTCCAATATTTCCCTTCCGACCGAAATGGTAGGTGAGTACATCCTCGAATTGAATTGTTCCTACGATCAGATCGCCCCTCAACACCTCAAGATGGGACCCCCATTCTATTCGCTTCAATACAAGATCATCGAAAAGCCGACATGGGAAAGGCACAGGGTCTTGATAGAGATGTTCACTCAGAGCACATGTGTTCCCTGTGTCGCGATGGAGGAGGCCATCGAGAGGCTCCATTCGGACAGGGATGACGACTTCGAATTCATAATGTACGAGCTGGACGATCAGATATCAAAGGACATCGCCCAGGCAAGAGGGGTGACAGGAACACCTCATGTGTTCGTTGACCACGGATTCGATCAGATCAGAGGAGGGGGGGAAGTCGATGCACTGATGACGGACCTCGATGAAGGGATCTCGAACGCCGCTGCGAGGAACACTCCTCCCATTACGATATCCTTGCTGGAGGGAGGAGGAACGGTTACCCTCGTGTTGGGTCTGTCCGATCCTTATAACGGGTCTTTGAGCGGATATGCGGTTCTGTATGCAGTCGAATCCTATTCCAATAAAAGGAACAATCAGGGGATCCCGCTCATGAACCGTTTCCTTGGAGAGGCAGGAAGGCTACCATGGTTCGAAATGGTCCATGGTCAGGATTTCACCCTCGATGTTAACGAACCCCCGCCCGGCCAGGATCTTGTGGCGGTCGTTTTCGATAGTGATGGGAACCTGATACAGGTGAAAAGGACCCATCGCTCGGCTGACCCTGTGGTATATCTAAAGAGAATTACCATGATCACAGATATTACAGGTACCGGATCGGACGAATTTAACGTGACGGTGGAGGCGTTCAGCCATGAAGAGGAGGCCAGCTTCGACATCTCCTTCGACCTCATGGTCTTCGGCATACTTCCAAATTTGAGGGTAGAGGATGGATCTGGAAGGATCATCGGATCCGATGGAATCAAGTTCCAGTTCATACCCGAACACAGGAGGACGCTCGATGTGGGAAGGACCGTACACTGGATCGAGATTCCCCTCACTATAAGCTCTTCCGTTGACGGTGAAGGGACATCCACCTTTCGTCTGAACATGCTATCCCTGGGATCGAATCATACCCAGACCATAGTCGTACGAATGGCCAGGACACCGGAAAAAAACGTGGCGGTCCTTAATATGAACCTCATAGGGGAGGGGGATGAAATATTCTTCACGACAACCGTGATGAACATTCCCCCCGGCGCTATCCTGAAGGGAAGAGTGCAGCCATGCACTGAGGATGGTCCAGGAGGTTCATGCGGCATGCCCGTGGAAATTATCCTCGATAGCATCAATGAAACGTTCTACAAGGGACCTGTGACCGGATTGGTTTTGGATCCGTTCGAATACCTGACCTTTAAATTGTTCATTATCATGGGAGATGATATCCTTTTAGAGACACAGGATGAAAAGGTTTTGATCTCGGACCTCATCGATGTCGAAAACGGCGACGGTCACTCCGATCCTGCCCCTGACCCATCCCCAGTCCTCCTTATCGTCTTTCTATTCCTCATTGGAATGATCATTCTATCTGTCATCATCTTTACCATAAGAACAAGAAATAAGGTTGGATCGGGCGAGGAAAAAGAGAGGCCAGCAGATGGCGATGAAGCCAATGATATTGAGGGATCGGATCTCGAAAATGACGAAGTAGTATCCGACATAGATCGAGATATTCCCTTACGACCTGTGGACGAGGCGAATATCCAGGATATACATGATGAGGTCCTGGACAGTCAAAGGCTTGACATGGACGAATCGGAACTGGAGCAGCAAGAGGATGATGAAACATAGGGGCTTATTGTATCCGGTTCCCGGATCACATATCCTCCATGTGATAGAGGGCCCGTCTGGCGATATCCTTTCGGTAATGTACCCCTTCGAACTCTATCTTTCCGACCTCCTGGTAGGCACAATGTATCGCATCTTGTATGGAAGGTGCCAGAGATGTGACGGAAAGTACCCTGCCTCCTTTCGTTATCAACCTGCCCGCCTCATCGTAACCAGTCCCTGAATGAAAGACAACTGAGCTCTCGGCACCTACCTTTTCAAGTCCTGAAATGACCTTTCCCTTCTCGTATTTTCCAGGATAGCCCCCGGAGGCCATGACCACGTTCACGGAGCAGTTCCTGCTCCATCGAAGTTTGACCTTGTCCAGTTTGCCCTCTATGCATGCCAGGACCGGCTTAATGAAATCCGATGCCATCCTGGGCAATATGGCCTGTGCCTCAGGATCCCCGAAACGACAGTTGAACTCTATTACCTTCGGACCCTCGTTCGTTATCATCAACCCTACATACAGTATACCTGTATACCTGCAGCCTTCCGATGCCAGGCCCCTTATCGTCGGCAGGAGTATCTCGTCGTATATCCTCGATTCCAGGTCCTTCGTGATGACCGGCGCCGGAGAATATGCTCCCATGCCGCCCGTATTAGGTCCTTTGTCATCGTCGTATGCCCTCTTATGGTCCTGTGCAGATTCTAGGGGTATGACATGTCTGCCATCCGAAAAAGCTAGGATCGAAGCTTCCTCGCCCACCAGGTATTCCTCGATGAGGATCTTGGACCCTGCCTCTCCGAACTCCCCTTTTGCTATCCTGTCCACAGCTTTCAGGGCCTCGATCTCGTCCTCGCAAGGTATCGCCCCCTTCCCTGCGGCAAGACCGTCTACCTTAACGACCAGGGGACCGCCGATGTTCTTTATGTATCTCTTTGCGTCCTGAGGCCTCGTGAACACCTCGGTCTTTGCGGTGGGTATCTCATATTTTTCCATTATGAACTTGGCATATGCTTTTGAGCTCTCGATACGCGCCGCGGCCCTTGTTGGACCGAATATCTTTAAGCCCTTTCTTTTAAAAACATCCACGATCCCCATGGCAAGCGGGGCCTCGGGTCCGACGATGGTCAGATCTATCTCCTTTGCCCTGGCAAATTCGAGGAGGCCCCTCACATCATGGTCCGGGACCGGCACACACTCGGCTACCTGAGATATACCCGCATTGCCCGGTGCGCAGTATACCTTGGTCACCCATCGGCTCTTTCTTACCTTCCAGGCAAGGGCGTGTTCCCTTCCACCCGATCCAATTATCAATATCTTCAAAGTATAACCCCTTAATCACTCCATATCCGCTCTCGCCAGTAGTTCCCGGGCCCTTATCAGAGGATGATAGGCACATCTTTTGGATACTCTTTCGGCCCCCCCTTCCTCTCTATCGACAACTGTGAGAACGGCCTCGACCTTTGCGCCCGCTTCCTCGAGCATGTCGATAGCTCTTAGCACAGATCCTCCACTGGTGATCACATCCTCGAGCAGCAGGACACTCTCCCCAGGAGCGATATCTCCCTCGATCGGGCTCTTCATACCATGATCCCTCTCACCTTTTCGGATGATGAGGAACGGTTTATCATATTCAAGGGAATAGGAAACTATCAAAGGCACTGCCCCAAGTTCGACACCGGCGACCTTGTCGCATTGTATGCCCCTCTCTCCGAAACCAGAAGTGATCCTCCTCAGTATCTTCGGCCTTGAGCTGGCCTTCTTGATGTCCACATAGTACCTGCTCTTCTTTCCGGATGTCAAAACGAAATCTCCGAACTTCACCGCTCCGCACGATACCAGGTCATCGACGAGCATCACCTAACCCCCTTTGGAACAAAAGACCCTGTCCTGGGATGGTCCCATTAAAGAGTCTTTATCGCCCCTTCCTGGGGAAGGTGTTCAAAGCATAAATAATTGCTCTGTAGGTCCTTTTATACCCCTTTTCATGGCTTTCTCTGAGCGGGCAGTGTGGGGGTTGTCGGAGGCCTGATCTGAGTGGGTGGAGGCAGGGCTTTAACGGCAGATGGAGCTGGCATAGATGGCCTTACCATACCTGGAGTGGAAACGTGGGATGCCGCCAGAGAGGGTTCGTTTCCCGATCCGGAAAGAAGCTTCTCTATCTTTCCTGAAGCGCTCACCAACGGCAGTTTCTCCATCGTTTCATGCAACCATATATTCCTCTTTTGCTGCCGGGAAATATATCGGGCGGATCTGACCGGATCCTTCGAGGCTTTTTTCTTGTTCACGTACGCCGCTGCGGACAATACGGCCACGACCAACATTAAGATGGCCAGGAGCCATAGGATGACGGGAACCCATGGAAATGAGCGTTCTTCCTCGTTCTGGTATGTCTTCTCACCAGGAACATCATCATTCTCCGTCCAGCGATCGGGATCGAAAGGATAGGCATCGGCAGGATCGGCCACACCATCACCATCGGAATCTATGGACCAAGCCGGATTGTTGGGCCAAAGATCGGCATTGTCACCCACACCATCACCATCGGAATCACGCCACTCGGATGGATCGTCAGGAAAATCGTCGAATATATCATCTACACCATCACCGTCCCGGTCCGTCACAGCACTACCCACAAGAGGGTAAACGGTGATGTTCAGATAAGCATAAGCGATAAGACCCTCGGTATCGATCGCGCGAACCTCAACAGGGAACAACTGAGAGGACTGAACTGAAGGAGCAGTCATCGTTATACCCCACTGGGTTAGACCACGGGCGTTACGCCACTCGCCATTGAAGAAGATCT
>JARVGK010000057.1 GCA_029762535.1 Thermoplasmatota archaeon
TTATATATGGAAAATATATATATAATTCCCTATCAGGATCTTCCTCCAACTGATCACTCTTAGATCGATGAAAGGGGAACGGATCCTCCACACATCAAGACCGTGATAATTTGCAGACACCTTTGAAGGGGAGCCTGAGGAGGATCCACCTCCGGCAAAACGGTTAAGTATACTCTGGATCTACCCGGAGTCGGTGCATCGCCATGGAAGATAAATGCAGCACAGAGGGATCCCTCGACTACGACAAGCTCTACAACGAATTCCAATGGGAGATCCCGGAATATTACAATTTTGGGTTCGACGTCGTCGACAAATGGGCCAGGGACCGGACCAAGCTCTCACTGGTCTCGATCCATCCCGACGGGGAGAAGGCGAGCTATCACACGTTCTACGATCTCAAGGTGCTCTCCGAGCGCTTCGCCAACGTGCTTCTGGATATGGGGCTGAAGAAGGGCGACCGCGTCCTCGTCATCCTCGAATCGATCCCCCAGTGGTACGTCGTGCTCATCGCCATGTTCAAGCTGGGGGTCATCCCCATGCCCGGAACGGTCCTCCTCACCAGCAAGGACATCAAGTACCGAGTGAACCGCGCCGAGGCGTGCATGGTAATAACCGACGTAAACCACGTGGGCAGGGTCGAGAGGATCGCCGCGGAGTGCCCCACCCTCAAGCACAAGATGGTGGTGGACGCCCCGGTCATGGAGTGGCTCTACTACGAGGACGTGATGAAAAAGACATCATCTGAACTGGACATGTCAAAGGTGGAGAGGACGCTCTCCTCCGATCCCATGCTCCTGTACTTCACATCGGGTACCACGGGATACCCCAAGATGGTCCTTCACGCACATTCCTATCCACTGGGACATGAGGTGACCGCAAGGTTCGCCCAGGCCCTGACCTCCTGCGATCTGCACTGGACGATATCAGAAACCGGCTGGGCCAAGGCCGCGTGGGGAAAGCTCTTCGGACAGATGATAGTCGGTGCGGCCATCATCCAGTGGGAGACACCCGGCAGGTTCGATCCGGACGGGCTCCTTCGCGCCATGGAGCGCTACGGGGTAACCACGTTCTGCGCACCGCCGACGGTTTACCGCATGCTCATACAGATGGACCTGAAGAAGTACAACCTCAAGCTCAGGCACTGCATGTCCGCGGGCGAACCCCTGAACCCCGAGGTCATCAAGGTGTGGAAGGAGACCTTCGGCCTTGACATATACGACTTCTTCGGCCAGACGGAGACGGTATGCGTTCTCTCGAACTTCACCTTCATGCCCATAAAGTACGGCTCGGTGGGCAAACCCACCCCGGGCCACGACGTCAGGATCGTGGACGACGAGGGCAAAGAACTGCCGCCAGGAGAGGAGGGCAACATCGCCATGTACATCGCGGACAGACGCCCTCCGGGGCTCATGCTCGAGTACTGGAAGGATAACGAAGCGAACGAAAAGGCGTTCCATCACGGCTTCTATTTCACGGGGGATCGCGCCTACAGGGACGAGGAGGGCTACTTCTGGTTCGTCGGCAGGGACGACGACGTCATCAAATCATCCGGATACCGCATAGGCCCCTTCGAGGTGGAATCCGCCCTGATGGAGCACCCCTCCGTCGCCGAGTGCGCCGTCGTCGGCGCGGAGGATCCCGGTGGCATACGCGGGATCGTCATCAAATCCTTCATAGTCCTGAAGAAGGGCCATTCCCCTTCCGACGAACTGGCAAAGGACATACAGGACCATGTGAAGCGCACCACGGCCCCTTACAAGTACCCGCGCATCGTGGAGTTCGTCACGGACCTCCCCAAGACGATCTCGGGAAAGATCAAGAGGAAGGACCTCAGGGAATCATCCAAGTGATTCAAGGAGGGAGGTTCTTCTCCTTCGTTGAACCCTTGAGCTTCTGCTTTTCCTCCATATCGTAGAGGCCTCTCCTGGAGGAGTACCTCACAACTTCGACCTCCTCCTCGCGCTGCCTCCTGTCTATGGCTATGAAAGCGTAGACGAGGCCCAGTATTATCAGTATCAAGGCCCCTATCAGAACGTAAATGAGCGGCCTGTAATCGCTTTCGCTCTCGCCGTTCGGCGTCACGCCGTTGGGATCGGACCCGATGTCCTTGGGGTCGACCACCCTGATCGACAGGGATCTCGACTGTGAGGATATCCCGTCGCTCGAGGTCACCGTCACGTTCAGGGACCTGAACCCGACGCCCGCGAAATCCGCCGCACGCACGCTCAGGGAGACGTTCGTTGCACCTCCCGAGACCAGGTCCACCATGTTCTTGCCCATTATGACCTCGAGGGAAGGATCGTTGAGGGCCTCTCCATCCAGCAAAATGCTTATCCTGTCGTTGAGGAAGCCCCTGTTCTCGATGGTCAGATTGATCGTCACGGAGCTGTCCTGGTAGACCACCACCGAATAGCGTTGGGGGGTGACCCTGGGAGAGAACACGCCTATGGAGACCGTGAACGTGGCCATGGGCGAGAAGTCTGTCCCGTCCGAGCATAGTATGTTCACGTAATACACTCCCGCCGTAAGGTCCACGGGCACCCTGAAGGACGTAGAGTTCACCACGCTCGTCCATGGGACCAGGTCCCGACCGGCGGATTCCTTCCATATTCGTATGAAATAGAACACCTCGTCCCCCTCGGGATCGACCACAGGGGCCCATCTTAGTACCGGACGGGCCTCACCTGTTGCTTTGGGCTCCATATCGGTAACGGCCGGAGGGGGCATGTTCGCATCCGTGGAAACGGTCATTATCGAGCTTGTCATCGGGCCATCGAGGCCGTTCGCCGTGGGTATGATATCTATCCTGTAGTCAAATCCGGGTTCGAACGTCGTTCCCTCGGGCGGGTCCCAGTATGTCAGACCGCTCTGGAGGAGGATCCAATCCACGAAGGGCTGGTCCGTGTCCGTCCTGACGATCCTGAACTTGTATATGACCAGGTCCCCCTCGGGATCGAAGGACGGCGTCCAGGTTATGTGCGGCCGCACGGACCCCGTCACCCGGGGCTGTATGGTCTCAACCGCCGAAGGTGGCCTGTCGACTATGATGGGTTCGTCCCTCTTGATGATCAGCTGGACCTCGCCTGAATCCCCCTGGTTGCCCATGAGGTCCTTTGCCCTGATCCTCACGAAGTTGAACGTGCCGTATGTCATCTGCAGGTCGAAGGCCAGGAAGTAGCCGTCCTTCACAGGCAGGATCTCCACATTAGAGAACTGTGACAGGTCCATCCACGTGGAATAGGAGCCTGACCCGTCCAGTTTGTAGGATACCTCGATGGAATCCGTATCCAGGCCGGATTCGGGATCGATTATCCGCGATTCTATTCGGAACTCGGGCGTTCTGAGAACCGTTCCAGACACGGGCGAATCGATATTCACCACGGGACCTTTGATGTCCACCCATATGCTGTAGGTATCGGACAGGGCGTACTCATAATCCGTTCCTCCGTTACCAACCATGTCCTTGGCCCGGAATATCACCTTGTTCTCCTTTCCGTTCGCCACTGTCATGTCCGCCGTGAAGATGAGGTTGCCAAGACCATCGTAGGAGAACTGGCCCCTGTTCTGCCAGCTCGTCCACATGTCCTGGTCCGGCCTGTACAACCTGTACCCGACCGAGAAGGGGTCCACGCCGGACTGCGTATCACTTATGTTCATGACGAAATTGATGATGTTTCCAGTTATCCATTCATCATCCCCAGGATAGACCTTGCTGAAGGTGGGAGGGGTCGTATCTATGGTCGGCAGATGCTGGAGAGGGGTCCTCACCTCCGTCCTGTTGCCGCGGCTGGCCACGGCTCCGAACTGATAGTAGAGGTCGAGGCCCCTCTCGACGGCCAGGGAGAATATGAAATGCTCCCCGTTGCGATAGTCCATATCCGGCGGGGGTATGAGCCTCATGAACATGGAGAACGGGGCCCCTGGATAGTAAAACAGCTTTCCGCCGGCGCTCATGAAGAACAGATGGAGCTGAGGTTGCCCCTGGTCCGGCTCATCCCCCTCCACGTCGGAGTACCTGACCACGAATGTGAAGCGGTCCCCCACCGTCCCCAGTTCCGGGGTGACCCTGGCCTCGTCGAGCACGGGGGCATAGCCCTCCTCGCCGGATGCCGTGCTCTTCGAGTAGTAAACGTCCGTCTGCTTCTCCTCCTCGATCTCACCCTTGGGCCTCCTCATGTCGGTCCAGGCGACGTGTATGGTCCCCTCATCGTCAATGACACCGGATGCGTCCTGCTGAACGGTGTTCGATACCGGATCGTTCACTGTGGCTATCAGGCTGACCGTCCCGTTCTCCGTGTACATCACCGACTGCACGTCGGAGCGTGAATCGTAAAAGCCCGGGGAGGACGTCCAGACCACGCTGAGGTTCCCGTCGGTATTGATGGATGCCCTCGGTGTGTTCTGCGCGTATTTCGAGTTCTCCGCATTCAGGAGGAACTCCTTCTCGTAGTTACGGCCCACGTCCCTGGATATGGTCATGAAGATGTCTGCCGAGCCGTACCTCATGTCCGTATAAACGCAGTACACGTGCGTATCGTTCGATGCGAGGGACGGCTGGAACTGGTCGGACGTGGACGGGTCCCTGCTTATCTTCAACGAAGCCTCGAAGGAGGACCCTCCATCATATGACGAGGACACGTAGACGTCAAGGTCGTAGTTGCGGTCATCGGACCATGCGACGTGGACCGCGCCACCGCCCGCCGAGACCGTGGGGTCCTGGCAGCGGACCGTGGTCGGGGCGTCGCTGACCTTCTGCGACGCGTCGAAGTTCTCACCGTCCGTCGTCCTCGTGAAATAGATGGCCGTTCCGTCCCTCGTGTCCTGCCATACGACGTAGACCTCGCTCCCGTCGATCGCTATGTCAGGGTTGTTCTGGACGCCCTGAAGCGATTCGTCGATCATCACGGACGAGGAGAAGTTCTTGCCCATGTCATCGGACACCCCCATGAAGATGAGGTTCCTTCCGTCCCTGTTGTCCACCCATACGACGAAGAGATCGCCATCTTCGTTGAAGACCGCCCTTGGCTTGATCTGGTCGCTGACATCGTCGAGAGGGTTGGGGGTCCTGAGGGTATCGTCCACCTGGACCTCCGGAGCGAAGGTGGCCCCTCCGTCGTAGCTTGTCCTGGAGTATATGTCCCAGGTACCCCCCCTTGTGTCCTGCCATACGACGAATACGACATCGTTATAGACCGCTACATACGGCATGCTCTGGTTTTCTGAATCCTTGTCCTCGTTGATCAGTCGGTCGGGAGTGAACGCGATCTGCAGTTCCCACTCCTCTTCCTGTGCTTCCATCGTCTCCAGATGCAGCAGGATCGATGCCGCTATCAGTAATGCGCACATGGACAACGCTATCCTAACATTCTTCATTCCTTCACCTCCCAAAGATCATCTTCATCATCATCCATCTCAAGCTCCTCAAGCTCGTCGAGATCCTCGAACTCATCCTCGTCAAGCAACACGTCCTCCTCCACTGGGAGTTCCTCCTCGGCATACATCGGATCCTCAACTACAGCTGGAGGAAGGATGCTCTCACCATCAGGCCTCTGAAGCTCGATCCGCTTCTTGGATCCCTTCTTCTGAGGACGGGAGGTCTCACCGGACTTGATACGATCCACATCATCGGGACTGAAAACCGTCCCGCAAGTGAAGCAGT
>JARVGK010000058.1 GCA_029762535.1 Thermoplasmatota archaeon
TTTCATGAACCTGCCAAATGAACTCAAGGGCGAGTTGAACTATACTTTCTTCCCCTCCGGCGTGTGTGAACAGCTTCCTTTGTATGATTCATACGATGTGAGGGATATATCGATAGCGAACGTCCAAATAATGAATTCGGACATACAAAATGCATACATGCACAATGCCACCGTACAAAACTGCAACATAGAGGACGCCACGTTCATAAATTCCACGATATTCAACTGCTGGATCGGTGACAACGTCACATTCATCAACTGCCCCTCCGGAAGCGATCCCGCTGCCGGGATGGAATTATCCGAATATTTAACAAATAATCTGAAAAATATTTTCCTTGAAAAGAAAGATCTACATTCATTAACCCTATCAGATGGCATTGAAGAAAAATATCTTTTAGAAAATTCTACATATTCAACTCAACCTTATGAAGGAGATTTAATCGGATTGGCTTTAGAAAAAACAAACGTTACCATTAATTCATTATATCCTATATTCATTATAGAAAATTCTACCATATCATACAATTATACCCTTTATAATGATTCAATGATTAATTTATGTGTCATTTATAATTTTAGTTCAGATCAGATTGTAACCAATATTTATATGACAATATACACAGAGGAGGGAGAGAACATATCATTTATTGAATATAATGGAAATATTGATAATCCCAGTTCTCAATTATTTAATTATATAGAATATACCCATATCAAAATAAATTCAACCCAAGGTGATCTGATCACTGAAGAATATGTTGTTACTGGAGATAATGACAGTTATTCATATACCACATATTTCCAATATTCATCAGTTATTAAATATATTCAAGAATATGGCAATCTATTGTTGAATAATGAAGATATTTACTATATAAGTGAGTCGATTTTAATCAATAATAGCGGCTTACATGATTATCGAAAAGTAACGATTCAAGGTTTCCAAATGTATGGATACACCTTAAAAGTCTCAGATGATGAAATTATTGTGGCTGAATGTGGAACCAAAGTGAAGTATAATTGGGAAGCCAATATTTCTGGAACTCTTGTAGGATATAACCTATATCAAGATGGTCAAACTATAGATCCATCATCCAGAATAAAAAAGACGTATTATACTAAGTGGGGACAAAAAACTGGAGTAAATCTAATATATCATGAAAAATGGTCTCCAAAGGATGTGGATTGGCTGGGGGCTGCTATAGTAGGAGGTGTTACATTTATTGGGCTTGTAGCATTGTATTTTTCCGCAACAGGTGTCCCTTTAATTGTTGCAGCAGTGGTATCAGGTATTTTAATCGTTGGTTGGGAAATCTTTAAGGCCATAACATTGGATCCAGATAATAATGATATTGAATTAAGTATAAGAACCAATGGTAAGTATAATTTTCTTGTAGGTGGCACCCTATATATTGGATATTATCGATGGGATTGTAATTGGAATGATCCTACTAAGAATTTAAGATTATTAGGCAATCCTGGGTATTGTGATGCGCTTAATATTAGAAATATGGCCAAATATATGTGAGGTGATTAGTATAAAAAATAAACTAATTACATATAATAATATGAGATTATTATGTATAATGTTATTAATATTATGGATTCCAGCATTTATTATTAAAATTTATTATTATAATCTTTTCCTGTTCGTGTCGTTTGTATTAATATCAATTCATATAATTCAAATATTTGGTATATTATACATAAAAAAGAAAAAATCACTATTAGAAAATATCGACAACAATGAAAGGAATTATTACGGTCTTATTACTATAATGTTTTTATTATTAATTCTATATATCATAATTATCGGAACGGATCTGTTGTTTAATAACAAGTGGCCTTGGCATTAAATAGATTAATAGAGGTATCCACTTGGATCTCAAATACTCTTAACGCATGATCCGTATAAAAAGATATAAGATGGAGTTTAACAGATACTTTCTAATTGAGTGTCAATATTTAAATATAATAAAACATCAATAATAATTATGGTAGAATACTATACTGGTTTGCATACATACTGAGGATGTTTAATGTATGACTCACACTGAGATATTAATATTAATACCTGATGAAGTATATTCGATATCAAGCGAATCGGTGAACATGAGAAAATATAAGCACTTGAAAAAACTCAGGGGGATAGTGGATCGCAAGATCAAGGTAAGGGGCCTCGAGGGCCTCACGGAGGAGGTCTCCAGGCATCTCCTCGACAAGGGGATCGAGGAGGGGACCGGCCCTCAGATAGAGGCGATCCCCATGATCCTAAAAGGAGAGGATGTGCTCGTCGTCGCTCCCACCGGCTTCGGGAAGACCGAGGCGGTCTTCGGGCCACTTCTTCAAATGATGCTCTCCAAAAGAGGGGAGGGGATCTCCCTCCTCTACATCGCCCCGATCCGGGCCCTTAATCGAGACATACTTGAGAGGATGGAGAAATGGTGCACGGGATTGGACCTCACTATCTCGGTGAGGCACTCGGATACAACGCAATCGGAGAGGGCGAGGCAGTCGAGAAAGCCCCCGGATGTACTGGTAACGACGCCCGAGACCCTTCAGATCATGTTCACGGGCAAGAACCTCAGAAAAGGTCTGGCTAAAGTCAGGTTCATCGTCATCGACGAGGTCCACGAGATGTTCGGCGAGGAGAGGGGAGCCCAGCTCGACGTCGCTATGGCGAGGTTGGACTCCCTCTGCGGGCAAAAGGTGCAGAGGATCGGCCTCTCGGCCACCGTGGCGGACCCTGCCGAGGTGGCACGGTTCCTGGGAGGACCTCTGAGGAAAGTGCAGGTGGTGCAGGGTTCCTGGAGGAAGGACTTCTCCTTCGAGGTGGACTCGCCTCCCGTCGAGGATGGGGACAAGGAGATCGCCAGCAGGATAGGTGCCAAGCCCAAGGTCGTCACCGCCATCAAGAGGATCGTTTCTGAAATTGGGAACAACCGCTCTACACTCGTGTTCGTCAACAGCCGGGACCTCGCCGAGGCATTGACGACGAGGATACGGGCCTTCGATCCCGATCTCGATATCGGGATACATCACGGGTCATTGTCGAAGGAGGCGAGGACGGAGATGGAGTCCCGCTTCAAAGAGGGCGATCTGAAGGCCATGGTGTGCACCTCCTCCATGGAACTGGGGCTCGACATAGGAACCATTGACCTGGTGGTCCAGTTCAAGTCCCCCAAGGAGATCTCGCGCCTGATCCAGAGAGGGGGCCGGGCAGGCCACAGGATCGGCGACGTCTCCCGGGTGCTGGTCCTTGCCACGGATGCTGACGATATCCTTGAAGCGGGCGTGATATCCAGATTGGCACTGAAGCGCCGCCTGGAGAGCAGGTTCGCAAGGCGCGAGATGCTCACCGTCCTTGCGAACCAGATCCTCTCGGCAGCGACCGCGGACAAGGCCGTGGGGATCGACGAGTTCTACGAGGTGCTGCGATCGACGTACACGTTCTCGTCGCTGTCGAGAGAGAGATACCTTCAGGTCCTGAAGTTCCTTCACGATAGCGCCCTGGTCTTCTGGAACGAGGAGGAACACGCTTTCAAGGGCGGGAGCAGGTCCAGGAAATATTTCCTCTCCAACATCTCCATGATCCCCGATGAGAGGGTGATGCTGATAAGGGACCTCTCCAACAGGAGGATCATCGGCAGCCTGGATATGGATTTCGTGCTCTCCAACCTTGAGCCCTATTCGAACTTCATAGTGAAAGGGCAGACCTGGAGGGTGGTCGATATCAAGGACGAGGAGGTGCTGGTCGAGCCGGTCCCCGACCTGGGCCCCGTCCCGGCCTGGTCCGGATCGGACATACCCGTCCCCTGGGAGGTCGCAAGAGAGGTCGGGAAGATAAGGACCGATATAGAAGGATGGCTCGACGGCGGTAAGGAGCCGGGTTCGCTGAGGTCGTTGAAGCTGACCTCCGAGGCGAAGGAGGCGGTGATCTCCCAGCTCAGGGAGCAGAAGGATTCCGGGTTCTCTGTTCCGACCTATGGCAGGGTCACGCTCGAGTACGGGAACGAGGGCTTCATGATGGGAGTGTGCGGCGGTACCAGGGTCAATGACACCATCGGAAGGACCCTGGCTGCCATGCTGATGGGCAGATTCGGAGGGACCATCATCGTGTCCTCGGATCCCTATCGTATCATAATGCAGGGGGATGTGAGGATCAAGCCCGCCGACATGAGATGGGCTATAGCGAACGCCCCGGCCAAGGATCTCAAGGGAATGCTCCCGGTCCTCATCAAGAACTCGCCTCTTCTGAGATGGGAGATGCTGCATGTGGCCAAGAAGATGGGAGTTATAGCAGCGGACACCGATCCGAAATCGTTCCCGCTGAGGAGGATGCTCGCCAGATGGAGGGACTCCCTCATCATGGAGGAGGCGCTGGCGAAGATCATGCACGAGAGGTTCGATCTTCCAAATGCGGCGAGGATCTTGAACGATATGGCCGACGGCAGGATCGAGATCGTGGATCAGGGGATCTCCCCGATGTCGATGGCGGGGATCGCCGTCAGGAACGAGTTCATAAGCCCTGGATCCGCCGGGATGGAGATAATAGGGACGGTCAAGGACCGCCTGATGACGAGCGCCGTGAAGCTGACCTGCATGAGCTGTGGATCCGCCTTGAGGGCGACGGCGGTGAGGGCAAGGGAGATCGTGGGCTGCTACAGGTGCGGATCGATGATGCTCTCCCCGATCCCCGCGGGGGATCTCCAGACTCAGAAGGCGGTCCAAGCGGGGCTTGCCAAGAAGAAGCTAGGGGAGGAGGATACGAAGCGCTTCAAGGCGGCGGTGATGGCGTCGCAGCTCTTCGCCACCTATGGATACAGGGCGGTCATGTGCATGGCCGCAAGGGGAGTGGGTCCAAAGACCGCGGGGAGGATATTGGAGATCCCGTATTCGAGCGACGAGGAGCTTGTAAGGAGGATCTTCTCCGACGAGATCAAATACGCAAGGAACCGAAGGTTCTGGGATTGATCCTCTTCCTCTTCATGATCAGATCATTCTTCAGCGGAGGATCCCGGATCGGATCCCCTCCTCCACGCTATGAGGAGGATCATCGATTTTTAATTATTCACATCATTAACGTTTCACAGGGATCAGGTGATATCACGGATCCATTGCCTTCCCATCGGTATTTTTTCGCCTGATCCTCCATACCAAAATGGACACCGCAACCAATAACAACAATAACACAGATGATATTATTGCGGTCCTGACAAGACCGTAAGGGAACGGATCATAGACCTCGATCACAAAGGTGGTATTCGCACGGTTCATAGCCTCATCATATGCCTCCACCTCAACATGATAGATCCCCTCACGGGACATGGCTCCGCTCAGATTATGACCCGTCACGATAAGCGAAGAACCATTGGTCCTAAGTTCGAATATGCCGATATTGTCCGATGCGTTCAAAGGAACAAGG
>JARVGK010000059.1 GCA_029762535.1 Thermoplasmatota archaeon
GCCGTAAAAATGCTATCATTGATCGGAAAAGTTGCTCCTTCAACGCGATCCGCTCCCGGATCTATTTGAAAGTTGGCCGAAAGAGTCATGATAATTATCGAGAATGCCAACCACAAACCCGATCTCATGTATGGATTAAAGGATGGACTAGAATAATAAGTTTACTATCTCATGAGTTGTATAATGTCCAAATTATTGGCATTAATCTAATGTTAACAGTAAAAAAAGAGCTTGTATTCTCTTTGGAAATAATCGAATTAATACTTCGTATTCGATAATATCCATTGAAAAAAATAATTTGGATTATTCAGATACTATGATAAATTCTCGTTCAGACCTTGATTTATTGTATCTTTTAAATATTATTAAACTATGATCGTAAAAAAGGGGTCCATGATCAGGTTCGCCATTATATTTGTATCATATAACATAATTTGCGATATCCGTATATTCTGTGTTTATTGATTATTAATATAAAGATCCGGACCACATTTTTCTAAAGCTGTTAGGGCAAAGCAGTTATCCAAAGCTATCTCAAATCCTCTTAGTTGGAGAATACGCGTGAGATCTCCGTGGAATTGGAGGAGTATTCTCTTTGAAAGCTCAAAGTAGTGATCTAAGATCGTAACATCCGGGATGATCCCTGGTCAATTCCCTTGCTATTATGATAGGTAATATTCCTTGAAGGTCCATGGAAAGGTCTCGATCTTCTTGTCCAGAGCCTTCAATTCCCTTCCGGGATCCACATCGGACCATTTGATCTCTATGAAAGCGGCCCTCTTCCTCGATTGATCGATCGCGACCGCATCGATCTCGTTCTCTTTGAACCAGAACCTTCCTATCTTTGAAGGTGAAAATGGAAGGCCCTTCCTCATCAACTCATTCCTGATCAGGGATTCGAACCTCCCATCGACGTATGTCTGGAACCTCTGATGGAAGTTTTCAACAGGAGCATCGAGATATCCGATCTCCAGGTCCGATTTGAGCGCTTCGCAGAAAGTGAACCAGAAGTTGAAGAGGTTGTCATCGATCCTGTACAGGGGACGCGCCTTTTTGTTGTCGATCACGGAATATTCCTTATCCAAAATGCCCAAGCTCATCAGCTTACCCGTGTACTTGGGAAGATCGTTCTTGGCTATTCCTGTAGCGTTCGATATATCCACGAGACGCGTATTGCCCTCGGCAATGGATCCCACTATGGCCTTGTAGACATCCGGCTCCCTCATCTCCGTTTTCAAGAGCAGATCGGTCTCCTCGTAGAGGTTGCCATCCTTGGACATCACCACCTCTATAATGTTTTCCTCCAACGATCTGGCTGGATCGATCGTCCTGAGATAGTATGGCACTGATCCGAAGACAGCTTGGGTCTCCACCAGAGTCCTCTGATCGTATTCAGGAAGAAACTCTCTTAGGTAAGGAAAAGGGATGGGGTCAACACGCATCTTCCCAGTCCTTCTTCCATAGAGGGGAGATTTTTTGGAAAGCACCCCTTCCTCCATCATGCTGATGCTTGACCCACATAGTATCAACATCATCTGCGAATCCGAGATGACCTCGTCGATGATCCGCTGGAACACCGATGGGATCGAATCATCCTTTTCGACAAGATAACTGAACTCATCCAGGACGATCACGATCCTTCCCTGGACCTTCTTATTCAAATTGATGAATAGATCCTCAATATCCTCCGAAGCGATCTCTGGCTCGTCCAGGTAATGGGCCATATGTTTCCTCAATCGCAAGGTATTTCGACCGGTTCCAGCTTTGTCACAGAGGAAGTAGAAGCCATCCTTATCGGAGAGGAAGCGCTTAAGAAGATACGTTTTTCCCACTCTTCTCCTGCCATAGATGACGATGAAGCTGAACCCCTTCCTTGAATGGGCTTTCTCCAGCGATCCCAGTTCTTCAACCCGGTCAATTAAAGGTAGGATATTGATACGTAGTATCGTGTTCCTACATGTCATCCGAACAGATACTTGACCGGTTCGAGGAATATGATCGCGACCCCAAACAGGGTTATGACCGTTCCCACGACCGACGGGATCGTTATGCTCTCCTTGAAGACGATCCTCGAGATCGGGATCATGAACAGGGGCGGGAGCGCCATCAATGTGGACGCGATCCCTACGGGGGCGTTGTCGATGGCGATGTAAGATGCCCAGATCCCGAGATATGGTCCGAAGATCATGGCAAGCACTATGAACCTCATGAACTTGACGTCCTTGAGCGATCCGACCGTTCGCCTGATCTTGCCCCCTCCGATGGAAGCCAACCAAATGGCCGCGGTCCCCCAGATCATCCTCAACAGCGTAGCGCTCAGGGGAGCGTTCGCGGACAACATGTTCTCCATCGCCTCCTTGGCGATGAGCAGCCCTATCGCCTGTCCTAGCATCGCACCGATCCCGAAAAGTATCCCGACGAGCGTGACCTTGAAGATGCTCGGCCCCTTCCTCCTCTCCAGGACCACCATCGAGATCCCTCCGATGACGATCAATATCGCCGCCATTTTCTCGAGGCTCAGCCTCTCGGCGAAAAAAACCCATGCGACAGCGGTGGTGACGATCGGGACCATGGACATCAAGAGCATGGACACTCGCGGCCCGATCCTCACGTAAGCGAGGAACAGCATCCCGTCGCCGAGGGCGAGGCCTATGATCCCGGAAAGCCCCAGGAGGAGCCATACGTAGAGGGACTCTGTGGGGATCCAGATGCCGAGGAAGAGGAGATGGGTGACGAGGAGGAGGAGCGTGGCCCCAAGAAGCCTGACCCTGTTCGTGATGTATGGGTTCTGCCTTCTACCTCCGAGAGTGAAAAGTGAAGATGAAGTGGCCCAGAGGAGAGATGTGGCCAATGCAGCGATCTGCCCGATGAGGAGGCTCATTCAGGGCTGGTAATATCGAACCTGTATTAATACCGGGCGTTAATGGAAAGTAATGATCCTTACTAATCAGGAACCATATTGTATGCAAAATTTATTATATATTATCTTTATTATTGTGTAGTAACTATGTAATTATATAATATAATATAATATATATCTGGTGTAAAATGATTTTATATATGTCTTATAACATTATCATAATAGGTGGATAATATGGGAAGAATCATATTGGTCGTGTTTATATGTATCATAATGTTATCACTCCCTTTGGTAACGATAATTGATCTTAATGAAAGTAACCAATTCGATCTTATATATGAGGATTCAAATTCGTTTCTAAAAGCATATTGGAGCTTTGATGAACAATTTGGAAATACTGTATATGACCTTTCTGAAAACAATAACCATGGCCTTTTTAAGGGTACATTGCCGGATGGAAATCCCTGGAAGTTCCCACAGAGAACTGGAAACAGTTTGTACGGAAGGGGGTTGAAGTTTGAAGATTACTATTCTAGCGGAAGCACTACAACCGGAATGATTACAAGGCCAAGCGGTGGTTACAGGTATGTTGAAGTCGAATCTTCTCCATCCATTAATTACTTCACTACTTTGTATTTAGATACTTACATCTTTCCATATTCATATTTAACTTGTTATGATGAGATTAGTCAATATATCAATGACCCTCAGAATCAAATAATCGAAGATTCTAGTGTCAGTAATGTTATTATTAGTAGTTTGACATCCAATATTACACATATTTCTCATATAAATGATGGCAGTTATCAATTAGGTTTCAATTACTCAAATCCAGGAATTGTTGAGTTTAGATTTTATCAAACTAGATACTGGTTTTTCGGGGAAAAACCTTTCATAATACAATTATTATCCGATTCTTATTTAGAGCCATTTTTTTGGCATAGGATAACTATTACTTGTCAAATGGTATGGAACCATTATTCCTTTGGTGGTTATATGTATAGGATGTATATAAATGGTATATGTGAGGATGAATTTTATTGGGCAGTGGAAATGGGGGGAATTAGTTTTGATAATAATGAGAATATCAGAATTGGTGCTGATCCATCATCATATGCATGGATAAAAAATACAAACAACAATCCTCATACATATTCGATAATATCCGATCACAGAAAATATAGTCAATATTATGGAATAATAGATTATATTTATTTTTCAACGCATCCTAAAAGTGTTCCTAATGATTATTATGGTATCAGTGAGATTATCGGAAAGTATGATTTCGATGAGGGAGCCGGTTATCTCGCTCACGATCAGTCGAACTATGACAGGACCATAACACTCAATAATGTAGAATACGCGCCCGAATGGGGATGGGATGAGAGATGGGGGCATTGTCTGGATTTCAATAAGCATTTTTTTGAACAAGATTCGTTCATAATTGAGGATTCGATAGAATTCAATCAGGAAGATGTAGGCATGGGTATCGGATTCAAGTTCAAACCCGATAATGATTGTCCCGATTTTACATTCATCATCGGAAAGACCACCTCCGTTGCCCAGGACAGCAATATATGTGGTTTTACCTGGGCGTTCTGGTATTCACCTTCCAATAGCCAGGTCTATTTTGAGATCAACTATCTTCAGGGTTTCGGTCAATCCAATTTTGCTGTGTTCGGATCGCCATATGATGATTCGGAATGGATCGAAGTGTATGGTTACACCGACTTCAGAAATAACGTTCAGCTGCATCTTAATGGAAATTATGTCGATGGCACATCTAATTTGGGCGGTAGCGGTCCCGTGATCTCCGGCATTGATACGAGAATTCACGTTGGATCGGCACAGTGGTTGAACACCACCAGTTGGTGGCGTTGGGAACCATATAGATATTTTCTGATGCCATTTGATGATATCGAGGGTTACAGAGGTTTGTTCGATGATCTCGTGTTCAGCCGCAATTGTCGCATCAACCAGGTTTCTGAGAGAGGTTTCTTCGACCTCGATACGGCAGTTTA